>NZ_MULI01000045.1 GCF_002939385.1 Streptomyces sp. MH60 | reverse complement strand
GCCACAGCCGGGCGTCCGGCGCGCCCTGCCCCGCCGGAGCGTCCGCGCCGGGCAGCGGTGCGAACAGCGCCGGGTCGGCCGGGAACCGGCCCGGCGGCCCGGGTACCTCGCGCGGCGCGGCGACCATCGCGGCCAGCTCCCCGCCCGTCTCCAGCACCGCGTCGAGCCTCCGCACCAGGCCGACGGGCGGCTCGCGCAGACCCGCCTCGAGTTTGCTCACGGCGGAGTGGTGGTAGCCCACCCGCAGGCCGAGTTGCACCTGCGTGAGCCCGGCCGCCCGGCGCAGGGCGCGCAACTTCCGCCCGAACTCCGCCCACGGAGCCCCGGCCGCCCGAGCCGGTCCGGCCGCCCGAGCCGGTCCACCGGTCATCCGCCCTCCCCCCGGTCGCGCCCCCGCCGCGGGCCGTGCGCCACCCGGGCTTCGCGCCTTCCGCCACCGGACAGCACAGAGGAGGCCGGCGTGTCACGTCAATCAAGTTGACCGAAGAGCGGCCGAACCGGTCCCGTCCGGTTTCGGCGCGGTCGGGCTACGATCGATCACCGGTCGCGGACGACCGGCCGAGAGCCCGGAGAACTGGGAGTCACACCGTGTTCTACTACGTGCTCAAGTACGTACTGCTGGGCCCGCTGCTGAGGGTCGTCTTCCGTCCCCGGATCGAGGGCCTGGACCATGTGCCGGGTTCGGGGGCGGCCATCGTCGCGGGCAACCACCTCTCCTTCTCGGACCACTTCCTCATGCCCGCGGTGCTCAAGCGCCGCATCACCTTCCTCGCCAAGGCCGAGTACTTCACCGGGCCGGGCCTCAAGGGCAGGCTGACCGCGTTCTTCTTCCGCAGCGCGGGGCAGATCCCCGTGGACCGCTCCGGCAAGGAGGCGGGGCAGGCCGCGATCCGCGAGGGGCTCGGCGTGCTGGGCAGGGGCGAGTTGCTCGGCATCTACCCGGAGGGCACCCGCTCGCACGACGGCCGGCTCTACAAGGGCAAGGTCGGCGTCGCGGTGATGGCGCTCAGGGCCGGGGTACCGGTCGTGCCCTGCGCGATGATCGGCACCTTCGAGGCGCAGCCGCCGGGCCGGAAGATCCCGAAGGTGCACCCGGTGGTCATCCGCTTCGGCGAACCCCTCGACTTCTCCCGCTACGCGGGCATGGAGGGCGAGAAGGCCGTGCTGCGCGCCGTCACCGACGAGATCGTGTACGCGATCCTGTCCTTGTCCGGTCAGGAGTACGTGGACCGGTACGCGGCCGACGTGAAGGCCGAGGAGGCCCAGAAGGCGGCGCAGGGCCGCAAGTTCCCCCGGCTGCCGCACCGCTAGATCGGGCCCCGGGGTTCCGTCGTCTGCCGTCGGCAGAAGAGCGTGGCCGACCGGTGACGGGACGCCTACCGTCACCGTATGACACGTGCAGTGGTGATCGGGGCGACGGGACAGATCGGACGGGCGGCGGTCGACGCGCTGGCCCGGGACGGCTGGGAGGTGACGGCGGTCTCGCGGGGCGGCGACCGGGTCGCGGGGTGGCCGCAGGACGTACGGGTGGCGCGGGCCGACCGGGAGGACGACGCGGCGCTGTCGGCGGCGGTGGGCGAGGGCTGCGACGTCCTGGTGGACATGGTGGCCTACGGGGAGCGGGAGGCGCGGCAGTTGGTGTCGCTCGCCGGGCGGGTCGGGTCGGCGGTGGTGATCTCCAGCGTCTCGGTCTACGAGGACGACAAGGGCCGCAACTTCGACACGCAGGCCGAGCCCGACGGCTTCCCCGAGTACCCGGTGCCGCTCCCGGAGACGCAGCGCACCGTCCGCCCGGGCGACGGCACCTACAGCACCGGCAAGGCGGCGCTGGAGCGGGAACTCCTCGCGGCGGGCGACCGGTTGCCGGTGACGCTGCTGCGGGCGGGCGCGATCCACGGCCCGTACTGCCGGACTCCGCGCGAGCTGTACTTCGTCAAGCGCAACCTCGACGGCAGGCGCCGGCGCGTGCTCGCGTACGGCGGTGCGAGCCGCTTCCACCCGGCGGGCGTGCGCAACATCGCGGAGCTGATCCGGCTGGCCGCCCCGCGGCCGGGCACCCGCGTCCTGAACGCGGTGGACCCCGACGCCCCGACGGTGGCGGAGATCGCGGCGGCGATCGACGCGGTGATGGGTGTCGAGACGCAGAACGTGCTGCTGGACGGCCCGCCGGTGGACGGCGTGGGCGACACCCCGTGGAGCGTGCCCGCGCCGGTGGTCTGCGACATGAGCGCGGCGCGGGAGGAGTTGGGCTACCGGCCGGTGGCCCGGTACGCCGACACCCTGCCGGAGACGGTGGCCTTCATCGAGGAGTCCCTGGCGGGGCGGGACTGGCGGGAGGCGTACCCGAAGATGTTCCGGGCGTACGGCGACCTCTTCGACTACGCGGCGGAGGACGCCTGGGCCGACGGACGGTAGCGGCCTGCCGGGAGGGGGCGACCGGTCCGACCGGTCGCCCCCTCCCTCCCTGTCCGTCCGCCGGGTTACGGCGTGGGCGTGGCGTGCGGCGCGCAGGTCACGTCGCGGGCGTCCACCTTGCCGGTGAGCAGGTAGGTGTCGACCCGGTCGTTGACGCACGGGTTGACCAGCCCGGTGACGCCGTGCGAACCGGCGTCCCGCTCGGTGATGAGCCGGGAGCCCTCGAACCGCTGGTGCAGTTCGACGGCGCCCTCGTACGGGGTGGCCGCGTCGCGTTCGGACTGGACGATCAGCACCGGCGGGAGTCCCTTGCCGGTCTTGACGTCCGGCGGGGTCTGCTGCTTGACCGGCCAGGTGGCGCAGGGCAGGTTCATCCAGGCGTTGGCCCAGGTCATGAACGGGTGGTCGCGGTGCAGCCGGGTGTTGTCCCGGTCCCAGGTGTTCCAGTCGGTGGGCCACTTGGCGTCGGTGCACTCGACGGCCGTGTAGACGGCGTTGCCGTTCTCCGCGGAGGCGTTGCCCGCCGTGTCGGACAGGTCGGGTGCGGCGGCGTCGACGAGGGCCTGGGTGTCACCGGCGACGTACTTGCTGAAGATCTCGGCGGTCGGCGCCCAGGCGGAGTCGTAGTACGGGGCGCTCTGGAAGAAGGAGATCAGCTCGGCCGGTCCGACGACGCCGCCCAGCGGCTCCTTCGCGGCGGTGGCGCGCAGCTTCAGCCACTGGTCCTGGACCTCGGCGCGGGTGTCGCCGAGGTGGTAGGCGGCGTCGTTCGCGGCCACCCAGTCCTGCCAGTCCTTCCAGCGGCCCTCGAAGGCGACGTCCTGGTCCAGGTTGGCCTGGTACCAGATCTTGTCGCGGGACGGGTTGACGACGCTGTCGACGACCATGCGGCGGACGTGGCCCGGGAAGAGGGTGCCGTAGACGGCGCCGAGGTAGGTGCCGTAGGAGACGCCGAGGTAGTTGAGCTTCTTCTCGCCGAGCGCGGCGCGGATGACGTCGAGGTCGCGCGCGGTGTTCGGCGTGGTCATGTGCGGGAGCATGTCGCCGCTGCGTTCGAGGCAGCCCTCGGCGTACTCGCGGGCGAGCTTGCGCTGGGCGAGCTTGTCCGCCTCCGAGCCGGGCACGGGGTCGGCCTTGGGCGCCTTGACGAACTCCTGCGGGTCGACGCAGGAGATGGGCGCGGAATGGCCGACGCCGCGCGGGTCGAAGCCGACGAAGTCGTAGGCCTTGGCCGTCTTGGCCCACACCGCGCTCTTGCTCGTGACGCGGGCCGGGAAGCGCAGGCCGGAGGCGCCGGGGCCGCCGGGGTTGTAGACGAGCGCGCCCTGGCGCTCGCTCTTGGCGCCGGTGTTGCCGATCCGGTCGACGGCGAGCTTGATCTGCTTGCCGAACGGCTTGGCGTAGTCCAGCGGCACCGTGACGTAGCCGCACTGGATGGGCTTCGGCAGGTTCCAGTCGGCGGCGCAGTCCTGCCAGTCGATGCCGGCCCGGGAGGCGCGGGCGGCGGCGATGGCGGCACCGCGCGCCTCCCGGTCCCAGCCCCGCGCGTGCCCGTGGCCGTCGGCCGGGGTGGCGCTCGCGGCGGGCGCCGAGACGGCGCCGGCTATCAGCGTGGCGGTGACCAGCGCTCCGGCCGTGCCGAACGCGGTCGTCCTGCGCCGCATGCTGCTCGTGCTCAAGTGGCCCTCCCCGTACGTGTTCGCGACAAGTACGGGGATCCTCGCGGCTGTGGGATTCCTGAGAACAGAGCCAGTGCTACTTCTTTGCCAATCCGATAAACGGAGAAAGGCGTTCGATCGGCGGACCCTCCGGCCGACTCGCCGACGGGAACCTCGGTCCAGCGAGGCCAGCACCCTGTCCAGCAGCCGCCGCAGCCACGGCGCGGCCGGTGCCACGGCGGTCACCAGCGCGGCCGGTCCGGCGAGCGGCAGGACGGCCGCGCCCTCCTCGAACGCGCGCGCCGCCGGCGGTTCGGTGGCGAACCCGGGCCGTACGACGACCAGCCGGCCGACCGACCGACCGCACGGTGTCCCGCCGGCCCGGCGGGCCCGTCCCAGCCGCCGGGCGCCCCGGGCCCGCACGCCAGCTCCTGGTCGAGGACGCCCGTTCAGGCCGAAGGGGGGTCCACGCAGACCGACGACGACACGGGCGTCCGCGAGGGGGACCAGCGGTACGTCGACGGGGATGCCGGGCTAGAACCGGACGGCGGTGCCGGCGGCGATGTCCAGCCGCCTGCCGTGCGCCGCGGCGCGGCCGAACTCGAGGCGTCCCGCTGGATCAGCTCACCCGGTTGCGACCGATTGAGTACCGATGCCGTCGGCGGCCTCCCGCATGCCCGCGCCCGGACCCATGGCCGCCCTAGGACGGGTTCGGCCCCCGGTGCTCCGCGGCAATGCCGAAGCGCTGGTGCTCGCGGGGTGGCGCGGCGGCCGGGTCGTGGACCGCGGCGACCGAGGTGATCACCCGACCCTCCGGGGACTCCTGGACCTCTTCCAGTCGCTCCAGGTCGGAGGCGGAGACGAGGGCGACGAGAGGCTTGCCGTGCCGCGTCACGACGACGCGCTCGCCGCCGTACACCACCCGGTTGATCAGGTCGGCGAGCTCAGCCCTGGCTTGCGTCACCGGAATCTCGTAGGCCATGACCCCAGCTTACGGTTCCGCCGAATCCACTCCTGAAAAGCGTACGTCCTGTACGTTTTTTACGGAGAGAGCGCAGCCGAACACGGCTCTGCCACGAGGAGGGGTTCGTCATGACCCGACCGTCCGCCCGCCATGTCCTGCCCGAGTTCACCGAACGCACGAGTTCCGGGACCCGGACGTCGGACCCGTACTCCAAGCTGCTCCAGGAGCGGATCGTCTTCCTCGGGACACCGGTCGACGAGACCTCCGCGAACGACGTGATGGCGCAGTTCATGTACCTGGAGCACCAGGCACCGGACCGGGACATCGAGCTCTACGTCAACTCGCCCGGCGGCTCCTTCACCGCCATGACGGCGATCTACGACACGATGCGCTACGTCGCCTGCGACGTGGCGACGACCTGCCTCGGGCAGGCCGGTCCGTCCGCCGCGGTGCTGCTGGCGGCGGGCACCCCCGGCAAGCGCGCCGTCCTGCCGGGCGCCCGGGTGGTGATCCACCAGCCGGCGCTCACCGCACCGGTGGAGGGGCAGGCGAGCGACCTGGCCGTCCACGCCGACGAGTTGGTCCGCATCCGCGCCCGCCTGGAGGAGATCCTCGTACGGCACACGGGCCGCAGCCCCGAGCAGGTGTCCGCGGACATCGAGCGGGAAACGGTCCTCGACGCCCGACAGGCGGTGGAGTACGGCCTGGTGGACCGGATCGTGCCCGCCCGCGGTACCCCGCCCGCCTCGCCCGGCGCGAGGTGATCCGCCCGTGCTGCCACCCGAGTTGCCCCCGCTGCCGGCCCTGACCCGCGCCGAGGCCGAGGTCATCGACCGCTATCTGGACGTCGTCGACCTGCTCGGACGCATCAACCCCGGGCGGGACGGCCACACCTACGGCGGGCTGCGGGCCGCCCAGGCGCTGGTCGGCAAGGCGGCGGCGCTGCGTGACGCGCTGGCGCTGATGCACCGGCGCGGCGAGACGGAGGTGCACGCCGCCACCCTGGCCCGGGCGCTGCGGGTGCTGGACGGAGAGCGGCGGACGGCACGGGTCGGCCTTCCGCCGCGCTCCGGGAGTTGAGGAGGCCCGCGTCGACTGCGACTCGGCGCAGGGGCCGACTCGGCGCCGGGTCGAAACGGACCAAACGGCGTACCGCCTTTCGGCGTAGGGACACCTCCGATTCATGACCGGTCGAAGTTGCGGCGCCCCCGCGCCCGGCCGGTGCGACGCACCCCTCCGCCGCTGGTCCCGGGCCCGTCACCGTGCCCGGCGGCATGTCGAACACGGGGTGGCGACCCGAACGGGTGAGTGGGATGTAACAACACAAAGGGCACGTTCCGTTGGGATTTTCCCTTCGGACGGGACGAGAATCCGTGACTGACGACAAGCCCCCGCCGCAGCGGCGGGGCGGTCCGGGCGGACGCCGAGTCCTGCCGCCGTCCGGACGACCGGTCGCGAGGGAAGTGGATCGGCAGGAGTGGAGGACCCGAGCACGACGGGTCGCCGGCACGGCCGCCTCCGCGAGAGGTGCCGGGCCGAGCGGTCCTTGGGGTGAAGCCGCACTCGTGCGGCCGGGCAACTTCGCCAGCCCGAATCCGACAGGTCATCCTTCACAGGCGGCTGACGAAGGGTTGCGCATGTCCGCGCTCAATCGTGTCCCGTCGCTGATGGCTCGTGCCGGTACGGCCTCGGCCCTCACTCTCGCCGCCGTGGGCGGCTCCGTCGTGGTCCCCGGCGCCGCCTCCGAGGCGGCGGCGGCGAGCCACGCGACGAAGGCCCTCAACATCGCCGCTTCCAAGAAGGGTTCCCCGTACCGCTGGGGCGCCACCGGTCCCCACCGGTTCGACTGCTCCGGCCTGACGCTGTACTCGTTCAAGAAGGCCGGCAAGAAGCTGCCACGCACCGCGGCGCAGCAGTACAACAAGACCCGCCACATCTCCGCCAGGAGTCGCAGAGTGGGTGACCTCGTGTTCTTCCACTCCGGTCGGAGCGTCTACCACGTGGGCATCTACGCCGGGAAGGGCAGACTCTGGCACGCTCCGAAGACCGGGGACGTGGTGCGGCTGCAGAAGATCTGGACCTCAAGCGTCTGGTACGGCCGGGTCAAGTAGCCCGCCCGCGGGAGTGACGGCGTTCTGCCCCGCCGTCACTCCCGCGGGTGCCGCCGACTCGCTCGGGGGTGTCCAGGGCAGTTCGATGGAGACGGTCTTGCCGCCTTCGCGGGTGGGCCGGACCCGCAGCCTGCCGCCGCACTCGGCGGCCAGCCAGCGGATGATCACCATGCCCCGCCCGTTGTCCTGCTGGACGGCGGCGGGCAGCCGCTTGGGGAAGCGCGGGTGGCTGTCGGTGACGCCGAGACGCAGCCGCTCGTCGCGGTCGAGGGCGAGGTCCACCGTGAAGGTGGGCGACTGCCCGAACGTGTGCTGGACCGCGTTGGTCGCCAGTTCGGAGACGATGAGCCGCACGGTCTCGGACAGGTCCGCGTCGCCCGGCAGCCCCCATTCCGCCAGGGTGCCGACCACATAGGTCCGCGCGGCGGCCACCGAGGCGGGATCGCTCGGCAGAGTGACGGATGCTTCCAGATGGTCTGCCATGGCGACGTCGTCCCTTTCTCACGGGACCGCAGGCCCGACACGGAGCGGATGGTTCGAGTACGGTCCCGGACTGGTGCTTCGTCGCCAGACTGCCATCACCAGACCCGCGAAGGGCGGCGATCCACCAAGATATGCATATATCTGTCGCTCGAAGCGGTGAACTCTGCGACGGCAGAGCGTATTTGGGCGGCTCATAGGGAGTAAGGGAGTTGTCCCATGCAGCACGGTCCCGTGGTGCGCCGCCGGAAGCTGGGCGCGGAACTGCGCGCCCTGCGCATGTCGGCGGGCATCACCAGCGGCGAGGCGGCCCGGCTCGCGGGCTGGCACCAGTCGAAGGTCAGCCGGATCGAGACCGGGACGAGCGGGGTGAAACCGGCCGACGTGCGGTTACTGCTGGACGTCTACGGCGTGGACGACGAGCAGCTGCGGGGGCTGCTGGTGATGCTGGCACGCTCCGAGGACGCGGGGGGACGCAACCACTGGTGGCACGCGTACCGCGGGGTGCTGCCACCGACCTACCGCGACTTCATCAGCCTGGAGTCGCAGGCCAGCGCGATGCGCACCCTGGAGACCACGGTGGTGCCCGGCCTGCTCCAGACCCCGGAGTACGCCCGCGCGGTGACCCGGGCCGCGGTGGACGGCATGCCGGCGGAACGGCTGGAAACGCTGGTGGAGGTCCGGCTGGCCCGCCAGGACGTGCTGCGCGGCGAGCCGCCCCTGGAGCTGAGCGCGGTCCTGGACGAGGCGGTGCTGCGCCGGGAGGTGGGCGGGCCCGGGGTGATGGCCCGTCAACTGGACAGACTGGTCGAGGCCGCCCGGCTCCCCCATGTTCACCTCCAGGTTCTGCCGTTCGCCGCCGGGGCGCACATCGGTGTGACCGGCCCTTTCGTAATCTTCTCTTTTTCGAGCACTTCTGATCTGGACGTGGTTGTTCTCGACCACTTGACGAGTAGCCTGCACCTCGAACGGAAAGAAGACCTAGAGGCCTATACCGAGGCCTTCAACGCCCTTCTGATCCATGCCCTTTCGCCCGAGGACTCGTTGGACTTCATCGCCGCGACCGCGGCAGGCGCGTAAGGAGGCACCATGTCAGGCTTCATGTCCGAACGTCCCCGGAACATCCCTGTCAGCACCGATATGACCGGTGTGCGGTGGCTGCGCAGCAGCTACAGCACCGGAGCGAACAACTGTGTGGAGACGGCCCGTCCGTCGGCCGGCCGCTGGGCCGGGCTGCTGGCCGTGCGCGACTCCAAGAACCCGGCCGGACCCGCCCTGCTCTTCTCCCCCGGGAGCTGGACGGCGTTCACCGCCGGCGTCCACCGGGACTGACCCCGGCGTACTCCCGACGGCGCACGGCCGTGTCCCGCCGACTCATGGCCGCGTGTCGCCGATCACCCGTACAGCGCGTTCGATCTGTTCCCCGGAGAGGTCCCCGCGGGCGGTCAGCCTGAGCCGTGAGATGCCGTCGGGCACCGAAGGAGGGCGGAAGCAGCCCACGGCCAGGCCGGCCGCCCGGCAGTCGGCCGCCCACCGTACGGCGCCCTCCGGGGAGGGCGCGCGCACCGAGACGACCGCGGCGTCCGGACGTACGGCGTCCAGATCCGCGGCGGTCAGGCGCGCGTGCAGTTCGGCGGCGACGGCGCGGGCCCGCGCGGCCCGCTCCGGCTCGCGGCCGAGCAGCCTGAGCGCCGCCAGGGCCGCCCCCGCCGCGGCGGGGGCGAGTCCGGTGTCGAAGATGAACGTACGGGCCGCGTTGACCAGGTGGTCGATCACCCGGACGGGACCCAGCACGGCGCCGCCCTGCGCACCGAGCGACTTGGACAGCGTGACGGTCACGACGACGTCGTCCCGTCCCGCGAGGCCCGCGCCCTGCGGGGCACCCCGGCCGCCGTCGCCGAGGACGCCGAGACCGTGGGCGTCGTCGACGACCAGTCCGGCCCCGTGCGCCCGGCACGCGTCGGCGAGTGCGGCCAGCGGCGCGGCGTCGCCGTCGACCGAGAAGACCGTGTCGGAGACGGCCACGGCGGGGCCGTCGTGCGTCGCCAGTGCCTTGCGCACGGCGTCCGGGTCGGCGTGCCCCACGACCTGGGTGGTGCCGCGGGCGAGCCGGCACCCGTCGATCAGCGAGGCGTGGTTGCCCGCGTCGGAGACGACGAGGCTGCCGTGCGGTGCCAGCGCGGTGACCGCGGCGAGGTTGGCCGCGTAGCCGGAGGAGAAGACGAGCGCGGCCTCGAACCCGCAGAACTCGGCCAGTTCGCGTTCGAGTTCGGTGTGCAGCGCGGTCGTCCCGGTCACCAGCCGCGAGCCGGTCGCGCCGCCGCCCCAGGTCCGCGCGGCCGCCGCCGCCCCCTCGACGACCTCCGGGTGCCGGGCCAGTCCCAGGTAGTCGTTGCTCGCCAGGTCCAGCAGCGGCGACACCGCCGGACGGGGTCGCAGCACCCGGACGAGTCCGGCCTCGCGGCGCGCCCGGTCCTGCTCGTCGATCCAGCCGAACGCCATGGGGCGGCCCTCCGGTGTTTTGTAGGCAATGAACAGACATTAGCGGTCCGGCCACCCCCGCGAGGTGTGGCGATACCCACACGTCGATCTGTCAGTGTTGTGCGAAGTCTCCTTGGCCGCGGACGGCCCCTTAGGACAGGATCGGCTCTCATGGATCTGCTGAACACGCTGGTGGACAAGGGGCTTCGGCGCGAGCCGCCGACCCGCGGGGAGGCGCTCGCCGTCCTTGCCACTTCCGACGACGACGTGCTCGACGTGGTGGCCGCGGCCGGAAAGGTGCGCCGCCACTGGTTCGGCCGACGGGTGAAACTCAACTACCTCGTCAACCTCAAGTCGGGCCTGTGTCCCGAGGACTGCTCCTACTGCTCGCAGCGGCTGGGCTCCAAGGCGGAGATCCTCAAGTACACCTGGCTCAAGCCCGACCAGGCCTCCGCGGCCGCCGCGGCGGGCGTGTCCGGGGGCGCCAAGCGGGTGTGCCTGGTGGCCAGCGGACGTGGTCCGACCGACCGGGACGTGGACCGGGTCTCGGACACCATCAGGGCCATCAAGGAGCAGAACGAGTCGGTCGAGGTGTGCGCCTGCCTGGGGCTGCTCTCGGACGGCCAGGCGGAGCGGCTGCGGGAGGCCGGTGCCGACGCCTACAACCACAACCTCAACACCTCCGAGTCGACGTACGGCGACATCACGACCACGCACACGTACGCCGACCGGGTGGACACGGTGCACAAGGCGCACGCCGCCGGGCTGTCCGCCTGCTCGGGTCTCATCGCGGGCATGGGCGAGAGCGACGAGGACCTGGTCGACGTGGTCTTCGCACTGCGGGAGCTGGACCCGGACTCGGTGCCGGTCAACTTCCTGATCCCGATGGAGGGCACGCCGCTCGCCAAGGAGTGGCACCTCACCCCGCAGCGGTGCCTGCGCATCCTGGCGATGACGCGGTTCGTCTGCCCGGACGTCGAGGTGCGCATCGCCGGCGGACGCGAGGTGCACCTGCGCACGATGCAGCCGCTTGCCCTGCACCTGGCCAACTCGATCTTCCTCGGCGACTACCTCACCAGCGAGGGCCAGGCGGGCCACGCCGACCTGGAGATGATCGCGGACGCCGGCTTCGAGGTGGAGGGCGCCGGGGAGGTCACCCTGCCGGAGCACCGCGCGGCCGCCCGGGGCGGCGGCTGCGGCGCGCACGAGGACGGCAGCGGGGCCGGGGGCTGCGGCTCGCACGCCGGTGGCGGGGTGTGCGCCCCCGCTCCCGCCGCCGCGCCGGCGTCGCCGCGCCTCGCCGAGGAGCCCCGTACGGACCTGGTGGCGGTACGCCGTCGGGGCGCCGGGACGGATCTCGCGCCCAATGCCTGAGCCCGCGTTGAACGTCGCCGAGCTGCTGGCGCTGGACCGGCGGCACGTATGGCACCCGTACGGGCCCATGCCCGGCCGGCAGGACCCGCTCGTCGTGGAGTCGGCGAGCGGGGTCCGGCTGCGGCCTGCCAACGGCTCCGGGGAACTGGTCGACGGGATGTCGTCCTGGTGGTCGGCGATCCACGGCTACAACCACCCGGTGCTGAACGAGGCCGCGCGTGAGCAGTTGGAGCGGATGAGCCACGTGATGTTCGGCGGGCTCACCCACGAGCCCGCCGTGCGGCTGGCGAAGCTCCTTGTCGACATGTCGCCCGAGGGCCTGGAGCACGTGTTCCTCGCCGACTCCGGCTCGGTGTCGGTCGAGGTCGCCGTGAAGATGTGCCTGCAGTACTGGCGTTCCCTCGGCCGCCCCGGCAAGCGCCGCCTGCTCACCTGGCGCGGTGGCTACCACGGCGACACCTGGCAGCCCATGTCGGTGTGCGACCCGGAGGGCGGCATGCACGAGCTGTGGTCCGGCGTCCTGCCGCGCCAGGTCTTCGCGGACGCGCCGCCGACGGAGTACGAGGAGACGTACGCCGACCACCTGCGGTCGCTGGTCGAGCGGCACGCCGACGAGCTGGCCGCCGTGATCGTGGAGCCGGTGGTGCAGGGCGCGGGCGGGATGCGCTTCCACTCCCCCGCGTATCTGCGCGTGCTGCGCGAGGCGTGCGACGCGCACGGCGTGCTGCTGGTGTTCGACGAGATCGCCACCGGGTTCGGGCGCACGGGGGCGTTGTTCGCGGCGGAGCACGCGGCGGTGACGCCGGACGTGATGTGTGTGGGCAAGGCGCTGACCGGCGGTTATCTGACCATGGCGGCCACCCTGTGCACCTCGCGGGTGGCCGACGGCATCTCGCGGGGCGAGGTGCCGGTACTGGCCCACGGGCCGACGTTCATGGGCAATCCGCTGGCGGCGGCCGTGGCGTGCGCGTCGATCGGGCTGCTGCTCGGCCAGGACTGGCGCGCGGAGGTCAAGCGGATCGAGGCGGGCCTCACCGAGGGGCTCGCGCCCGCCGCCGGGCTGCCGGGGGTGCGCGACGTACGGGTGCTCGGCGCGATCGGGGTGGTCCAGCTCGACCATGCCGTCGACATGCGGGCGGCGACGGAGGCCGCCGTGCGCGAGGGCGTGTGGCTGCGCCCGTTCCGCGACCTGATCTACACCATGCCGCCGTACGTCACGGGCGACGCGGACGTGGCACGCATCGCCCGCGCGGTGTGCGCGGCGGCACGGGAGGGGTGACATGCCGGTACTGGTGATCACGGGCACGGGCACGGAGGTCGGCAAGACGGTCGTGACCGCCGCCGTCGCCGCGACGGCGGCGGCGGGCGGCCGGTCGGTGGCCGTGCTGAAGGCGGCGCAGACGGGCGTGGCTCCGGACGAGGCCGGGGACGCGGAGGAGGTGGCGCGGCTCGCGGGTGAGGTGACGGTCGCCGAAGTGGCGCGGTTCCCCGAGCCGTTGGCGCCGGGCACGGCCGCGCGCCGGGCCGGGCGTGCCCCGGTGCGCCCCGGGGAGGTCGCCGAGGCGGCGGCCAAACTGGCCACCGAGCACGACCTGGTGCTGGTCGAGGGCGCGGGCGGACTGCTCGTACGCTTCGACGCGGAGGGCGGGACGCTGGCGGACGTCGCCGGTCTCCTGAGCGCACCGGTGCTGGTGGTGACGTCGGCGGGGCTGGGCACGCTGAACACCACGGAGCTGACGGCGCGCGAGCTGCGGTCCCGGGGACTGGAGCTGCCGGGACTGGTGATCGGCAGCTGGCCCGGAACCCCGGACCTCGCCGCCCGCTGCAACCTCGCGGACCTCCCGGACGTGTCCGGCGCCCCCCTCCTCGGCGCCGTGCCCGCCGGGGCGGGGGCCCTCACCCCGGCCGCCTTCCGCTCGACGGCGCCCCACTGGCTGGCGCCCCCGCTGGACGGCATCTGGGACGCGGCCGCGTTCGGCGCCCGAGAGGCACCCTGACCGGGGCGCGCTTCGACTCCCGCACGGGCCCCGGACCGCGGTGGCTCCGCGTGGGTCCCGAGCACGGGGACGCGACGGCGTGCGGCCTCGCGCACCGGCCGTGACCGGCGACGGGCGAAACGGCAGTCGCGGGCCCTCCGCCGCTCCCTCGCCGCCCTTCCGAGAGCCGGCGCCGGGGGCGCGGACGCGTTCGCCCGTGACCGTGGCCGTGTCGGACCCCCGCCCCCCCGGGCCCGACGGGCGACGCGCCGAGAGAATCGGTCGTGCGGTGGGTGCGGGGCGGCGGGGCGGGGGACAATCGCGCTAAGGCGCCGCCTCGTGAGGGAGGTCCCATGCCGCAGCGATCCGCCCGTGCCCGCGGGGTGCCGCGGGACGCCGTGCACCATCCGCTGTTCGCCCGCTGCTACGCCCGGGTCAGTGTGGGCGCCGAGACCCGGATGGGCATGGCCCGGGTACGCGAACGGCTGCTCGCCGGGCTGTCCGGGCGGGTGATCGAGGTCGGCGCGGGCAACGGGCTGAACTTCTCGCACTACCCGGGCGCCGTCTCCGAGGTCGTCGCCATCGAACCGGAGCGCGTACTGCGGCAGTTGGCGGTGGAGGCGGCGCTGCGTGCCCAGGTCCCGGTGGACGTGGCGCCGGGCGCGGCGGAGGCCCTGCCGGTCAAGAGCGAGGCCTTCGACGCGGCCGTGGTCTCGCTGGTGCTGTGCAGCGTCCGGGACGTGCCACGGGCGCTCGCGGAGCTGCGTCGGGTCCTGCGCCCCGGCGGGCAGGTGCGGTTCTTCGAGCACGGCCGGGGCGGCGGGCGGGCGATGACCTTCACCCAGCGCGCGCTGGACCGGACGCTGTGGCCTCCCCTGTCCGGCGGCTGCCACCTCTCCCGCGAACCGGTGGCCGCGCTGCGGGAGGCGGGGTTCACGCTCGGGCCGTACCGGCGGGTGATGCTGCCGGAGAACGGGCCGGCCCTGCCGAGTTCGTACTGCGTCCTGGGTACGGCCTGGCGACCGTCCTGAACCGCGGCGCGGTCGGCGGGCGCCGGCCGCGACGTGTGCTCCCCAGCCGGTGACCTGCCGGCAGCGCCAGGACCGGGCGGTCTCTTCCTGTCCCGGTCGGGGAGTGATTGACTCACCGTGACCGGAAGCCCCCGTGAGCGAGGAGAGTTCATGTCGCGTCCCTTCCGCTTCGGCGTCAGCCTGATGAGCGCCGCACCGGCCGACGAGTGGGACGCCAAGTGCCGGCGGGCCGAGGAACTCGGCTACGACGTGATCCTGGTACCGGACCACCTCGGCATGCCGGCGCCGTTCCCGGCCCTGGTCGCCGCGGCCCGGGCCACCGAACGGCCCCGGCTGGGCACCTTCGTGCTCAACGCGGGCTTCTGGAACCCCGCGCTGCTGGCCCGGGAGGTGGCGACCACCGACGCCCTGACCGGCGGGCGCCTGGAACTCGGCCTCGGCACCGGCTACGTACGCGCGGAGCACGACACCGCGGGGCTGGCCTTCGGCTCACCGGGCGAGCGGGTGGAGCACCTGCGGCGCACCGTGGAGGAGCTGGAGCGGCTGCTGGGCGACGAGGAGCACCTGCCCCGGCCCGTGCAGCGGCCCGGGGTTCCGCTGCTGATCGGCGCGAACGGCGACCGGATGCTGGAGCTGACCGCCCGGCACGCCGACATCGCCGCGTTCACCGGCGGGCGCACCGCGCAGGGAAGCACCACCGGACGGCTGGCGCCGATCACCGCCGAGGAACTCGACGAGCGCGTCGCCCGGTACCGGAAGCTGGCGGCCGGCCGCACGGACCCGGCGGAGCTGAACCTGCTCATCCAGATGGTCGCCGTCACGGAGGACCGTGAGTCCGCCGTCCGGCCCTACCTGGAGCGCATAGCGCACCTCACCCCGGACCAGGTGCTGGAGCTGCCCATCCTCCTGGCCGGGACCCTGGAGCAGATCACCGCGCAGGTGCGGGCGCAGCGCGAGCGGTACGGCTTCACCTATCTGACGGTGCTGGAGCCGTTCATGGAGGCCTTCGCGCCGGTGCTGCGGGCCCTGCGCGAGGACTGAACCCCGCGCGCGCCAGGCCGGTCCGCATGCCGGAACCACCGCACGGGGGCCCGGCCCGCGTGGTGGGATCGCGGCATGACTGATCTGCGCATACGGCCCGCCGGGCCCGAGGACCCGGACGCCGTGCTGGCCTTCTGGAAGACGGCCGCCGAGGGGACGAGCATCAGCGACGACCGGGAGGGCGTGGAGCGCCTGGTGGCGCGCGACCCGGAGGCGCTGCTCCTGGCCGAGCGCGACGGGGCTCTGGTGGGCACGGTGATCGCGGGTTTCGACGGCTGGCGCTGTCATCTGTACCGGCTGGCGGTGCACCCGGACCACCGGCGCCGGGGCATCGGCTCGGCCCTGCTCGCCGCGGCCGACGAACGGTTCGTGCGGCTCGGCGGGCGCCGCGGGGACGCGATGGTGCTGGTGCGCAACGAGCGGGCCCAGCATGCCTGGCGGGCCGCCGGGTACGAGCCGCAGGAGCAGTGGCGGCGCTGGGTGAAGCACCTCACCGGCTGAGCGGCCGCGGAGCGAAAGGTTGAAGGCTTGAACATCGGGCGAACCTCCGGGTCCTGGCCGATCATGGTTCCGAGGTGACCCGATGACCGAAGTGCTCCTGCTGCTGGTGGCGATCCTGCTCTCGCTCGCGTGCGGCGCCTTCGTCGCGGCCGAGTTCTCGCTGACCACCGTCGAACGGGGCGAGCTGGAGCGGGCCGCGGCGCGTGGTGAGCGGGGCGCGGCGAGCGCCCTCAAGGGCGTACGGAGCCTGACTTTCCAGCTCTCCGGCGCGCAGCTCGGCATCACGGTCACCAACCTGGTGGTCGGCATGCTCGCCGAACCGTCGGTCGCGGCGCTGCTCGCGGGGCCGCTGGAGGACCTGGGAGCGTCGCGTTCGGCGGCGTCCTCGCTGGCTCTGGTGCTGGGCACGGCCCTGTCGACGGTGTTCCTGATGATCGTCGGCGAGCTGGTGCCGAAGAACTGGGCGATCTCCTCGCCGCTGGCCGTGGCCAAGCGGGTGGGCGGCCCGCAACGCTGGTTCAGCGCCGTCTTCGGGCCCTTCATCTCGCACCTGAACAACACCGCCAACCGCGTCGTGCGCCGCTTCGGTGTGGAGCCCGCCGAGGAGCTGGCGTCCGCGCGCGGGCCGCAGGAGCTGGCGGCGCTCGCCCGGCACTCCGCCAAGGAGGGCGCGCTGGAGCCCGACACCGCCGAGCTGTTCGTGCGCACCCTGAACCTGGCCGACCTGACGGCGCAGCAGGTGATGACCCCGCGCGTCCAGGTCGTGGCCCTCGACGCCCGGGCGACGTGCGAGGACGTGGCGAACGCGACGCGGGCGACCGGGCTGTCCCGGTTCCCGGTCTACCAGGACAGCCTCGACGCCGTGGTCGGGACGGCGCACGTCAAGGACGTCCTCGCGGTGCCCGCCGAGCGGCGGCCCGGGATGCCGGTCGCCGAACTGATGCGCGAGCCGCTGCTCGTCCCCGAGTCACTGACCGTGGACCGGCTCCTGGACCGGCTCTCCGGGCGGCGCACGATGGCCGTGGTGATCGACGAGTACGGGGGTACGGCGGGCGTGGCCACGCTGGAGGACATCGTCGAGGAGGTCGTCGGCCAGGTGCGGGACGAGCACGACCCGCACGAGACGCCCGACCTCGACCCGGCCGGCACGGACGAGGAGGGACACGCCCTGTACTGGGCCGACGGTTCGGCGCGCGTGGACCGGCTCCAGCGGCTGGGGCTGCGGGTGCCCGAGGGGCCGTACGAGACGGTCGCGGGGCTGGTCGCGGCCGGTCTCGGGCACATCCCCGCCGTCGGCGACAGCCTCGATGTCGCCGGCTGGCGGCTGGACGTCGTCGACGCCACGGGGCGCAGGGCCGCCCGGGTGCTGATGCACGCTCCGCTGAACGACGCGGGCGACGGGGCCGACGGGCCCGGCCTCGGCCCCGACGACGAAGGGGAGGCCGGCCGGTGACCGCCGTACAGCTGCTGATCGGTCTGGCGACCCTGGTCGTCAACGCGTTCTTCGTGGGCGCCGAGTTCGCGCTGATCTCCGTGCGCCGCAGCCAGGTGGAGCCGTACGCCGAAGAGGGCGACGCCCGGGCGAAGCGCGTGCTGTGGGGCCTTGAGCACGTGTCGGCGCTGCTGGCGGCGGCGCAGCTCGGCATCACACTGTGCACGCTGGTCCTCGGTGTGGTGGCGGAACCGGCGATCGCCCATCTGCTGGAGCCGGTGTTCCACGCGGTGGGTGTGCCGTCGGGCGCCGGGCACGCGGTGTCCTTCGTGATCGCCCTGGCACTGGCGACGTATCTGCACATGCTGCTCGGCGAGATGGTGCCGAAGAACATCGCGCTGGCCGAGCCGGTGCGCAGCGCGCTGATCCTCGGGCCGCCGCTGGTGGCGCTGTCCCGGGCCCTGCGTCCGGTGATCTTCACGGTCAACGCCTTCGCCAACGGGCTGCTCAAGCTGCTCAGGGTCGAGGCCAAGAACGAGGTGGCGGCGACGTTCACGGACGCGGAGCTGGCGGAGATCGTCAAGGACGCCGGTGAGGCCGGGCTGATCGACGACCGGGCCAGGGAGCGGCTGTACGACGCCCTGGAGCTGGGCCGCCGGCCGGTGCGGGACGTGGTGCTGCCGCTGGAGCGCGTCGTCCACGCGCGCGTGGGCATCACCCCGGAGCAGTTGGAGCGGCTGTCGGCGCAGTCGGGGTTCTCCCGCTTCCCCGTGGTGGACGACGGGCGGCGGATCGTCGGGTACCTGCATGTGAAGGACGCCCTGGACGCCTCGCCGCGGGACCTGCCGTTCCGCCTGCGGGACATGCGCCCCATCGCCCGGGTGCGCGAGCGGACCCCGCTGGACGACGTGCTCACCGCCATGCGCCGCAGCCGTACGCACCTGGCGGCGGTGCTCGGGTCCGACGGACGGCTGGCCGGGCTGGTGACCATGGAGGACGTACTGCGGGAGCTGTTCGGGCAACGGGCCTGAGCCCGCCGCGCCGCGCGCCCGCGGGCCGGCGCCGTGGAGGGCGACCGACCGACGGGTATGTGCAGGAGATACCATTTCCGTCGCCATGCAGACGAATCCCACGTACACCAGTCTCGTCGCCGTCGGCGACTCCTTCACCGAGGGCATGTCGGACCTGCTGCCCGACGGCTCCTACCGGGGCTGGGCCGACCTGCTCGCCGCGCGGATGGCGGCCCGCTCCCCCGGCTTCCGGTACGCCAACCTCGCGGTGCGCGGAAAGCTGATCGGGCAGATAGTCGACGAGCAGGTGGACGTGGCGGCGGCCATGGGAGCCGATGTCATCACGCTGGTCGGCGGGCTCAACGACACCCTGCGCCCCAAGTGCGACATGGCGCGGGTGCGGGATCTGCTGACGCAGGCCGTGGAACGGCTCGCCCCGCACTGCGAGCAGCTGGTGCTGATGCGCAGCCCCGGCCGCCAGGGCCCGGTGCTGGATCGTTTCCGGCCGCGCATGGAGGCGCTCTTCGCGATCATCGACGACCTGTCCGAGCGCCACGGCGCCGTGGTCGTGGACCTGTACGGCGCCCAGTCGCTGGCCGACCCCCGGCTGTGGGACGTGGACCGGCTGCACCTGACCGCCGAGGGGCACCGCCGGGTCGCCGAGGCCGTGTGGCAGTCCCTCGGCCACGAGCCGGAGGACCCCGACTGGCACGCGCCCGTCCCGCCGACGCCGCCGCCCGGCTGGGTCGTGCGCCGCACCACCGACCTGCGGTTCGCCCGGCAGCACCTGCTGCCCTGGATCGGCCGCAGGCTGACCGGCCGGTCCTCCGGCGACGGTCGGCCCCCGAAGCGTCCCGAGCTGCTGCCCTGTGAGGACCTGACGCCATGAGCGTCCGGGTCGGGCGCCTCTCGTAGCTTCCGACGACAAACCCCGCGGCGCCGGCCTGCAGGATTCGCCAGTAGAATCCGTACACGTGACTTCCGCTCCCGCCAAGCCCCGCATCCCGAACGTCCTCGCCGGACGCTACGCCTCCGCCGAGCTCGCCACCCTCTGGTCGCCCGAGCAGAAGGTGAGGCTCGAACGGCAGCTCTGGCTCGCCGTGCTGCGGGCCCAGAAGGACCTGGGCATCGAGGTGCCCGACGCCGCGATCGCCGACTACGAGCGCGTCCTCGACCAGGTCGACCTGGCCTCCATCGCCGAGCGCGAGAAGGTCACCCGGCACGACGTGAAGGCGCGGATCGAGGAGTTCAACGACCTCGCCGGGCACGAGCACGTGCACAAGGGCATGACCTCCCGGGACCTCACGGAGAACGTCGAGCAGCTGCAGATCCGGCTCTCGCTGGAGCTGGTCCGGGACCGCTCGGTGGCCGTCCTGGCCCGCCTCGGCAAGCTGGCCGGCGAGTACGCCGAGCTGGTCATGGCCGGTCGCTCGCACAACGTGGCCGCGCAGGCCACGACGCTGGGCAAGCGGTTCGCCACCGCCGCCGACGAGCTGCTGGTCGCCCACGGCCGGGTGGAGGAGCTGCTCGGCCGCTATCCGCTGCGCGGCATCAAGGGACCGGTCGGCACCGCCCAGGACATGCTGGACCTGCTCGGCGGCGACGCGGGCAAGCTCGCCGAGCTGGAGCAGCGGATCGCCGGGCACCTCGGCTTCTCGCAGGCCTTCACGTCGGTCGGCCAGGTCTACCCGCGCTCCCTGGACTACGAGGTCGTCACCGCACTGGTGCAGCTGGCCGCGGCGCCGTCCTCGCTGGCCAAGACCATCCGGCTGATGGCCGGGCACGAGCTGGTCACCGAGGGCTTCAAGCCGGGCCAGGTCGGCTCGTCCGCGATGCCGCACAAGATGAACACCCGCTCCTGCGAGCGCGTCAACGGCCTGATGGTGATCCTGCGCGGCTACGCCTCGATGACCGGTGAGCTGGCGGGCGACCAGTGGAACGAGGGCGACGTGTCCTGCTCGGTGGTGCGCCGTGTGGCCCTCCCCGACGCGTTCTTCGCCCTCGACGGGCTGCTGGAGACCTTCCTGACCGTGCTCGACGAGTTCGGTGCCTTCCCGGCCGTCGTCGCCCGGGAGCTGGACCGCTACCTGCCGTTCCTGGCCACCACCAAGGTGCTGATGGGCGCGGTGCGGGCCGGTGTCGGCCGCGAGGTCGCGCACGAGGCCATCAAGGAGAACGCGGTGGCCTCCGCGCTGGCCATGCGCGAGCAGGGCGCCGAGCGCAACGAGCTGCTGGACAAGCTGGCCGCCGACGACCGCATCCCGCTGGACCGCGCCTCGCTGGACGCGCTGATGGCCGACAAGCTCTCCTTCACCGGCGCGGCGGCCGACCAGGTCGGTGTCGTCGTCGGCCGGATCGAGGAGATCGTCAAGCGGCACCCCGAGGCCGCGGGCTACACCCCCGGGGCGATCCTCTGACCCGCTTCACCCGGGCCGAGCTGGAAGCCGCCCGCGACCGTCTCGTGCCGGACGTCGTCGCGGACGGCCTCCGTGTGCTGTTCTGCGGCATCAACCCCGGCCTGATGACGGCGGCGACGGGACACCACTTCGCCCGTCCCGGCAACCGTTTCTGGCCCGTCCTGCATCTGTCCGGGTTCACACCGCGGCTGCTGAAGCCGTCGGAACAGGACCAGTTGCCCTCCTACGGGCTCGGCATCACGAACGTCGTGGCGCGGGCCAGCGCACGGGCGGACGAGCTGACCGCCGAGGAGTACCGGGAGGGCGGTCGGCTGCTGACCGCGAAGGTGGCGCGGCTGCGTCCCCGCTGGCTGGCCGTGGTCGGTGTCACCGCGTACCGGACCGCGTTCGACGAGCGGCAGGCGCAAGTGGGGCCGCAGGAGCGGACGTTCGGCGACACCCGGGTGTGGGTGCTGCCGAACCCGAGCGGGCTGAACGCGCACTGGACGGCGCGGACGATGGCGGAGGAGTTCGCCCGGCTGCGGGTCGCGGCGGAGCCGCGGGTGTAGGCGGGGCGGTCACGGTGGCGCCTCCTGCGTGACCACCACCAGCAGCAGCACCTCGTCCGTCTCGTCGCGGTCGGCGACGGCCACCGCGACCCAGCGGCCGGTGCCCTCGGCCTCCCAGAGGTGGGCCACCCGCGCGCGGGCGCTGAGGCCGGCCCACGGCTCGGGTATCTCCTCCCGCTCGGTCCGCAGCAGGACCGTCTGCAGGTTGTAGGGGTCCGTCTCGCCCCAGCGCGGGGCGAGACGCTCGTAGAGAGCGTCCCTGACCTTCTCGTACTGCTCGACCGTCGCCGCCCGCTCCCCCGGGTCCCGGCCGCCCAGGCCGTGGCTGCGCTCCAGCACCGCCGTGAAGTACCCGGGAGCCGCGGTGCCCTCGTCCGACGGGCAGTGCTCCGCCGGGAAGGGCCGGAAGCACAGCTCGTCGACGAGGGCGAGGTGCCGCGCGATGTTCATGTGTCCAGTAAACCCGCCGCCACTGACAATTGGCGGGGCGTCAGCCGGCCCTCCGCCCGTCCGGTGTCAGGCGTCCCGGCGGCGCAGCCGCCAGAATCCGGCGAGGAGCGCGGCCGCCGCCCACAGTGCAGTCACCGCGAGCCCCGTCCAGGGCCCCGGGACCCCCTCGTGCGTCTGGTGAAGGACGGTCTGCCCGGCCTTGTCCGGCAGGAAGTCGGCGACGGTGCCCGCCGCGTCCCCGATCACGAAGGAGACGATCAGGATGAACGGGACCAAGGTGGACAGGGTGGCCACGCCACTGCGGAACAGGACGGTGAGTCCGGCCGCGAACAGGGCCATGAGCATGAGGTAGATCCCGCAGCCCACGACGCCCCGGACCTGCTCGCCGACGGTGAGCGCGTCCGCCGCCGTGCCGAGACCCGCGCGCGCGGCGAGCAGGGCGGCCAGTGCCGTGACCAGGCTCACCCCGAGGGCCGGTACGGCGACGACCGCCAGCTTCGCCGCGAACCACCGCCCGCGCTGCGGAACCGCGGCCAGGGTGAGCCGGATCCCGTTGCCCTGGTACTCGCTGGAGACGACGACGGCTCCGAAGGCGACGGCCGCGATCTGGCCCGGCATGACTCCTGACAGGGCCGTGAACAGCGGGTCGAAGTCCGGGTCGGAGGTGTCGGACACCCCCGCCAGCGCGGAGAACGCGGTGGTGGCAGCGAACAGTGCCGCCAGCGTGCCGCACAGCGAGCGCAGGGTGAGCACCTTGAGCGCCTCCGCGCGGAGGACGGGCGCGAGATTCATGGTCGGGTCTCCTGGGGCTGTGCGGCGAACTCGGTCTCGGTGGCGGTCAGGTCGAGGTAGGCCTGTTCCAGCGTGCCTTCGTCCGCGGCCAGTTCGAGGAGGGGCACGCCCGCGCCGGACACGATCCGGCCGATGTCCTCCACGCGCGCGTGGTCCACGGTCCAGTGGCCGTCGTCGTGTTCCACGGCGTCATGGCCGTGCCGGGCGAGAGCGGCCTTCAGCCCGGTCGCGTCCGGCGTCCGGACGCGCACCCGGGGCCGCACGCGCGCGTCGATGAACTCCCGCATCGGCGTGTCGGCGAGCAGGCGGCCCCGGCCGAGGACGACCAGGTGGTCGGCGAAGGACGCGGTCTCGTTCATCAGGTGACTGGAGACCAGGACCGTGCGTCCCTCGGCCGCCATCCGGCGCAGCAGTCCGCGGACCCAGATGATGCCCTCGGGGTCCAGCCCGTTGGACGGCTCGTCCAGCATCACCACTTCTGGGTCGCCCAGCAGCGCGGCGGCGATGCCCAGCCGTTGGCGCATGCCGAGGGAGTACGTCCTCACCCGGCGGCGGGCCACGGCGGCGATGCCCGTCTCCTCCATCACCTCGTCGACCCGCCGCGCGGGGACGCGGTTGCTCGCCGCCAGGACGCGCAGGTGGTTCCGGGCGGTGCGCGAGCCGTGGGCGGCGTCCGCGTCGAGCAGGGCGCCGACGTGCCGCAGCGGCTCGTGCAGGGTGGTGTAGGCGCGTCCGCCGACGGTCGCGGTCCCGGAGGTGGGCCGGTCCAGACCCAGGACGAGCCGCATGGTGGTGGACTTGCCGGCGCCGTTGGGGCCGAGGAAGCCGGTGACGCGGCCGGGGCGCACGGTGAAGGTGAGGTCGTCGACGGCTCGTCGGGTGCCGTACTCCTTGGTGAGGTTCCGGACGTCGATGCTGGTCATGGCAGCAGCGTGCCGGTCGGTGCGGGGGCGGTGCCTCCCCCGCCGGTGGAGACCTTCTCCCCCGTGCGGGGGAGGTCCGGTGTCGGTGGCGGCTGACACGATGCCGGAATGACCCGCCTTCTGCGTCCGCTGTGCCGGGGGACGACGTACACCCGACTGCTGCACCTGTGGGTGCCCATGCTGGTGGTCAGCGTGTGGGCGCTCATCGACGACACGACGCTGTGGGTGCCCGCGGTGGTGCTGGTCCCGCTCGGGTTCGTTCCGGCGGTGCGGACCGGCGAGGGCGTGCAGGCCCGTCTGCTGCTCACGCCCGGCCACGAGGACGCCGCCTTCTCGGTGGCCCCCTCGGCGAACCGGCGGGACCGGCTGCGCACGGTGGTGTGGCTGGAGCTGCGCATGCTGCTGGGCGCCCTGACCACGGGCGTCTGCGTCTGGCTGCCTGTTCTCGCCGTCGAGCTGGTCCGGCTCGCGGTGGGCGAACGGGTGGACGACATACCGCTCCTGCGGGACGCGGCGCCGCACTGGGCGTACGCGCTCCTCGCGCCGCTCCCCCTCCTCGCCCTGTACGGCGCCGTGGTGGGCCTCGGCGCCCTGGCCACGGCCGGGGCCCGTGCGCTGCTCGGGCCTTCCGCCACCGAACGGCTCCATGCCCTCGAAGAACGCACCGAGCGACTCCTGGAGCGCACCCGCATCGCCCGCGAGCTGCACGACTCCATCGGCCACGCGCTGACCGTCGCCGTCGTCCAGGCGGGGGCCGCCCGCGCGGCGAACAGCCCGGAGTTCACCGACCGGGCCCTGACGGCGATCGAGGAGACGGGCAGGGCCGCGCTGGAGGATCTGGAGCGGGTGCTCGGCGTGCTGCGGGAGTCGGAGCGGCCGGCGAGCTCCAGGCCGACGCTCACCGACGCCGACCGGCTCCTGGAGTCCGCGCGGGCCTCCGGGGCCACGGTCGACGCCGAGTTCGCCGGTCCGCTGGAGACCCTGCCGGGCCCGGTCTCCCGAGAGGGCTACCGCATCCTTCAGGAGGCGCTGACCAACGTGCTGCGGCACGCCGGCGAGGTGCCGGCCCGGGTCCACGTCCGGGTCGCCGAGGGCGCCCTCACCCTCGCGGTGCGCAATCCGCTGCCGGACGACGGGGCCGCCCCGGGCCGCGGGAGCGGGCTGCGCGGCATCCGGGAACGGGCCGCGCTGCTGGGCGGCCGGGCGCACACGGGACCGGACGGCGCCGGGGACTGGCAGGTGCGCGTGGAGCTGCCGTTGGGCTGATCTACGCTGGGCGGATGCCGGTCAGAGTGCTGCTCGTCGACGACGAACCGCTGGTGCGCGCCGGGCTGCGGGCGGTGCTGGAGGCGCAGCCGGACATCGAGGTGGTCGGTGAGGCGGCCGACGGGGCGGCGGTCATCCCGCTGGTGCGGCAGACGCGGCCGGACGTGGTCGCCATGGACGTCCGGATGCCGTTGCTGGACGGCATCGAGGCGACGCGCGCGCTGCTGCGGACGGTGGCGGAACCGCCGAAGATCCTCGTGGTGACGACCTTCGAGAACGACGAGTACGTGTACGAGGCGCTGCGGGCGGGCGCCGACGGGTTCCTGCTCAAACGCGCCCGCCCGGCCGAGATCGTGCACGCGGTACGGCTGATCGCCGAGGGTGAGTCCCTGCTGTTCCCCGCCGCGGTGCGGCAGCTGGCCGCCGAGTACGGCGCCGGCGGCGGGAACCGCGCGGCCCGCGCCGAGTTGGAGCGCGCGCGGCTGACCGAGCGGGAGGGGGAGGTGCTGCGGCTGATGGCGCGGGGGTTGTCGAACGCGGAGATCGCCGCCCGGCTGGTGGTCGGCACGGAGACGGTGAAGTCGCACGTGAGCGCCGTACTGGCGAAGCTGGGGGCGCGGGACCGCACCCAGGCGGTGATCATGGCGTACGAGTCGGGGTTCGTGGCACCCGGGTGAGGACGCCCCGCGGGGCCGGGAATCGGAGACCGGCGCTCGCCGGGGTCCGGCGGGCCGAGTACCATCCGGCCCACACGCGCACGAGCTGGGAGGACGGACCTTGGCAGGCCTGACCGGCGGGGACCCGTCGCTGTTGCGGAGGATCAATTCCGCCGTGGTGCTGCACGCGTTGCGTGCGACGGACTCCGCGACGCTGACCGAGATCACCCGGGTGACGGGGCTGTCCCGGCCGACCGTCGAGGGCGTGGTCGAGGGGCTGATCGAGGCCGGTCTGGTCGTCGAGGCGGCCGCCGACGAGGGCACGGCCCGGCGGCAGGGGCGGCCCGCGCGGCGGTTCCGGTTCCGGGCGGAGGCGGGACACCTGCTGGGCCTGGAGATCGGTCCGCACCGCGTCGCCGCGCTCCTGTCCGACCTGGACGGCCGGGTGATCGGCGCCCAGGCCAAGGACGTGGACGAGAACGCGCCGGCCGACGAGCGGCTGGAGCGGCTGCGCACGGCCGTCGCCGAGCTGCTGCGCCGGGCCGGTGTGGCGCGCGGCTCGCTGCGGGCGGTCGGCGCGGCCACGCCCGGCATCGTCGAGGCGGACGGCACGGTCCGCCTGGGCACGGCGCTGCCCGGGTGGACGGGTCTCGGCCTGGGTGAGCGGCTGAGCCGGTCCTTCAAGTGCCCGGTGCTGGTGGAGAACGACGCGAACGCGGCGGCGGTGGCCGAGCACTGGAAGGGGACCGCCACCGAGTGCGACGACATCGTGTTCGTGCTGGCCGGGCTCAGTCCCGGGGCGGGGGCGCTGATCGGCGGCCGGCTGCACCGGGGGTACGGCGGGGCGGCCGGGGAGATCGGCGCGCTGCATCTGCTGGGCCGGGACGTGACGCCGGAGACGCTGCTGTCCACCACGGACCAGCCGCTGCATCCGCTGGACGAGCAGGCGGTCGCCGAGGTCTTCGCCGAGGCCCGTGAGGGCGACGAGCGGGCCCGCGCGGCGGTCGAGCGGTTCATCCAGCGGCTGGTGCACGACGTGGCGGCACTGGCGCTGGCGCTCGATCCCGAGATGGTCGTCATCGGCGGCTGGGCGGCCGGGCTCGACGGCGTACTGGAGCCGTTGCGCCGGGAGCTGGCCCGCTACTGCCTGCGTCCGCCGCGCGTGGCCTTGTCGCTGCTCGGCGAGGCCGCCGTGGCGACGGGTGCGCTGCGGCTCGCCCTCGACCACGTGGAGGAGCAGCTGTTCGCGGTCGAGGGCGCCACGGCCCGCCGCTGACCGGGTCGGTCAGGAGGCCTGGGTCTGGGGGCCGTGGTGGATCTCCACGTCGCCGGAGTCGCCGAAGGTCAGCCGGCAGGTGTCGGCGCGGTAGGTGGCGACGGAGAGGGCGGCGGTGCGGTCCTCGGTGAGGTAGCGGGTGGTGACCACGAGGACGGGCGCGCCCGGGAGGCGGTCCAGTTCCTTCGCGTCGTCCGCGCCGGCCGAGCCCAGCTCGACGGCGCGCTCCTGCCGCTCCAGGTTCCCGCGCTGCAGTTCGCGCAGCACGGCACGCGCGCGTGCCGGGCCGGAGGGCGCGTCGATGGCGGTGAGGTCGGGCACCGAGGACGGCGGGATGTACAGCAGTTCCGCGGCGACGGGCTGTCCGTGGCTCACGCGGGATCGGCGGACGGTGTGGACGGGTTCGTCGCGGTCCGTCCCCAGCGCCTCGGCGACGGCCGCCGGAGGTGCCGCGAGGTGGCAGTCGGCCGGGTGCCAGGCGTCGTCGGCCGTTCCGGGCCAGGCGTGCTCCCGGGTGCCGACGGCCACGCCGACGCGGGGCGGGGCCACGGTCGTACCGACGCCGCGGCGGCGCTGGAGCCTGCCCTCCAGTTCGAGCTGCTCCAGGGCCTGGCGGAGGGTCGCGCGGGCGACGCCGAAGCGGGCGGCGAGGTCCCGTTCGTTGGGCAGCACCTCACCCACCTCGAACTCCGAGTCCAGGGCCTCGCTGAGCACGGTCCTGAGGTGCCAGTACTTCGGCTCCGGCACCCGTTCCAACTGCGTGGTCCCCACCCTGTCCTCCGCAATCGCCGTGGTCCGGCGGCGTTTTGACGCCCTTGTTTATTAAAGGTTGTTGCAGTTCTCTGCGACCATAAAACGCCCCACCCCCTTGGTCAAGACCAATCCCGCGGACAGCACGGCCCCGGTACCCGTCACGGGGCGGGTACCGGGGCCGCGAGCCGCTCGGGGACGGGCTAGGGGGCGTCAGCCAGGGAGACCAGTTTGTCCGGGTTCCGCATGATGTACACGGCCTGGATGCGGCCGTCCGCGACGTCCACCTGGACGACGGAGTCGGGCTTCCCGCCGGAGCGGACCAGCAGGGCGGGGCCGCCGTTGAGTTCCAGGAAGTGGAAGGTGGCGTCGGGGATGCCCTGCTGCGCGACGGCGAGCAGGAAGCGGCCCACCTTGTCGGAGCTCTCCAGCACGCGCAGTGGCGCCTTGGACCGGCCGCCGCTGTCGCCCACCAGCCGGACGTCGGGCGCGAGCGTCGCCAGCAGACCGGCCAGGTCCCCGTCGACCGCGGCGGCGAGGAAGCGCTCGGTGAGATCCCGGCGCTGCGCCGGGTCGACGTCGTAGCGGGGCCGCCGCTCGTCCACGTGCTTGCGGGCGCGTCCCGCGAGCTGGCGCACCGCGGCCTCGCCGCGCTCCAGCATGGCGGCGATCTCCGCGTACGGACAGCCGAACGCCTCTCTGAGGACGAACACCGCCCGCTCCAGCGGCGACAGCGACTCCAGGACGACGAGGACCGCGAGGGACACCGAGTCGGCGAGGACGGCCCGCTCCGCGGTGTCCGGCTCGGCGTCCCCGAAGTCGGTGACGTAGGGCTCGGGCAGCCACGGGCCGACGTACGTCTCGCCGCGCGACTTGACCTGGCGCAGCCGGTCGATGGCGAGGCGGGTGGTGACACGCACCAGGTAGCCCCTCGGCTCGCGCACGGCGGAGCGGTCGGCGCCGGACCAGCGCAGCCAAGCCTCCTGGACCACGTCCTCCGCGTCGGCCAGGCGGCCCAGCATGCGGTAGGCGACGCCCAGGAGGACGGGCCGGTGTGCTTCGAAGACGTCGGTCGCGGTGTCGGTGGTCACCCCTCCATCCCAGCGGACGCGTCCGGCGGTGTCCAGACGGAATCGGTCGTGGCAGACACGGGGCTACCCGTCGGTAGCTATTGCTGACAAACTGTCTACGCGACGTCATTCGTGCACCCGTTCCCGGAACACCTGTTCCCGACAAGGAGCCCCATGTCCGCGACGCTCTCGTTCACGGCCCCCACCGCCCACGGTCCGCGGGACCTCACCCTCGCCTACGCGCGCGTGGGCGACGGCGAGCCGCTGGTGCTGCTGCACGGCATCGGTCACCACCGGCAGGCCTGGGACCCGGTGGTCGACATCCTCGCCACCGAACGCGACGTGATAGCCGTGGACCTGCCGGGCTTCGGGGAGTCGCCCGCACTGCCGCCCGGGCTGCCGCACGACCTGCCCACGACGAGCGCGGTGCTCGGCGCCTTCTGCGCGGCACTGGGCCTCGATCGCCCCCACGTGGCGGGCAACTCGCTGGGCGGTCTGCTGGCCCTGGAGCTGGGCCGGGAGAACCTGGTGCGGTCGGTGACGGCCCTGTCCCCGGCCGGCTTCTGGACGCGGGCCGAGCGGCGCTACGCCTTCGGTGTCCTGACGGGCATGCGCCGTACGGCGCGGAGCCTGCCGCTTCCGCTCGTCGAGCGGCTGTCCCGCACGGCCGTCGGACGCACCGCGCTGACCAGCACGATCTACGCCCGTCCCGGCCGGCGCTCCCCCGATGCCGTGGTCGCCGAGACGCTGGCGCTCGCGCACGCCGAGGGGTTCGCCGAGACCCTGCGGGCCGGCCGGAGCGTGCTGTTCACCGACGACGTGTCCGGCATCCCCGTCACCGTGGCGTGGGGCAGCCGGGACCGGCTGCTCGTGCCCCGGCAGGGCGTACGCGCCAAGCGCACCATCCCGCGCGCCCGGCTGGTACGGCTGCCCGGCTGCGGCCACGTCCCCATGAACGACGACCCGGCGCTGGTGGCCCGGGTCGTCCTGGACGGCAGCCGCGCTCAGGAGGCGAGCGCCGCGAGGACCTCCTTCAGCACGGTCGCGTTGTAGGGCATGCTCACGTGCGGGGTGTGGTCGTCCGGGTCGATGTCCTGCAGGACGATGTTGTTGACGTAGCGCCCCTCCGTCGGCTCCAGGGCGCATGAGGTGTACGGGGTGACCACGTCGTCGTACCGGGTGGCGATGACGGTGTGGCGGACGCCCTCCGTCGTCTCGCCCAGGTGGGCCAGCTCCCGCTGGAAGGGGTGGTCGTGCTGCAGTTGCGGCCAGACCGGCACGACCTCCTCGACGGCGCCCTGTTCGAGCAGCTCCACCGCGCCGGGGATCTGGCGGGCGAGGTTCATCAGCCCCTGGGCCGTGACCCCGTGGTTGCTGGGTGAGATGCCGACGAAGTTGTGCACCTTGGGCCCGCCGCCCAGCGCGTTGAGGTAGTAGCGCGGCAGCATGCCGCCCTGGGAGAAGCCGACGAGGTCGACCTGCTGGGCGCCGGTGCGGCGCAGCACCTCGTCGACGAAGTCGGCGAGCTGGCGGGCCGAGTGCTTGACGTCGCCGAGGCCGAAGATCACGGGGTTGCCGTGCTGACCGTAGTCGAGCCGGAAGACCCGGTGGCCGTGCTGGCGCAGCAGGGGCGTCGCCGTGTTCCACGTGTAGCCGCGGTTGCCGAAGGTGCCGTGCACGAGCACCACCGGGCGCGGATGTTCCTCGCTCGGCGGCGCGTTCCAGTCGTCCTCGCCCGCCTGGACGTCGACGGTGGCGATGACCTGCGCCCCGCCGGCCTGCACGACCGCGCCCACGCGGTGCGCGGCCTCGGTGCTGTCCAGGACGACGTCGTCCGAGTTGACGCCGGGGAGGCGGGGGGTGAGGAAGCTCATGACGCTCTCTCTTTCGTCGCGAAGGGAGCTGTGGTGAATCGGACTTCTCAGTCTCGCGTCCATCAATTTCCGCAACGATCCCTCGCCTGAGGGAAAGAATTCACTCCATGGAGTAAATGGGGCTCATTTTTTCGAATCACTCGAAAAGAGGGTTCGGAAAGCGTTGTGAAACGGGGGTCGAGGCACTGCCCGAGCGTAAAGACAGATGAGACGGACACTGCCAATGGAGCAGCGGGGCAAGGGGGTTGGGTCATGGCCACAGGGCCCGATATTCCGGAGGTTCCCGATTCCGGTGCGGGCGGGGCGGGTTCGCCCGGCGTTCCACCGGAGGCGTTGCCCGAGACGTGGCAGCCCCTGCTCGGCCGGCCGGCCCTGGCGGAGCTGCTCGGGCATCCCCTCGTGGGAGCCGCGCTGACGGAGATGCGCCGGCTGCTGCCGCCGCACGTCGCCGTGCACTCCCTGCGGACGTTCCTGCTGGCCGACGCCTGCGCGCGCAGCCACGGGACGGCCTACGACCGGGTGGGGCTGCTGGCCGCCGCGGCGTTCCACGACGCCGGACTCGTGGAGCGCTCACCGCTCGGCCGAGGCGGATTCCCGTGTCGTTCCGCCCAGTTGCTCGACGCCTTCCTGGCCGGGCACGAGGTGGGGATGGGACGGCGCACGGCCCTCACGCGCGCGGTGCGCGAACACATGCGGCCGTTCCCCGCGCGGGACGCCGGACCCGAGGCACGGCTGCTGCACTTCGGTGCGTGGCTGGACGTCACCGGACGCGGTGAGCGCCTGGTCCCCGGTGACCGCAGGCGGCTGGCCGCCCTGGCGCCCACTCCCTGGTTCGCCGTGTCCTTCTTCGCCCGGGTGGCGGCCTGCGGGCTGCGCCGGGTGCTGCCGGGTTCTCCCGTCACCCCTCGGTGACCGGATGGACCGGCAACTCGTCCTTCCCGTTGCGAAAGGAACCGCAGACATGCAAGAAGACCAGCGTGTTTTCGATGTCGCCATCGTCGGAGGCGGCATCGGCGGGACGATGCTGGGGACCGTCCTCGCCCGCCACGGCGTGCGCGTGCTGCTGCTGGAGGGCAGCGGTCATCCCCGGTTCGCCATCGGAGAGTCCACCGTCCCCGAGACCACCTTCGGCCTGAGGGTCCTGGCCCGCCGCTACGACGTCCCGGAACTGGAGCACCTGGCGACCAACGCGGCACTGCGCCGCCATGTGTCGTCGAACTGCGGAGTCAAGCGGAACTTCAGTTTCATCTACCACCGGGAGGACGAGCCGACCCGGCCCGACGAGTGCACGCAGTACCCCACCTGGGGACCACCGCTCGGCCCCGACTCGCACTACTTCCGGCAGGACGTGGACGCGTACATGTTCCACGTCGCCGTGTCCTACGGCGTCACCGCGTACACCCACACCATGGTGGACGACGTGAAGTTCGAGGAGGACGGCGCCACGCTCGTCACCCGCGACCGCGGCAGCTTCCGGGCCTCGTACGTGGTCGACGCCGGCGGGATGCGGGCGATGCTGCCCGAGCGGCTCGGGCTGCGGCAGGAGCCGCCGTACCGCACCCGCTCGCGCACGATCTTCACGCACATGGTGGACGTGCGCCCCTTCGACGCCGTCTCGCCACCGCGCGAACAGCACGGCATGCCGAGCCCGTTCAGCCAGGGGACGCTCCACCACGTGTTCCAGGGCGGCTGGCTGTGGGTGATCCCGTTCGACAACCAGTCGACCAGCACGAGCGGGTTGTGCAGCGTCGGCATCAACCTCGACCTCGACCGGTACCCGCGCCCGGACGACGTCTCGGCCGAGGACGAGTTCTGGCAGCACGTGGGCCGGTTCCCCAGCGTGGCGCGGCAGTTCGAGCGGGCCCGGGCGGTCCGGCCGTACGTGTCGACCGACCGCACCCAGTTCGCCTCGCAGAAGGTGGTCGGCGACCGGTGGTGCCTGCTGCCGCACGCCAGTGACTTCATCGACCCGCTCTTCTCCAGCGGGCTCGCCGTCACCGTGATGGCGCTCAACGCCCTGAGCCACCGGCTCATCGACGCCGTGCGCCAGAACGACTTCGACACCGCCCGGTTCGCGTACCTGGACCACTGGACCAAGCGCATGTTCCGGTTCTACGACGACCTGGTGTCGTGCAGCTACATCGCGTTCGACGACTTCGACCTGTGGAACGCGTGGAACCGGGTGTGGACCCTCACCACCCTCTACGGCACGAACGCCCAGAACCAGGTGGCCGTGACGTACGAGAAGACCCACGACCCGGCCTGCTTCGACGTCCTGGAGATGCCGCCGTACCGAGGGCTCCAGGGGATGGACAATCCCTGGGTGGAGCGGATGTTCGACCAGTCGCGGGACGCCGTGCTCGCTTACCGGGAAGGGGAGTTGACGAAGGAGCAGACGATCGCGCGCATCTACGAGGTGCTGGGCGAGAGCGGCCTGGTCCCGTCCGTCTGGGGGACCCTGGACCCCGACAACCGCTGCCCGTCCGGGGTGTTCACCCTCTGGCCGCTGATGAAGATCCTGCTGTGGGGCAAGTACCGCTCGCCCCGGCATGTGCGGGGCTCCTACTTCACCGGCGGCGCGCGGCTGGTGGGCAAGGAGGCGGTCCAGGCGTACACCAGCGAACTGCGGGCCGGCAGCTCGCTGGTGCACCAGACCGTACGGGACATGTGGCTCAACTGGAACCGCGACTGGGCACGGCGGCCCGCTCCTCGGAAATGAGCGCGAAAAAACATTTCCGCCAGCTCGCGGAGGCACATATTCCGGTTTGCCGCTCCAGGGCCTCGGGTAGGAAAACCACATGGCCGACAAATAGAAAGTCGGTCGCGGTTCTCCCTGCCCAATCCGAGAGACAACGGGCTGCAATCCACCATGGCGCGACATTCCACCTGCCAATCGCCCGCTGAATGCTCCTGGGAAGACATCTTCCAGCACCAGGACCGCCTCATGCGATTGGTTCGACGAAGACTGCCGAGTTTTCAGGACGCCGAGGACTGCGTTCAGGAAACCATGGCCCGCGCAGCCGCTCACGCCGCGTTGGACAGGAATCGGCTCGGTTCCTTTCTGACGTCCGTGGCGCTTCGCCTCTGCATCGACTTCTACCGTGACATGGAGCGCCGCAGCAGACTCCTGCAGCGCGCAGCGCTCGTGGACACGTTCGGCACCACCGAGGACGACGTCTGCGACCAGGACTTCGGCCGGTGGCTGCTGAGCCAGGTGCAACACCTGCGGGGACGGGAACAGGAGGTCATACTCGCCCGCGCCAAGGGGATTTCCACTGCGGAATTCGCCCGCATGCACAACATTTCCGTCAAGGCGGCAGAAGCCGCTTTCACCAGGGGTCGCGCCCGTTTGAAGAACGTGTGCGCGAAATCCTTGGAAGGCTGTCCCAGATAACAGCCGGCAGTCATTCCTCTTCCATCACAGAGAAACGGAAAGGGGCTACCCCCATGGCCAAAAAGAGCAAGAACATCCAGGACATCGTCAAGGATTTGGTGGGTGATATGAGCGACAGCTGGAAGGAGGCTTTCGACGAGCTCCTGAACCGAGACGACTCGGACTCGTCGCGTGGCTCCGGCAACACCTACAACACGCTGGCCGGGCTGCCCCCGAACGCCCTCGCCGCGCTGGCCGGGGCCGTCAACCCGGCGACGGCGCTCGCGGGTGTCGCCAACCCGCTGGCCGCCCTCGGCGCGGCCGGCAACCCGCTCGCCGGCATCACCTCGGGCGCCGGGGGCAACCCCCTGGCCGCGCTCACCGGTGCCGCGGGCGGCGGCAACCCGCTCGCGGCCGCGCTGGGCGGGACGGGCAATCCCCTGGCGGCGCTGGGCGGGGCGGCCAATCCGCTCGCCGCGGTCGGTAGCGCGGCCGGTGCGCTCGGCGGGCTCGGTCAGCTGGCCGGGGGGCTCGGAAACGCGGCGAGCGGGGCGGGCGACCTGATGGCGCTCCCGACCCAGCTCACCCAGCTGCTCCAGGTGCTCCCCAAGCTCCTCGACGCGGTCCAGGGCCTGCAGAACATGGCCAACATGCCGGCCCAGGCCGGACAGCAGGGCATGGCCGCGCTGCAGGGCCTGACCGGACAGCTGCAGGGCATGACCGGACAGCAGGGAGGCGACAAGCCCCGCGGCGGTCAGTCCTCGACCGACCGGTAGCAGCACCGTCCTGCCGGGCGGCTGCACGCGGTCCGCCGGCCGACGTCCGTACGCGCAACCCACCTGAGGAGCACACACGATGGCGTCTGTCGTCGGCGATCGGCTGCGTCTCGTGGTCAAGGTCCTCGGCGGCCTCGTGGCCGACGAGGTGGGGCTGGGGGCCCGGCTGCGCGGGCGTACGAAGCGGGACGCGCGGTCCCCGGCGGAGGACACCGACGCCTCCGCCGGGTCCGCCGGGTCCGAGCAGCGCCGCGCCAAGGCGGTGCGGCAGGCCCTGGAGAGCCTCGGTCCCTTCTACGTGAAGCTCGGCCAGATCCTGTCCACCCGGCCGGACATGGTCCCCGAGTCCATCCGGGACGAACTGCAGAACCTGCACGACGAGGTCGACGTGCAGCCGTTCTCGGAGTTCGAGCCGGTGCTGGCCCGGGACCTCGGACCGGACTGGAAACTGCGCTTCGACGACATCCAGACCGCCGCCCCGCTCGGGGCGGCGTCCCTCGCCCAGGTCTACCGCGTCACGCTGCCGGGCGGCCGGGCCGCCGTGGTGAAGATCCAACGGCCCGGCATCCGCGAGGGCGTGCTCGCGGACATGGCCCTGATGCGCCGGGCGTCGCGCATCGTGGCCCGCGTCGCTCCCCGGTTCAACGAGGTCATCGACATCGAGGCGATGCTCGGCTCGGTCTTCGACGCCATGGAACCCGAGCTGGACTTCACGGGCGAAGCCCGCAACATGGACGAGGCCCGCGAACACGTCCGGCCGTTCCGCTCCCTGGAGGTGCCCCGCGTACTGCACGCCACTCCCCGGGTCCTGGTCCAGTCGCTGGCGGACGGGAAGTCGGTGCGGCACGTCGACCGCGCCCACTTCACGGACGCCGAACGCGTGGAGATCGGCAAGGACCTGCTGCGCTTCATGTACCACGGGTACTTCGTCCACCGGTTCTTCCACGCCGACCCGCACGCCGGCAACGTCTTCGCCGCTCCGGGCGGACCGGCGACCCTGATCGACTGGGGCATGGTCGGCCGGCTGGACCGGCGCACCAGCCTGCAGCTGCTGCCGCTGTTCATGACGCTGGCCCAGAACGACGGCGCCGGACTGGCGCAGCACTGGGCCGAGATGGGCCGTGTGACGCCCTGGGCCAACATGCCCGCGTTCGCCGCCGACATGGCGGCGTTCGTCCCCAAGGTGTCCCATCTGTCCCTGGAGGACATGAACTTCGGGGTCTCGCTCACCACCGTGCTCGCCAAGGCGACCAAGCGGGGCATCGGTTCCCCGCCGGCCGTGTCGCTGCTGGGCAAGTCGTTCGCGAACCTGGACGGCTCGGTGCGCTGCCTGGCTCCCGAGATCACGCTGCCCGAGGTGTTCCAGGCGGAGGTGCCGAAGATCCTCTTCGCCCTGGGCCGCGAGTTCCTCGGCCGCAACCAGTTCGCCCGCAACTCGATGGAGTTGCTGCTGGCCGCCGTCACCAGCCCCGAGCAGGTCCGGGGCGTCCTGTCCGACGTGGCCAACCGCCAGTTCGCGCTGAACATCCACGAGCCGCGCACCCCGGCCGCGATGGGCGGCCAGCGGCCCACCCGTCCTTCGGGGGGCCTGCTCGCGCTGGGCGCCGCGGCCTTCCTGCTGGGCCGTCGCCGCTCGGGCTGATCCGACCGCGCACGGCCACCCGTTCTTTTTGTTCCGTCCGCTCCGTCCGTATCCAGGAGGTTCCATGCCGGAAACCACCCGTCCGCAGTCTCCGTACGTGCCGGCCGCCCGAGCCCCGGAGGGCCTCTCGCACGCGGCGCTCTGGACGGCCGCCGCGCACGCGGCGGAGGCCCTGCGGCCCGCGCCGTACGTCCTCGACCCGTGGGCCGCCGACTTCCTGCACGCGGCGCGGTTCAAGGGTGGTCCGCCCGGTGACGGGCCGATGCAGCGCCTGCTGCCCGACTGGCAGGTGGTGCGCTCCCGCTTCTTCGACGACTACCTGCTCACCGCGGCCCGTTCGGGCTGCCGCCAGGTGGTCGTCCTCAGTGCCGGCCTGGACACCCGCGCCTTCCGGCTGGACTGGCCGACCGGTGTGCACCTCTTCGAGGTCGAGGTCCCCTCCGTCCTGGCCTTCAAGGACCGCGTGCTCGACTGCAGCCCGGTCACCTGCGGACGCCGCAGCACCGTCGGAGCCGACGTCACCGGGTCCTGGGGCGACGAGCTCGTCGCGGCGGGGTTCGATCCCGCGAGGCCCACCGCCTGGCTCTGCGAGGCGCCGCTCTACTTCCTCAGCCCCGATGCCGTGGCGACCATCGTCACCACCATGACCGAGCTGTCCGCCGGGGGCAGCACCTTCGGCGCCGAGTGCGTGAACTCCCGGGCGGTGGACTCCGCCCTGGTGGCCCCGTTCCTCGATGCCCTCGCCACGATCGGGGCGGCCTGGAACTGGCAGCTCGCCGACCCGGAGGAGTGGTGGGCGCAGCAGGGCTGGGACGCTCGGGTCGCCGATCCGTTCACCCTGCCGTACGCGGTGGAACGGATGTCCCGGTACCTGCCGCTGGTCGGTGAGGCCGCGGCCAAGTGCGCCTTCCTCACCACCGGAACACTGCGCGCCCCGCGCTGAACCCCCGGTACGACGAAGCCCCGTACGAAGAAGCCCCGGGCGCGTGCCCGGGGCTTCGTCGCGGACCGCGCGGAGACCGCGGCCCGGGTCACCCGCGTTCCAGCTCCAGCAGCGCCGCGAGCCACAGGTCGGGGAGTTCGTCGGCGGTACGGAGCGCCTCGTCGTGCACCACGGTCAGGCACGCGGTGTCGTGCTGACAGGTCAGCGTCACCACGCTGCGGATTCCGGACGCGCCGCTCGCGAAGGCGGCCGTGCGCCTGGCCGTGAGCCCCTGGTGGACCAGCGCCGCGCCGAAGTTCACGCTGCTCACCGGCCCCGCGACGACCCTGCCGTGCACCAGGCGGACGCCGACCCTGGCGCCGACCGACCGCGGGGTGGCCGCCAGCAGCACGCGCATGGAGTCGCGCCGTCGGCCGGCCCGCAGCACGTTCATCGCGGCCACGACCCGGGCCAGCGCCCGCCGCGGCGACTCCTCGTCGCACGGCAGCTGGATCCGGGCGGTGATCATGTGGTTGCCCGGGACCCGCTCCTCGCCCGGGGCGCGCACGGACATCGGGATCGCCACGGGCAGGGGCGGGTGGACCGCGCCGGTCTGCTTCAGGTGCCAGGTGCGCACGGTGTGGGACAGGGCGGCGAGGTAGACGTCCGTCACCGTGGCTCCGTGGGCGCGGCCGATGGCGCGGAGCCGGGCGAGCGAGGTGTCGGCGTGGCACACGTCGACCCGCCCGGTGCACACGCCGTCGAAGGCCGGTTTCGCCTTCGCCGCTCCGAAGGCCCCCACCACGTCCCCCAGCGTGCCCGCCAGACCCGCGGCGGTGGGCAGGCGGCGGGGCTGCGGGACCGGCCCTCCCCCGGGGTCGTCCCCGAGCAGGGCGCGGGCGGTGTAGGCGGCTCCCATCCCGTCCTGGAACGTGTGGTCGGTGCGGTAGCAGAGGGTGTGGCGGCCCTCCGGGCCGTGCACCAGCCACACGTCCCAGGGCGGCCGGTCGTCGGCGTTCATGGGCCGGGCGAGCATCAGCCGGCCGGCCGCCGAGCCGTCGGTGTCGTCGGGCAGCCACGCCTCGTGCACGTGCCGGTCCGCCGCGATCCGGTCCACCCGCCGAAACCTCCGGCGCTCGCGCGCGATGCGGTAGTGCAACGCCGGGATGCGGTGGGCGCGTTCGGCGACCCGTGCCCGTACGGAGTCCAGGGTCGGCGCCCCGCCGTCGAACGCGAACGCGATCACGAGGGGGACCGGCCGGCCCCGCGCGGCCAGGTGAAAGGCGACATCAACGGTGCCCATGGCCAGGGACGGCGGCAGGCGGCCGTCCCTGCCGAGGCTGAGTCGCATCATGAGAACCTCCCGGTCGATCTCGGGAACTGGAAGAGGACACCACCGCACACCGGCCGTCAGCAGACACGCCGCACGGCCCACCCGTGTGCGTCCACACAGGCGCGGAGCAGGGGGCGCGCGGGACCGCGCAGGGGCAGTCGGGGGGCGTGCGAGCGGTGCCAGGGCAGCGGGTCGCCGGGGTCCGGCTCACCGAGCAGGGCGCCCGCCACGTACGCACCGTGCGCCACGGACAGCGCGAGGCCGTGGCCGCCGCAGCCGCCGATGTACCAGACGTCGGAACGCCCCGGCACCGGCCCGACCACCGGCAGGTCGTCGGCGGTCATGCCGATCCGGCCGGACCAGCGGTGGGTGACCCGCACCCGGGCGAGGTCGGGGTGCAGGGCCCGCAGCCAGTGCTCCAGCCGGGTCCAGGCACGTTCGCGCAGGGGCTGGAGCCGGGATGCGGCGAGCCCGGCCGGGAGTGCGGCGGTGCCGCCGCCCGCCACCAGGCCCCGGTCCGGGAGCAGCCGGTAGTACGGCGCCAGCGGCACGGCGTCCACGACGGCGTGTCCGGCGCGCCCGCCCAGCAGCTCGTACGCGGCGGGACTCAGCGGTTCGGTGGCGACGGCGTACACCTCCAGCGGCAGGACCGTGCCGACCGGCAGGTCCAGCGCCTCGGCGGCGGAGTTGACGGCCAGCACCGCCTGCCCGGCGTACAGGCGGCCGTGCGGGAGGACCAGTTCGGGGCCGACCAGGTCGCCGGGACGCAGGGTCAGCAGCGGGCTGCGGCCGTAGAACCGCACGCCCTTGTCGGCGCAGGCGCGGGCGAGCGCGCAGGTCAGGGCGGCCGGGTCGAGGGTGGCGGCCGGGCGGTGCAGGAGCGCGGCGCGGTAGGGCACCCCGACGCGCTCGCGGATGCCGGCCGGGGAGAGGACGGGGACGTCCAGACCCAGTTCGCGGCAGGCGCGGGCCTGGCGGGCGAGTGCCACCAGGCCCGCGGGCGAGCGGGTGGCCATCAGCTGCTCGCCGGGCCGCAGCCCGCAGGGCATGCCGAGCCGTGTGCACAGGTCGAGCACGTCCCGTACCGCCTGCTGGCTGGCCCGGTGCATCCGGCGTGCCGTCCGGGCACCGAAGCGGCGCACCGCGCGGTCGAGGGCGGGGCCGGCGCGGGGGCCCAGCAGGCCGGTGCCCCGGCCGCTGGCCCCGGCGGCCGGGTGCTGTGCGTCCACCACGGCGATGTCGAGCCCGGGGGCGCGTTCCGCGAGGTGGTAGGCGCAGGACAGCCCGGCCAGACCGGCCCCGACGACGGCCACGTCCGCGGTGACCACGCCGTGCAACTGGGGCTGGGGCGGGAGTTCCGCCGGGTCCCAGTACGGCGTCCCGGCGGGTTGCCCACTCATCCGGCGGCGTCCGGCACCGGCTCGGTCAGCGCTCCGAACCTGCGGTCGTGCCACAGCAGCGGGCGGCCGGGGCCCACGTGCACGGCGGCCACCCGGCCGACGACGAGGTGGTGGTCGCCGTAGCGGCGCACGTCCTCGGTGAGGCACACCGACCAGGCGAGCGCCCCGGCCAGCACCGGCACGCCCAGCACCTGCCGGGTCTCCGTCCCGGCGAACCGCTCGGCGGCGGTCGTGGTGGGGGACGCGAACCGGCCGGCCAGGTCCTGCTGTTCCTCGCGCAGCAGGTGCACGGCGAAGGTCCGGCGGGAGCGGACGGCGGCGAGGGTGCGGGAGCCGTCCCGCAGGCAAGCCAGGAGCAGCGGCGGGCGGGCGGAGAGGGAGGTGACGGCGGAGACGGTCATGCCGAGCGGGCCGTCCTCGCCGGGGGCGGTCACGACGGTCACCCCGGCGGCCAGCTTGGCGTAGAGGCCGAGGCAGCGGACGGCGCCCGGTCCGGGTTCCTCGTACAGGGGTTCGGTGGCCGCGGACGGGTGCTCGGCGGTCGCCGCCGGCCGGTCAGTCACGAGCCGCAGCCGAGGGTTCATCGATCACCTCCGCGTCCGCGAGGCCCCGCAGCACCCGGGCGATGTTGGTGCGCACCGTCGACTCGGCGACCGGGCCGAGGACCTCGGCCAGCGAGGGAATGCCGAGGTCGAAGGCGGCGGTGTAGACGACGAGGGTGCCGCCGCCCCGCGGCTCGCACCGCCAGCTGCCTTCGAAGGTCTGGAAGTCGCCGCTGATCTGCTCGAAGGCGAGCGAGTACGTCTCGGGCGAGTAGGTGTCGCGCTCCCGCCAGCGCATCAGGCCGCCCCGGAACTCGACGGTCCAGTCGGAGACGGTGGAGCCGTCGGGCAGCGGCGGTTCGACGCGCACCTCGCGGAAGGCGTCGCTGTACTCGGGGTAGCGGCCGTAGTCGCTGATGCGGCGGTAGACGTCGGCGGGTGTCAGCCCCTCGGCGAGGGCGTGCAGGACCACGTGTTGCATGGGGCGTTCGGTTCCTTCCGGGTGGTTCTCGGACGCGGGTGTCGGTCTGACGGTCAGCGCTGCGGCCGGCCGGACATGCGGCCGGCCGTGCTGTGCAGGGCTTCGGTGAGGGTGGTGAGGAACAGGTCCAGCTCGGCGTCCTCGACCACGGCCGGCGGGGTGAGCCGCAGCACCCGGGTGGAGTTGAGGGAGTGGTTGACGAGGACGCCGCGGGCGATCAGCTCCAGCAGGAGTTCACCGACCGTCTGTTCCTCGGCGAACTCGATGCCGATCAGCAGTCCCCGGCCGCGCACCTCGCGGACCAGGCCGCCCTCGTACGGCGCGCACACCTCCCGCACGGCGGCCAGGACGCGCAGGCCGAGCGCCGCCGCCCGGGCCACGGTGTCCTCCGCCTCCATCGCCCGTACGGCGGCCAGTGCGGCGGCGCAGGCGATCGGGGAGGCGCCGAAGGTGGAGGTGTGCAGGTAGGGGTCGCGGCTGAAGGGCGCGTAGGCGTCCGCGGTGGCGGCCATGGCGGCGACCGGTACGACGCCGCCGCTCAGTCCCTTGCCGACCAGCAGCATGTCCGGGCGCACCCCCTCGGCGTCGACGCCCCACCAGGTGCCGAGGCGTCCCATGCCGGTCTGGATCTCGTCGACGACCAGCAGGGCGCCGTAGGCGCTGCACAGTGCGCGCACCTGGCTCAGATAGCCGGGGCGGGGGATGCGGACGCCGCCTTCGCCCTGGACGGGTTCGACGATGACGCAGGCACGGTCGCGTCGGGCGGCCAGCGCCTGTTCGAGGTCGGCCGGGTCGTCGTAGGCGACCTGGGTGACGTCGGGGAGCAGGGGCTGGAAGGGCGTCTGGTAGGTGGCGTTGGCGGTGACGCTGAGCGCGCCGAGCGTCTTGCCGTGGAAGCCGCGGTGGGTGGTGATCAACGAGCTGCGTCCGTGGGCGCGGGCGAGCTTGAGGGCGGCCTCGGTGGCCTCGGTGCCGGAGTTGACGAAGTGGACGTAGTCCACGCCGGGCGGGGTGTGGGCGGCGAGGGCCTGGGCGGCGCGGGCGGCGACGGGTTCCAGGAAGACCCGGCTGGCCAGCGGGTGGGTGTCGATCTGCCGGTGCACCGCCTCGACGACGGCCGGGTGGCGGTGGCCGAGGATGAAGACGCCGTAGCCGCCGAAGTCCAGGAAGCGGCGGCCGTCGTCGGCGTGGATCCAGACGCCCTCGGAACGGACCTCGGCCATGCCGCCCATGACCCGGCCCATGACGGCGCGGCCGGAGCCGATGTGCTTGAGGTAGAGGTCGGCGACATCGGGCCGGTCGGGGGACGCGGCGGGCGCGGCGGCCTCGGCGGACGTGGCCTGCGCGGCGACCGCGGCCCCGGTGGGTCCGCTGCCCTCGGCGGTTGCGGTGGAGGGGGGTGACATGGTCATCACGCCACCTCCGTCCCGGCCGCGGCGACCGCGGGCTCGCGATGCCGGCGGCGCAGGTCGGACCGGTCCGCCGCCCAGCTCTCCAGGTTCCGTACGAGCGCGGCGCGGATGTCGGCGTGGGTGACGCGGGTGCCGCAGTGGGGCGTGCCGAGGGAGGTGTCGAACGGCAGCTCGCGCTGGAAGACCAGGAGCAGTTCGGCGTAGTACCGGAACCGCTGCCGCACCGAGGCGGGCAGTGAGGTGCCCTCCAGCATGGGCAGCAGCAGCCGGTGGACCGCCTCGACGGGGATGAGCCGCGGGCGCAGCGGCCGGGGCAGGCCGTGGCGGACGGCGAACTCCGCGCAGGTGTCGGCGATCTCGCCCAGGGCCGGTGCCTGACTGCCCGCGGTGAGCCAGTACTCCCCGCTGCCGACGCCGCCGCGGATCAGGGCGCCGACGGCCCGGGTGACGTAGTCCTGCGGGATCATGTCGACGCGGGCCTCGGGAGCGCCCGGCAGCACCGGCACCTGGCCGAGGACCATCGCGCCGATCGTCTTGGTGAGGCCCTGCTGCCCCGCGATGTGCCCGGTGGCGGAGTGGCCCATGACGACGGAGGGGCGCACGATGGCACCGGGCAGACCCGCCTCCCGCGTCAGCTGTTCGGCCCGGCTCTTGGAGTCGAGGTAGGCGGCGGCGCCCGGGAAGCGCTCCCGGTCCTCCTCACTCGGTGTGTTGGCCACGAACGCGGTGCTGACCAGGTAGAAGGGGGCGTCCGCACGCGCTGCGAGGTCGAGCATCGTCTCCGCGCCGAGCGTGTTGGTCCGCACGATCTCCTCGGGCGGGGTGCGCCAGTCGGTCTGGGCGGCGGAGTGCAGCACCACGTCGACGCGCAGGGCCAGTTCGTACCAGGCACCGGCGCCGAGGCCGAGGCGCGGGGCGAGGAGGTCGCCCTCGATCTCCCGCACCCGCGGATCGTGCAGGGGCGTGTTGCGGCGCAGGCAGAGCAGGTCGTAGTCGGGCGCCAGTTCGTCGATCAGCGCTCGTCCGAGCACTCCCGAGCCGCCGGTCAGCAGCAGGGTGGGACGTTCGCGCACGGTGGCGCGGGGTGGTGCGGACAGGACGGTCGGACGTAGGGCGTTGAGCGGCATGGTGGGCTCCCCTCGACGGATTTCGGCTGCCGTGGAACGCGGGGACGGTGGAACGGCGGCCGGTATCGGGCTGGTTGGGACGGCGGCGGGGTGAGGGCGGGCGGAAGGACGACCGGCTCGGGGCCGGACGGGACGACGGACGGCCCGGGTTCGGCCGGCCGGGGACGGTGCGGGCACGGGGCGGGGCGGACACCGGACGGACCGTCCGGCCTCGTCGGACCACGTCGGCGCCGGGGCGGCCGGGTTCATCCCCGGGCGACGGACGGGCCGGGGGCCGCGCCCGGTCGCTGCCGGCCGGTCGGCTGGAGGCCGCGTCGGCGACAGTCGCCCCGGGGGGGGCCTGCGCGCGTCCGGCCCGTGCGGTTCCGGCCGCGGCCGGAACCGGAAGGACGGGCGGGGCCGCTGCTCCGGCCCGGTCAGGCGATGGCGAGGGGGCCGTCGGCCAGGTACGCCGAGAGCGGGCTCGTCATGCGGGAGCGCGACGGCGGGTGCAGGGACAGCCCGTTGGCGCAGGCGGCCAGGTGTCCCACCTCGTCGGAGGTCATGAAGTTCAGCCCGCCGAGCAGTTCGACCGCGCGCGGCACGATACGGGCGAGGGCGTCCTGGACGCCGTAGCGCACACAGAGCGACTGGGCGAGGGCCGACTCGTCCAGGTCCCCGGCGTCGACCCGGCGGGCGACGCTCTCGGCGGTGGCCATGGCGGCCTCCGTCTCGACGAAGAGGCGCACGCGCTCGTGCTCGGGGATCCGTTCGTTCGACAGGACCCGCTCCACCAGGGCGGACGCGGCGCCGATATAGCTGCCCGTCATCAGTACCTGGAACCAGACCAGCCCGGCCGTCTGGAGCTCGTCGAGGCGGTCCCCGGACGTGGTCGCGGTACGCACGACCAGCTCCGGCGGGACGAGGACGTCGGTGAGCGTGACCTGTTCGCTCTCGGCCCCGGCCAGGAAGGTGCTGGACCAGAAGCCGCTGACGCTCAGGCCCTCGCTGTCGGCGGGTACGAGGGCGACGGCGAGTTCGTCGCCCTGCCCGTCCTCGCGCGGGATCACCACGCCCGCGGTGAGCACGTCCATCGAGTGGGCCAGGCTGCACGGCCGTTTGACGCCGTTGATCCGGATGCCGTCGGGGGTCACGGTGGCGGTCATCGAGGGGTCCAGGATGCCGGCGCCCGGGCGGCCCTCCGCGAAGCCGGAGGCGATGACGCGGTTGCTCGACGCCACGCCCTCGATCAGCATCCATTCCAGACCGTCGCCGAGACCGCCGAGACCGACCAGCGTGGCCATGGAGAAGTGGTGCATGGTGGTGGCCACGGCCAGGGACGGTGACCGGCTGCCGATGGCCCGCTGCACCCGCAGTGCGTCCAGCCCGGTGGCGCCGCGCCCCTGGTGGGACTCGGGGACGAGGAGTCCGGGGCCGCCGCTGTCCCGGAAGTGCCGGATGCCCGGGTTACCCGGCCGCTCCAGGTCCATCAGGGGGATCTCGCGCAGGGCGGGGTCCAGGTCGGGCAGCAGCTTGGCGAGAGTGGCGCGTTCACGTTCGAGGAATCTCATGGGCGTGCGGTCCTCCTGGGTGGACGGGACGGGACTGCGGGGCGGACGTGATCGGTGTGCGGGACGCCGGGGCCGGGGCGGCCGTCCTCACACGGCGTTGGTGGCGCGCAGCAGTTGCCAGACGGCGCCGGGGCGGGGTCTGCCGCGGAAGGCGATGTACTCCGGGAGTACCGCGTGCGGGGCCCACTTCTGCTTGTACTCGAGCTGGGAGGCCGACGGGTAGATCGCGTCGCCGTGCTCGGCCAGCAGCCGGGTGAACCGGCCGAACAGCCTGCTGGCGCCCGGCAGTTCGTGGCTCGGGTCGAGACCGGTGAACGGGGTGAACCCGAAGTGCAGCCAGTCGGCTCCGTCCGCGGTCAGCCGTTCCATGACGGTGGCGTTGAGCGCCTCCATCACGCCGGGCGGGGCATCGGGGAGGCGCCGGCTGAGGTCGTGCAGCATGCCGGGGCGGCTGCCGTAGACCGGCGAGTAGTTGACGTAGCCGACCACCTCGCCGTCGATGCGGCCGACGAACAGGCGCCGGTGCCGCTGCAGGCTGCCGGTCCGCTGGCCGACCAGGAACCGCAGCTCCTTGACGTGCCGCCCCTTCTCCCGCAGCCAGCGCTCGTCGATGCGGTCCAGCTCGGCGCAGTCGTCGCCGTCCCGCACCTCGGCGACCTCCAGGCCGGCCCGCCGGGCGCGCGAGATCTTGTTCCGCAGGCGCACGAACCGTGAGCCCCGCAGGGTGAAGCGGCTCAGGTCGACGGCGTACGACGCGCCGATCTGGTTGACGGTGAACCCGTGTGCCGCGTACAGCTCGGCGTCGGCCCTTTGCAGCTGTACGGCGACCAGGCGGTTTCCGGTGTGGGCGGCGAAGGACTCCAGCAGTGGCGCGCGGTGCTCGGGTGCGGTGAAGGGGCCGCCGAATTGCAGGACGTAGCGGCCGGAGGTGCGGTACGCGCAGGCGCCGTCGAACCGGTCGTCGTGGAAGTACGAGTTCCCGCTGTTGAGGGCGAGAAAGGAGCTGGGGTTGTCGCTGTGCGCGGCGAGCGTGTCAAGTACGGACGGCATCGGTGCCCTCTACGGAATGGTGCGCTCGGGATTCCACCGTCGGACGGTACTTCTCCTCGAACTTCCGGAAGGCCGGGTTGGTTTCCGGTTCGAAGGCGACACCAAAGGGTTTGAGGGAGTTGCCGAACAGCGCCCGGTCGCCCATGAGGTGGATCGGAAGGGCCAGCAGCGCCCATTCCGGCCCGACGAACAACGCCCACGCCCCGGCCAGGAGACCGGCGGTGACCAGGCTGTGCATCGTGTTGTAGGCAACGTAGTAGCCGCGCGGAACCGGTCGGTCCGGGCGGCGCCGGAAGGCGATCGCACCGGGAATGTAGCCGATGGCGTCGATCACGGTGAACAGCAGCACGAAAACGCCCCAGCGGATTTCCGTACGGTGCTGGACCGCGAGCACGAGCGATACGGCGAGAAATCCCAGCCATTCGAGTCGGGAGAGAGCGAAGGTCACCTTCGTCTCGAAACGGTTCTTGGCGTCCACGGGCGCTCCTGAATTGCGCTTACGATTCCGGGGCCCGACATCAGCCTGCCCCCTCGCTGTGGTCTGTCACTCCTGTTTACGCGCCAACGGGTCCAACCCCTCGTAAAGTGGGGACGATTGGGACGCCGTGATCCTCGGGGGGCCGTTTTCATGACATCAGCGTGGGAGTTGCTGCTGCCCGCAGCCTCGGCACCGGCACGCGCGCGCGGCCGAGCACTGCGGGAAGCGCTGCGGGACGCGGTCCGCTCGGGTCGGCTCGCCGCGGGCACCCGGCTGCCGTCGAGCCGGGACCTCGCGGCCGACCTCGGCGTGTCGCGGGGGCTGGTCACCGAGGCGTACGAGCAGTTGACGGCCGAGGGTTACCTGCGCAGTGGACGGGGTGCGGGCACCTGGGTGGGCGATGCCGTACGGGCCGGCCGGCCACGCGCCCGTGATCTCTCCCCGCGCTCCTCCGGTGACCTGGCGGACTTCGTGCCGGGGACGCCCGACCTGTCGCTCTTCCCCCGTGCGGCGTGGGCCGCGGCACAGCGGAGCGTGCTGGCGGACCTGCCGCACGAGAGCCTGGGCTATCCCGACCCGCGCGGGCTGCCCGGGCTGCGGACCGCCCTGGCCGAGCTGCTCGCGCGGCGCCGGGGGGTGGTGGCGGACCCCGAGCGGATCGTGGTGGTCTCCGGGGTCGCGCAGGCCACCGCGCTGCTGGCGAGCGTGCTCCACGCGCGCGGGATGCGCACCGCCGGTGTCGAGGACCCCGGCAGCCCTCAGCACCATGCCCTGTACGCCTCGGCGGGCCTGGACACGACGCCCCTCCCCCTGGACGACGAGGGCCTCGCCACGGGACCGCTGTACGCGTCGGGCGTCCGGGTCGTGGTGACGACACCGGCCCACCAGTTCCCCACCGGGATCGCCTACTCGGCGCGGCGCCGTGCCGAACTGCTCGGCTGGGCACGGTCCGTGGACGGCCTCGTCCTGGAGGACGACTACGACGGCGACTTCCGCTACGACCGTGCCCCCGTGGGCGCGCTCCAGGGGCTCGATCCGGAACGCGTCGCCTACACGGGCTCGGTCAGCAAGTCCCTCGCCCCGGGGCTGCGGCTGGGCTGGCTGCTGGTGCCGGACCGGCTCGCGGACGACGTCGTCGAACGCAAGCGCACCACCGACCTCGGCCACCCGACCCTCGACCAGGCGGTCTTCGCCCGCTTCGTCGAGCGCGGCGACTACGACCGCCGGCTCCGCGTCTGCCAGCGTGCCTACCGCGAGCGCCGTGACGCCCTGGTGGCCGCGCTGGCCGAGCACTTCCCCGGTTCGCGGGTCACCGGCATAGCCGCCGGCCTGCACGCCATCGCCACGCTTCCCGAACGGTACGGGCCCGAGGAGGGCTTCCTCGCGCGCGTGGCGGAGGCGGGCGTCGCGGTGCGCTCGCTGGCGGCGTACGCGCACGGCGGTGCGGCCGGTGGCCCGGTGGGCGGGGGACAGGTGGTCGGGGGCCCGGTGAGCGAGGGCTCGGCGCCGGGGAAGGAGGTGCGGCTGGTGCTGGGATACGCGCACCTGACGCCGGGACGGATCCGGGCGGGGGTGCGGAGGATGGCCGCGGCCGTGTGACCCGGCGCCCTCGCGCGCGGGTGACGGACCGCTCGGGTCGTCCGGGTTGTTCACCCGCAATTTCCGTGGGCGCCGCGCCGTGCCAGTAGGTCTGGCTCTGCACACTGGCCCGAAACTGGCCCGCACCGGCCGGATCCTGTTCCTGGAGGCGCATCCATGTCACATCGTCCGTTGCCCGGCCGCCGCAGCGTGCTGCGCGGTTCGCTCGCCGCGTCGGCCGCCCTGACCCTGCCCACCGCCCTGGGGGCGGCGCCCGCGTTCGCCCGTTCCGGGCGGCCGGGGGCGGGCTGGGGCGTGCAGACGGGAGACGTGACCTCCCACTCCGGTCTGGTGTGGGTGCGGTCCGACCGGCCGGCCCGGATGATCGTCGAGACGTCGGCGACCGAGTCGTTCCGCCACCCGCACCGGTGGCACGGTCCGCTGCTCGGACGCGACACCGACTTCACCGGCACCACCCGGCTGCGCGGCCTGCCGCCGGGCGAGCAGATCCACTACCGCGTGCTCCTCGCCGACCCGGACGACCCGCGCCGCACCGGCGAGCCGGTCACCGGCACCTTCCGCACCGTGCCGGTCCGCCGCCGCGAGGGCGTGCGTTTCGTGTGGTCCGGCGACCTCGCGGGCCAGGGCTGGGGCATCAACCCCGACCTCGGCGGCTACCGCATCTACGACGCCATGGGTGCGCTGGACCCGGACTTCTTCCTGTGCAGCGGCGACAACATCTACGCCGACGGCCCCATCGCCGAGACGGCGGCCCTGCCCGACGGCGGCACCTGGCGGAACATCACGACCGAGGAGAAGTCCAAGGTCGCCGAGACCCTCGCCGAGTTCCGCGGCAACTTCCGCTACAACCTGCTCGACGAGAACCTGCGGCGCTTCAACGCGCGGGTGCCGTCCATCATCCAGTGGGACGACCACGAGGTGCGCAACAACTGGTATCCGGGCCAGGTGATCGCGGACACGGACGACCGGTACACGGAGAAGAGCGTCGACGTGCTGGCCGCCCGCGCCCGGCGCGCGTTCGGCGAGTACTTCCCGATCTCCACCCTGCGCCCCGGCGCGCGCGAGGGGCGTGTGCACCGGGTGCTGCGCCAGGGTCCGTTGCTCGACGTGTTCGTGCTGGACATGCGGACGTACCGCAACGCCAACTCCCCCGGCGAGCAGACCGTGGACCCGCAGGGCATCCTGGGCCGCGAGCAGTTGGAGTGGCTCAAGCGGGAACTGGCGCGGTCGCGTGCGGTGTGGAAGGTCATCGCGGCGGACATGCCGATCGGTCTGGTCGTGCCGGACGCCACCGAGGGCGCGCCCAACATCGAGGCGATCGCGCAGGGCGACCCCGGCGCACCCCTGGGGCGCGAGCTGCAGATCGCCGAGCTGCTGCGCTTCGTCAAGCACCGCAGGATCACCGGCACGGTGTGGCTGACGGCCGACGTGCACCACACCTCGGCCCAGCACTACCAGCCCTCGCGGGCCGCGTTCGGTGACTTCGAACCGTTCTGGGAGTTCGTGTCCGGGCCGCTCAACGCGGGCGCGTTCCCGGCCAGCGCGCTGGACAACACCTTCGGTCCCGAACGGGTCTTCGTGAAGGCGCCGACCGCTTCGAACGTCTCGCCCGCGGGCGGCTACCAGTTCTTCGGCGAGGTCGACATCGACGGCGACAGCGCCGACATGACGGTGCGGCTGCGCGAGCAGGACGGCACGGTGCTGTTCACGAAGGTGCTGCGGCCGGGCCGGGTGGGCCAGTAGCCCGCGCGTCCGGTCCCGTAGCCTGTCGGGTGTGCCGCGTACCGGCGTCATCCCCCGGTGCGCGGCCCCCGCGACCGGCCCGAAAGGGCGAAAAGCACCCCGAAAGCCTTCTTTACCCATCGGTCACAGAGCGTTCGTGATCACGCAACACCGTTCCTTCACAGTGGGTGCATGAGTCGAGACATGTCTGATGTGACGGATGCCGTGGCGCACCTCGTGGAGCACGGCACCGCGGTGCCCGCCCTGGTCCTGGCCTCGCTGGCGGCGCTGATCGCCACGGCGGGTTTCCACACCCGGTGGTCACGACGCCACGGGCAGGCGCCGCCGGCGGAGGATACCGGCGCCCGGCCACCGACCCCCGAGCGGACGGCCGGGACCGGACCGACCGGTTCGGGAGCGGCCGGGACCGGGCCGGCCGGGGCCGAGCCGGGCGGTGAGAGCGCGCTGTGGCGGATGCGGACGACGGTGCGGGACGCGCCGGGATCGCTGGCCGTACTCTGCGCGGCCCTCGCCGAGCGGCGGATAGACATCCTGAGCCTGCAGACGCACCCGCTGACCGAGGGCACGGTGGACGAGTTCCTGCTCCGTGCCCCGGGTGAGCTGAGCGGGACGGAGCTGGCCGAGGTGGTGACGGCGGCGGGCGGTGCCCGGACCTGGACCGAGCGGGCGGACGCCCACGACCTGGTGGACGCGCCGACCCGGGTGCTGGGCCTGGCCGCCCGTACGGCCCTGGACGCGGCGGAACTGCCACTGGCGCTGCGGCAGTTGCTGGGCCGGTGCACCATCAGGTCCCTGCCCGCGACCGCCGACGCCCGGACGGAGGCGCACGCGGCGCAGGCCGTGCCGCCGGAGGGCACGTTCGAGGACACGGTGCTGCGGCTGCGCGCCCCCGAGGGCGGGGTGATCAGCGTGGAGCGCCCCCATCTGCCGTTCACCCCGGCCGAGTTCGCCCGGGCTCGGGCGCTGGTCGAGCTGGACGCCCGGCTCGGTCCGCGGGTCCCGCGCGGCCGGGACGTGCTGACGCTGCCCGAGGGGAGCGACATCACGGTCCGCCGGGCGGACACGCGTGACGTTCCGGCCGCGAAGGCGATGCACGAGCGCTGCTCGGCGCGGACGCTCGGCATGCGGTACCACGGTCCGGTCGGGGACGCCGACCGGTATCTCAACCATCTGCTCAGCCCGCGCTTCGGCCGCACCCTCGCCGTGCAGACCGCCTCGGGGCGGATCGTCGGGCTCGGTCATCTGCTCTGGGACAGGGACGAGACGGAGGTCGCGCTGCTCGTCGAGGACGGGTGGCAGCGCCGGGGCATCGGCGGCGAACTCCTCGCCCGGCTGGTGGCGATGGCGGCGGAGACGGGTTGCGAGAGCGTGTACGCGGTCACGCAGGCGTCCAACACCGGCATGGTCGCCGCGATGCGCGGCCTGGGCCTCCCCCTCGACTACCAGATCGAGGAGGGGACCCTGGTCGTCACGGCCCGACTGGACCCGTCGGCCGGCACCGCGGCACCGCTGCCGCACGGGGAGCGCATCGGCCGGGAGTGACGGCCGGCGGGCGTGCTGGCGCGCTCACGCGGTCCGCGCCGGCGCCTGCCGCAGCGGAACGGCGCCGGCGACGGGCTCCCCCAGGGCCCGGTCCAGGTCGGCCCACAGGTCGTCGACGTCCTCCAGGCCGACCGACAGCCGCAGCAGCCGGTCGGACACCCCGGCGCTCCGCCGGTCGTCCGGGTCCACGATGCGGTGGCTGATGGACGCCGGGTGCTGGATGAGCGTGTCCACGCTGCCGAGGCTCACGGCCGGAGTGATCAGCCGGACGCCCCCGATGACCTCGTGCGGGTCGCCGTGGACCTCGAAGGAGACCATCGCGCCGCCGATGCGCGGATAGTGGACGCGGGCCACCCGCGGGTCGGCGGCCAGCCGCCCGGCCAGCTTGGCGGCGTTGGCGGAGGCGGCCCGTACCCGGACCGGCAGGGTGGACAGTCCCCGCAGCAGCAGGTAGCCGGCCAGCGGGTGCAGCACTCCGCCGGTGGCGAAGCGGACCTGCCGCAGCCGCCCGGCGAACTCCTCGTCGCAGGCGACCACGCCGGCCAGCACGTCGCCGTGTCCGCCGAGGTACTTGGTGGCGCTGTGCAGCACCAGCCGGGCGCCGTGTCCGGCGGGGCGCTGGAGCACGGGTGTGGCGAAGGTGTTGTCCACGAGCAGCGGCACCGACCCGCAGGCGTGCGCCACGGCCCGCAGGTCGACCTCGGCCAGCGTCGGGTTGGCCGGCGACTCGACGAGCACCAGGCCGGTGTCCGGGCGCAGCGCGTCCGCGACGCCCGCCGGGTCGGTCCAGGTGACCTCGGACCCGAGCAGCCCGGCGGTCAGCAGGTGGTCGCTGCAGCCGTACAGCGGCCGTACGGCGACGACGTGCCGCAGCCCCATCGAGCCGCGGACCAGCAGGACCGCGCTCAGCGCCGCCATGCCGCTGGCGAAGGCGACGGCGGCCTCGGTCCCCTCCAGCCGGGCCAGCGCCGTCTCGAAGCGGGCGACGGTCGGGTTGCCGAGGCGGCCGTAGACCGGCGGCCCGTCCGGTTCGGCGCCGGTGGCGGCGAACGCGTCGATGCGGGCGGCCTCGCCGCGGCTGTCGTACGACGGGTAGGTCGTGGACAGGTCGATGGGCGGGGCGTGCAGTCCCCGGGCGGCGAGGTCGTCGCGGCCGGCGTGCACGGCCTCGGTGGCCAGTGCCCTGCCCGTGGGTGCGGTGGTGCGTACGTCGTCGGGTGATGACGTGTGCGTGCGCGCTGAGTCCATGGCCGAAGGGTGAACACCGACCGGGCCGGCGGGGTCGTACGCCGTGCTACGTTCGGGCCATGGCCGATTCCGTCGTACTGGATCCGGTGGATCTCCATCTGCTGCGGCTGCTGCAGAACGACGCCCGGACCACCTACCGCGATCTCGCCGCCCAAATCGGCGTCGCGCCCTCGACCTGCCTGGACCGGGTGGCCCGGCTGCGGCGGGCCCGCGTGATCCTCGGCCACCGGCTCGAACTCGACCCGGCCAAGCTGGGACGTGGTCTCCAGGCGCTGTTGTCGGTGCAGGTGCGCCCGCACCGGCGGGAGCTGGTCGGACCGTTCGTGGAGCGGATCCGGGCGTTGCCCGAGTCGCGCACCGTCTTCCACCTCACCGGCCCGGACGACTACCTCGTGCATGTCGCGGTCGCGGACATGGCGGATCTGCAGCGGCTGGTCCTGGACGAGTTCACCTCCCGGCGGGAGGTGGCCCGCGTCGAGACCCGGCTGATCTTCCAGCAGTGGGAGTGCGGCCCCCTGCTGCCGCCGACCGTGCCCGCGGACACGCCCTGAGCGAAATCCGGCCGCCCGCATGATCGGGCCCCGTCCAGCGGGCTGACGCGGCACCGGTATCCGTACGAGGATGTCCGCATGTCAGAGACCAAGAGCCCGCTGCCCCGCGAGGTCGCCGACGCCTACGTCGACGAGCTCATCGCCCTCGACCCCGTCACCGGTACCTACCTCGGTGTCGCGGAGAGTTCCAGCCGTCTGCCCGACTTCTCACCCGCCGGGCAGGAGGCCCTCGCCGAACTGGCCCGCACCACCCTGGCCCGGCTGGACGAGGCGGAGCGCCGGCCGGGCGGGGACAGCGACGTGGAACGGCGCTGCGCGCGGCTGCTGCGTGAGCGCCTCACCGCCGAACTCGCCGTCCACGAGGCCGACGAGGGTCTGCGTTCGGTCGGCAACATGGGCACCGCCGCCCACTCGGTGCGCGAGGTCTTCACCCTCACCCCGACCGGGACCGACGAGGACTGGGCCCGGATCGCCGAGCGGCTGCGGGCGGTTCCTGCGGCGTTCGCGGGCTACCGCGCGTCCCTGTCCCTGGGCCTGGAGCGCGGGCTGTACGCGGCGCCGCGGCCGACCGCCACCTTCGTCGAGCAGCTCGGCGAGTGGGCCGACACGGGCGAGGGGCGTGGCTGGTTCGAGGACTTCGCCGCCGACGGCCCCGAGGCGCTGCGCGCCGAGCTGGACGAGGCCGCCCGGGGTGCGACCGCCGCCGTGGCGGAACTGCGGGACTGGATGCGCGACGTGTACGCCCCGGCCATCGAGGGCGCCCCGGACACGGTGGGCCGGGAGCGCTACGCCCGCTGGTCGCGCTACTACAACGGCACCGACCTGGACCTGGACGAGGCGTACGCGTACGGCTGGTCCGAGTACCACCGCCTGCTGGCCGAGATGAAGGCGGAGGCCGAGAAGATCCTGCCGGGCGCGAAGACGCCGTGGGTGGCGCTGGCGCACCTGGACGAGCACGGCAAGCACATCGAGGGCGTCGACGAGGTCCGCGACTGGCTGCAGGGCCTGATGGACCAGGCGATCGAGCAGTTGGACGGCACGCACTTCGAACTCGCCGAGCGGGTACGGAGGGTGGAGTCGCGCATCGCGCCGCCCGGCAGCGCTGCGGCGCCCTACTACACCTCGCCGTCGGAGGACTTCTCGCGTCCCGGCCGCACCTGGCTGCCGACGATGGGACAGACCCGATTCCCCGTGTACGACCTGGTCTCGACCTGGTACCACGAGGGCGTCCCGGGCCACCACCTCCAGCTCGCCCAGTGGACGCACGTGGCGGAAAACCTCTCCCGCTACCAGGCTTCGGTGGGCATGGTCAGCGCCAACGCCGAGGGCTGGGCGCTGTACGCGGAGCGGCTGATGGACGAGCTGGGCTACCTCACGGACGCGGAGCAGCGCCTCGGCTACCTGGACGCGCAGATGATGCGGGCCGCCCGCGTCATCGTGGACATCGGCATGCACCTGGAGCTGGAGATCCCGGCGGACTCCCCCTTCCACCCGGGTGAGCGCTGGACGCCGAAGCTGGCGCAGGAGTTCTTCGGGGCGCACAGCAGCCGTCCGGCGGACTTCGTGGAGAGCGAGCTGACCCGGTACCTGACGATCCCGGGCCAGGCGATCGGCTACAAGCTCGGTGAGCGGGCGTGGCTGCTGGGCCGGGAGAAGGCCCGCGAGCGGCACGGCGACGCGTTCGACCTGAAGGCCTGGCACATGGCGGCCCTCTCCCAGGGCTCGCTGGGCCTGGACGACCTGGTGGACGAGCTGTCCCGGCTCTGACGTCCGTCCGCCTCCGCGCTCACCTCACCGTCTGAAGCCGCCCTCCGAGTCGACGACCTGACCGGTGATCCAGTCCGCCTCGTCCGTGGCGAGCCACGCGATGAGGCGGGCCGGGTCGTCGGGCATCCCCCACCGCCCGGCGGGAAAGAGCGCGGCGATGGCGTCGTAGTCCTCGCCGGTCATGTAGTCGGTGTCCACGGGGCCGGGGTTGACCGCGTTCACGGTGACGGCGTGCTCGGCGAGGGTGGTCGCCAGGGAGCGCGTGACGGAGGCGAGCGCGCCTTTCTGGAGCGCGTAGGCGATCTCGCCGGGCATGCCGCCCGCGATGTCCTGGCCGGAGGTCATCATCACGACCCGTCCGCCGGGTGTGCGCGGCGGCAGGGCGGCGCGGTGGCGGGCGTAGGCCTGGATCAGCAGCAGCACCGATCGGGTGTCGACCTGCCAGTGGGCGTCGAGCATGGCGGCGTCGACGGTGTCGAGGGTGCCGTCGGACCCGCTGAGCGCGTGGTTGGCGACCAGGACGTCCAGCCGTCCGCCGAGCGCTTCGGCGGCGGTGGCGACGAGTTCGCCGGGCGCGTCGGGGCGGGTGAGGTCGCCGGGGCCCGCATGCACGGCGGCCCCCGGGTCGCCGAGCGCCGCGCGTACGGAGTCGACCACGTCGTCCACGCGGTCGGCGCCCCAGGGCATGGCGGCGTCGTGCGGGACGTGGTGGTGCAGGTAGACGCTCGCTCCGTACGCGGCGAGCCGCCGGGCCACGGCGTGGCCGATGCCGCCGCGCCGGCTGGCTCCGGTGACGAGGGCGGTGCGGCCGCGCAGGGGCAGCGGGTCGCGGCGCAGGTCTTCGGGGGCGGGGTGCGGAAGTCGTGGCATGGGCACCCATGATGGGCGGACCGCGATCGCCCCGCACGTCGTTTTCGTCCCGGCTACCGGTCGGCGAGCCGCCGCAGGTGTACGAGGCTCAGCCAGGTCTCCGGCCCGGGGCGCACCTCGGCCGCGCGCACCGCGTACCGGCCGGGGTCCAGTGCGACCCGCACCCGGTCGGCGCGGTCCGACGCGGCGCCGGGCCAGGCGGCGTCGAACAGGAACACGGGTCCCGGCACGTGCCAGGACACCTCGGGCTGCCACTCGGCGGTGTCGAGGGCGGCGGGTACCCCGGCCAGCACCTCGTCCTCGGAGTCCGCGGCGCACCAGCGGACGAAGGCTCCGTGGTCGGGGAGGTAGGCGGTGGAAGCGGGCTCGTCGCCGAGTACCAGGGCCGTGGAGTCGCCGACCGGGAGCAGTCCGACGTGGCCGTCGACCTCGCAGGCCCGGTCGTAGTCGGAGTCCGTCTCCTCGCCGTCGGCACCGGTCCAGAACGGCAGGACCGTCTCCGGTACCGCGATCAGCGGCCCTCCGCCCGACTCGACCCACTCCACCGCGCCCGGCTCCGCGTATCGCACCATGCGGCAGAACCTACACGCCGCTCAGCAGCCGCAGTCGGCCGCGTCCACCGGAACGGTCAGGGGGTCGGCGGCGCGGCGCCCGGCGCCCTGCCAGGTCTCGAACTCGAAGCCCTCGCGCGCCCAGTACTCGAAGCCGCCGAGCATCTCCTTGACCCGGTAGCCGAGTTCGGCGAGGGCGAGGGCCGCGCGCGTCGCCCCGTTGCAGCCGGGACCCCAGCAGTACGTCACCACCGGCACCGCGGGGTCGAGGAGTTGCCCGGCCTGCTCGGGGACGTGCGCGGTGGGGAGGTGGACGGCGCCGGGGACGTGGCCCTGGTCCCAGGACTCGGTGGAACGGCAGTCGACGAGCACGAACCCCGGGTCGCCGCCGGCCGCGAGTGCGTCGGCGACGTCGGAGACGTCGGTGTGGAAGGCGAGGCTCGCCCGGAAGTACGCGGCGGCCTCGGCGGACGGTGCGGGGGCTGTGCGCAGGACGGCGTTGACGTGCTCGGCGGCGGGGGTGGTGACGCTCATGGTCCGGCCTCTCCTCGGTGGATCTTCCCGCCGGAAATCTATGGCCCACACCGCCCCGCCTGAAGGGCGATTCCCCGGCCGTCGCCTTGTCCCGCCGGGGAATCCCTGCTATCCATCTCTGATGACCGAGTATTCCCCGGACGGCACCGACTGGCGTATCCTCGACGCCCTCCAGCGAGACGGGCGGGCCAGCTTCGCCGAACTGGCGCGTGCCGTCTCGATGTCCGCGAGCGCGGTGACGGAGCGCGTGCGGCGCCTGGAGGAGGCCGGGATCATCCAGGGGTACGCGGCGGTCGTCGACCCCGAGCGGCTGGGCCTGCCGATCCTGGCGTTCGTGCGGCTGCGCTACCCGGTCGCCAACTACAAACCGTTCCACGACCTGGTCGCGGTCACGCCGGAGATCCTGGAGGCGCACCACGTCACGGGCGACGACTGCTTCGTCGTCAAGGTCGCGGCCCGTTCGATGCGCCACCTGGAGGAGGTGTCCGGCCGGATCAGCGCCCTGGGCTCGGTCACCACCAGCGTCGTCTACTCCTCACCGCTCCCCCGCCGCCCGCTGGGCCGCTGAGGCCGGCGCGGGGCGCCGGAACGGCGCTCAGCCGGCGCCCCGCTGCCGCAGTACCGAACCCGACCGCCCCTTCACGACCTCCAGTTGGGCGTGGATGCGGCGGCGCAGGTCGGCGACATGGCTGACGATGCCGACGCTGCGGTCCCGCTCGCGCAGTGCGTCCAGGACGTCGAGGACCTCGTCGAGGGTCTGGTCGTCGAGGCTGCCGAAGCCCTCGTCGATGAAGAGGGTGTCCAGGCGGACGCCGCCCGCCTCGTCGGTGACGACGTCGGCGAGACCGAGCGCGAGGGCGAGCGACGCGAAGAACGTCTCGCCGCCGGACAGCGTGGCCGTGTCGCGCTCGCGGCCGGTCCAGGCGTCGACGACGTGCAGACCGAGGCCGCTGCGGCCGCGGCCGGTGCGGTCGTCGGAGTGGACGAGGGTGTAGCGGCCGGAGGACATGCGCAGCAGGCGGGCGGTGGCCGCGGCGGCGACCTGTTCGAGGCGGGCGGCCAGTACGTAGGACTCCAGGCGCATCCGGCGTTCGTTGTCCGCCGAGGTGCCCGCGGTGAGGGAGGCGAGGCGGGCGACCCGGGTGTGCTCCTCGCGCAGCGGGGCGAGCCGGCGCACGGACGCGGTGGCGTGCGCGGACAGCCGGTCCAGCTCGGCGCAGCACCGGGCGGCGGCGTCGCGGGCCGAGGACGCCTCGCGCAGGCGCCGGTCCGCGTC
>NZ_MULI01000044.1 GCF_002939385.1 Streptomyces sp. MH60 | reverse complement strand
GGGGCGGCGGGCATCGTGGGCGCCGCGGCGGGCGGGGGCGGGGGCGTGACCGCCTGGGACCGCGGCGGGGTGGCCGGCTGGGCCGGGGCCACCGGTTCCTCCACCGAGACGCCGAAGTCCGTAGCGATGCCCGCCAGGCCGTTGGCGTAGCCCTGGCCGACCGCGCGGGCCTTCCAGGCGCCGTTGCGCAGGTAGACCTCGACGATCACCAGGGCGGTCTCGGCGCCGAGCTGCGGCGGCGTGAAGGTGGCGAGCTCGGAGTTGTCGTCCGCGTTGCGGATGGTGGCGGTCGGCTCGATGCCCTGGAAGGTCTGGCCGGCGGCGTCCGGGCTGGCGGTGACGACGATCTTCTCGATGCCCGGGGGGACGGCGGAGGTGTCCACCACGATCGCGTCCGGGGCGGTGCCGCCGCCGGAGCGGTAGGTCACGCCCTGGCCGGTGGGCTGGTTGTAGAAGATGAAGTCGTCGTCGGAGCGCACCTTGCCGTCGGCGGTGAGCAGCAGGCCCGATACGTCGAGCCGCACGGGGGCGGCGACGTCCACCGTCACGCGGGCGGCGGAGAGGGGGATGTTCGAGCCGGGGGTCATAGCTGTCATGCCGGGTGAACGAGCGGGGGCGTTTTACCGTTCCCTTACCCGGGGGCCAATCGGGTCGGGGGTGGTGGGGGCGGCTGTCGCAGGGTGTTCTCGCCCCCGCCGCCCCGTCCCGTTCCCGTCCCTGGGGGTTGCCGCCCCCAGACCCCCGCCTAGGCCCTGAACGGGCCTTGTCCTCGAACGCCGGACGGGCTGGAGGTGCCGGGCGCCGGCTGGAAAGCGCTAGGGCACGACCACGATCTTGCGGCCCACGCCCGCCGCGAACTGCTCCAGGGCCTGGGGGTAGCGGTCCAGTTCGATGCGGTCGCTGATGAAGACGTCCGGGTCCAGGACGCCGCCCGCGAACAGTTCCGCCGCGCGCTCGTAGCTGTGGAGGACCGCCATGGAACCGGTGATGGTGATCTCCTGGTTGTAGATGCGGTACGGGTCGATCTGGACGCGCGTGGCGTAGTCGGCGACGCCGAACTGGAGGAAGGTGCCGGCCTTGGCGACCCGGTCGAGGCCGTCCTGGATCGCCGCCGCGTTGCCGGTGGCGTCGATGACCAGGTCCCAGCCCTGGGGGCGGTCCAGCTCGTCGGGGGTGGCGGCCGAGGCCGAGACGCCGAGGCCGCGGGCCGTCTCCAGGCGGGCCGGGTTGAGGTCGACCATGTCGACGCTGGCCGCGCCGGTGCGCTTGGCCAGCTCCAGCATCATCAGGCCCATCGTGCCGGAGCCGTAGATCAGGACGTGGGCGCCGAGGCGGGACTGGAGGACGTCGTAGCCGCGGACGGCGCAGGAGAGCGGTTCGATCAGGGCCGCGTCCTGGGTGCGGACGTGCTCGGGGAGCTTCACGCAGTTCGCGACCGGCGCCACCGCGTACTGGGCCGCGCCGCCGGACGTCGTCACGCCGATGGCGGCCCAGCGCTCGCAGAGGTTGTTGTGGCCGGTGCGGCAGTAGCGGCACTCGTAGCAGTAGAGGGAGGGGTCGACCGCGACCTGGTCGCCGACCGCCACCTCCGTGACCTGGGCGCCGACGCCGACGACCTCGCCGGCGAACTCGTGGCCCGGCACGATCGGGAGCTTGGGCGCGAACTCGCCCTGGAGGATGTGCAGGTCGGTGCCGCACAGGCCGCAGGCGGCCACCTCGACGACGACCTCGCGCGGCCCTGGCGTCGGGTCCGGGACCTCGGTGACGACGGCGCGGCCCACGGACTCGATGACGGCGGCCTTCATTTCACGGCTCCCAACGACAGGCCCTGGACCAGTTTGTCCTGGGCGGCGAACCCCGCGGCGAGCACCGGCAGGGAGATGACGAGCGACGCGGCGCACACCTTGGCCAGGAAGAGGCCCTGGCTGGTGATGAAGCCGGTCAGGAAGACGGGGGCGGTCTCGGCGACCACGCCCGTCAGCACCCGGGCGAAGAGCAGTTCGTTCCAGCTGAAGATGAAGCAGATCAGGGACGTGGCGGCGATGCCCGGGAGGGCGATGGGGGCCACCACCCGGAGCAGGATCGTGGGCAGTTTCGCGCCGTCCACCCGGGCCGCCTCGATGATCGCGACCGGGACCTCGGCCAGGAAGGACTGCATCATCCAGACCGCGATCGGCAGGTTCATCGACGTGTAGAGGATGACCAGCAGCCAGATGTTGTCCAGCATGTCGGTGTTCTTGGCGAACAGGTAGATCGGCAGCAGGCCCGCCACCACCGGCAGCATCTTGGTGGAGAGGAAGAAGAACAGGACGTCCGTCCACTTCTTCACCGGGCGGATGGACAGGGCGTAGGCCGCGGGCAGGGCCAGGACCAGGACGAAGAGGGTGGAGGCGATCGACGCCACGGCCGAGTTGGCCAGCGCCGGCCAGGGGCTGGCGCCGCCGCCCGCGCCGAAGAACTCGCGGTAGCCGTCCAGCGTCAGCGACGCCGCGAAGGACGGCGGGTTGGTGGCGGCGTCCGACTCCGAGTGGAAGGAGGTCAGCGCCATCCAGGCGATGGGCAGGAAGAAGACGATGCCGACCAGCCAGGCCACCAGGCCGAGGCCGGCACCGGTCCTGCGGCGGGTGGGTGCGGGCTTGGCGTCGGTGACGACGGGGCGTACGGCGGTGGCGGTCATGCGCGGCCGACCTCCTCGCGGAACAGGGACGACACCACGCGCAGCGCGAAGGTGGCGATGATGATCGAGCCGATGACGACCAGGACGCCCGCGGCCGACGCGAGGCCGTTCTCGTGGGCCTGGTAGAAGCTCTGGTAGACGGTGTAGGGCAGGTTGGCCGTGCCCAGGCCGCCGGACGTGATCGTGAAGACCGCGTCGAAGTTCTGGACGATGTAGATCGAGCCGAGCAGGGCGCCGAGTTCCAGGTAGCGGCGCAGGTGGGGGAGGGTGAGGTGGACGAAGATCTGCCAGTCGCCCGCGCCGTCCACCCGGGCGGCCTCGATCTGCTGCTGGTCCCGGCTCTGCAGTCCGGCCAGCAGGATGAGCATCATGAACGGCGTCCACTGCCACACCAGTGAGGCCTCGACCGCGAGCAGCGGGGTGTTCGAGATCCAGTCCGGCTGGGGTCCGCCGACGTAGTGCAACAGGCCGTTGAGCAGGCCGTATTCGGGGTTGTAGAGGACGTGCTTCCAGAGCAGGGCCGCCGCCACCGGGACCACCAGGAACGGGGCGATCAGGAGGGTGCGGACCACGCCGCGGCCCTTGAACCTCCGGTCGAGGAGCAGGGCGAGGGCCAGGCCGAGGACCAGGCTGACCAGGACGACCGCCACGGTGAGCAGGATCGTCGTCCACACCGACTTGCGCAGGGCGGCGTCGCCGAGGACATCGCCGTAGTTGGCGAAACCGGCGAAGCTGCGGGCGTCGGGATAGAGGGCGTTCCAGTCGAAGAAGGAGATCACCAGGGTTGCCACGAAGGGCAGCTGGGTGACCGCGATCATGAAGATCAGCGCGGGGAGGAGGGGGGCGCGGGTGGCCCAGGCGCGCAGCCGGCCGGACGGCGGGCGGACGGTGGGGCGGGTGTGTTCGGGTGCGGCCGAGGGGGCCGTTGTGGTGGCGGTCATCGTCCCTCGTACTCCTCGGAGATCTTCTCGGCGAGCTGCTGGGACTTCTTCAGGGCCTCCTCGACGGACTGGCGTCCGGCGATGGCCGCGCTGATCTCCTGGGAGACCTTGGTACCGAGGTCGGTGAACTCGGGGATGCCGACGAACTGGATGCCGGGCGCGGGCCGCGGCTGCACGCCGGGGTCCTTGGGCTTGGCGCCCTCGATGGCCTTGCGGGTCATCTCCTGGAAGGCGGCGGCCTCCTTGACGTAGGCCGGGTTCTTGTACGTCGAGGCGCGCTTGCCGGCCGGGACGTTGGACCAGCCGATCTCGTCGCCGACCAGCTGCTCGTACTCCTTGCTGGACGCCCAGGAGACGAACTTCCAGGCCTTGTCGGAGTTGCGGGAGGCCTTCTGGATGCCCCAGGCCCAGGTGTAGAGCCAGCCGGAGGAGTCCGTCTTCTCCACGGGCGCCGGGGCGTAGCCGATCTTGCCCTTGACCGGGGACTTGGCGGCGTCCAGGGAGCCGGCCGCCGAGGTGGCGTCGTACCACATGGCGACCTTGCCCTGGGTCATGTTGTTCAGGCACTCGGCGAAGCCGGACTGGGCGGCGCCGGACTCGCCGTGCTCGCGGACCAGGTCGACGTAGAACTTCGTGGCCTTCTGCCACTCGGGGGAGTCGAGCCGGGCCTGCCAGTCCTGGTCGAACCAGGTGCCGCCGAAGGTGTTCACGACCGTCGTCAGGGGTGCCATCAGCTCGCCCCAGCCGGGCAGTCCGCGCAGGCAGATGCCCTTCATGCCGGGTTCGGACCCGTCGAGTTTCTCGGCGAAGCCGGCCACCTGGGACCAGGTGGGGTGTTCGGGCATCTCGAGGCCCGCCTTGGCGAACAGGTCCTTGCGGTACATCAGGAAGGAGGACTCGCCGTAGAAGGGCTGGCCGTAGAGCTTGCCGTCGTCGCCGGTGAGGGACTCGCGCATCGGGCCGAGGACGTCCTGCTCGTCGTAGGCCGGGTCCTTGGCGACGTAGGAGTCCATCTCGTGCAGCCAGTCGTTGCGGGCGTAGATCGGTATCTCGTAGTTGGAGAGGGTGGCGGCGTCGTACTGGCCGGCCTGGTTGGCGAAGTCCTGGCTGATCTTGTCGCGGACGTCGTTCTCCGGCAGGACGGTGAAGTTCACCTTGATGCCGGTCTCCTTGGTGAAGTGGTCGGCGGTGAGCTTCTGCAGTTCGACCATCTGCGGGTTGTTGACCATCAGGACGTTGATGGCGTTGCCGCCGGATCCGGCGCCGCCCGCCCCGACCCAGCAGCCGGTGAGCAGCGGGGCGAGCAGCGTCCCTGCGGCGGCCATGGCGAGCGTGGCTCGCGGCCTCCGTCGGCTCTGGGTTCGCATGGATCGCTCCTGAACGTATGGGGAGGTATGGGGAGGTAAGGGGCAGTGGAAGGGGTGGGTGTGCCGTGCGGCCACCGGTGGGGTCCGGGCCGGTGCTCAGACGCGGATGATCTGGGGTCCCAGCAGGGAGTAGCGGTGGGCCTCGGCCGTGGGCAGCAGGGTGCTGGTGACGATGGCCTCCAGGGCGCCGACCTCCGCGAAGCGGCAGAAGCTCACCGCCCCGAACTTGGTGTGCGCGCCGACGAACACCGTGCGGCGGGCGGCCCGGATGGCCTGCGCCTTGACCTCGCTGACCGCGGGGTCGGGGGTGGTGAGGCCGTGCTCGCGGGAGATGCCGTTGGCGCCGATGTAGGCCAGGTCGACGACGAAGCCGGCCAGCATCTTCGTCGTCCAGTGGTCGACGGTGGCCAGGGTGCCCGGGCGGACCCGGCCGCCGAGCAGCAGGACGGAGGTGTCACCGGCCTCCGCGAGCGCGCCGGCGACCGGCAGGGACGCGGTGACCACGGTCAGCGGCCGGTCCCTGGGCAGTGCCTCGGCGATGAGCTGGGGGGTGAAGCCCTCGTCGACGAAGACCGTCTCCGCGTCGCCGAGCAGTTCCACGGCCGCGGACGCGATCCGGCGCTTCTCGGGCAGGTGGCTGGTGGCGCGGAAGGCGAGCGTGGTCTCGAACCCGGCGCTCTCCACCGGGTAGGCGCCGCCGTGGGTACGGCGGACCAGGCCGTGGTCCTCCAGGGCGCGCAGGTCCCGTCGTACGGTCTCCTTGGCGACGCCCAGTTCGGCGGCGAGCGCGGTGACGTCGACCGAGCCGGTGGCGCGGGCCACGCGCACGATCTCGTGCCGACGCTCTTCCGTCGTCCTTGTCCCCGTACTCATGCCGAACACCCGCCTCACCGCCTCGTCGCCGTGTGCTTGCCCGTTCGGGCCCCTGCGGCCCTTGGAGGAAGTTCTACAGCGACCGCGCGGCACTGACCAGGTCTGTTGCGGACCCGATACTGCCCGGGTGGGCCCGTTTGCGGTCCCGGGTGCCCGTCTCGGACCTGGGGCGCAGCGCGGGGCGGGGTGGGAACGGGCAGCGCGGATGCCCGCATGCGGAAGCGGACGGGCCCGTTCGGTGCCCGTCCGCTCCTTCGAGGGTGGTGCGGGGTCGTCTTCCGGTCAGTACGGCCAGATCGGGGGGTCGGTCACGAAGTGGCCGCCGAGGCGGGCGTGCGCCGGGTCGCCGGGGTCGAGGTCGCCCTGCTCGGCGATCAGCTTCTCGGCGTACGGCTCGGAGTCGTCCCGGGGTTCGTAACCGAGTGCCCGCGCGGAGGTGAGGTCCCACCACAGCCGGGTGTTGGCGGAGGAGCCGTGGACGACGGTGTGCCCGACGTTCTCGGCGGTGAGGGCCGCGTGGAAGAGGCGGGCGCCGTCCGCGGGGCTCATCCACACCGAGAGCATGCGCACGCTGGTCGGCTCGGGGAAGCAGGAGCCGATGCGCACGGAGACGGTCTCGATGCCGTGCTTGTCCCAGTAGAGCTGGGCGAGGTCCTCGCCGAAGCACTTGGACAGGCCGTAGTAGGTGTCCGGGCGGCGCGGCGTGTCGACGGGGATGAGGGGGTCGTCGCCCCGCGGGCGCGGGGTGTAGCCGACGGCGTGGTTGGAGGAGGCGAAGACGATGCGGCCGACGCCCTCCTCGCGGGCGGCCTCGTACAGGTTGTACGTGCCCTCGATGTTGGCCTTCAGGATCTTCTCGAAAGAGGCTTCCAGGGAGATGCCCGCGAGGTGGATGATCGCGTCGACGCCCCGGACCGCCTCGCGCAGGGCGTCCCGGTCGGCGAGGTCGGCGACGATCGCGTCCGGCTCGCCGTCGACCGGGCGCAGGTCGAGCAGGCGCAGCTCGTAGCCGTGTCCGGGGAGCAGTTCCCGCATCAGGGTGCCGAGGCCGCCGGCGGCGCCGGTGAGCAGGACGGTGCGGGGAGCGGGCATCCTCGGGACTCCTAGGTCGGTCTGTCGTAGTGGCGTACGCGTGCGTGCGTGCCGGTGTGTGCCTCACGTTCAGATGCGTGGACACGCTAAGGAGCGGGTGGTCGGGCGTCAAGAGGGCGCCTGCTTGACGGTGTTAGCGGGGCGGCTTAGCGTGGTCGCGTTCAGAAATGTAGACGCAGGTCATAGATATGGAATGGGGAGCGCCCGTGACCTCAGCCCCTCTCGCCACTCGGCTCACCGCGCCCAGCGGCCCGCTGTTCTTCCCCGTCACGGCGTACGGACCCGACGGCGGACTCGACCTGGACGTCTACCGCACCCATGTGCGCCGCGGGGTCGAGGCGGGTGCCGCCGCCGTGTTCGCCTGCTGCGGCACCGGCGAGTTCCACGCCCTGACGCCCGAGGAGTTCGCGGCCTGCGTCCGCGCGGCCGTCGAGGAGAGCGCGGGCCGGGTGCCCGTCCTCGCCGGCGCGGGCTACGGCACCGCCCTCGCCGTGCGCTACGCCCGCCTCGCCGAGGAGGCCGGGGCCGACGGGCTGCTCGCCATGCCGCCCTACCTGGTGCTCGCCGGGCAGGAGGGACTGGTGCGGCACTACCGGGAGGTGGCGGCCGCGACCGCGCTGCCCGTGATCGTCTACCAGCGCGACAACGCCGTGTTCACCCCCGAGAGCGTCGTCGAACTGGCCCGCACCGACGGCATCGTCGGCCTCAAGGACGGGCTCGGCGACCTCGACCTCATGCAGCGGACCGTCAGCGCGGTGCGCACGGAACTGCCCGGCGAGGAGTTCCTCTACTTCAACGGACTGCCGACCGCCGAGCAGACCCAGCTCGCCTACCGCGCGCTCGGCGTCACCCTCTACTCGTCCGCCGTGTTCTGCTTCGCCCCCGAGATCGCCCTCGCCTTCCACCGGGCGCTGCGCGAGGGCGACGACACCACGGTGCACCGGCTGCTGGACGGCTTCTACCGGCCGTTCGTCGAACTGCGCGCCCGGGGCCGCGGGTACGCCGTCGCCCTGGTCAAGGCGGGCGTACGGCTGCGCGGCCTGGACGTGGGGGAGGTGCGGACGCCGCTGGAGGAGCCGGCCGAGGAGCACGTGAAGGAGCTGGCGCGGATCATCGAGCGGGGTCAGGCGCTGCTCCGGGAAGGGGCCGGCCGGTGAAGGCGTCGGTGTTCGCCTACCCCTGGGACGTGGGCGGCGACCCGGAAGCCCCCGCGCGCGTCGCGGACCTCGGCGTGGCCCAGGTGACGCTCGCCGCCGCCTACCACTCCACCCGCGCCCTCACCCCCCGCCACCCGCGCCACCGCGTCGTCACCGTCGGGCACGCCGCCGTCCTCTACCCGCCGGACGCCGCCCGCTGGGAGGGCCGCGACCTGCGCCCGTACGAGGCTGGAGACTGGGCGCCCGGCGACGCGTACGGCGAGGCCGCCGCCGCCCTCGCGGACGCGGGCCTCCAGGTGCACACCTGGGTCGTCCTCGCCCACAACTCCCGCCTCGGCGCGGAACACCCGCACACCTCCGTCGTCAACGCCTACGGCGACCGCTACCCCTGGGCGCCCTGCATCGCGCAGCCCGCCACCCGTGCCTACCTCACCGACCTGGCCGCCGAGGCGGCGGTGCGGCCCGGGGCACACGGCACGGAACTGGAGTCGCTGGGCTGGTACGGGCTCGCCCACCTGCACGCCCACGACAAGACCGACGGGGTGGCCCTCGGGGACGCCGGGCAGTACCTGATGTCGCTGTGCTTCTGCCCCGACTGCCGGGCGGGCTACGGCGGTCAGGGCCTCGACCCCGACGCACTCGCCGCCGCCGTGCGCACCGCGCTGGAACCGGTCTGGCGGGGCGCGGCGCCCTCGGACGGGGGCTGGGCGGGCGTCGAGAAGCTCCTCGGCGCGGCGGCCGCGAACGCCACGCGCGCGTGGCGCGACGACCGGGCCCGCACGCTCCAGGAAGCGGCGGTCTCGGCGGTCCGCGCCGCCGCACCCGACGGCTTCCAGGTCCTGCTGCACGCCGACCCGGTGTCCTACCACTGCGGCGCCAACGCCGGCGTCGACCCCGCGCACATCCTCTCCGTCGCGGACGGCGTGGTCGTGCCCTGCACGGGCGGCGCGGGCCTGCTGACGCCGTTCGCCGAGCAGGCCGCCGACGGGGCCGTCCTCGCCGCCAACCTCACGGTGGTCTCGGGCATGGGCGGCAGCCCCCGCACCCTCGCCGCCGACGCCGCCCGCGCCCGCGACCTGGGGGCGACGGAACTGCGGCTGTATCACGCGGGGTTGGCGTCGGACGGGGATCTGGAGGGGGTGCGGACGGGGCTCACGGCCCTCGCGTAAGGTGCGGACGAGGGGGTCCGGGCCCGGTCGTCACCGGCCGACCTCGGCACCCCTCGTCGCGCTCTTCGAGGGGGATGGCCATGGAACTCGCCCAGGTCCGCCTGCTGGTCACGGACTTTCCCGGCTGCTACCGCTTCTACCGGGACGTCCTGGGGCTGAAGCCGCAGTTCGAGGCGGAGGACGGCCCGTACGCGAAGTTCACCCCCGACGGCGGCACCGCGGGCATCGCCCTCCAGGACCGCGCACAGATGGCCCGGCTGCTGGGCGGACTCGCCGACGAGCCGGCCGGCCACCGGTCCCTCGTCGTCCTGCGGGTCGACGACCTGGACCGCTCCTGCGAGGAGATCACCGCACGGGGCGCCGAACTCGTCCACGGTCCGGCACCCATGACGGACCGCATGCGGGTCGCCCACCTCATGGACCCGGCGGGAAACCTCGTCGAACTCCAGGAGTGGCTGGCCCTACGCGGCTGACGGCGTGGGCCGGTCCGTCGGCCTGCGCACGGTCGCCAGTGCCGTCGCCGTCGCCAGCAGCACCGCGCCCACCGCCGGCAGCAGCAGGCGCAGGCCGGTCGGCTCCACCAGGGCCGCGCCCACGGCGAGTCCGAGCACGTTGGGCGTGAAGACCAGGGAGTTGGCCGTCGCCGCGACCCGGCCCAGCAGCGGCCCCGGGGTCTCGCGCTGGACGGCGGTCAGGGCGGCGATCAGCACCGCCGGCAGCCCCGCGCCGATCGCCGCACCGGAGGCGAGGGCCACCGCGTCGTACGGTGCCGCCCGCACCGCCACCGCCACCGCGAACAGGGCGATCCCCGCGGCGGCGAAGCGCCGTCCGCCCAGACGCCGCACGGCCGGTCCGGCGAGCAGCCCCACCACCACCGACCCGGCCCCCTGGACCGCGTACAGCGCACCGGCGTACGCGGGGGAGTGCCCGAGGGCGTCGACGACCGCGTAGGCCGTGGCGCCGTTGACGCCCGCGCACAGCATCGTGACGCCGCCCGCGAGGACGAGCGGGCGCAGGCCGGGGTGCCCCCACAGGTACCGGGCGCCCTCGGCCGTGCGGCGCCGCCAGTCGGCCGCGGGGCGCTCCGGCGGCGCCTCCCGTACCCGCAGGGCGGCGTACACACCGGCGGCCAGCACAAACGTGGCCGCGTCCAGCAGCGCCACGCCCGGTCCGCCGTAGGCCGCGTACAGCCCCGCCCCGGCCAGCGGCGCGACCAGCTTCATGCCCTCGTTGGCGGTCATGCGCAGGCCGTTGAAGTCGCCGAGCAGCCCCGGGGCGACGGCGGCGGCCACCAGCGCCGACTCGGCCGCGTCGTGGACGACACCCGCCGCCCCGTACACGAAGAGCACCGCGAAGAGCAGCCACAGCGTGTCCCGGGAGTCCACCGCGAAGAGCGTGAGCAGCAGGCAGGCCATCAGCAGGCTCGCGGCGATCAGCAGCGGCCTGCGGCGGACCCGGTCCGCCAGGGTGCCCAGCGCCGGGCCCGCCAGGGTCGGCGCCCACATCGCGAGCATGCACAGCGCCGCCAGCCCGTCCGAGCCGGTGAGGTCCTTCACCCACACGCCGGCCGCCAGCCACAGCGCCGAGGTGCCGAAGCCGGACACCACCACCCCGGCGAGATACAGGCCCGCGTCGCGGTCGCGCAGGACGCGGACCACGGGCCAGGGACCGTCCGACCCTGCGGATTTCTTCGTTCCTGCCGTCGTCATACCTGGTCAGCGTGGCCCTAAGGCCCGGGTGCGGGCATCGGGCAGGTGCCCTAATGCCGACGCCGGCGGCCGATGAGTTTCGCGGGCGCGCCGGGTCCACCCTCCGAGAGAGCCGACCGCGCACCTCCCGAGGAGCAGCCGATGACCGCCGAGACCACCACCCTCGACCTGGGACCGCAGACGCGGATCCTCACCCGCCTCGCCGACGGTGTGCGCGACGACGGGCTCGCGGACCCGACGCCCTGCCCCGACATGGCGGTGCGCAACCTGCTCGGCCACCTGACCGGTCTCGCCGTCGCCTTCCGGGACGCCGCGCGCAAGGACCTGGGGCCCACCACGGACACCAGCCCCGAGGCGTCCGTGCCGGACATCGGGCCCGGCTGGCGCGAGCAGCTCGCCGCCGTGCTCGGAGAACTCGCCGAGGCGTGGCGCGACCCCGAGGCGTGGACCGGCCTGACCCGGGCCGGCGGCATCGACCTGCCCGGCGCGGTCGCCGGCGCCGTCGTCGCCGACGAACTGGTGATCCACGGCTGGGACCTGGCCCGCGCGACCGGCCAGGAGTACACCCCCGACGCGGCCGCGCTCCAGGCGGCGCACGGGCTGCTCGCCGCCGCCGCGGCGGAGTCCGAACGGGACCAGGGCATGTTCGGGCCGGTCGTCGCCGTGACCGCCGACGCGCCGCTGCTGGAGCGCGCCGTGGGGCTCAGCGGACGCGACCCGGGCTGGTCCCGCACCGCATAGCGAACACCGGCCGCAGCCAACTTCCTTTGTCAGAAGCATTGACGTCGCCGCGCGCCCCTCTTACCTTCAACGCGTCGTACTCCGTACGTCATATATGAGACGCGATACGCGAGATCTGATGTCCGAGATCTGTCGCGCATCCGACGCGAGATTCCGAGAGGCGCGCATGACCTCTGTGCCCACGCCGATCCCCTCCCGCACGCAGTACGTGCTGGAGGAGATCAAACGCCGCATCCTCACCGGCCGGTTGACGCCCGGCCAGGCCCTGGTCGAGACCGACCTCGCCGCACAGTTCGGGGTGTCCAAGACACCGGTGCGCGAGGCGCTCAAGACCCTGGCCGGTACCGGACTGGTCGTGATGAGCCAGTACAAGGGCGTCACCGTGCGCATGGTGGACGCGGACATGGCGCGCGAGGTCTACGACGTCCGGCTGCTCCTCGAGCCCGAGGCGCTGAAGCGCGCCGTGCGCCGCGGTGCCTCCCTGGACGCCGCCCGGGACGCGCTCACCCAGGCCGACCGGGCCACGGACACGGCCGAACGGTCGCTGGCCAACCGCGAGTTCCACCGCGCCCTGTACCTGCCGTGCGGCAACCCGCTGCTCGGCCGGATGCTCGACGAGGTCCGCGACCAGGCGGCCCTCGTCTCCGCGGTCGCCTGGGCCGCCGACCCGTCCTGGGAGCGGGAGGCCGGCGAGCACCAGGAGATCCTGCGCCTCGCCCTCGCCGGTGACGCGGACGGCGCGGCCCGCGCCCTGCACGCGCACATCGCGTCCTTCGTCGAGCGGGCCTTCCCCGAAGCGGGGACCGCGGCCCAGGAAGAGGACGGTCAGGCATGACAGCGACGTTCGAGACCCAGCGGGCGGCCCTGGCCGACGTGGTGGCGATCCCGGTGACCCCGTTCGCCGAGGACGGCACCGTCGACCCCGCCACCTACCGGGCCCTGCTGCGTCGTCTCCTCGACGGTGGCATCACGACCCTCACTCCCAACGGCAACACCGGCGAGTTCTACGCCCTCTCCCCGGCCGAGCGCCGCCTGGTCACCGAGCTGACCATCGAGGAGACCGGCGAGCGCGCGGACATCCTGGTCGGCGTCGGCCACGACCTGCCGACCGCGGTCGCCTCCGCCCGGCACGCCCGCGACCTGGGCGCCTCCATGGTGATGGTCCACCAGCCCGTCCACCCCTACGTCTCCCAGGGCGGCTGGGTCGACTACCACCGCGCCATCGCCGAGTCCGTGCCCGAACTGGGCGTCGTGCCCTACATCCGCAACGCCCAGCTCACCGGCGCCCGCCTCGCCGACCTCGCCGACGCCTGCCCCAACGTCGTCGGCGTGAAGTACGCCGTCCCCGACGCCGCCAAGTTCGCCGCGTTCGCCCGCGACGCCAACCTCGACCGCTTCGTCTGGGTCGCGGGGCTCGCCGAGCCGTACGCGCCCTCGTACTTCAGCGCGGGAGCCACCGGCTTCACCTCGGGCCTGGTGAACGTCGCCCCGGCCGTCTCGCTGAACATGATCGAGGCGCTGCGCTCCGGCGACTACCCGGCCGCCATGAAGGTCTGGGAGCAGATCCGCCGCTTCGAGGAACTGCGCGCCGCCAACGGCTCCGCCAACAACGTCACCGTGGTCAAGGAGGCCCTCGCCTCGCTCGGCCTGTGCCGCCGGGAGGTCCGCCCGCCGAGCAAGCCGCTGCCCGAGGACGAGCGCGCCGAGGTCGCCGCCATCGCCGCGGGGTGGTCGATATGACCGATCCCGTCGGAGCGGCCCGCCGCAAGCGCCCCGAGGAGCTGCGCAGCCACCAGTGGTACGGCACGGACGGACTGCGCTCCTTCAGCCACCGCGCCCGCACCCGCCAGCTCGGCTACCTGCCCGAGGAGCACCTCGGCAAGCCCGTCATCGCGATCCTCAACACCTGGTCCGACATCAACCCCTGCCACGTCCACCTGCGCGACCGCGCCCAGGCGGTCAAGCGCGGGGTGTGGCAGGCGGGCGGGTTCCCGCTGGAGTTCCCGGTCTCCACACTGAGCGAGACCTTCCAGAAGCCGACCCCGATGCTCTACCGCAACCTCCTCGCGATGGAGACCGAGGAGCTGCTGCGCTCCTACCCGGTCGACGGCGCCGTGCTGATGGGCGGCTGCGACAAGTCCACGCCCGCCCTGCTGATGGGCGCCGCCACGGTGGACCTGCCCGCGGTGTTCGTCCCCGCCGGGCCCATGCTCCCCGGGCACTGGCGCGGCGAGACCCTCGGCTCCGGCACCGACATGTGGAAGTACTGGGACGACAAGCGGGCCGGCCTCATCGGCGACTGCGAGATGCAGGAGCTGGAGAGCGGCCTGGCCCGCTCGCCGGGCCACTGCATGACGATGGGCACCGCCTCCACGCTGACCGCCGCCGCCGAGGCCCTCGGCGTCACCGTCCCGGGTGCCTCCAGCATCCCGGCCGTCGACTCCGGGCACGACCGGATGGCCGCCGCGGCCGGACTGCGCGTCGTCGAACTGGTCCACCGGGACCGGAAACCGAGCGACATCCTCACCGCCGACGCCTTCGAGGACGCCGTCACCACCGTGCTCGGCCTCGGCGGCTCCACCAACGCCGTGATCCACCTGATCGCCATGGCGGGCCGCGCCGGGGTCACCCTCACCCTGGACGACTTCGACCGCATCGCCCGCACCGTCCCGGTGCTGGCCAACGTCCGCCCCGGCGGACAGACCTACCTGATGGAGGACTTCCACTTCGCCGGCGGCCTGCCCGGCTTCCTCTCCCGCATCACCGACCTGCTCCACCTCGACCGGCCCACCGTCTCCCACGACACCCTGCGGGAGCAGCTGGACGGCGCCCTCGTCCACCACGACGACGTCATCAGGACCCGCGACAACCCGGTCGCGGCCGAGGGCGGGGTCGCCGTCCTGCGCGGCAACCTCTGCCCGGACGGCGCCGTCATCAAGCACATCGCCGCCGAGCCGCACCTGCTCAAGCACACCGGCCCCGCCGTCGTCTTCGACGACTACAGGACCATGCAGCGCACCATCAACGACCCGGACCTGGGCATCACCGCCGACAGCGTGCTGGTCCTCCGCAACGCCGGGCCCAAGGGCGGTCCGGGCATGCCCGAGTACGGCATGCTGCCCCTCCCCGACCACCTGCTCAAGCAGGGCGTGCGGGACATGGTCCGGATCTCCGACGCGCGGATGAGCGGCACCAGTTACGGCGCGTGCGTCCTGCACGTGGCCCCCGAGTCGTACGTCGGCGGACCGCTCGCCCTGGTGCGCACCGGCGACTCCATCACCCTCGACGTCGAGGCGCGCCTGCTCCGGCTCAACGTGGACGACGAGGAGCTGGAGCGCCGCAGGGCCGCCTGGACACCGCCGCCCGCCCGCTACGAGCGGGGCTACGGCGCGCTCTACAACGAACAGATCACCCAGGCCGACACCGGCTGCGACTTCGAGTTCCTGGCCCGCCCGGGCAAGGTGCAGGACCCCTACGCGGGCTGAGCCCGCCGACGGCGGGACCCGGCACGCCCCTGCCCATCGAGAAAGCGCTTCCCATCAGCGCATCAGCTCCGCGCACGCCCCGCACGACGTAGACGTCCTAGAACGGAGAACTGTCATGGCCCAAGCCGCAGCCGTGGCGAAACCGCCCGCGCCACCCCGGCGGCGCCGTGCCTCGGCCACGCCGCGCAGGCTCCCGTACCTGCTGATCGGACCGGCCGCCCTGCTGATGCTGGGCTTCATCGCCTACCCGGTCATCAGCGTCTTCTACTACAGCCTTCAGGAGTACAACCCCACCAAACCGTGGCGGAACGGCTTCGCGGGCTTCGACAACTTCGTCAGGATCTTCACCGAGGACCCGGTGTTCTGGGACACCCTCGTCTTCAGCGCCAAGTGGGTCTTCGTCGAGGTCGGACTGCAACTGCTCTTCGGTCTGGCCCTGGCGCTCATCGTCAACCAGACCTTCGTGGGCCGGGGCGTCGGGCGGGCCATGGTCTTCTCCCCCTGGGCGGTCTCCGGCGTCCTGACCTCCGCGATCTGGGTGCTGCTCTACAACTCCCAGACCGGCGTCACCCGTTACCTCGCGGACATGGGCATCGGCTCGTACGGCACCAGCTGGCTGTCCGACACCTCGACCGTGTTCTCCGCGGCGGTGGTCGCCGACCTCTGGCGCGGCGTGCCCTTCTTCGCCATCCTCATCCTCGCCGACCTCCAGTCCGTCTCGAAGGACCTGTACGAGGCCGCCGAGGTCGACGGGGCCAGCCGGCTCAAGCAGTTCTGGCACATCACGCTGCCGCACCTGAAGGACGCCATCATCCTCTCCACGCTGCTGCGCGCGGTGTGGGAGTTCAACAACGTCGACCTGCTCTACACCCTGACCGGCGGCGGACCGGCCGGCGAGACCACGACGTTGCCCCTGTACATCGCCAACACCAGCGTCGACGCCCACGACTTCGGCTACGCGTCGGCCCTCACCACGGTCGCGTTCGTGATCCTGCTCTTCTGCTCGATCGTCTACCTGCGGCTGAGCAAGTTCGGAGGCGAGAACAAGTGATCACCAAGGAGGCCACCGCGCCCGCTCCCGCGCCCGCGCGGACCGACCACGAACCGCCGCGACCGGCGAAGAAGCGCCGCCCGGCCTGGGACGAGGTCCCCCGCTGGCAGATCTACCTGCCGCTCGGGATCTACCTGGTCTTCACCCTGATCCCGTTCTACTGGATCCTGCTCTTCGCGGTGCGCCCGGCCGGCTCGACCTCGCTCGTGCCCTGGCCGATGACCACCGAGCACTTCGAGAAGGTGTGGACCGACCGCGGCTTCGGCACCTACTTCGAGAACAGCGTGTACGTCGGGCTCGCGACCCTCGTGATGACCACGCTCGTCGCGCTGGCCGGCGGCTACGCCCTCGCCCGGTTCGACTTCAAGATCAAGCGGGTCTTCATGCTCGCCCTGCTCTGCTCCCAGTTCGTGCCCGGCGCGCTGCTCCTGGTACCGCTGTTCGAGATCTTCGCCGGGCTCCAGATGATCAACTCGCTGGGCAGCGTCATCATCGCCGAGACGGTCTTCCAGCTGCCGCTGTCGATCATCCTGATCAGCAACTTCATCAAGAACGTGCCGTACTCGCTGGAGGAGGCCGCCTGGGTCGACGGCTGCGGCCGGTTCCGGGCCTTCCGGATCGTCGTACTGCCGCTGCTGCGGCCCGGCCTGATCGCGGTCGGTTCCTTCGCCTTCGTGCACTCCTGGAACCACTTCCTGTTCGCCCTGATGTTCCTCAACAACCAGCACAAGCAGACCATCCCGGTCGGCCTCAACTCCCTGATGAGCGCGGACAGCGTCGACCTCGGCGCGCTCGCCGCCGGCGGCATCGTCGCCGCCGTCCCCGTCGTGATCGTCTTCGCCTTCATCCAGAAGTGGCTGATCACCGGCTTCAGCGCGGGGGCGGTGAAGGGATGAACCCGGTACCCGTCGTCCTCGCCGGCGCCCGCGGCCACGGCCGCTGGCACGTCGCCAACATCCGCCGCCTGGAACGGGCGGGACTGGTCCGGCTGGCCGGCATCTGCGAGCTGACCCCGCTGACCGAGCAGGAGGCAGAGGGAGAACTCCCCGAGCAGTCCGCCGACTTCGGTGCCCTGCTCGACTCCACCGGCGCCCGGATCGCCGTGATCTGCACGCCGATCCCCACCCACACCGACCTCGCCCTGACCGCCGCCCGCCGGGGAGTGCACCTGCTCCTCGAAAAGCCCCCGGCGCCGTCGTACGCCGAGTTCCGGCGGATGGCCGACGGGGTCGCCGAGACCGGCGTCGCCTGCCAGATCGGGTTCCAGTCACTGGGCTCGCACGCGGTCCCCGCCATCCGGGAGCTGGTGGCCGAGGGCGCGATCGGCGAGGTCGTGGGCATCGGCGGGGCCGGGGCGTGGGTGCGCGACGAGGCCTACTTCCGCCGGGCACCCTGGTCCGGCAAGCGGCGGCTGAACGGCGCCGACGTGATCGACGGCGCGCTGACCAACCCGCTGGCGCACGCCGTCGCCACCGCCCTCGCGCTCGGCGGCACCGCCCGCGCCGAGGACGTCACCGGCATCGAGACCGAGCTGAGCCACGCCAACGACATCGAGGCCGACGACACCTCCTGCGTGCGGATCGGCACCGCGCGCGGGCACCGCGTCACCGTCGCCGCGACCCTGTGCGCGGAGCGGGCGGACGAGCCGTACGTCCTGGTGCACGGCTCCAGCGGCCGCGTCACCTTCTGGTACAAGCAGGACCGGGTCCTGCTCCAGCGGGGCGGCCACGGCCCCGAGGAGGTCCACCACGACCGCACCGACCTGCTGGAGAACCTGGTCGACCACCTCGCCACCGGAGCCCCGCTGCTGGTCCCGCCGGACGAGACGGGCGCCTTCATGCGGGTCGTCGAGGCGATCCGCCGGGCCCCCGACCCGGAGCCGCTGCCCGCCGCCGCCTGGCGCCGCGTCCCCGGGGAGGACCGCCGCGTGGTCCCCGGCATCGACGCGCTCGTGGCCGCCGCCGCCGACACCCTCTCCCTCTACTCCGAACTGGGCGCGCCCTGGGCGCCGCGCACCGAGCACCCGCGTTATGAGGTGAGCACCCGATGACCGGCAACGACTCCCCGGTGCTGCGCGTGGCGGGCCGCCCCGTCGCCCGGTACGTGACCCGGACCGAGCTGCCGTACCGGCTCTCGCCGCGCCCCTACCTGCACCCCGTCACCACCCTGGCCGGCACGGCCGTCACCGAGTTCAGCCCCGCCGACCACCTCCATCACCTCGGCGTCGGTGTCGCCGTTCCCGACGTCGAGGGGCACAACTTCTGGGGCGGGCGCACCTTCGTCCGCGACAGGGGGCCGACCGAGCTGGACAACCACGGCACCCAGCGGCACACCGCCTTCCAGCTCCGCGACCCCGACGGATTCGTCGAGGAACTGCGCTGGGTCGCCGCGGGCACCGAGCTGCTGCGCGAGCGCCGCACGGTCGCGGCCACCGAACTCACGGGCACCGCCTGGGCGCTGGACTTCACCTTCTCCCTCACCAACACCACCCCGGACCCGCTCACCCTCGGCAGCCCCGCCACCAACGGGCGCCCCGGCGCGGCCTACGGCGGCTTCTTCTGGCGCGCCCGCAAGGAGAACGCGGCGCCCAGCGTCTTCACCGCCGACCGGGAGGGAGAGCGCGAGGTGCACGGCAGCGGCGCCGACTGGCTCGCCATGACCGGGGAGACCTGGTCGCTGGTGTTCGCCGGCGCCACCGAACGCACCCGGCGCGACCCGTGGTTCGTGCGCACCGAGGAGTATCCGGGCGTCGGTTCCTCGCTGGCCCACGACGACCGGGTGACCGTCGCCCCGGGCGACACCCTGGTCCGCCGGATCGTCACCGTCGTCGCCGACGGCCGCCTCGACGCCGACGGCGCCGCCGCCCTGGTGCGCAAGGCGGTGAGCCCGTGACCGCTGCCGAGAGTACGGGGACGTACACCAACCCCGTCCTGAACGCCGACTGGTCCGACCCGGACGTGATCCGCGTCGGCGACGACTTCTACCTGACCGCGTCCAGCTTCGGCCGCGTCCCCGGCCTGCCCCTGCTGCACTCCCGCAACCTGGTCGACTGGACCCTGGTCGGGCACGCCCTGGAGCGCCTGGAGCCCGAGCGGGAGTTCGCGCGGCCCCGGCACGACCGCGGCGTCTGGGCACCGTCCCTGCGCCACCACGCGGGCCGGTTCTGGATCTTCTGGGGCGACCCCGACCAGGGTGTCTTCCAGGTCAACGCCCCCGACATCCGGGGCCCGTGGACCGCGCCCCACCTGGTCAAGGCGGGCAAGGGCCTGATCGATCCCTGCCCCCTGTGGGACGAGGAGAGTGGCGAGGCGTACCTGGTGCACGCCTGGGCCCGCTCCCGTTCCGGGATCAAGAACCGCCTCACCGGCCACCGCATGCGCCCCGACGGCACCGGACTCCTCGACGAGGGCGAGGTGATCGTCGACGCCGACCGGCTGCCCGGCTGGTTCACCCTGGAGGGCCCCAAGCTCTACCGGCACGACGGCTGGTACTGGATCCTCGCCCCCGCGGGATCGGTGGAGACCGGCTGGCAGGGCGCCTTCCGCTCCCGCGAGTTCTTCGGGCCGTACGAGGAGAAGGTCGTCCTGGAACAGAAGGACACCGACGTCAACGGCCCCCACCAGGGCGGCTGGGTGCGCACGGCGTCCGGCGAGGACTGGTTCCTGCACTTCCAGCAGCGCGGCGCGTACGGCAGGGTGGTCCACCTCCAGCCGATGCGGTGGGGGACGGACGGCTGGCCGGTCCTCGGCGACGACGGCGCCCCGGTCACCGGGCACGCGCGTCCCGCCCTGCCCCCGCAGCCGGCCGCCGCGCCCGCGACCGGCGACGACTTCCCCGGCGGACGGTTCGGCCGCCAGTGGTCGTGGACGGCCAACCCCCGCGAGGGCTGGGCCACCCAGCACGCCGGGGACGGGCTGCGCCTCGCCTGCGTCCGCTCGGCCGACGCGCACGATCTGCGCCTGCTGCCCGGCGTCCTCACCCAGCGCTTCCCCGGCGAGCCCTCGGTGATCGAGGTCGAGCTGCGCCTGGACAGCGAGGAACCCGGCGCGCGGGCCGGGCTCGCGGTCCTCGGCGACGCCTACCGCTGGGTCGGACTCCAGCGGGACACCGACGGGACCGTGCACCTGGTGCACCGGTTCGCCGAGTCGGTGGCCGAGTCCGAGCGGGACGCCGACCGGCCCCGCCCCGCGCCCGGGGGACGGGCCCGGCTGCGGATCGAGACGGTCCCCGGGGCACGCTGCCGCTTCTCCTACGACCTCGGCGACGACGACCCCGGCGGCGGCCCGCATCCCGTCGGCCGGGAGTTCGCCGCCACCCCCTGGCGCTGGGTCGGCGCGCTGCTCGGTCTGTTCGCCCTCGCGCCCGCCGGCCAGGGACACGCCGGCACCGCCACCTTCACGCGGTTCCGCGTCGGGCCCCACCGAACCCACTGAACCCGCACGTTGTCGTTCCACCGCTTTGTTCGATCCGGAAGAAGAGAGCCGACCAATGAGGATCAGCATGCTCAGCAGCAGAGACAAAGGCACAGTCAGGCGCCGGACGTCCGCCGCCGTCGCCCTGGGGGCCGTGCTCGCGCTGACCGCCACCGCCTGCGGTGACGACGGCAGCGGGGCGGGCGGCGACAAGGGTGCCGAGGGCAGCGGCAAGGGGAAGATCGTCTTCTGGGACAACAACGGCGGTATCCGTACGGACGTCTGGAAGGAGATCATCGCCGACTTCGAGAAGGCGAACCCGGACATCGACGTGGAGTACGTCGGGATCGCCGCCACCGAGTACCAGTCCAAGGTCGACACCGCCATCCAGGGCGGCGGCCTGCCGGACGTCGGCGGTGTGACGGCGTCGATGCTCGCGGGCTTCTCCGCCCAGGGCGCCCTGGAGCCGCTGGACGAGCGGCTCACCAAGTCCTCCCTGAACGGCAAGCTCAACAAGGACATGGTCGAGTCCCTGAAGGCCGCCGGCGGTGGCGACGGCACCCTGTACTCGATGCCCAGCTCCGCCAACAACGGCGTCCTCTACTACCGCACCGACCTGTTCGAGAAGGCCGGTCTCGACGCGCCGACGACGTGGGACAAGTTCTACGACGCCGCCGAGAAGCTGACGAACACGGGCAAGAACGAGTTCGGCTACACCATCCGCGGCGGCTCCGGATCCATCGCCCAGGCGTTCGACGCGATGTACGGGCAGTCCGGCATCACCTCGTTCTGGGACGCCGACAAGAAGAAGACCACCGTCAACGACCCGAAGAACGTCGAGGCGCTGGAGAAGTACGCGGCCCTCTACAAGAAGGTCACGCCGGCCGCCGACGTCAACAACGACTTCGCCAAGATGGTCGCCCAGTGGGACACCGGCACCATCGGCATGGTCAACCACAACCTCGGCTCCTACCAGGACCACGTGAAGGCGCTCGGCGTCGACAAGTTCCGCGGCATCCCGCAGCCGGTCGGTGCTTCCGGCAAGCGGGTCCAGGTCTCCAACCCGGTCGACGGGCTCGGCATGTTCAAGAGCTCGAAGAACAAGGAGGCCGCCTGGAAGTTCATCGAGTTCGCCACGTCGAAGGAGCAGAACTCGAAGTTCAACGAGTCGGCCGGGCAGGTGCCGTCCAACACCGAGGCGGCGAACGACGCGTGGATCCAGAAGGCCGAGCCCACGAAGCTGGCGGCGCAGGCGCTGAACGACGGGTCCACGACCATCGTCCAGCTGCCGTACTACCTGCCGGACTGGAACACGTTGTCCAAGTCGGAGAGTGAGCCGGCGTTCCAGAAGGTGCTGCTGGGCGACATGAGTGCGAAGGACTTCCTGGACGGGCTGGCCGAGAAGCTGAACGAGGCGCAGGGCGAGTGGACGGAGCAGATGGGCTGAACGCCCTGAGCTGGAGATCGCCGTGGGGCGGCCTGTGGTGTGCGGGCTGCGGGCCGTCCCTGGCTTGTCGCGCCCACGCGGCGGAGCCGCACATCGATACAGCCCCGCGCCCCCAGGTGTCTTTCCCAGCCCCTCGCGCCGAAAGGTGACCCGCATGTCGCTCAGCCGAAGACAGGTTGCTTCAGCCGCCGTTGCCTCCATCCCGCTGGCGTTCTCCGCCACCCAGACCGCCCACGCCGGCGGACGCCACCGCCCCCGCACCCTCTACATCGCCGGGGATTCCACCGCCGCGCAGAAGTACTCCGACGCCGCGCCCGAGACCGGGTGGGGCATGGCGTTGCCCTTCTTCCTCCGCAAGGAGGTGGGGGTCGCCAACCACGCCGTGAACGGGCGGAGTTCCAAGAGCTTCGCCGACGAGGGGCGGCTCGACGTCGTCCTCGGGGCGGTCCGGCCCGGTGACCTCCTGCTGATCCAGTTCGCGCACAACGACGAGAAGGACGAGGACCCCGCCCGCTACACGGAGCCCTGGACGACGTACCAGGACTACCTGCGGCTGTACGTCGACGGCGCGCGGGCCCGCGGGGCGCGGCCGGTGCTGGCCACGCCCGTCGAGCGGCGGCGGTTCGACGCCGAGGGGGACGCCGTGCCCAGCCACGGGGAGTACCCGGCGGCGATGCGGGCGCTGGCGCGCGAGGAGGGCGTGGCGCTGCTCGACGTACAGGCGCTGTCGCTCGCGCTGTGGCAGCGGCTCGGCGTCGAGGGGACCAAGGCGTACTTCAACTGGACCGCCACCGAGCAGGACAACACCCACTTCAATCCGCCGGGCGCGATCGCGGTCGCCCGGATCGTCGCCCGGGAGCTGCTGCGCGGGCGCGTACTGGCGCACCGGGACGTGCGCCGGCTGGACGAGGAGATCCCCGAGTCCTGGATCAGCTGGCCCGCGCCGGCCACCGCGTAACACCTCGACCGACACCCGGAACAAGGGAGAGCCGCACCATGATCACGCGTAGATGGCATGGGCATGCCATGAAGAGAGCGGCCGCGCTCGCCGGCTGCACCGCCCTCGTACTGAGCCTGACCGCCGCCACGGCCGAGGCCCGCCCCGGCCACCACCCCCGGGACACCGCCCGGCAGACGCTGCCCGCGGGCGACGGCTGGGCCTCCCACGGCACCGGTACCACCGGCGGGGCCGACGCCGACGCGGAGCACGTCTACACCGTCTCCACCTGGGCCGAGTTCAAGGCCGCCCTCGCCGTCGAAGGCACCGCGCCCCGGATCATCAAGGTCAAGGGCACCGTCGACGCCGTCTCGCAGGGCTGCGAGGCCTTCGCCGCGCCCGGCTACGACTTCGACGCCTACCTGGAGAAGTACTCCCCGGAGAACTGGGGCAGGGACACCGACCTGAGCGCCGAGCCCGACGACAGCCCCGAGGGCCTGCGCCGCGCCTCCGCCGCACAGCAGGACCGGGCCGTCAAGGCGAACGTCCCCTCCCACACCACCATCATCGGCGTCGGCCGGGGCGCCGCGCTCAAGGGCGCCAGCCTCCAGATCAAGGACGTGGACAACGTCATCGTCCGCAACCTGGCCTTCGAGAGCCCCGTGGACTGCTTCCCGCAGTGGGACCCGACGGACGGGGACCAGGGCAACTGGAACTCCGAGTACGACAGCGCCGTCGTCCACGGGTCGACGCACGTGTGGCTGGACCACAACACCTTCACCGACGGCGAGCACCCCGACAGCGCGGCGCCCACCTACTTCGGCATGCTCTACCAGCAGCACGACGGCCAGCTGGACATCGTGAAGGGCGCCGACTACGTCACCGCCTCCTGGAACGTCTTCACCGAGCACGACAAGACCATCCTGATCGGCAACAGCGACAGCGAGTCCACCGCCGCCGTCGACCGCGGCCACCTGAGGGCGACCTTCCACCACAACCTGTTCAAGAACCTCGTCGAGCGCGCGCCCCGGGTCCGCTTCGGCCAGGTCGACGTCTACAACAACCACTTCGTGGCCTCGGACGACTACGCCTACAGCTTCGGCGTCGGCAAGGAGTCCGCCCTGGTCGCCGAGCACAACGCCTTCACCCTGCCGGCCGGAGTCAGCCCCGCGAAGGTGCTCAAGCGCTGGAACGACTCGCCGCTCAGCGCCGCCCACAACCGCGTCAACGGCCGCACCGTCGACCTGATCGCGGCCCACAACGCCGAGAACCCGGACGCCGCACTCCGCTCCGGCGCGGGCTGGACGCCCACGCTGCGCACCCAGGTGCTGCCGGCCCGGGCGGTCCCCTTCGTCGTCGACCACGGCGCGGGCGCCGGCCGGCTGCGCTGACCCCCGTCCCCCGAACCGGGCCGGGGCGCCCGCACCGCCCCGGCCCACCCCGCCCGTCCCCGAAGGAGCATCCGTATGCACCGACCCGCCCCGTCCCGCAGAGGCTTCCTCCTGGCGACCGCCGGCGCGGGCGCCGCCCTCGGTCTCGCGGCCGCCGGTCCCGCCGTCGCCGGCACCCGGGCGCACCCGCGTCCCTTCGGCCGGTACGGCTCACCGGCCGCCCGCCGCACCCCGAAGACCCTGTACGTCGACCCGCACGGCCGCGGCGACTTCACCTCCGTCCAGGCCGCCGTCGACGCCGCCGAGGGCGACGGCTGGACGCTCGTCCTCGCCCCCGGCACCTACCGCGAGACGGTCTCCGTCGACACCGGGCGCACCGGGGCCACCTGGCTCGGCGCCTCCGGGGACCCGCGCGACGTCGTCATCGTGTACGACAACGCGGCCGGCACCCCCAAGCCGGACGGCTCCGGCACCTACGGCACCAGCGGATCGGCCACCACCACCGTGCGCGCCGACGGCTTCACCGCCCGCGCGATCACCTTCGCCAACGACTGGCTGCGCGCCGACCAGCCGGACTGGACCGGCACCCAGGCCGTCGCTCTCAAGGTCATGGGCGACCGGTCCGCCTTCCACGACTGCCGCTTCCTCGGCCACCAGGACACCCTCTACGCCGACACCCGCGACCTCGGCCTCTTCGCCCGCCAGTACTACGCGCGCTGCTACGCGGAGGGCGACGTCGACTTCGTCTTCGGCCGGGCGACCGCGGTGTACGAGCAGTGCCACTTCCGCACCCTGGTCCGCCCCGACCTCGACACCGCCCCCTACGGCTTCGTGTTCGCGCCGTCCACGGCGGGCGCCAACCCGCGCGGCTACCTGGTGGTCCGCGGCCGCGTCAGCAGCGAGGCCCCCGACGGCTACTACAAGCTGGCCCGCCCCTGGGTGCCCAGCTCCGACACCACCGCCCGCCCGATGCTCACCGTGCGCGAGACCCACCTCGGCGCGGGCATCGACGCGGTGGCGCCGTACGCGAACATGCGGGACGCGTACCCCTGGCAGGAGCAGCGGTTCCGCGAGTACCGCAACACCGGCCCCGGCGCCGCAGCCACCGTCCCGGAGAACCGGCCCCGGCTCACCCGTGCCCAGGCCGCCGCGCACACCCGGGAGGCGTACCTCGGCGACTGGCGGCCGTACGACCGGCGGCGGTGACCGGTCCGCAGGTCACCGGGACTTGACCTGCTTGACGTGATTTTTGCCAGGTAAAGGGGCGCGGATCCGGCCACGGGTCTCGCGCTCACCAGGGTGACGCGCGTAGAAACCTGTGTCATGCATAAACCACTGCGCATCGCGACCGTCACCGCCGCCTGTGCCGTCGCCGGTGCCGTCCTGTACGGCACGGGCGCCGCCACCGCCGGCCAGTCGACGGCCAACTCCACCCACGAGCCGTACAACATCGGGGTGCTGGCCAAGGACATCGACGCCTACTACGGCACCACGCTCGACGCCGACGGTGTCTACCAGGCGTCCCCGGACAGCCCGTACGCCACCGACCTGGCCCGCCTCGACGCCGCCGCGAAGCAGCAGATCGACCGGGCCGCCCGCGCGGCGCACCACCGGCACACCAGGCCGGCGGTCGTCTTCGACATCGACGACACACTGCTGCTCAGCCTCGACTACGAGAAGAAGAACAACTACGGCTACGACGGCGCCACCTGGGCCGCCTACGTCGACCGCGCCGACCGCCCGGCCGTCCCCGGCAGCCCCGAACTCGCCCGGTACGCCGAGAAGAAGGGGGTCGAGGTCTTCTACAACTCCGGCCTGAGCGAGGCGCAGCGCGCCGCCGCCGTCGAGAACCTGAAGAAGGTCGGCGCCGACGTGAACCTCGACACCGGCCACATCTTCCTGAAGGACAAGGCGAACCCGCCGTCCTACCTGGCCCACTGCGCCACCCCGGGCACCTGGAAGTGCACCACGGTGCAGTACAGGGCGGGCACCCGCCGGCACATCGAGCGGGACCTCGGGTACGACATCGTCGCCAACTTCGGCGACCAGTACTCCGACCTCCAGGGCGGCTACGCGGACCGGACGTACAAGCTGCCCAACCCGACCTATTTCGTGGAGTAGCGCGCCGCCCCGGCGGGGACGGGCCGGCGCGTCCTGGTCGCCACCGGTGCGGAACGGGTTGCCGGGGCCTCAGAGGTTCCTCACGAGTCGTCGTCGCGAGGCGCGAAGTCGCCCCGTACCGACAGCCGTCCGGACGCGGCGGTGGCCGTCGCCGCGTAGCGGTCGCCGCGGGCGTCCCGGCCACCGCGCTCGTGGTTGTACTGGCCGGCGAACATCCACTCGCCCGCCGGGACCGTACGGCCCCGCTCGAGCGTCCACCGGTAGACGAGGAAACCGTCCCGCTCCTCCACCGTGCACGTGAAGTCGTCCTCCGGGAGCGACCGCCAGGCCCCGGTGGAGGTGACCGAACCGGTCTGCGCCACCCTCAGCTCGACGGTGAGCGCGGTCAGCGGAGTGCTCGTCCTGAGGGTGATGTTGCTCTGCGCCCAGAAGGCGTTGCTGTGCGGGTCCACCGAGCCGTCCGACCACAGGGGCCCGTCCTCGGCGTCGGAGGCGGGCGGCCGGCTCGGGGTGGCTTCCTCGGGCGACGGTGCGGGAACCGGCGGGGCGGCGACCGAGCGCGGTGCGGGGGCGTCGTCCTGCACCGCCGCCGTGACCGCGTAGCCGCCGGCCACCAGGACGCCCGCCACCGCCGCCGTCGCACCGGCCACCCGCACCCACCCCGGCAGCCGCACACGGGCCGGCCCGCGGTCGCCGACCGCCATGCCGCGTTCCACCCGGGCCAGGATCCGGACCCGGTCGGGCCGGTGCGCCCCGGCCGCCTCGCGCAGCCGGGCACGCAGCTCCTCGTCCACGTCCCGCCGCCCGGTCATCGGGTCCCTCCCGCGGCCTCACCGCTGTGCGCGATCGCCGCGCGCACCTGCCGGGGAGCGCGCGGAGCCGCCCGGGTGCCGAGCAGCCGCTGGAGTTCGGCCACCCCCTTCGACGTCTGACTCTTGACCGTGCCCACCGAGACGCCCAGGGCGAGCGCCGTGTCCTTCTCGGAGAGGTCGAAGGCGTGCCGCAGCACCACGCACGCCCGCTTGCGGAACGGCAGCCGGCGCAGCGCCTCCTGCACGTCCACCACGCCCGCGACGTCGGGGTTCTCGGCCTGTTCCTCGCGCTGCGACCAGAACAGGGCGACGCGTCTGCGCTCACGCACGGCGGTGCGGACCCGGGTGCGGGCGAGGTTGGCGACCACACCGCGCGCGTAGGCCACCGGGTGGTCGGCCGCGCGGACCCGGTCCCAGCGGTGCCACAGGGCCAGCAGGGCGTCCGCCGCCAGGTCGTCGGCGGCGTCCGGCTCGCCCGTCAGCAGCCGGGCGAGCCGGGCCAGTTCGGCGTAGTGGCGTTCGAAGAAGGCGTGGAACTCCGCGGAGGCGTCGTCGTCGGCGACTGTCCTCACGGCGGACTCTCCCTCGCAGCGGCTTCCCGGGTGCCGAACACCGTACGGCAGACCGAACCCGCGGGGGAGGGGCGGCTTCGGCCGAGGGGCGGCCTCAGTCCTGGAGCGCCGCCTCCATCATTGCCTTGGCCACCGGGGCCGCCAGGCCGTTGCCGCTGACCTCGCTGCGGGCCGCGTCGGACTGCTCGACGAGGACCGCCACCGCGACCTCCTTGCCCGACGTGTCGGACTTGGCGTAGGAGGTGAACCAGGCGTACGGCGTCTTGCTGTTGTTCTCGCCGTGCTGGGCCGTGCCCGTCTTGCCGCCCACCGTCGCGCCGGAGATCTGGGCGTTGGACCCCGTGCCCTTCTCGACGACGGTCCGCATGGCCGACTGCAACTGCTCCGCGGTGGAGGAGCTGACGATCCGCTTCGAGTCCGCGTCGGTGTGGTCCTCCAGCACGTCGCCGCCGCTGTCGGTGACCTGCGACACCATGTGCGGGGAGACCAGCTCGCCGCCGTTGGCCAGGGCCGCGGACACCATCGCCATCTGCAGCGGGGTCGCCGTCACGTCGAACTGGCCGATGCCCGTCAGCGCCGTCGACGACCGGTTCATGTCCTTCGGGTAGACGCTGGTGTAGGCCCGTACCGGCACGTCCTGCGTCTCGTCGTTGAAGCCGAACTTCTCGGCCATGGCGCGCAGCTCGTCCTGGCCGAGGTCGACGGCCATCTTCGCGAAGACGTTGTTGCACGAGTACTGCAGCGCGGTGCGGATCGTGGCGTTCTCGCAGGGGGCGCTCGGGTTCTCGTTGGTCAGGTCCTTCGCGGTGCCGGGCAGGGTGTACGGGTCGGGGCTGTCGGTCTTCACGTCCACCGAGTCGTACAGCCCGTTCTCCAGCGCGGCGGCCGCCACGACCAGTTTGAACGTCGAGCCCGGCGGCAGCGGCTGGCGCAGCGCGCGGTTGGTCAGCGGCTTGTCCGGGTCACCGGTGAGCTTCTTCCAGGCCTCACCGGCGGTGTTGGCGTCGGTCAGCGAGGTCGGGTCGTACGAGGGGGTCGACACCACGGACAGGATCCTGCCCGTCTTCGGGTCGATCGCCACGGCGGCGCCCTTCTTGTCGCCCAGCGCCTCGAACCCGGCCTTCTGCACGTCCGGGTCGATCGTGGTCACCACGTTGCCCGGCTCGGCCCGGGTGCCGGTGACCGTGTCCATGACGGTCTTCAGCCGCGGATCGGTGCCGTTGAGCACGTCCTGGTAGATGCCCTCCAGCTGGGTCGGCGCGTACGCCTGCGAGGCGTAGCCCGTCACCGCCGCGTACAGCTTCCCGTTCCCGTACGTGCGTTTGTACGCGAGGTCGCCGCCCTCCGTCGGCGCCGATCCGGTGACCGACCGGCCGGCCACGATGATGTTCCCGAGCGGCTCCGCGTACGTCTCTATCGCGTTGCGCCGGTTGTCCTTGCCGTCCGCGAGCGCCCGGCCCTCGTAGAACTGCACCCAGGTCGCCCTGATCAGCAGAGCGAACACCAGGAGCAGCGTGAGGACCGAGGCCCGCCTGATCGTCTTGTTCATCCCGTTCATCCCGCTGACAGGACGAACGGGCGGGGGACGGTCGTTCCCGTGTGCCCCGTTTTCTCATCTTTCTCATCGGCCGTTCATCGGCGATGTCCTCACTCCGCGAGGTGCAGCACGACCTCGTCGATCTCCTCGCCCCGGGCCGGCGCGAACCCCCGCGCACGCGCGCTGGTCACGAACCCGCACTTCTCCAGCACGCGCCGCGACCCCGCGTTGTCGGCCGCCGCGCGCGCGTACAGCGGGCGGTCCGGCACCTCGGCGAGCAGGGCGCGCAGCGCGGCCGTGGCCACACCCTGCCCCCAGTACGCCCGGTCCACCCAGTACGTCACCTCGCGCTCGCCCGGATCCCCGTACACCGCCGTGCTGCCGATGACGTCACCGTCGCCGAGGATGGTCCGCACCACGTCGCGGGAGGCGCGGATCTTGTTCCAGTGGGTGGCGAACGCCTCCCAGTCGGCGGGGTCCTTCACCGTGAAGGCCGCCATGCGCAGGGCCTCAGGATCGTTCATCTGCCGGAAGAAGACGGGCAGATCGCTGTCGTGTACCTCACGCAGTGCGATGTGCATGGATCAGAGCCTACGCGTGGCCAATGTCAGCCGGTCCCGCGCGTCGAACAACGCGTCCTTCACCATCTGTTCGTGCGCGGGCGTCAGCCGCGCCACCGGCACCGAGCAGCTGATCGCGTCCCGCGCGGGGGTGCGGTAGGGGACCGCCACGCCGAAGCAGCGCAGCCCCAGCGTGTTCTCCTCGCGGTCCACGGCGAAGCCCTGCTCCCGCACCAGGCGCAGCTCCTCGATGAGCTTCTCCCGGTCGGTGATGGTGTGCTCGGTCAGCGCCGGGAGCGTCTCCGGGAGCAGCTTGCGCACCTGCTCGTCGCTGTACGTGCTCAGCAGCGCCTTGCCCAGCGAGGTCGAGTGCGCGGGCAGCCGGCGGCCGACCCGGGTGAACGGCCGCAGGTAGTGCTGGGACTGGCGGGTGGCCAGGTAGACCACGTTGGTGCCGTCCAGGCGCGCGAGGTGGATGGTCTCCGTCGTGTCGTCCGAGAGCCGGTCCAGCGTCGGCCGGGCCGCCGCGACCACCTCGTCGCCGTCGATGTACGAGGTGCCGACCAGCAGCGCCCGTACCCCGATGCCGTACCGCGTGCCCGTGGCGTCCGTCTCCACCCAGCCCAGCTCCACCAGTGTGCGCAGCAGCATGTAGAGGCTGGACTTCGGATACCCGACGGCCTCCTGGACCGACGCGAGGGAGTGCATACCGGGGCGTCCGGCGAAGTATTCGAGCAGTTCAACCGTCCGCACCGCGGACTTGACCTGCGCTCCGCCCCCCGTCTCGACAGCCGACATCGCCCTTGACCCCTTCGTTCGACGAGAAGCTGAAGATATAGTCTCGAACAGCATATTCATCAGTAGAGACAGCGTTCAGTATATCGAACATCTTCTGTGCAGAGCACGTGGAGGGACCCGCGGTGGCAGCAGCACCAGTCTGGAGTGTCGACCCCCGTACCGGGAAGCAGCGTGAACAGGTCGCCGTGGAAGCCACGGCCGAGGAGGTGGACGCCGCCGTCCGCGCCGCGCACGCCGCCCGGGACGCGCTGGCCGACCGCACCGTCCGCGCGGCCTTCCTGCGGAGCGCCGCCGACGAGCTGAAGGCGGCCGAGGGCACCCTCGTCGAGGTGGCCGACGCGGAGACCGCGCTCGGCCCGGTCCGGCTCACCGGCGAACTCGCCCGCACCTGCTACCAGCTGCGGGCCTTCGCCGACATCGTCGACGAGGGCGAGTACCTCGGCGTGGTCGTCAACCACCCCGACGACACCGCCACCCCGCCCATCCCGGACCTGCGCCGTTACAAGGTGCCGCTCGGGGTCGTCGCCGTCTACTCGGCCTCCAACTTCCCCTTCGCCTTCTCCGTCCCCGGCGGCGACACGGCCAGCGCCCTCGCGGCCGGCTGCCCGGTCGTCGTCAAGTCCCACCCCGACCACCCGGCCCTGTCCGAGCTGGTCGCCAAGGTGCTGCGCCGGGCCGCGGCCCGCCACGGCATCCCGGACGGCGTCCTCGGCCTGGTGCACGGCTTCGAGGCGGGCGTGGAGCTGATCAAGCACCCGCTGGTCGCCGCGGCGGGCTTCACCGGCTCCGTCCGCGGCGGTCGCGCGCTGTTCGACGCGGCGGCGGCGCGTCCGGTGCCGATCCCCTTCCACGGCGAGCTGGGCTCGCTGAACCCGGTCGTCGTCACGGAGGCGGCGGCCACCGAGCGGGCGGAGGCGATCGGCGCGGGGCTGGCCGGTTCCATGACGCTGGGCGTCGGGCAGTTCTGCGTGAAGCCCGGCCTGGTGCTCGTGCCGGCCGGTGACGCCGGCGACGGCCTGGTCAAGTCCCTCACCGACGCGGTCAGCGCCACCGACGCCGGGGTGCTCCTCGACCACCGCATGCGGGACAACTTCGTCGCGGGCGTCGCCGAGCGCGCCGCGCTGCCCGACGTGGACTCCCCTGTGACGCCGGGCTCGGGCGGCGAGCACACCGTCAGCGCCGGGTTCCTCACGGTGCCGGCGGCGCGGCTGGCGGCGGAGGGCGAGCACGACCTGCTCCTGGAGGAGTGCTTCGGGCCGGTCACCGTGGTGGCCCGCTACCAGGACGAGGCGGAGGTGCGGGGCGTGCTGTCCCGGCTGCCGGGGAACCTCACGGCGACCGTGCAGCTCTCCGCCGAGGAGGTGGCGGGGGAGGGTGCCGGAGCGGCTCTCCTCGCGGAGGTGACGCCGCTGGCGGGACGGGTCCTCGTGAACGGCTGGCCCACGGGGGTCGCGGTGGCCGCGGCTCAGCAGCACGGGGGGCCGTACCCGGCGACCACGTCGACGTCCACGTCGGTGGGGGGTACCGCTATCGAGCGGTGGCTGCGGCCGGTGGCCTATCAGGGGGTGCCTGAGGCGCTGCTGCCGGCGGAGTTGCGGGACGACAATCCGCTGGGGCTGCCTCGGCGGTTCAACGGGGTGCTCGAGCGGTAGAGGTTCGCGGTCGCGCCGTAGGGGTGCGGGTCGTTCGGCGGGTCACGCGCCGCCGTGGCCTGCCGCGCAGTTCCCCGCGCCCCTCAAGGGCATCCGCTGAGCCTGCGATGATCGAACCATGAACCTCGAACTCCCCGAACTGCCCTTCACCCTCCGCCCCTACGGCCCCGACGGGCACTGGTCCTACGCCGACGGTGTGCTCACCGGAACCGCCGGGCCCCGGCAGGATCGGTTCGTGCCGCCCACCGGGGAAGCGCTGGAGTCCGTGTCCGACGCGCCGCGGTTGCTGGGGGCGCCCGACGGGGACTTCCAGCTGATCGCGCGGGTGTCGGCCGGGTTCCGGGGCGCCTTCGACGCCGGGGTGCTCTACGTGCACGTGGGGGAGCGGGCCTGGGCCAAGCTGTGTCTGGAGTACTCCCCGGACGTGCCCACCGTCTGCACGGTGGTCACCCGGGGCCACTCCGACGACTGCAACTCCTTCACCGTGCAGGGGGACTCCGTCTGGCTCCGGGTCAGCCGGAGCGGGCGGGCCTTCGCCTTCCACGCCTCCCTCGACGGGAAGCGCTGGACCTTCGTACGCCTCTTCACGCTGGGTGACGAGGAGGAGACCGGCTCCGCCCTGGTCGGCTTCCTGGCGCAGGCGCCGACGGGGGAGGGCTGCACCGTGACGTACGACCACCTGGAGTTCCGCCCGGCCTGGCCGGCGGACCTGCGGGACGGCAGCTGACGGCGGGAATGGGACCCGCTGCTTGAACGTTCACGTACGAGGCGGAGAGGGCCTCCGCCGTCGTACGACCTGGAGAAGAGCCGAGACATGCGCGTCGAGATCTGGAGCGACATCGCCTGCCCCTGGTGCTACGTGGGCAAGGCCCGCTTCGAGAAGGCGCTCGCGGCCTTCCCGCACCGGGACGGGGTCGAGGTGGTCCACCGTTCCTTCGAGCTGGACCCCGGGCGGGCCAAGGACGACGTGCAGCCCGTGCTGACGATGCTCACCGCCAAGTACGGCATGAGCGAGGCGCAGGCGCGGGCCGGTGAGGACAACCTCGGTGCGCAGGCCGCCGCCGAGGGCCTCGACTACCGCACCCGGGACCGCGACCACGGCAGCACCTTCGACATGCACCGCCTGCTGCACCTCGCCAGGGAACGGGGGCGGCACGCGGCGCTGCTGGACGCCTTCTACCGGGGCAACTTCGCCGAGGAGCGCTCCGTGTTCAACGACGACGAGCGGCTCGTCGAGCTGTCCGTCGCCGCCGGGCTCGACGCGGACGAGGCCCGCGCGGTGCTCATCGACCCCGCCGCCTACGCCGACGAGGTGCGCGCCGACGAGCGCGAGGCGGCCCAGCTCGGGGCCACCGGGGTGCCGTTCTTCGTGCTGGACCGCGCCTACGGCGTCTCGGGCGCCCAGCCCGCCGAGGTCTTCGCCCAGGCGCTGACCCAGGCGTGGGGCGAGCGCACGCCGCTGAAGCTGATCGACGACGGGGGCGCGCAGGCCTGCGGTCCGGACGGGTGCGCGGTGCCCCAGGGGTGAAGGGGTGGCCAAAAGCCCAGGTGAGAGGCCGTGCATAAGTGATACTTGGAGAAACCGCGTAGAAATACGCGATGGACGGAGAGGTCCGGGGGGCCGCACAGTGGTGCCATGGAGAGCTTCGAGAATCTCGTCCGTACCGAGTTCGCCCCGAAGACCACGTACCTGAACACCGCCAGCACCGGCCTGCTGCCCGCCCGGGCCCTCGCGGCCATGCGGGACGCGGCGGCAGCCGCGGCGGAAGGGCAGCCGCTCGACATGTTCGCCGACGTCGAGGCGGCCCGGGCCGCGTACGCCCGCCTCGTGGGGGTGCCCGCCACCCGGGTCGCGACCGGCGCGTCCGTCGCCACGTTCAGCGGGCTCGTCGCCGCGTCGCTGCCGTCGGGGGCCGAAGTCCTCACCGCGGAGGCCGACTTCAGCTCCCTGGTGAATCCGCTGTACACGCGCGGCGACCTGAAGGTGCGCAGCGTACCGCTGGAGCGGCTGGCCGAGTCGGTGGGCCCTGACACCGCGCTCGTCGCGGTCAGTTCCGTGCAGTCCGCCGACGGGCGGCTCGCCGACCTCCCCGCGCTGCGGGACGCCGCCCGCGCGCACGGGGCGCGGACGCTGATCGACACCTCCCAGGCGAACGGCTGGCTGCCGACGGCCGCGGACGACTTCGACTACGTGACCGCCGTCGGCTACAAGTGGGTGCTCTGCCCGCGCGGCGTCGCCTTCCTCGTGGTCCCCGAGGACCTGGGGGCGGCGGCCGGGCTGACCCCGCTGTTCGCCGGGTGGGCGACCGGGGAGCACCCCTGGGACAGCTGCTACGGCCCCGTCGAGGAACTCGCGCACTCCGCCCGGCGGTTCGACGAGAGCCCCGCGCTGTTCTCCTACACCGGCGCCCGGCACTCCCTGGCCCTGATGGAGGAACTGGGCGTCGACGCCGTGCACGCCCACGACACCGCGCTCGCCGACCGGTTCCGCGCGGGCGTGCGCTCGCTGGGCCACGAGCCGGTGCCCGCGCCGGGCTCGGCGATCGTGTCCGTGCCGGGGCTGGGCCACCGGCAGGGCGAGCTGGGCCGGGCCGGGGTCCAGGTGTCCGACCGGGCGGGCAACCTGCGGGCCGCCTTCCACGTGTACAACACGACGGCGGACGTGGACCGGCTGCTCGACGTGCTGGCGGGCTGACCCGGCGGGCCGGAAAGAATATCGGGCAGGGGCCTCCCGTCCCACACGAAAAGGCCCCTGCCCGAGATCAGAAGCGGGTCACCTCACCGGAGTGAAGTCCCGCGCCCCGATGAACTCCGGCCGCCGGATCGGAGCCGCGAACGGCTGCACGGCCGTGTTCTCCACGCTGTTGAACACGATGAACACGTTGCTGCGCGGGAACGGGGTGATGTTGTCGCCCGACCCGTGCATGCAGTTGCAGTCGAACCAGGTCGCCGAGCCGGCCTTGCCGGTGAACAGCTTGATGCCGTACTCGGAGGCCATCTTCGTCAGCGCCTCGTCGGACGGGGTCCCCGCGTCCTGCATCTGCAGGGACTTCTTGTAGTTGTCCTTCGGCGTGGCCCCCGCGCACCCGAGGAACGTCTTGTGCGACCCCGGCATGATCATCAGGCCGCCGTTGGTGTCGTAGTTCTCGGTGAGCGCGATCGAGACCGAGATCGTACGCATGTGGGGCAGGCCGTCCTCGGCGTGCCAGGTCTCGAAGTCCGAGTGCCAGTAGAAGCCGCTGGCCCCGAAGCCCGGCTTGACGTTGATCCGCGACTGGTGGACGTAGACGTCCGAGCCGAGGATCTGCCGCGCCCGCCCGACCACGCGCTCGTCGCGCACCAGTTTGGCGAAGACCTCACTGATCTTGTGCACCTCGAAGACCGACCGGATCTCCTTGGACTGCGGCTCGACGATCGAGCGCTCGTCCGCGCGGATGGCCGGGTCGGTGGTGAGCCGCTCCAGCTCCCGCTGGTACTCGGCGACCTCGTCCGGCGCGATCAGCTGGTCGATGGCGAGGAAGCCGTCGCGGTCCAGCGCCTGGAGGTCACCGGCCGACACCGGACCGGGAGTGTCCGGGGAGCCCCAGACCACCGGGTCCTGCCGGGGAGTCGCCACCTCGGTGGCGCCGCGGGTCGGGTAGAGGTCGGTGACGTTCGTGGTCGTGGTCGTGGTCACGGTGACTCACACCTCCTCGGTGAGCAGCGGGTAGACGCCGTTCTCGTCGTGATCCTCCCGTCCGGTGACGGGCGGGTTGAAGACACAGATGCAGTGGAAGTCCTCCTTGACCTTGAGCGTGTGCCGCTCGTGGCCGTTGAGGAGGTACATCGTGCCCGGCGTGATGTGGTACGTCTTCCCCGTCTCGCGGTCGGTCAACTCGGCGTCGCCCTTGGTGCAGACGACGGCCTCGATGTGGTTGGCGTACCACATCGACGTCTCCGTACCCGCGTACAGGATCGTCTCGTGCAGGGAGAAGCCGACCTTCTCCTTGGCGAGGACGATCCGGGTGCTTTCCCAGGTGCCGGACGCGCTCTTCACGTGCCGGTCGGTGCCTTCGAACTCCTTGAACGAACGGACGATCACGGTGTTGCGATGCCTCCTAGGTGAGGATGTGCGGTGGGGTCCCCGGCGCCTTCGGCCATGCGGCCCGAAGGCGCCGGAAGCAGTGGTGTCCGACGGTTGCGCCGTCAGTCGGTAGGACGGTCAGGCGGTCTCGCGCACGGCCCTGGCCAGGGTCTTCATGCCCTCGTCCAGCTCGTCGGGCGTGATGGTGAGGGCCGGCAGCAGCTTGACGACCTCGCTCTCGGGGCCGGACGTCTCGATGAGCAGCCCCAGCTCGAAGGCGCGCTTGGCGACCCGGCCCGCGCGGTCCTTGTCGTGGAACTCCAGGCCCCAGACCAGACCGCGGCCCCGGTACTCCTTGATGTCGGCCAGGTTCTCCTCGGTGATGGCGATCATGTGCTGCTCGACCTGCTCACCGCGGGCGCGGGTCTGCTTCTCCATCGCCGACCCGTCGGCCCAGTACGCCTCCAGCGTGGCGGTCGCCGTGACGAAGGCCGGGTTGTTGCCGCGGAAGGTGCCGTTGTGCTCGCCCGGCTCCCAGACGTCCAGCTCGGGCTTGAACAGGGTCAGCGCCATCGGCAGGCCATAGCCGCTGATCGACTTGGAGACGGTGACGATGTCCGGCGTGATGCCCGCCTCCTCGAAGGAGAAGAAGGCGCCGGTACGGCCGCAGCCCATCTGGATGTCGTCGACGATGAGCAGCATGTCCTGGCGCGCGCACAGGTCGGCCAGGGCACGCAGCCACTCGGCCCGGGCGACGTTGATGCCGCCCTCGCCCTGCACGGTCTCGACGATCACGGCGGCCGGCTTGTTCAGGCCGGAGCCCTGGTCCTCGAGGAGCCGCTCGAACCAGATGAAGTCCTCGACGGTCCCGTCGAAGTAGTTGTCGAACGGCATGGGCGTGCCGTGCACCAGCGGGACGCCGGCGCCGGCCCGCTTGAAGGCGTTGCCGGTCACCGCGAGGGAGCCCAGCGACATGCCGTGGAAGGCGTTGGTGAAGGACACGATCGACTCGCGCCCCTTCACCTTGCGGGCCAGCTTGAGCGCGGACTCGACGGCGTTGGTGCCCGTCGGGCCCGGGAACATGACCTTGTACGGCAGGTCGCGGGGCCGCAGGATGGTGTTCTGGAACGTCTCCAGGAAGCGGCGCTTGGCGGTCGTCGACATGTCGAGCCCGTGCGTGACGCCGTCCCGCTCCAGGTAGTCGATCAGCGCGCGTTTCAGGACCGCGTTGTTGTGCCCGTAGTTGAGCGAGCCCGCTCCGGCGAAGAAGTCGAGGTACTCGTGGCCGTCCTCGTCGTACATGCGGCTGCCGACCGCACGGTCGAAGATGGTGGGCCAGCCGCGGCAGTAGCTGCGCACCTCGGACTCGACGGTCTCGAAGACGCTGAGGTCGGGCTGGGTGATGGTCACGACGAATCGCTCCTCGTGGGGTGAGGGTGGGAGAGGAAGGTCGTACGGCTCCGGGGGACCGGTGCGGTCCGCCGGGAAGTCTGGGGGCCGGACTGGCACGGGGTGCCGGGCCGTCCGGAGTGCCGGTCGGTCAGCCGGTGGCGGACAGGGGGCCTATGCGGTACAGCACCTCGGGCTCGTGCGGTCCGTCGGGGAACACGTCCGTGTCGAACAGCACCTCGCGCTCCAGCCGGGCGCCGCGGCGCTCGGCGAACGAGGTGAACAGCCGCTGGGATGCGGTGTTGTCGGGGGAGATGGTGGTCTCCAGGGTGGTCAGCCCGCGTTCCGCGACGGCCCGCTCGGCCAGTCCGTCGAGCAGGGAGGCGGCGAGCCGGCGCCCGCGGTACGCCTCGTCCACCGCCACCTGCCACACCAGCAGGGTGTCCGGGCGGTCCGGTCGCACGTAGCCGGTGACGAAGCCGACCGGCTCACCGCGCTCGTCGCGGGCGACGGCCGACGTCGCGGCGAAGTCCCGGCACCAGAGCAGATAGCTGTAGGAGGAGTTGAGGTCGAGGACCTTGGAATCCCTCGCTATCCGCCACAGGGCGGCGCCGTCGGCCACTCTCGGACGATCGATTTGCAGGTCTGCTTGCGCGGCAGTCATGCAAATTGAATTTACCCAGCGAAATTCAAAATTGCATCGCCGGATGGGGTTACGAATGGACGCTCCGTGTGTTATCACGCGGGCGCGTGCCTCCGCGCGAGGTGGCGGCGTTATGTGGCGATTTGCCAGGGACTTAAGCCGCAGAACGGGCGGCTTGTGGATCGGGTCACAATCGCGTAACCCGTGCGAGACGTGTCCGAAATGTGCAGATCGGTTGTCGTGAAATCTTTGTGTTTAGGTCCTAGGAAAGCGGGCAGAAGAATACGGGAAGCTGCGCTGAGTGGAATTCTCTAATTCCGCTGCTGCGAGCATCGGGAATTCCCTTCAATTCATCCCCGTGAAAGGCCGGGTCCGGCCGGCCGCTCCCACGCCTCCTGGACGGCCCGCCGGGCGGCCTCCGGGTCGGCCTTCACGCCCCGCTCGGCCAGCGCGGCACCCAGTGCCGCCAGGCAGCCCTGCACGGCCCCGCGCGTCGCGTCCGGGCCGTAGTGGTTGACCCGGATCATCCTGCCCGCCAGCGCGCCGCCGCCCGCGGCCAGCGGCAGCGCCGGGTCGGACTCCAGGGCACGGGCCACCAGCGCGGACGCGTCGACGTCCGGCGGCGTCCGCAGCGTCGTGGCGACCGGCGCCGCGTCCCCCGCCTCGTACACGTACGGCTCCAGGCCGCCCAGCGCGAGCGCGCCGGCCCGGGTGGCCGCCGCGGCGGACGCGTGCCGCGCCATCACCGTCTCGGGGCCCTCCGCCTCGATGCGCTCGACGCAGGCCTCCAGCGCGAGCATCTCCAACTGCGCCGGCGCGTGCAGCAGCGCCTTGCGCCCGCCGTCGATCCAGCGCTCCTTCCAGTCCAGCAGCGACAGGTACGACCGGCGCGGAGCGTTCGGGTTCGCCGCCATCCGCGCCCAGGCCCGCTCGCTCACCGACACCGCCGAGACCCCGGCCGGGCCGCCCATCGCCTTCTGCGCGCCGATCACGCACAGGTCCACGCCCCACGCGTCCGGCAGCACCGGCTCGGCGCCCACGGAGGCCACCGCGTCCAGGTAGAACAGCGCGCCGTGCGCCCGCACCACCTCGCCGATCTCCGCGACCGGGTTGGTGTTGCCGGTCGCCGCCTCGGCGTGCACGAGGGACACGAAGTCGGTCTCCGGGTGCTCGGCGAGGGCCCGGCGGACCTGCTCGGCGGAGACGGCCGTGTGGAACGGCACGGCGAGGTCGTGCACGGTCGCGCCGCAGTCCCGCAGCCAGTTCCCGAAGGTCTGCCCGTACGGCCCCGTGATGACGTTCAACGCGACGGTGCCGGGGCCCGCGGCGGCGCGGATGGCGCCCTCCAGCGGCAGCAGCGCCTCGCCCTGCATGACCACCACGTCCTGCCCGGTGCCGAGCAGGCGCGCGACCCGGTCCTCGATCGCGGCGAAACGTCCGGCGCTCAGCGGGGGGAGGTCCAGGAGGGGATGGGTCACGGCGGTGCTCTCTTCGGTAACGGCGGGTGCGCGGCGCGGGTACGCGGCGTACGGAGTCGAGAGTAACCACGGCGTCCGCCGGCACTCGCGCCGGAGGGGTTCCGTTGCGACACCCCCACGCCCGGAATCATGGCTTCCGTCACAGCCGAAGCGGTCACCGGCCTGATGGACTGGCCCCGTGTTCCTCGTACTCCTGCTGGTCGTCGTGGTCGCCGTGGTGTCGGCCGTCGGGCTGACCGGCCACGGCGCGAGCGTCCTCGCCGCCCGTCGCGCCCGCGGGTCCGGTGCTGCACGCCCTCGCAGCGTTCGCCGGTGCGGCCGCCGTCGCGGCGTACGCCTGGGGGCTGCTCCACGTGACCGGCGCCGTCATGGCGTCCGACGGCGGCGCGGGCTCCGCACCGGCGCCGCCCTGCCGCATGCCCGGGTACGAGGAGCGCGCCCTCCACGTCATCGACCAGTCGGTCTCCTTCCTGCCCCTGGGTTTCGTCTGCGAGACCACCGACGGCGGCGAGTACACCAGCGACGACGTCCCCGGCTACGTCAATCCCGCCACCGCCGTCCTGGCCCTGACGGCCGTCGCGAGCGCCGTCGGGGCCGGGTACGCGACCGAGCTGCGCACCCGTGCGGCAGCGCGCGGCGGGCGCCGGTGACCGGCCCCGGACGGGCGTGCGGGCACCGTCTAGGGTGCGGGGCATGAGCGATCGCGCGGTGCTGCACGTGAAGGGTCGGGTGCTCGTCGGACCGGAGGAGGTCCGGGACGACGTGTGGGTGGTCGACGGCCGTATCTCGTACGACCGCCCCGCCGGCGCGGCCGACGTCCGCACCGTCGAGGGCTGGGCGCTGCCCGGCCTGGTCGACGCGCACTGCCACGTCGGCCTGGACCAGCACGGGGCGGTCCCCGCGGACGTCGCGGAGAAGCAGGCGCTGACCGACCGCGAGGCGGGCACCCTCCTCGTCCGCGACGCGGGCTCGCCCTCCGACACCCGCTGGATCGACGACCGCGAGGACCTCCCGAAGATCATCCGGGCGGGCCGGCACATCGCCCGCACCCGCCGTTACATCCGCAACTACGCCTGGGAGGTCGAGCCCGAGGACCTCGTCGCCCACGTCGCCCAGGAGGCCCGGCGCGGCGACGGCTGGGTGAAGCTGGTCGGCGACTGGATCGACCGCGACCTCGGCGACCTGTCGGCCTGCTGGCCGCGCGGCGCCGTCGAGGCGGCCATCGCGGAGGCGCACCGCCTGGGCGCCCGCGTCACCGCGCACTGCTTCGCCGAGGACTCCCTGCGCGACCTGGTCGAGGCCGGCATCGACTGCGTCGAGCACGCCACGGGGCTCACGGACGACACGATCCCCCTCTTCGCCGAGCGGGGCGTCGCCATCGTGCCCACCCTCGTCAACATCGCCACCTTCCCCGCGCTGGCCGACGGCGGCGAGACCCGGTTCCCGCGCTGGTCGGCCCATATGCGCCGGCTCCACGAACGCCGCTACGACACCGTGCGCAACGCCTACGACGCCGGGATCCCGGTCTTCGTGGGCACCGACGCGGGCGGTGCCCTCGCCCACGGGCTGGCCGGGGCCGAGGTCGCGGAGCTGGTCACCGCGGGCATCCCGCCCGTCGAGGCCCTCGCCGCGACGACCTGGGCCGCCCGGCGCTGGCTCGGCCGTCCGGGCCTGGAGGAGGGCGCACCGGCGGACCTGGTGGTGTACGAGCAGGACCCGCGCGCGGACGTGCGCGTGCTCACCACTCCGCGCCGGGTGGTGCTCAACGGGCGGGTCGTCGGTTAGCCGACGGGAGTGACGCCGGGGAACACCCGTGCGGGAAGATGCGGGGAAGATTCGAAAGGGTTCGCCAATACCCCACGAAGGGGTGAAGTGCCCTGAGTTCGCTGACGGTTCGGTGGACGCGGGGACATTCTGTCCGGGTCCCAAGCACATCGCTCATGCGTGCCCCGTACGCATGTCTCACTGGGGGTCCCACCACCTTGAACGGCAACACCTTCCGCATGCCCGCACGCCGTCTCGCCACCGTCGCGGCGGCCACCGCCCTGGCCGCGGGCCCCGCGACCCTGGCCGGCGCGGGATCCGCCCACGCGACCGGCGACCACGGCCGCGCGAGCGCCACCGTGCTGCGCACCGGGCTCGACGTCTCCCTGCTCAACAAGACCGTGAACGTCCCGCTCGCGGTCACCCTCAACGAGGTGCGGGCCCCCGGGAACGCCGAGAAGACCGCGCTCACCGCCCGGCTGGACGGCGTCGACGGCGGCAAGCCCTTCAGCGTCCTGCGCGCCGACGTCGCCGAGGCGAAGGCGACCGCGAACGCCGGCGGGAGCGAGGGCTCCACCACGCTGGCCCGCGCCCGGCTGCACGTCCCCGGCCTGCCGCTGCTGTCGGTGATCGAGGTCCAGGAGGTCACCTCCACGGCGACCTGCGAGGCCGGGAAGAAGCCGGTCGCCGACGCCAACCTGCTGGGTCCGGTGACCGTCCTCGGCAAGAAGGTCACGCTCACCACCGGCGGGACGACGGACGTGAAGGTGCCCGGCGTCGGCGAGGTCCGGCTCGACCTCTCGAAGGAGGAGACCACCTCCCGCACGGCCGCCGCCACCGCGCTCGAACTCAAGGTCTCCGTCAACCCCCTCGACCTGAACGTCGCCGAGGTCGACGGCACCGTCACCCTGGCCGAGGCGACCTGCGAGTCCCCGTCCGCCCCGACGCACGAGGCCGGGCAGCCCCCGGCGAAGGCCGAGGAACCCCCGGCCGAGCAGGACGCCGACCCCGCCGCGGACGTGAAGCCCCAGGGCGCCCGCGCCGAGGCGGACCTGGCCGAGACCGGCGGCAGCTCCGCGACCCCGTACATCGCGGCCGGCGCCGCGGCCCTGGTCCTGGCAGGCGGCGGCGCACTGCTCCTGGCCAGGCGCAGGCACGGCTGACGGCGAGGGGCCCGGCCGGGCGGGGCTGACGTGAAGGGCCGGGCAGACGGGGACGGCGGTGCGGGGGCCGGTCGGGGGGGTGGGCTCAGGAGGGGTTCGGTGTCGCCAGTGCGCGTTCCAGGGCGTGCAGGAAGCCGTCCGTCGTCGTCCGGTCCCGTACCGCCAGGCGCAGCCACCCCTCGCCCAGCCCCGGGAAGGTGTCCCCGCGCCGGACCGCGTACCCCAGGCCGCGCAACCGGTGCCGTACGGCGGCCGCCTCCGGGACGCCGACCAGGACGAAGGGACCCTCGGCCGGACCGACGACCCGCACCCCGGCACCGGCGAACTGCGCCAGCCCGGCGACGAGACGGTCCCGGTCGGCGGCGACGCGGTGGGCGGCGTGGGCGGCCTCCGCCAGTGCCCGCGGCGCCACGCACACCTCGGCCGCCGCCAGCGCGGGCGTGGACACCGGCCACAGGGGCTGCGCGCGCTCCAGGTCGGTGATCGTCTCCGGTTCGGCCAGGACGTATCCGATGCGCAGTCCCGCCAGCCCCCAGGTCTTGGTGAGGCTGCGCAGGACGACCAGACCGGGTACGTCCGTCCGCCCGGCCAGCACCTCCCGTTCGCCCGGCACCGCGTCCATGAACGCCTCGTCCACGACCAGCGTCCGACCGGGCCGGGCCAGCGACGCGAGCACGCCCGCCGGGTGCAGCACCGAGGTGGGGTTCGTCGGGTTGCCTACCACCACCAGGTCGGCGTCCTCGGGGACGCCGGCAGGGTCGAGGCGGAAGCCGTCCGCCGCCCGCAGCAGCACCCGGCCGACCGTGTGCCCCGCGTCCCGCAGCGCCGCCTCGGGCTCGGTGAACTGCGGGTGCACCACGACCGGCCGGCGCACCTTCAGTGCCCGCGCCAGCAGCACGAACGCCTCCGCCGCCCCCGCCGTCAGCAGCACCCGCTCCACCGGCAGCCCGTGCCGCGCGGCCACCGCCGCCCGCGCGGCCCGCCCGTCCGGGTAGGCGGCGAGCGAGCCGAGCGAGGCGGCGACGTGCTCACGCAGCCAGGCCGGGGGAGTGTCCGCGCGGACGTTCACCGCGAGGTCCACCAGCGCCGAACCCTCGTCGCGCACCTCGGCGTCCCCGTGATGGCGCAGATCGGGCCCCTGGGCCTCAGTGAGCATGGGAGTGCGCGTGTCCATGCCCGTGATGGTGCCCGTGGTGGTGGTCGCCGTCGTCGTCGGGGTGGAAGTGCGGCTGCTGCGGCAGTCCCACCTTGTCCTCGAACCCCGGCAGCGCGATCCGGTACACGCAGCTGTCGCAGTTCATCCGCAGGTCGCCCTTGACCGCCTCCTCGTACCGCTCCCACACCAGATCCAGCAGCTCCGGCTCCGGACCGATCACGTCCGCCGACCGCACCTCGGTCTCCTGGTGCGCGGCGGCCCACTCCTCGGTCTGGTGCCGGACCCGGTCCGGGAGGATGCCGGTGAACAGGAAGTACGGCAGCACGACGACCCGCCGCGCCCCCAGCCGCACGCACCGGTCCAGGCCGCCCGGCACGTCCGGCGCCGCCAGCGACACGAACGCCGTCTCCACGGCCGCGTAACCGCGCCCCTCCCACAGCAGCCGCGCCGCCTTGAACACCTCGGCGTTGGCGTCGGGGTCCGTCGAGCCGCGCCCGACCAGCAGCACGGTCACCTCGGACGGGTCCCAGGACGGGTCGACCGCCTCCGCGAGGCGCCGCTCCAGCACCCGCAGCAGCGCGGGGTGCGGGCCCAACGGGCGCCCGTAGGTGTAGGAGATGCCGGGGTGGCGCTCCTTCTCACGGGACAGTGCCGCCGGGATGTCGCCCTTGGCGTGGCCGGCGGACACCAGCATCAGGGGCACGGCGGCGAACCGGCGCACCCCGCGCTCCACCAGCTCCGTCACCGCGTCGCCCAGCGGCGGCGGGGACAGTTCGATGAAGCCGCCCGCGACGGGCAGCTCGGGGTGGCGTCGGCCCAGCTCGCGCACGAAGTCGCGGAACGCCTCGGCTCCGGCCTCGTCCCGGGTGCCGTGTCCGGCGATGAGCAGGGCGGGCGGGGTCGTCACAGGTTCTCCTCGGGTGTCTCGGATTCGGACGTCCCGGACCCGGCGGTCCGGGAGCCATCGGCGGGGGAGCGGCGGGTCGCCGGGTCCTCCTGCCAGCGGTAGCCGCGCGGCGTCACCATGCGCCCGGCGATCTCCCGGGTCGCGGTGTTGCCCACCGTCACGACGGTCATCATGTCGACGGTCGCCGGGTCGAGCGCGGCGAGCGTGGACAGGCGGCTCGACTCGTCGGCGCGCGACGCGTTGCGCACGACGCCCACCGGAGTCGCCGGCTCCCGGTGCTCCGCGAGGATCGCCAGCGCCTTGGGCAGCTGCCAGTCGCGGCCCCGGCTGCGCGGGTTGTAGAACGTCACGACGAGGTCCGCCTCGGCCGCCGCGCGCACCCGGCGCTCGATGACCTCCCACGGCGTGTGCAGGTCGGACAGGCTGATGGACACGTGGTCGTGGCCGAGCGGCGCGCCCAGGATCGCCCCGGCCGCCAGCGCCGCCGTCACGCCCGGCACCCCGACCACGTCGATGTCGTCGCTCGCCTCGGCCAGCGCGGGCGAGGCCATGGCGTACACCCCGGCGTCCCCGCTGCCGATCAGCGCGACGGCGTGCCCGCGCCGCGCCTCCTCGACCGCCGTCCGGGCCCGCTCCTCCTCCGCGCCGAGCCCCGACTCCAGCACCCGGGTGCCCGGCGGCAGCAGATCGCGGACCTGGTCGACGTACTGGTCGAGCCCGACCAGCACCGACGCCCGCCGCAGCTCCGCCCGTGCCCGCGGCGTCACCAGGTCCCGGGCGCCGGGCCCGAGCCCGACCACCGCGAGCCGCCCGCGCCCCGGCCGCCGTACCACCGCACAGGTCGCCATCGCGGGCACCGCCGCCGACTTCCGCTTGGGCACGAGGAGTTCGCCCCCGCGCACCAGCGCCGCCGCCTCCGCGACCGACGGGGTGCCCACGGCCGCGAGCGGGGCGTCGGAGGGGTTGGGCACCTCGACGCCCGCCAACGCGTCGGCCGGGTACGTCACCAGGGGCACGCCCAGCCGTCCGGCGGCCCCGACGATCCCGGGCTCCTCCGCCTTGGCGTCCACGGTGGCCAGCTCGGCCACCGACGCGGCCGACAGCCCCGCCTCGCGCAGCGCGGCCTCCACCAGGCCGAGCACCTCGTCCACCGGCGCCCCCCTGGACGCGCCGACGCCGACGACCAGGGACGGCGGACGCAGGACGACCTCGCGCTCGGACGGCTCCACCGCACGGTCCGTCACCCGGACCGTGTACGCCCCGTCGGCCGCGACCGGGAGCGGCGGCAGCGGCCAGGCCACCTCCGCGCGCAGCGCCACCGGCTCGCCGTCCAGCAGCGCCCGCGACACCCCGGCGACATCGCCCTCGACGGGCAGCCCGAGCGTGTCCAGACCGGCCAGCCCGACCGCGTCGGTCGCCGTCGTCACCACCGGCTCCGCGCCCAGCACCTCGCCGACCGCGCGGGCCAGTTCGTTCGCGCCGCCCCCGTGCCCGCCGACCAGCGACACGGCGAACCGCCCGCCCTCGTCGACGCACACCACACCCGGGTCGGTCCGCTTGTCGTCCAGCAGCGGCGCCACGAGCCGGACCACGGCCCCCGTGGCCAGGAAGCACACCAGCCGCTCGCACTCGGCGAACGCGGTCCGTACGGCGTCCGCGACGGGACCCTCGTACACGCGCGTGCGCTCCGGCCACGCCGCGGCCAGCCGGTCCCGCGCCGCCGCTCCCGCCGCCGTGGCGGAAATGAGCCCGATCAAGGGGCAACTCCTTCGGTACGGCTGTGCGGCCTCACGCCCCACAGCAGGAAGACGGGATTGGTGGCCGCGAGCCGGGTCACGTCCCCCGGCAGCGGCGCGAGCCGCGAGGACTGCAGCAGCACCCCGTCGCAGTCGAGACCGGCGTCGAGCAGCGCCCGACGGGCCGCCGGCACCCGGTCCAGCGCGGCCATCGCGACGACCACGGCGCGCCGGGCCCGACGCGCGCACTCGGCGACGATCGCGGGCAGTTCGCGCCCGCCACCGCCCACGAACACCGCGTCCGGGTCCTCGTCCAGGCCGGCCAGCACCGCGGGCGCCGCCCCGTGCACCACCCGCACGTCGACACCGTGCGCGGCGGCGTTGGCGCGGACCCGCCCGACACCGTCCGGCGTCCTCTCGACGGCGGTGACGGCGGCGCCCAGCCGCGCGCACTCCACGGCCACGGACCCGGAGCCCGCGCCGACGTCCCACACCAGGTCGCCGGGGCGCGGCCCGAGGCGGGCCAGCGCCAGCGCCCGCACCTCGAACTTGGTGATCATCGAGTCCCGGTGCGCGAACGCGTCCTCGTCCAACGCCCACCCGGCGGGCCCGGGGCGCGGCCCCGCGACCGCCCGCAGCGGCCCCAGCGCCCGCGCCTCGTCCAGGCACAGCACCACGCTGACCGCCGTCCCCCAGTCCCGGGCGGCGGCCTCGGCGGGCGTCATCCGCTCCACGCGCTCCCCGGCCGAGCCCAGCGCGGAGGCGACGACGAACACCCGCCCGTCGGACCCCAGCGCGGCCCCCAGCTCCGCAGGACCGGCTCCGGGGCCCGTCAGCACGGCGACCTTCGGGTGGGCCCGGCACAGGTGCACGGCCGTCCGCAGGTCCCGCCCGTGCGCGCTCGCCACCACGGCGTCGTCCCACGGCAGCCCGGCCCGCGCGAAGGCCGCGGCGACCGAGGAGACCCCGGGCCGCACGTCCAGCCGCTCCGGACCGAACCGCTCGGCCAGCGCCCGCACGATCCCGAAGAACCCCGGATCACCGGAGGCCAGCACGGTCACCGGCCGCTCCTCGGCGACGTACTCCGCGACCGTGTCCAGGGCGGGCGCCAGCGCACCGAGGACGACCGTCCGGGCCCCCTCCGGCAGCCGTACCGAGTCCAGGTGCCGCCGTCCCCCGACGACCAGCTCCGCACCCGCGGCGACGTCCCCGGCGGGAGCCGCACCGGCGGAGGCTCCCGCCCCGACCACGGTGATCACGTGCTCGCACCCCGCGAGCGCAGTTCCCGGCGCGCCTCGGGGTCGGCCTTGCGATAGCCGTGGAAGTGCCCCGGGTGGTAGAGGTGCGAGCGGGTGCCGTGCGCGTCGAGGGCCGGGCCGACCAGGAACAGGGTGTGCTTCCAGAGCTTGTGCTCCTTGACCGTCTCCTCCAGCGTCCCGATCGTGCACCGCACGACCAGCTCCTCGGGCCAGGTGGCCTGATAGGCGACGACGACCGGCGTCTCCGTCGGATAGCCGCCCTCCAGCAGCTCCCGCACCAGCTGGCCGCTGCGGGCCGCCGACAGGAAGACCGCCATCGTCGTGCCGTGCTTCGCGAACTCGCGGACCTCCTCCCCGGGCGGCATCGGCGTCTTGCCCCCGCCGAGCCGGGTGAGGACCACGGACTGCGCGACCTCCGGGATCGTCAGCTCCCGCCGCACGAGCGCGGCGACCGCGGAGAACGCGGAGACACCGGGCACCACCTCGGTCGCGACGCCGATCTCCGCGCACCGGTCGAGTTGCTCCTGCGTGCCGCCCCACAGCGCCGGGTCGCCGGAGTGGATGCGGGCCACCCGCAGCCCCTCCTGCCGCGCCCGCCGGTAGACGGCGACGACGTCCTCCAGCGACATCGTCGCCGAGTCCAGCACCTCGGCGCCCTCCCGCGCGTGCTGGAGCACCTCCGCCTGGACGAGGCTCGCCGCCCAGATCACCACGTCCGCCTCGGCGATGGCGCGCGCCGCACGGAACGTCAGCAGGTCGGCGGCGCCGGGACCGGCACCGACGAAGGTCACCTTGGCCTCGGAATCCATCGTTTTCGGTCCTCTCCTGTGCGTCCTGCGCATATTTACTGCGGTTGCTGCTGTCGTACGCGCGTGAACGCGACGTGATCGGATACCAAGGGCCCATGGCGGTCTTCGTCGCGCTCGGCGCGTTCCTGATGACGCTGGCCGGCGGCTGGACGGCCCAGCGCGTGACCGACCGGCGCCACCTCGTCCTGGGCCTGGCCGGCGGCCTCATGCTGGGCGTGGTCGGCCTCGACCTGCTGCCGGAGGCCCTGCAGGCGGCGGGCGACGAGGTGTTCGGCGTGCCCGCCGCCCTGCTGCTCTTCGTCGCCGGATTCCTGCTCGCGCACCTGGTGGAACGCCTGCTGGCGGCCCGCCGCGCCGCACACGGAGCCGACGAGCACGGCCACCGCTCGCCCGAGGTGGGCCTGACGGCCGCGGCCGCGATGGTCGGTCACAGCGCCATGGACGGCGTGGCGATCGGCGCGGCCTTCCAGGTCGGCGGCGGCATGGGCGCGGCGGTCGCGATGGCGGTGATCGCCCACGACTTCGCGGACGGCTTCAACACCTACACACTGACCAGCCTGTACGGCAACGCCCGCCGCCGGGCCGTCGCGATGCTCGTCGCCGACGCGCTGGCCCCCGTCGTCGGCGCGGCCTCCACCCTCCTGTTCACCATCCCGGAGGGTGCGCTCGGCGCCTATCTCGGCCTGTTCGGCGGCGTGCTCCTGTACCTCGCCGCGGCCGAGATCCTCCCCGAGGCCCACCACGAGCACCCCGCCCGCTCGACCCTGCTGTGCACGGTCGCGGGCGCGGCGTTCATCTGGCTGGTCGTGGGCATCGCCGAGTGAGCGCCGCGCACCACGGACGTTCACAGCTTCCCGCCCCGCCCGCCCTCGCGCCGGGCGGGCGCGATGAGCGTCGACAGATACGGCAACGGCGCCCCGTCCAGCTCGCCGGCGGGCCGTACGGACTCCTCGGGCAGCCCGAGCGCCGACCCCCACACGGCGTCGTCCAGCCGCCCGCTCTCCCGCAGCGCCTCGGCCACCTCGGCCGCCTGCCGGCCGAACTTGTAGGCGACGACCGTGCCCGGCCCGTGCAGCGCCTCCTTGAGCACGGCGGCCCCCGCGGTGACCGGCACCAGCGTCAACGGCTCGGTGCCCTCGGTCAGTACGGCCCCCGACCGCGCCGCGAGGTCCTGCATGGCGGTGATCCCCGGCACGGTCTCCACGACGGTGCCCGGCACCAGCGCGCCGACGGTCTGCGCGAGATAGGTGAAGGTCGAGTACACGTTGGGATCACCGATGGTCGCGAAGGCCACGGCGGCGTGCTCCCGCAGCAGCCCGGCCACCCGCTCCCCGGCCGCGTCCCAGGCCGCCTCGCGCCGCGCCCGGTCGGTGCGCTCGTTCAGCGCGAACACGACCCGTACGACCTTCTCACCGCCCACGTAGTGCAGCACCGTCGCCTCGGCGCGCCCGCGTTCACCGGAGTCCATCACGGGCACGACCACGACATCGGCGCCGCGAAGCGCGTTGACCCCCTTCACGGTCACCAGCTCCGGATCCCCGGGCCCGACCCCCACACCGATCAGTCTGCTGCTCATGACGTCCGGCACCTCTCCACGAACCGACGGGCGACACCGGGCTCGGCCGCCCAGTGCGTGTGCAGATAGCTCGCGTGCACACCGCGCTCCACAAATCCCTCGACGCGCCGCTCGGGCGCCCGCATCCCCCACGCCGGCGCCGCCCCGGCCCCCGGCTCCACGACCGTCCGGTGGAACTCGTGCCCCCGCAGCCGCGTCCCCGCCCCGGCCAGCACGCTGTCGGACACGGCCACGGCGTCCCGGTAGCCCAGCGTCAGCCGCTCCGACATCCGGGCGGAGGCGTCCAGCACCCCGCACATCGGCAACCCGTCCAGCTCCCGGCACAGATACAGCAGCCCCGCACACTCGGCGGCGACGGGAGCACCGCTGAGCGCCAGCTCGGCGACGGACTTCCGCAGCCCCTCGTTGGCGGACAGCTCGGAGGCGTACACCTCGGGGAACCCGCCCCCGATCACCAGCCCGGCGGTCCCTTCCGGCAGTTCCTCGTCCCGCAACGGGTCGAACGTGACGACCTCGGCCCCGGCGGCGGCGAGCAGCTCGGTGTGCTCGGCGTAGGAGAAGGTGAAGGCGGGCCCACCGGCGACGGCGACGCGCTCCCTCAGCCCGTCCGGCGTTCGAGGACGAGGTCGTCCAGGCCGAAGCGGGGGTCCGGGGGCAGCAGCCCCCGGGGACGGGACGGGACGGGGCGGCGGGGGCGAGGAAACCAGGGCCTCGGCCGCATCCCAAGCCGCACCAGCCAACGCCCCGGCAGTCCGCGCCAGCCCGACCAGCGCCTCCAGATCGCACCCGTCGGCGACCTGCCCGGCCATGGCCGCAACCGCCCCCACCGCCTGCGAACGCCGCTCGGCTACGGGAACCAGCCCCAGATGCCGCGACGGCACGTCGACCTGCGGAGCCCTCCGCAACACCCCCAGCACCGGCACCCCGACGGAGTCCACCGCCTCCCGCAGCAGCACCTCGTGCCGGTCCGACGCGACCTTGTTCAGGATCACGCCGCCGATCCGCACCTCCGGGTCCCAGCTCACGAACCCGTGCACCAGCGCCGCCACCGACCGCGACTGCGACGACGCGTCCACGACCAGCACCACCGGCGCCCGCAGCAGCTTCGCGACCTGCGCGGTGGACGCCAGCTCGCCCTCCCCGGCGGCCCCGTCGTACAGCCCCATCACGCCCTCGACCACGGCGATGTCGCAGCCGCGCGCCCCGTGCAGGAAGAGCGGTCCGACCAGCTCGGGCCCGCACAGGTAGGCGTCGAGGTTGCGGCCCACCCGCCCGGTGGCGAGCGCGTGGTAGCCGGGATCGATGTAGTCCGGCCCGACCTTGTGCGGCGACACGGCGAGCCCGCGCCCGGCGAGCGCGGCCATCAGCCCGGTGGCGACGGTGGTCTTGCCGCTCCCGGACGAGGGCGCGGCGACGACCAGCCGGGGCACGGCGGAGTGGGCGTGGGAGCGGGAGTCGGAGTCGGCGGAGGTCACCACTCGATGCCCCTCTGCCCCTTCTGCCCGGTGTCCATCGGGTGCTTGACCTTGGACATGTCGGTGACGAGGTCGGCGCACTCCACCAGCGCGTCGGGCGCGTTCCGCCCGGTGATCACGACGTGCTGGGTCCCCGGCCGCTCCCGCAGCACGGACACCACCTCGTCGGTGTCGACCCACCCCCAGTGCATCGGATAGGCGAACTCGTCCAGCACGTACAGCTTGTACGTCTCGGCGGCCAGGTCCCGCTTGACCTGCTCCCAGCCCTCCCGGGCCTTCTCCTCGTTGTCCAGCTGCGCGTCGCGCTGGACCCAGGACCAGCCCTCGCCCATCTTGTGCCAGTCGACCGACCCGCCCTCGCCGCTGGCGCCCAGCACCCGCAGCGCGTTCTCCTCGCCGACCTTCCACTTGGCCGACTTGACGAACTGGAACACCCCGATCGGCCACCCCTGGTTCCAGGCGCGCAGCGCCAGCCCGAAGGCGGCGGTGGACTTGCCCTTCCCGATGCCCGTGTGCACCACGACCAGCGGACGGTTGCGCCGCTGACGGGTCGTCAGCCCGTCGTCCGGTACGACACTCGGTTTCCCCTGCGGCATTACGCGGCCCTCCCGCTGCCCAGCCTGCTGCCCCGCACGTCCTTCACGAGCCCGGCGATCGAGTCGGCCCGCAGCTCGTCCAGCGTCACCGCCGTACCGCCCAGTTCACCCGCGAGCTGCCCGGCGAGCCCGAGCCGCACCGGCCCCGACTCGCAGTCGACGACCACCGAGGCGGTGCCCTCGGCGGCGAACAGCCGCGCGGCACGCCCCGCCAGCGCGACGGGCTCCGGGCCCCCGGTCGCCCGCCCGTCCGTCCCACCACGACCAGCGCCCGCCGCGCGGGATCCCGCAGCCGCTCCACCCGCAGCACCTCGTGCGCCTTGAGCAGCCCGGCCGCGAGCGGCGTACGCCCCCCGGTCGGCAGCGACTCCAGGCGGACCGCCGCCGCGTCCACCGACGAGGTCGGCGGCAGCACCAGGTCGGCGGCCGCACCCCGGAAGGTCACCAGACCCACCTTGTCCCGCCGCTGGTAGGCGTCCAGCAGCAGCGACAGCACGGCACCCTTGACGGCGCCCATCCGCTGCCGCGCGGCCATCGACCCGGAGGCGTCCACGACGAACAGCACGAGGTTGCCCTCACGCCCCTCGCGCGTCGCCTGCCGCAGATCGTCCCGGCGCACCACGAGCCCCGGCCCGCTGCGCCCCCGCGCCCGCTGGTGCGGGGCGGCGGCCTGCACGGTCGCCGCAAGGTGCAGCTTGGTCAGCGCCCCCCGGGGCCGCCGGGCCCCGATGGTCCGCCCGTGCTCGGCCCGCGCCCGCGAACGCCGCCCGGCGGCACCCTCGCCGAGCCCCGGCACGCTCAGCACCTTGGTCCGGAACGGCTCGGCGGCCCGCGCGGGGGACTGCTCCCCGGCACCGCCGGACGGCTGCGGCTCCCCGTCCTCCCCGGCCTCGGGACGCGCGGCGGCGTCGCCGTCACCCGGCGGCGCGTCGTCGGGCTCGGGCTGTCCACCGGGACCGCCGCCGGGACCCGGGTCGGGATCGTCGTCCCCGTCGGGCCCGTCCCCGTCCTGCCCGCCGAACTCCTCCAGCGTCTCGTCCAGCTTGTCCTCGTCGAGCCCCGGCGCGTCGAACGGATTGCGCCGCCGCCGGTGCGGGAGCGCGAGCAGTGCCGCCTGCCGCACGTCCTCCGCGAGCACCTCCGTCCGCCCGGCCCAGGCCGCCAGCGCGGTCGCCGTCCGCGCCATCACGATGTCGGCCCGCATGCCGTCCACCTCGAAGGCGGCACACGTCGCCGCGATCTGCCGCAGCGCCCCGTCGCCCAGCCGCACCGACGGCAACAGCTCCCGCGCCGCCACGATCCGCGCCCGTACGGCGGCCTCCTCGTCGGCCCAGCGCACCGCGAAACCGGCCGGGTCGTCGTCGTGGGCCAGCCGGCGCCGTACGACCTCCACGCGCTGGTCGGGCTCGCGCGAGGCGGCGACCTCGACGGTCAGGCCGAACCGGTCCAGCAACTGCGGGCGCAGCTCGCCCTCTTCGGGGTTCATCGTCCCGACGAGCAGGAACCGCGCGGCATGCCGCACCGACACGCCCTCGCGTTCGACGTACGAGGCGCCCATGGCGGCGGCGTCCAGCAGCAGGTCCACGAGGTGGTCGTGGAGCAGGTTGACCTCGTCGACGTACAGGATCCCGCGGTGCGCGTCGGCCAGCAGGCCCGGCTCGAAGGCCTTCACGCCCTCCGCCAGCGCGCGCTCGATGTCCAGGGCACCCACCAGCCGGTCCTCGGAGGCGCCGACGGGCAGCTCGACCATCCGGGCCGGGCGCGACGCGAACGCGCCCGGCTCGTGCGGGCCGTCCGGGCAGCCCGGGTCGGGGGAGTCGGGGTCACAGGAGAAGCGGCACCCGGAGACGACGTCCACCTCCGGCATCAGCGCCGACAGCGCCCGCACGGCCGTGGACTTCGCGGTGCCCTTCTCGCCGCGGACCAGCACACCGCCGACGGCCGGGGAGACGGCGTTCAGCAGCAGCGCGAGCCGCAGGTCGTCCTGGCCCACGACGGCCGTGAACGGGAACGGGGTACTCACTTGTCGTCACCCTCCAAGTCACCTTCGAGCTCCAGATAGGTGGCGCGCAGCCGGTCCAGGGTTTCCTGGTCCGGCTCCGCCCACAGCCCCCGGTCCGCGGCCTCCAGCAGCCGCTCCGTGATGCCGCGCAGCGCCCAGGGGTTGGACTTCTTCATGAAGTCCCGGTTCTCCGGGTCGAAGACGTACTCGGCGCTGAGCCGCTCGTACATCCAGTCGTCCACCACGCCGGCCGTGGCGTCGTACCCGAAGAGGTAGTCCACGGTGGCCGCCATCTCGAAGGCGCCCTTGTAACCGTGCCGCCGCATCGCCGCCATCCACCGCGGGTTGACCACCCGGGCCCGGAAGACCCGGTGCGTCTCCTCGCCCAGCGTCCGGGTCTTCACCTGGTCGGGAGTGGCGGAGTCGCCGACGTACGCCTCGGGGGATTCGCCCGTCAGGTGCCGCACCATGGCCACCATGCCGCCGTGGTACTGGAAGTAGTCGTCGGCGTCCACGAGGTCGTGCTCACGCGTGTCCACGTTCTTCGCGGCCACCGCGATCCGCCGGAACGCCGTCTCCATGTCCCCGCGCGCCGCCCGCCCGTCGAGCCCGCGCCCGTAGGCGTAGCCGCCCCACACCGCGTACACCTCGGCGAGGTCCGCGTCGGAGCGCCAGTTGCGGGCGTCGATCAGCGGGAGCAGACCCGCGCCGTACGCGCCCGGCTTGGAGCCGAAGATGCGGGAGGTGGCCCGGCGCCGGTCGCCGTGCTCGGCGGTGTCCTCGTCGGCGTGCGCCTTCACGAAGTTCGACCCGGCGGGCTCGTCCCGTTCCGCGACCGCCCGCACCGCGTCGTCGATCAGCCCCACCACGTGCGGGAAAGCGTCCCGGAAGAAGCCCGAGATGCGCACCGTGACGTCGACCCGGGGCCGGCCCAGCTCGTCGACCGGCACCACCTCGAAGCCCGTCACCCGGCGCGAGGCGTCGTCCCACACCGGACGGCACCCCAGCAGGGCCAGGATCTCCGCGATGTCGTCACCCTGGGTGCGCATCGCGGACGTGCCCCAGACGGTGAGGCCGACGGACTTCGGGTACTCGCCCGTGTCGTTCAGGTACCGCTGGATCAGCGAGTCCGCCAGCGACTGCCCGACCTCCCAGCTCAGCCGGGACGGGATCGCCTTCGGGTCGACGGAGTAGAAGTTCCGGCCGGTCGGCAGGACGTTGACCAGCCCGCGGGTCGGGGAGCCCGACGGTCCGGCAGGCACGTAGCCGCCGTCCAGGGCCCGCAGGATGTGCCCGATCTCGTCCGTGGTCCGGGCCAGGCGCGGCACGACCTCCGTGCAGGCGAACTCCAGCACCGCGACCGCGTCGGGGAGTTCGCTGCCCAGCACGTCGCGCACCAGGCCCGGGACGGCCGCCGGGTCCCACGCCCGCAGCTCCATCCCCTCCGCGACCCGCCGGCACAGCTGCTCGAGGAGGTCGATCGCGTCGGCCGCCGACCGGGCCGGACCGTCCACCAGCTCCGTCAGCTCCACCGGCACCTTCACCGGGGCACCGGGCTCGGCCAGCAGCTCCTTCTCCACCAGGCCGAAGTGCTCGGCCAGGGACGCCCTCAGGCCCGGCAGGGCGTTCGCCTGCCCGCCCCACACCTGCGCGGCGCGCAGCACCGCGAGGACCAGGTTGACGCGCGGCTCGCCGACCGGGCCGCCGCCCAGGACGTGCAGGCCGTCGCGGATCTGCACGTCCTTGATCTCGCACAGGTAGCCGTCGATGTGCATGACGAACTCGTCGAACGCGTCGTCGTCCGGCTGGTCGTCCACGTGCAGGTCGTGGTGGAGCTCGGCCGCCTTGACCAGCGTCCAGATCTGCGCCCGGACCGCCGGCGCCTTCGTCGGGTCCAGGTCGGAGACGAGCGCGTACTCGTCGAGCAGCTGCTCCAGCTTGGCCAGGTCGCCGTAGGTGTCCGCACGCGCCATGGGCGGGACGAGGTGGTCGACCACCGTGGCGTGGCCGCGCCGCTTGGCCTGGGTGCCCTCGCCGGGGTCGTTGACGATGAACGGGTAGATCAGCGGCAGGTCGCCGAGTACGGCGTCCGGCGCGCAGCCCGCGCTCAGGCCGAGGCCCTTGCCCGGCAGCCACTCCATCGTGCCGTGCTTGCCCATGTGCACGATCGCGTCGGCGCCGAAACTGTGCTCCAGCCAGCGGTAGGCGGCCATGTAGTGGTGCGACGGCGGCATGTCCGGGTCGTGGTAGATCGCGATCGGGTTCTCCCCGAAGCCGCGCGGCGGCTGGATCATCACCACGACGTTCCCGAACCGGAGCGACGCCAGCACGATGTCGTCCCCGTCGACGTACAGCGACCCCGGCGGCTCGCCCCACGCCTCGGTCATCGCGCCCCGCAGCTCCGGGTCCAGCGTCTCGAACCAGGCCCGGTAGTCGGCCAGCGGCACCCGCGCGGGCGCGGCGGCGAGCTGGTCCTCGGTCAGCCACTCCACGTCGTGGCCGCCGGCCGCGATCAGCCGGTGGATCAACTCGTCGCCCTCGGAGGGGTATGCGCCGACCCCGTACCCCGCGTCCCTGAGCGCGTCCAGCACCCGCACCGCCGACGCCGGGGTGTCGAGACCGACCGCGTTGCCGACGCGGGAGTGCTTGGTCGGGTACGCCGTGAAGACCAGCGCGAGCTTCTTGTCGGCGTTCGCCTTGTGCCCGAGCGCCGCGTGCCGTACGGCGATCCCGGCGACCCGCCCGGCCCGCTCCGGGTCGGCGACGTACACCGGCACCTCGTCAGGACCCTGCTCCTTGAAGGAGAACGGCACGGTGACCAGGCGCCCGTCGAACTCCGGGATCGCGACCTGCATCGCCGCGTCCATCGGGGAGAGGGCGGCGTCGGAGGCCTCCCAGGCGGCCCGGGAGGAGGTGAGGCAGAGCCCTTGCAGCACCGGCACGTTCAGGTCGGCCAGGGCCCCGACGTCCCACGCCTCCTCGTCACCGCCCGCCGAGGCCTGCGAGGCGTGCGTGCCGCCCGCCGCGAGGACGGTGGCGACCAGGGCGTCGGTCCGGCCCAGCAGCTCGTACAGCCCGGGGTCGGCGCCGCGCAGCGAACCGCAGTACACGGGCAGGGCGTTGGCGCCGCGCGCCTCGATCGCGTCGCACAGCGTGTCGACGAACGCGGTGTTGCCGCTCAGGTGATGGGCGCGGTAGAAGAGCACGCCCACCGTCGGGCGGCCGGCCACGACGTCCCGGGAGCCGTGGACGCCGTACTCCGGCATCTTCTCCGGCTCGTCGAAGCCCTCGCCGGTCAGCAGCACCGTGTCCGACAGGAAGCGGGCGAGCTGGGTGAGGTTGTCCGGGCCGCCCTCGACCAGGTAGCGCAGCGCCTGCGCCACCACCCCGGCCGGGACCGACGACTCGGCCATCAGCTCCGCGTCCGGCACGCTCTCGCCGCCGAGCAGGACGGTCGGGATGCCGGCGGCCTTCAGCGCGGCCAGCCCGTCCTCCCAGGCGCGCTTGCCGCCGAGCAGGCGCACGACGGCGAGGTCCGCGCCCTCGACCAGGCCCGGCAGTTCCTCCCGGACGTCGACCCGGGTCGGGTTGCCGATCCGGTAGGCGGCGTCCGACGCGCGGGCCGCCAGCAGATCCGTGTCGGCGGTCGACAACAACAACACTGTGCTCATGCGGGCGCTCCCGGTGGAATGAAGGGCAGTCCTTGCGGCGCGCCGGACTCGATGAGCCGCCACAGCGCGTCCGTGTCCGCGTGGTGTTCGATCAGGTCGCCGAGCCGGTCGAGCTGCTCCTCGCGCAGCGCGGCGAACGAGGTGTCGGGGGCCGGCACGAAGCGGCGGCCCGCGGCGGCGGCCACCTCGCGCAGGAACGCCCGCCGGAAGCCGTCCGACTCCAGCGAACCGTGCCAGTGCGTGCCCCAGGTCTGGCCGACCCGGCAGCCGTCCAAGAAGGGATCGCCCCCTGCGACTTCGGCGACCCCGTGGTGGATCTCGTACCCCTCGACGCGCTCGCCGAGGGCCTCGCCCACCGGCCGGGTGAGGGTCTTCTCGCGGGCGAACCGGACCCGCACGGGCAGCAGCCCGAGCCCGTCCACGTGCCCGGCGCGGGACTCGACCTCGTCCTCGATGTGCTCCCCGAGGAGCTGGAAGCCGCCGCAGACGCCGAGCACGGGCCGCTGTTCGGCGACCCTGCGGACGATCGCGTCCGCGAGCCCCCGCTCCCGCAGCCACTCCAGCGCCCGCACCGTCCCCCGCGTCCCCGGCACGACCACCAGGTCCGCGTCGGCCAGCTCCTCCGGCCGGTCCACGAACCGCACCACGACACCCGGTTCGGCGGCCAGCGCGTCCACGTCCGTGAAGTTGGACATCAGCGGCACCGCGCAGACGGCGACCCGCAGCACGTCCTCGCCGACGGGCGGCGCGACCACCGACTCCCGCACGGTCCCGCGCAGGGAGACCCGCAGTCCGTCCTCCTCGTCGATGCCGAGCCCGTGCCGGAACGGCAGCACACCGTACGTCCGCCGCCCGGTGAGGCCGTGCAGCATGTCGAGGCCCGGCTCCAGCAGCGACACGTCGCCCCGGAACTTGTTGACCAGGAACCCGGCGACCAGCGCCTGGTCCTCCGGGGCCAGCAGCGCCACCGTGCCGAAGAAGGAGGCGAAGACGCCCCCGCGGTCGATGTCGCCGACGACCAGGACCGGGAGTCCGGCGCCCCGGGCGATCCCCATGTTCACGATGTCGGTGCGGCGCAGGTTGATCTCGGCCGGGCTGCCCGCCCCCTCGCAGATCACCGCGTCGTACGTGGCACGGAGTTCGGCGAGCGAGTCGAGCACCGTGCCGAGCAGCCGCTCCTGGCGCCCGCCGTGGTAGCCGCGGGCGCTCATCTCGCCGACCGGCCTGCCGAGCAGTACGACCTGGCTGCTGCGCTCCCCGCCGGGCTTGAGCAGCACCGGGTTCATGTGCGCGGTCGGCTCCACCCGGCAGGCCTGGGCCTGCATGGCCTGCGCCCGCCCGATCTCCGCGCCCTCGCGGGTCACGAAGGAGTTCAGCGACATGTTCTGCGCCTTGAACGGCGCCACCTTCACGCCCTGCCGCACCAGCCAGCGGCAGATCCCGGCGGTGACGACGCTCTTGCCGGCGTCGGAGGTGGTGCCGGCGACGAGCAGACCACCGATCATGACGTACGTCCCTTCCTGACGATGCCGCGCGCGAGCAGCCGTGCGCCCGCGCACACGCCCAGCGCCAGCCAGCTCACGCGCCGGGACAGCCGTACCGCCCGGTCGATGTCGCCGGAACCGGCCCGTACCGGGCGCCCCGCGGCGCCGTTGAGGACGGGCCGGTGCTCGACCCGCCCGCCGTAGGAGAGCGTCCCGCCGAGCCGCACGCCCAGGGCACCGGCGAACGAGGCCTCCACGGGCCCCGCGTTGGGGCTCGGGTGCCGTGCGGCGTCCGCGCGCCAGGCCCGCGCCGCGCCCCGCGGGTCGCCACCGGCCACGGTGGTCAGGACGGCGGTCAGACGGGCGCCCGGCCAGCCCGCGAGGTCGTCCAGGCGGGCCGAGGCCCAGCCGTAGCGGCGGTACCTGGGCGGCTTGTGGCCGACCATGGCGTCCAGCGTGTTGACGGCCCGGAAACCGAGCAGCCCCGGCACGCCCGCCACGGCGCCCCACACCAGGGCGCCCACGACCGCGTCCGAGGTGTTCTCGGCGACGGACTCCACGACGGCCCTGGCGACGCCGTCGGCGTCCAGCGCCTGCGGGTCCCGCCCGCACAGGTGCGGCAGCCGCGCCCGGGCCGCCGCGACGTCCCCGGCCTCCAGGGCCCGGCCGACGGCGGCGGCCTCACGGGCCAGCGAGGT
>NZ_MULI01000043.1 GCF_002939385.1 Streptomyces sp. MH60 | reverse complement strand
CCGCGCGCGGGTGGCCGGCCAGAGGTCGGCGAGGTCGACGCGCCGGTCGCGCAGTGCGTCGGCGGGCACGCCGAGCAGGGCGGGCGCGGTGCCGGGGTAGAAGCGGACGCCGGCCCAGGGGCCGGGGGCGCCCCCGGTGAGGTGGGCGCGGGTGTCGGGGCCCGCGACCAGCAGCCGGCCGTCGTACCAGAGCAGGTCCATGCAGCCGTCGGGGAGGACCCGCCCGGGGCCGGGTCCGGTCGGGGTGTGGGTCCACACCACCGCGCCGGTCAGCCGGGACGCCCGTTCCGCGTACACGCGTGCCAGGTTACGCCGGGCCCCGGGTCCGGTACTCCTGGGGACTGACGCCGTACTCCCGTTTGAAGGCGGTGGACAGGGCGAACGCGCTGCCGTAGCCGACCCGGCGGGCGATCGCGGCGAGGGTGTCCTCGCCGTCCCGCAGCCGGTCGGCGGCCAGGGCGAGGCGCCAGCCGGTGAGGTACCCCATGGGCGGTTCGCCGACCAGGTCGGTGAACCGCCGGGCGAGCCCGGCGCGGGAGACCCCGGTCTTCGCGGCGAGGGACGCGACGGTCCAGGGGTGCGCCGGGTCGTCCTGGAGCAGCCGCAGCGCCCGGCCGACGACCGGGTCGCCCAGCGCCCGGTACCAGGCGGGGGCCTCGGCCGACGGCCGGGCGAACCAGGCCCGCAGCGCGGCGATGACCAGCAGGTCGAGGAGCCGGTCCAGGACCACCTCCTGGCCCGGCTCGTCCCGCGTGACCTCCGTCATCAGCAGGGGTGTGAGGGGGTTGTCCCACGCCTCGGAGGTGAGGGACAGCAGCGGGGGCAGCGCGTCCAGGAGGCGGCCGCCGATCTCACCGCGGACCAGGTAGGTGCCGATGAGGAGGACCGCCTCGCCGTCGGCGCGGTCGCCCCAGGTGCGCACGCCGAGGTCCATCGAGCCGTTGAGGGGGCGGCCGTCGGGGTAACTGCACGCGCCGCCCGGCAGGATCACCGCCTGCGGGGCGGTGCCGGGGTCGTCGGCGCAGACGTACGGGTCGGGGCCGCGCGCGATGGCCAGGTCCCCGGCGCGCAGCCGCAGCCGCTCCCCCGTGTCGGGCACGATCCAGGCGTCGCCGCGGACCATCAGCATCACGGTCAGCGGCGCGCCGTCCTCCACGCGCACCGCCCAGGGCGGGTCGAAACAGGCGCGGATCATGAAGGCGCCACGGGCCCGGGGGCCCTCCAGCAGTCCGGCGAGTGCGTCCACGGTGCCAGTGTCCCGGTCCGGCCCGCGGGCCGTTCACCTAGGGGCGCCCCCGGCCTCCTCCGGCATCCTTCGTCCGGCAGCCGCGTCCAGCGCCCTCCTCGCCTCCGCGACGACGGTGCCGTCGGTGACGAAGTGGGTGTCGTCGGCGGCGGAGGCGCCCCCGGCGCCGAGGGGCACCCAGCCGGCCGCGCGGCGGGGCGTGGCCCGGGACTTGGCGGACAGGTGCACCGAGGTGGCGCCCGCCGCCAGCAGACCCGCGATGTCGCCGGGCCGCACTCCGCCGCCGGCGGCCACGTCGACGCCGGGGGCCGCGGCGGCCATCGCGGTGAGCACGGCGCTTCCCCCGATCGCGGCGGGCGCGCCGCCGGAGGTCAGGACGCGGGTGATGCCGAGCCCCGGCAGTGCCGCGACGGCGGCCACCGGGTCGCTCGCCTGGTCCACCGCCCGGTGCAGCGTGATCTGCGCGGCGGGGTCGGTGTCCCGCGCGGCGCCGACGAGCACGGCGAGGGCGTTGGTGTCGAGGGCGCCGTCCGGGGTCAGTGCCCCGACGACGACGCCGCGGGCACTCGCGCGCAGGGCGGTGCGCACCTCGGCGGCCATCAGGGCGACCTCCTCGTCGTCGTAGACGAAGTCGCCGGGACGGCAGCGGACGAGGACGTGGACGGGCGGACCGGTCTCGACGACCGCCTCGACGGCGGCGGTCGAGGGGGTCAGGCCGCCGAGTTCGAGTCCGGTGCACAGTTCGACGCGGTCCGCCCCGTGCTCCCGGGCGGTGCGGGCACCGGCCGGGGACACGACGGCGATCTCCAGGCCGGGGCGGGCACTCATTCGTCGGCCCCGGTCAGCGGCTGGTCGGCGGCGGGGATCAGGCGGGCGGAGAGGTCCGGGTCGGCCATGGCGGGGTCGAAGGGGAACAGGGGCCGGCGGACGCGGTGGTGGCCGAGGCGGACGAGGTCCTGGTCGACGCCGCCCGGGGTGAGGGCCATCTTCCAGTCGGCGGCCATCGCGAACAGCTCGGGTTCCAGGTAGCCGATCTTCACGACGACGATGTCGGCGCCGCGCGGGTCGAGGTCCAGGCCGGTGAAGTCGTGCTCGTGGTGGTAGGGCTTGCGCAGCTCGGTGAGGATCACGTACGCGCTGCCGACGCGTATCACGACCTCGGTGCGGGCGTCGCGGTCCCCGTGCCGGACGGCGTGCACGACGCCGGTGAGGGTGACGGGACCGGCGTGCCGGTCGTCGACCTCGGCGCCCGCCGTCACCGTCACGGTGGCGCCGACGCCCGCCGCGACGGCGTGCCGCACGGCCTCGGGGCCCGGCACCGAGGCGTACAGGACGGTCGGCCCGTCCTCCTTCTGGAACTCGGGGCGGGCCAGCAGCCGCGTCAGGCCCCAGGTCACGTCACCGGCGCCGCCCGCGGTCGGGTTGTCGCCGGTGTCGCTGACGTAGTACGGGCGCCGCTCGCCCGCCAGGGCCTCGTCCAGGATGTCGTCGAAGGTGCCGGTGGGGGCGACGAAGTCGAAGTCGTGGCGGGCTTCCCAGAAGCCGCGGGCCAGCCGTTCGGCGCCCGCGGACACCGCCCGCCCGTCGTGCCCGGTGACGACGACCGCGGCCCGGTTGCGGGGCTCGTCCGCCCAGGCGTAGCCGACCCAGATCGCCGCGTCGATGACGCCTTCCTCCGCCTCGACCTCGGGAACGGCTCCGTACACGCTCTTCGCGGGCTCGATCCGGGTGGAGGTCTGCTCGCCGGCCAGCAGGACGGGGACCGGCACCCACGCCTTCAGCGGGCGGGGGGCGCCGGAGGCGAGGTGCGTCAGCAGGTTCCGTACGGCGCGCTCCTTGGTCTCCATGTGGTCCTCGTGCGGGGCCATCCGGTAGCACGTGATCAGGTCGCTGCGGTGGACGAGGGCGCGGGAGACGTTGCCGTGCAGGTCCATGGAGGTGGAGACGATCACGCCGTCGCCGACGACCGCGCGCACCTTCTCCAGCAGCAGGGCCTCGGCGTCGTCGATGCCCTCGACGGTCATGGCGCCGTGGATGTCGAACCAGAGGCCGTCCAGCGCGGGCAGTGCGGCGAGCCGGGTGAGGAGTTCCCCGGTCAGTTCCTCCCAGGCCGCGGCGGTGACCGTGCCGCCGGGCAGGGACTTGCCGACGAGGGCGCCGTGCCAGTCGGCCGCCTCGCGCAGTTCCCGTCCGTCGGCGAGGAAGGGGTAGCGGTCCAGTACCTCCTGGCCGCGGGAGGGGTGGAAGGCGGGGGCCTGGGTGCGGGCGGGCGAGAAGGTGGACGACTCGATGCCGAGCCCGGCGATGGCGATGACGGGGCGGCGGGCGGGGGTGCTGGTGGGAGTGCCCGTGGGGGTGCTGGGGTGCGACATGGCTCCTCGTTCGTGCGGTGGTGCGGGAGGTGCGGCGTGTGGGTTCAGGTGGTGGGGGTCTGGAACCGGTCCGGGTCCAGCTCCGCTCCGCCGACCCGGCGCAGGGCCTGGGCCAGCGCCCGCTGGAGGGCGAACTGTCCGGCGCCCAGGAGACCGGCGTCGGCGCCGAGGACGGCGCGCTCGATGGCGAGGTGCTCGGTGACCAGCGGATGGCAGCTCTCGTAGAGCTGGCTGCGGACGGCGGCGACGAACGGCTCGACGGTGGAGAGGATGCCGCCCAGGTAGACGGCGTCCGGGTTGAAGAAATTGACGTTGGCGGCGAGCACCTGGCCGAGGTAGTCCCCGGCCCTGCGCACCGCCCGGTTGGCCTCCGGGTGCGCGTCGGTGGCCAGCCGCACCACGTCCTCGGCGGTGGAGACGTCGACGCCCTCCTCCCGCAGCACCCGGACCAGGGCGGCGCCCGAGGCGACCGTCTCCAGGCAGTCGGTGTTGCCGCAGGAGCAGGGCACGCCGTCGCCGCGGGCGATGCGGATGTGGGTGATCTCCCCGGCCGCGCCCGTGCCGCCGCGGTAGAGCCGGCCGTCGACGAGGGCGGCGGCACCGATCGCGGTGCCCGTCTTCACCATGATCACCTGTTGGTGGCGTCCCTTGCGGGCGGTGTGCTCGCCGACGGCCATGCAGTTGGCGTCGTTGTCGGCGACGGCCGGGACCGCGAAGCGCTCCCGGAGCCAGGACTCGACGGGGAAACGGTTCCACCCCGGCATGCGGGAGGGCTGCACGACGCGTCCCGTGGCGGTGTCGACCGGACCGGGCAGCGAGAGGCCGACACCGCGCAGCCGTGACCTGCCGTGGTGTTCGACCAGCTCGTCCAGGGTGGCGGCAAGCCGGGAGAGCGCCGCCTGCGGGCCGTCGGCGATCACCAGCGGCACGGTGGAGACGTCGCGCAGTTCGCCGCCCGGCAGGACCACGCCGACGCGGGCGTGCCTGCCGCCCAGGTCGGCGGCGACGGCGAACTCGTCCTGGCCGCCGAGCCTGAGCACCTTGCGCGGGCGTCCGCCGGTGGAGGACTGGGTTCCCTCCTCGGCGACGAGGCCGTGTTCCACGAGCTGTGCCACGGCCACCGAGACGCTGGAGGCCGCGGCGTCGAGCAGCTCGGCGAGCTGCGCCCGGGAGGTCGCCCGGCCGGAGGCGATCAGTTCGAGGGCCCGTGCCGCCAGCGCCGAGGTGCCTGCTGCCTTCCGGCCCCGCGTACTTATTTCATTCATGTACGTGCTTACTTCCCCATGGTCGGTCCGATGCAGACAGTACGCCTCGAAAGGCGTTCCGTGAATGGCGATCCACGCAGGAAATCGCGGATCCAGCGACACCCGGACTTTCTTCAGAAACGGAGATACTTAGTTGTTACGCAACTTTGTTTGTACCTGCGCCGAGGCAGGCGTTAGCTGACCTCCACGCCACTCACCTGGAGGAGATACATGTCCCCTGCTCGCACAGCGCCACGCCGACGCCGGGCGCTCGTCGTCGGCGCTTGCGCGGCCGTGGGCGTGCTGCTCAGCGGCTGCACGGGCGGTGTCTCCGCCCCCTCCGGCTCGAAGAACGAGATCAACTACGCCCTCCCGGCGAACTTCACCCCGAACTGGATCGTGCCGATCGGGACGCCGGGACACCTCAACACCAACAACGCCTCGATATCCCAGGTGCTGTGGGAGCCGCTGATCGCCTACGACGGGTCCGCCGGCGAGATCGGCTGGAACAAGGACAACTCGCTGGCGACGGACGCGAAGTTCGCCGCGGACAACAAGAGCGTCACCATCTCCCTCGGCGACCGCCACTGGAGCGACGGCGAGCCGATCACCTCCCGGGACGTCGAGTTCTGGTTCAACCTGGTCAGACAGAACAAGAAGTCGTGGGCCAGCTACAGTCCGGGCAAGGCCCCGGACGTCTGGTCGTCCTTCAGGACCCTCGACGACCGGCACTTCACGCTCGACTTCGACCGCGCCTACAACCGGCAGTGGATGCTCGCCAACGAGCTGAGCATGATCCGCGTGATGCCCCAGCACGCGTGGGACAAGACCAGCGACGCGGGGGACGTCTCCGACCTCGACCGCAGCCCGGCCGGCGCCAAGAAGGTCTGGACGTACCTGATCGACGCCGGCAAGAAGATCTCCCATTACGCGAGCGACCCGCTGTGGAAGACGGTCAGCGGGCCGTACACGCTGAAGTCCTTCTCCACCTCCGGCCGGGTCGAGCTGATCGAGAACGAGAAGTACGACGGCGGGGGCGCGGCCCACGTCCGGCAGATCAACCTGCTGTCCTTCACCACCGTGGCCGCCGAGGAGAACGCGCTGCGGGCCGGCACGGTCGACTACGGCTACATCAAGGCCTCCGACCTGGGGATCAAGAAGTCCTTCACCGACCTCGGCTACCACGTCGAGCGGTGGTCCGGCTGGGCCGTCACCTACATGCCGTACAACTTCAACAACCCGGAGATGGGCGCGGTCTTCCGGCAGTCGTACGCGCGGCAGGCCGTCCAGATGTCCGTCGACCAGAAGACCCTGGCCAAGGTGCTCTACAGCGGCACCGCCGTACCCACCTACGGCCCCGTCCCGCAGGGGCAGGCGTCCGGCTTCCTCTCGGACGAGCAGAAGGCCGAGCCGTACCCGTACTCCACCGCCGAGGCGCGCAAGCTGCTGACCGACCACGGCTGGAGGGAGCAGGACGGCACCATGGTGTGCACCTCGCCGGGCGCGGGCGCGGGGCACTGCGGCGAAGGCGTCGAGGAGGGCACCGAGTTCAGGATGCGGGTGCTGTCCCAGTCCGGCTCCACGGAGACGGACAACATGATGAGCGCCCTGCAGTCCTCCTTCGAGGAGACCGGCATCGACTTCGACATCAAGACCGCACCGGTCAACTCGGTCCTCTCGCAGACCGGGCAGTGCGAGGCGGACGACCCCGCCTGCACGTGGCAGCTCTCCTTCTTCGGCAGCGCGGGCAGTTGGTACTTCCCCGCCTACCCGAGCGGTGACGCGCTGTTCGCGAGCGGCGGCGGCTCCAACTTCGGCAGCTACTCCAACCCCGAGGTGGACGAGCTGATCGACCGGACCACCACCTCCTCGTCCCCCGACGCGATGCTCGACTACAGCAAGGCCCTCGCCGAGGACCTGCCCGTGATCTGGCTCCCCGAGCCCGACTACCAGGTCTCCGTGATCAGGGACGGACTCGGCGGGTTCGCCCAGGACTCCCTCGCCAACTTCCACCCCGCCATGTGGGCGTGGACCGAGTGAGCCCGCGCCCGGCCCCCCTCACCCGCAGCTGCCCCGTCCCCACCCAGTCACCCGGAAACCCATGAGCACATACTCCTTCCTGATCAGGCGTGTCCTGCAGGCGCTGGCGGTGGTCCTCCTCGTGACCGTCGTGGTGTTCTGCCTGCTGCACGCCCTGCCCGGGGGTCCCGCCCGCGGCATCCTCGGCCCCCAGGCCACGGCCTCGCAGATAGCCGCCTTCAACCACGAGCAGGGGCTCGACAAGCCGCTCCCGGTTCAGTACGTGTACTACCTGAACCAGCTGATCCACGGCGACTTCGGCATGTCGTACACCCTCAACGAGCCCGTCTCCCAACTGATCACCGAACGGCTGCCGAAGACGCTGCTGCTGACCGTCCTGTCGGCGGTCGTCGGCCTGCTGGCCGCGGTGCCGCTCGGCGTGTGGCAGGCCGTCCGCCGCAACAAGCCGGTCGACTACGTCATCACCACGCTCAGCTTCGTCGCCTACTCCACCCCCGTGTACTTCCTCGGTCTGATCCTGGTCCTCGTCTTCAGCCAGGTGCTGCCCTGGTTCCCGGCCCAGGCACCCCAGGGCAACAGCGTCGGCGCCGTCCTGTCCCAGCCGCAGGGCCTGGTGCTGCCGGTGGTGGCGGGCGCGGCCACAATGGTCGCCGTCTTCAGCCGCTACATGCGCGCGGCCACGCTGGAGAACCTCACCGAGGACTACGTGCGCACGGCGCGGGCCGGCGGCTCCCGTCCCCGGGCCGTCCTGACGCGGCACGTCTTCCGCAACTCGCTGACCCCCGTGGTGGCCATGCTCGGCTACTACGTGCCGGTCCTCTTCGGCGGCGCGCTGGTGGTGGAGCAGCTCTTCAACTACCCCGGCATGGGCCTGCTGTTCTGGACCGCCGCCCAGTCCTCCGACTATCCCGTGCTGCTGGGATGCGTCCTGGTCATCTCGATCGCCACGGTGACCGGCACCCTGCTGGCCGACATCCTCCAGCGCGTCATCGACCCCCGAGTGAAGGCAGGTCGGTCATGAGCACCCTCACCTCCCTGGACGGGCTCGCCGCGAAGCCCGAGCGCGCCGCCTCCGGCACCCGGCTCGCGGTCCGCCGCTTCCTGCGCAACCGCCTCGCCGTGGTGGGGCTCGGTGTCGTGGTCTTCTTCGTGCTGTTCTGCTTCGTGGGCCCGCTGATCTACTCCACCGACCAGACCCACACCCTGCTCCAGCAGGTCAACCAGTCGCCCGGCGGCGCCCACTGGCTCGGCACCGACGCGGTCGGCCACGACGAGCTGGGCCGGCTGATGTACGGCGGCAAGGTCTCCCTGATCGTCGGGCTGTCGGCCGGTGTCCTCGCCACGGTCATCGGCACCCTGTGGGGCGCCGCGGCCGGCTACGCGGGCGGCTGGATCGACGCGGTCATGATGCGCGTGGTGGACGCGGGCATCGCCATCCCCGCCCTGTTCATCCTGCTGGTGGTCTCCGCGATCACCACCCCCGACCTGACCGGTCTCGTCGTCATCCTCGGCCTCATCTCCTGGCTCGTGCCCTCACGGCTGGTGCGGGCGGAGACCCTGACGCTGAAGAACCGGGACTTCGTCCTCACCCTGCGCGCGATCGGCGGCGGTCACACGCGCGCCATCACCCGGCACATCCTGCCGAACTCGGTGTCGACCATCATCGTGGCGGCCACCTTCCAGATCGCCGACGCGATCCTGCTGGTGGCCTACGTCTCCTACCTCGGCCTGGGCGTCCAGCCCCCGGCCACCGACTGGGGCGGGATGCTCTCCACGGGCATGACCGCCGCCTACTCGGGCTACTGGTGGCTGATCGTGCCGCCCGGCCTCGCCATCATCCTGGTGGTGTGGGCGTTCAACGCGATCGGAGACGGACTCCGGGACGCATTCGACGTGAGGGGGCGCGCGTGAGCGCCGTTCGACGACCGGCCGCTGCCGCCGCCGGGGACCACATCCTCGACCTCGACGACCTGGGCGTCGTCTTCACCACGGAGACCGGCCCGGTGCGGGCCGTGCGCGGGGTTTCCCTGCACGTCGCGCCCGGCGAGACGCTCGCCCTGGTCGGCGAGTCGGGCTCGGGCAAGTCCACCGTCGCGCTGGCGGCCATGGGGCTGCTGTCCGGCAACGCCCGCGCCACCGGAAGGGCCGTCGTGGACGGCACCGACATCGTCGGCGCCGACGAGGAGCGGCTGTCCGGGCTGCGCGGATCGACCGTCTCCATGGTGTTCCAGGAACCGGCCACCGCGCTCGACCCGCTCACCCGGGTCGGCAAGCAGATCGCCGAGGTGATCCGCAACCACCGGCGGGTGTCCGCGGCGGACGCCGCCGCGCGCGCCGTCGAGCTGCTGCGCCGCGTCGGCATCCCCGAGCCCGAGCAGCGGGCCCGCGCCTACCCGTTCCAGCTCTCCGGCGGCCAGCGCCAGCGCGTCGTCATCGCCATGGCCATCGCCAACGAACCGGCGCTGCTGATCGCCGACGAGCCCACCACCGCGCTCGACGTCACCGTGCAGGCCGAGATCCTCGACCTGCTGCGGCGGCTCGCGGCCCAGACCGGCACGGGTGTCCTGCTGGTCACCCACAACATGGGGGTCGTCGCGGACTTCGCCGACCGGGTCGCGGTGATGTACCAGGGCGCCATCGTGGAGACCGGGCCCGTCGAGGACGTACTGCTGCGCCCCTCGCACGACTACACCAAGCGGCTGCTGTCCGCCGTACCGCGGCTGTCCGTCGCCGAAGCCGCCGCGTCCGGCGAGCGGCGGGCGGACGAGCCCGAGGCCGCGCCCGCCGGGGAGCCGGCGGTGGAACTGAGGGACGTCTCGGTGGTCTTCGGCCGCGGGAAGCGGGCGGTGCACGCCCTCAAGGGCGTCTCCTTCGCCGTCCACCCCGGGGAGACCCTCGGTCTGGTGGGAGAGTCGGGCTCCGGCAAGTCCACCGCCTCCCGGGTGGCACTCGGCCTGATCGCCCCCACGACCGGCTCCGTCACCCTGTTCGGAGCCGACCTGGCCCGCACCCGGGCGCGGGCCCGGCGCGCGCTGCGGGCCGGCATCGGCGTCGTCCTCCAGGACCCGGTCGCCTCGCTCGACGCCCGGATGACGGTCGGCGAGTGTGTCGCGGAACCGCTGCGGATCCACCGCGGAGGACTGTCCGGCAGGGAGCGGGAGTCCCTGGTCGCCGCCGTCCTCGACCGGGTGCGGCTGCCGCGGGAGGTCGCCCGGCGCACGCCGCGCGAACTGTCCGGCGGCCAGCGCCAGCGCGTGAGCCTGGCCCGCGCCCTGGTCCTCGAACCGCGCCTGCTGGTGGCGGACGAACCCACCAGTGCCCTGGACGTGAGCGTGCAGCAGGCGGTCCTGGAAGTGATCGGCGAACTCCAGGAGGAGCTGGGCTTCGCCTGCCTCTTCGTCTCCCACGACCTGGCCGTCGTGCAGCAGTTCGCGCGCCGGGTGGTCGTGATGCGGGCGGGGCGGACCGAGGAGCAGGGGCTCACGTCGGCCACCCTGCTGCACCCGGAGACCGACTACACCCGGCGCCTGCTGGCGGCGGTACCCGTGCCCGACCCGGTCGTCCAGCGCGGCCGCCGGGCACAGCGACTGGCGACCCTCGCCGCCGGGCGGACGGAGGAGCAGGGATGAGCGGTCCCGACGCCCCGGTCTTCGCCGGGGTGGACATCGGCGGCACCACCACCCAGGTGGTGCTCTGCGACGGGGAACTGAGGGTGCTCGACCGCGCGGACACGGTCACCCCGGCCCGTTCCGGCGGCCGGGCGATGATCGCCGCGACACTCGACGCGCTCGCCGTCGTACGGGCCCGCACACCCGGCCGGCTGGCCGCCGTCGGGGTGGGCGCCGCCGGAGTGGTCGACGCCGCCTCCGGTCACGTCCTGGTGGCGAGCGACTCGTTCACCGACTGGGCCGGCTTCCCCGTGACCGCCGCTCTGAGCAGCGCGCTGGGCGTCCCGGCCTTCCTCGACAACGACGTCAACGCGTTCGTGCGCGGCGAGATCGCCTGCGGTGCCGCGGCGGGCGAGGAGGACGTGCTGGGCATGACCCTGGGCACCGGCGTCGGCGGGGCGTTGTGGACGGGGGGAGCACTGCGCACCGGCGCCCACGGCGCGGCCGGCGAGATCGGCCACATTCCCGGCTTCGGCGACCTGCCGTGCACCTGCGGCGGCCGCGGCCACCTGGAGACGCTGGCCTCGGCCCGTTCGCTGCGGGCCCGCTACGGCGAGCGCACCGGGCGGGAGCTGTCCGCCCGCGAGGTGGCGGAGGCGGCCCGGGACGGGGACGCCGACGCGCGCGCCGTGTACGCGGCGGCGGGCGCGGGGGTCGCTCGCGCGATCGTGATGACCGCCGGCCTCGTCGACATCGGCACGGTCGTGATCGGGGGTGGCGTCAGCGGCGCCTGGACGCTGCTCGAACCACTGATCCAGGGGCCGCTCGCCGCCGAACCGCCGATCAGCGGCCATCCCGTCAAACTGCTCCGGGCGGCCCTGGGGAGCGACGCCGTGCCGCTGGGCGCGGCGGCCCGGGCCCACCACGAGCTGACCGCCCGCCGAACCCGGCCCGGGGCGGCGCCCTAGGAGGCCTCCGGCTTGTCGTGGCCGTGGCCTTCGTCGTGGTGGTTGGCGGGGGGCGGGCTCTTCGGGTGGGTGCGCAGGCGGGCCGTGACGTCCTCGGGGGGCAGGAAGCGGGACCAGCGCTCGGGGAACTCGGAGGGCATGTCGGGGTCGCCCTCGCCGTTCGCGGCGGTGCGGGCCACGTACTCGGCGACCTGGGCCTGGCGCAGCCGCTCGTTGGCCTCGCGGGCCGCGGCGGTCGCGGCGGCCGGCCACACCCGGTCGATGGCCGCGTTGACCGCGGCCCCGACGAGCACCGCGAACGCGGACACACCGATCCACAGCAGCACGGCGACGGGCGCGGCGAGCGAGCCGTAGATGGTCGGCCCCTCGACGGTGCTGGTGAGGTAGATGCGCAGCAGGAAGCTGCCCAGCACCCACATGGCGAGCGCGACCAGCGCGCCGGGGACGTCCTCGATCCACGGGGAGCGCACGGGCACCGACACGTGGTACAGCGTGGTCAGGAAGGCCACCGACAGGATGATCACGACCGGCCAGTACAGCACCTGGACGACCGTCGTCGACCAGGGCACGATCCGCACCACGGCGTCCGGTCCCGCCACCATCAGCGGCAGCGCGATCGATCCGATCAGCAGGGCCACGATGAACAGCAGGAAGGCCATCAGGCGGGTCCTGACGATGCCCCGGACGCCGTCGAGGCCGTACATCACGGTGATGGTGTCGATGAAGACGTTCACCGCGCGGGAGCCCGACCACAGGGCGAACAGGAAGCCGATGGAGATGACGTCGGGCCGGCCGCCCTTCATCACGTCGTCCAGGATCGGCTCGGTGATCTGCTTGACGCCCTTCTCGGAGAGCACCGCGCGGGAGGCGTCCAGGATGTTGTCGCGCAGGCTCTCGGTGGTGTCGGCGCCGATCCAGGAGTCGACGTAGCCGAGCAGTCCGAGCAGGCTCAGCAGCAGGGGCGGCACCGAGAGCAGGGTGAAGAACGCGGCCTCGGCGGCCAGGCCGAGGATGCGGTACTCCATGCACGAGTTGACCGTGTCCTTGAGCAGCAGCCAGGCGGTCCTGCGTTTGGAGACGTTCCGGTACAGAACCCGGGCACGGTGGAGCCGGCCCGAGGGCCGTTCGGGGGAGTCACTTGCTGGCTGCACGCCCTAAAGGTATCCGGCGCCGGGGGTGCCACTCATCCGCGGACGCCCGCCGCTCCCGTCCCGGCCCGCCGGGCCCCCGCGGCAGGGTAGGTTCACGGTCATGGCAGGCAGTACCCACACCGTGACGAATCAGGCGCCGCCGCTGACCGGCTACGACGTCTTCACCTCCGACCGGGTCCTGACGGAGGCGGTCGAGCGGCATCTGACGGCGGGGCCGTCCCAGGAGGCGCTCGCCGAGCTGTCGGGGCTCGGCCGGAGCTGCGGGTCCCTCCAGACCCAGGAGTGGGGCGCACAGGCCAACGGCCACCCGCCGGTCCTGCGCACCCACGACCGCTACGGCCACCGCGTCGACGAGGTCGACTTCCACCCGGCCTGGCACCGGCTGCTCGGCAAGGGCGTCTCGGCGGGCCTGACCGACGCCTGGTCGCGGCCGGGCGGGCACGTGCGGCGCGCGGCGGCGTTCCTGATGTGGACCCAGGTGGAGGCGGGCAACTGCTGTCCGCTGTCGATGACCCACGCGGCGGTGCCGGCCCTGCGCGCCGACCCGGAGCTGGCCGCCGAGTGGGAGCCCCGGCTGACCTCCCGGGTCTACGACCGGGAGCTGCGGCCGGCCCACCTGAAGGCCGGGGTGCTGTTCGGGATGGGCATGACGGAGAAGCAGGGCGGCAGCGACGTACGGGCGAACACCACGTCGGCTCGGCCGCTGGCCGAGGACGGGGCGTACGAGCTGACCGGGCACAAGTGGTTCTGCTCGGCGCCGATGTCGGACGGCTTCCTGGTGCTGGCGCGGGCCCCCGGGGGGCTGACCTGCTTCCTGGTGCCGCGCGTGCTGGCGGACGGCACCCGCAACGTGTTCCTGATCCAGCGGCTGAAGGACAAGCTGGGCAACCGGTCCAACGCCTCCGCCGAGGTCGAGTTCGCCGGGACCTGGGCGCGCCGGGTCGGCGCGGAGGGGCGCGGGGTGGCCACCGTCCTCGACATGGTGGCGGCGACCCGGCTGGACTGCGTGCTGGGCTCGGCGGGCCTGATGCGGCAGGCGGTGGCACAGGCGGTGCACCACTGCGCGTACCGGGAGGCGTTCGGCGGGAAGCTGGTCGACAAGCCGCTGATGCGCAACGTCCTCGCGGACCTGGCGCTCGAGTCGGAGGCGGCCACGACGCTCGGACTGCGGCTGGCGGCGGCCTGTGACGCGGCGGGCGAGGGCGACGAGCGGGAGCGGGCGCTGCTGCGCCTCGCGGTGCCGGCGGCCAAGTACTGGGTGACCAAGCGTTGTGCGCCGGTGGCGGTGGAGGCGGCCGAGTGCCTGGGCGGCAACGGGTACGTCGAGGAGTCCGGGCTGCCCCGGCTGGTGCGCGAGTCGCCGCTGAACTCGGTCTGGGAGGGCGCCGGGAACGTGCAGGCGCTGGACGTGCTGCGGGCACTGGGGCGCGAACCGGCGGCGCTGGACGCCTATCTGACGGAGGTGGGCGCGGCGCGCGGGGCCGATCACCGGCTGGACGCGGCGATCCGGGACCTGCTGACGGACCTGGCCGACCTGGCGGCCGCCGAGGGGCGGGCCCGGCTGCTGGCGGAGCGGCTGGCGCTGGTGCTGCAGGGCGCGCTGCTGGTGCGGTACGCGCCGCCGGAGGTCGCCGACGCGTTCTGCGCCTCGCGGCTGGGCGGCGACGGGGGCGCGGCCTTCGGCACGCTGCCGCCGACGCTGGATCTGGCGGCGGTGGTGGAGCGGGCGCGGCCCGTGGTCTGATTCCGGCCGCGCGGCGCGGGGGTGGTGCTGCGCCGACACGGCACCACCCCCGCCACACGGGCCCGTTCAGGCCGCGTACGCCGCTCGGGACGGCGTGGTTCAAGTTTGGACACCCGCGAGGCCGTCCACCAGGGTTGCAGGGGGTTGCAACTTGCGGTCGACTGTGCGCGGACTGTGCCCGCCGGGCGCGGGCAACCGGTCACTATGAGACGAATATCCGCCTTCCGGAAGGACGAGGTCCCGTGGCGCTCTCGCCCATGGACGTGACGCAGTTCGCCGCCGCCGACACGGCGCGTGCGGCCCGGATGCTCAGTGAGGTCCGGTCCGCGAGACTCTCGGGCGAGCGGGCCCCGGTGGCGCCGCGGCCGGTGATCGAGCAGTCCTGGGACCGGATGCTGCGCAGCGGCGTCGACCCGGAGCACGACTTCCGCTCCGGGCTGCTGGCCCCGGAGGAGATCCGCCGGCGGCGCGAGGCCTCCGAGCTGCGGCATGTGCTGCCGGTGCTGCGGGAGGCGTTGCTGTCGGTCGCGGACGTGGCCCACCACATCATGGTGATCGCGGACGAGGACGGCCGGGTGCTGTGGCGGGAGGGCAGCGCGCGGGTGCTGCGCCGGGCCGACGGGCTCGGCTTCGAACTCGGGGCGGACTGGCGGGAGGAGGTGGTCGGCACCAACGGCGTGGGGACACCGGCGGTCACCCGGCGGCCCGTACAGGTCTTCGCCTCCGAGCACTTCGTGCGGTCCCAGGCGACCTGGACCTGTGCCGGGGCGCCGATCACCGACCCGCGCAGCGGGCGGCTGCTCGGCGTGGTCGACGTGAGCGGGCCGCTGGAGACGATGCACCCGGCGACGCTGGCGTGGGTGGACTCGGTGGCCAAGCTGGCCGAGGCCCGGCTGCGAGAGCTGCACACGCGGTCGCTGGAGCGGTTGCGGGCGGTGGCGGCGCCGGTGCTGGCCCGGCTCGGCGGGCGGGCGCTGGTGGCGGACCGGGACGGCTGGACGGCGGCGGTGACGGGGATGCCGTACGTGGAGCGGGTGGTGCTGCCCAAGTCGCCGGAGGCGGGGGCGCGGTGGCTGCCGCCGTTCGGGGCGTGCACGGTGGAGCCGCTGGCCGAGGGGTGGCTGGTGCGGGCCGCGGCCGGGCCGGTGCCGCAGGGTGCCACCCGGATCGTGCTGGACCTCGGGCAGCCGCGCCGCTGGTCGGTCCGGGTGCTGGGCGGCGCGGAGGACTGGGCGCGGGAACTGAGTCCGCGGCACGCGGAGTTGCTGTACCTGCTGGCGGTGCACCGGGGTGGCCGCAGTGCCGCCGCGCTGGCCGAGGACATGTTCGGCGACCGGGCCCGCACGGTGACGGTACGGGCCGAGATGTCGCGGGTGCGGAGGTATCTCGGGGCCTACCTGGAACACCGGCCGTATCGTTTCTGCGAGGACGCGGAGATCGAACTCCTCCTCCCGGCCGACCCCCGCGACCTCCTCCCCCACTCCACGGCACCGACGGTGGCGGAGGGCCGGGCGTCGAGGGGCGTGCCGTGACGGCGGCCGCGCCCGGACGACCGGCGGCCGCGACGGCCGGCGGGGACATGCCCGCGACGGCGGGCGGGGACGGGCGGCGAGGCCCACCGGGTGCGGTGGTCGAGGCGCTGGTGGGGCCGGGCCTCCGGGCCGCCGCTCCCCTCGCCGTCGACTCCACGGCCGTCTGCCGTGCGCCGCGCAACGGGTGTCCGCCCGCACCCCCACGGCGCCCGCCGCCCGTGGCGGGCCGGGGACGCGCCCGGCCCGGATGGCCGTAAAGGCGGGTTGTTTTCGCATATTTGCATCGTCTGCGTCCGCCGGGGGTCCGGCTGCCGTAGCATCCTTGGTGGACCGCCCCATCCGCTCCTCGGTCAACGCGACCACCGTGGAGCGCAGTTGGTCCGGGGTCCGTGGAGGTTCTATGAAGCAGCGCGGCAGACACCGCCGGCGCAGACGGGGCAGGGCGCTGCGCGCGGCCCTGACCGGTGCGGCCCTCGCGCTGACCGGTGCCGCCACACTGATCAGCGCCTCGCAGGCCACGGTCGCCGACGACCCCGGCGCCCTCAAGCCCCTCACCTCCGCCGCCGAGACCGACGCGCTGCGCCTGACCGAGCACCGGGTGCCGACGACCTGGCTCGACCGGCTCTCCGCCGCGATGGGCGACCCGGTGGGCGTCGACACCGTCCTCGAATCCGCCGACCACACCCTGCGCGACACCGCCGAGTGCACGGCCGGGGAGCGCGAGGCACTGCCGGTCTCCCCCGCCGCCACCCGCGCCTACTGCTGGGACGAGGCGGACACCGACGGCTGGCGCCCCGGCGCGGTCACCACCTCCGGGGACGCCGACGAGGACGGCCGCTGGGGCACCCACCGCGTCATCCTCTCCGCCTGGTCCCGCGACGACGGCACCCCCCAGGGGGGCCTCGCCCGGGTCTCGTTCGTCGACGCCGACGACCCCGGCCGGCTCGGCTACACCTCGGCGCTGCTCGCCGTCCCGGTCGACGGCGGCCACGACTACCGCGGGCTCGCCTCCCCCGTCACCGGCATGGTCTGGTACCAGGACAAGCTGCTGGTCACCACCGCCGCCGGGGACCGCGACGCGCTGTACGTGTACGACGTGGAGCGGGTCCAGCGCGCCACCACCGCGGCGGACGCCGTGGGGCGCGTGCCCGGCGGCTGGGCGGCGGGCGGCCACCGGTACGTGCTGCCCGCCATCGCCTCGTACCGGCTCCCCGACACCGACACCGCGGCCCGCCCCGGCGCGATCTCCCTGGACCGCGGCACGGCCCCCGACAGCCTGGTGGCCACCGAGCACGTGGCCGCGGACGGCGACCGGCCCACCCGGCTGTGGCGCTACGCGCTGCGCACGGCCACGGACCCCGACCGCACCGGGCTGCCCATCACCGACTCCTCCGGCCGGGTGAACGCGGTCGAGGCGTACCGGACCGGGGCGGCCGAGGTCGGGGGCGTGCTGTCGCACCGGCCGCCCGGCGCGACCCGCTCCGAGTGGTACGTGGGGCGCGCGGCCGGCGGACAGGACGGACGCGGGACCCTGTGGCGCCAGGACACCGAGGGTGCCCAGGCCGCCGAGTGCGGGGCGGACCGGTCGCAGCAGTGCTGGAGCGGCCGGGCGGGTTCGATGTCGTACTGGGCGCGGACCGGCGAGGTCTGGTCCCAGTCGGGCCGCATGCTGTTCGCGCTGCCGCTGGCGTCGATCGAGGACGCGCTCGACTGACCGCCCCGGCCGGCCGCACCGGCGGGGATCGACAGATCCGCGGAGCGGATGATTCCCTGACCGGCATGACCAACATCGCCGTGACCACGTGGTCCCTGGAGCAGACGGCGCCCACCGATCTGCTGCCGGCCGCCGCGCCGGAGGGGGACGTCCGGATCGTCCGCGCCGAGGTGCCCTCCCCCGAGTTCAGCCGCTTCCTGTACGCCTCGGTCGGCGGCGACATCCGCTGGACGGACCGGCTCGGCTGGAGCCACGCACGGTGGCGGGAGCACCTGGAGCGGCCGGGCGTGGAGACCTGGGTCGCCCACGACCGCGGTACGCCCGCCGGATACGTGGAGCTGACGCCCGGCGACGACGGGGTCGTGGAGATCGAGTACTTCGGCCTGATCCCGGCCTTCCGCGGCCGGCGGATCGGCGGCCACCTCCTCTCGTACGGCACCGCCCGCGCCTGGGACCTGGCGGAGCGCTGGCCGGGGCTGGCCACCACCAAGCGGGTGTGGCTGCACACCTGCAGCAAGGACGGCGAGTTCGCCATGGACAACTACCAGCGTCGCGGCTTCCGTCTCTTCGACACCAAGGTGGAGGAGGAGGCGGACGTGGCCACACCGGGGCCGTGGCCGGGGGCTTTCCCCGTCTGACCTGTGCCGACACGTCTGTTTTCGGCCGACTGACCGGCCGGGTCACCGCACGTGTGACCAAGGACACCCTTGTCTCGCTGTACGAGACAAGGGTGTCCACATTTTGGATTAAGCTGGACCAGTCACAGATCGCCGTGCCACGCTTCCGTCATGCCTGGAACTGGGATTGCCTTGGTGAGTCGGCGGCACGTCGACCTCGGCCGCATGTCCAGCGCCATCTGTCCGGGCCGCTGAGAGCACCCTCCAGCACCTCCGGATTCCCCGCGTTCCCCCTCGCTCCCGCGCAATGACGCGCACGCGTGTCTCACGTATGCCCTACGTAGGCCATGCGCCATGCGCGCAGGTCAGAGCCGCTTTCCGCCTGCTTAAAAGGACGTGTGTCAACCATGGCCGCCACCCCGCCGAAGCCCGCTGCCGCGACCCCGCGCCGCAAGGTGAGCCGTCACCGCGGCGAGGGCCAGTGGGCGGCCGGACACTTCACCCCGCTCAACGGCAACGAGCAGACCAAGAAGGACGACGACGGTCTCAACGTTCGGACACGTATTGAGACGATCTACTCCAAGCGCGGCTTCGACTCGATCGACCCCGGTGATCTGCGCGGCCGTATGCGCTGGTGGGGGCTGTACACCCAGCGTCGCCAGGGCATCGACGGCGGCAAGACGGCGATCCTGGAGCCGGAGGAGCTGGACGACCGCTACTTCATGCTCCGCGTCCGCATCGACGGCGGCGCGCTGACCACCGCTCAGCTGCGCGTCGTCGGTGAGATCTCGCAGGAGTTCGCGCGCGGCACGGCCGACATCACCGACCGGCAGAACGTCCAGTACCACTGGATCCGCATCGAGGACGTCCCGGAGATCTGGAACCGCCTGGAGAGCGTCGGCCTGTCCACGGTGACCGCCTGCGGCGACACGCCCCGCGTGATGATCGGCTCCCCGGTGGCGGGCATCGCCGAGGACGAGATCATCGACGGCACGCCGGCGCTGGAGGAGATGAAGCGCCGGGTCCTGAACAATCCGGCGTACTCGAACCTCCCCCGCAAGTTCAAGACCGCGATCTCCGGGTCGCCGGTCCTCGACGTGGTGCACGAGATCAACGACGTGGCCTTCGTCGGCGTCGAGCACCCCGAGCACGGACCGGGCTTCGACCTGTGGGTCGGCGGCGGCCTGTCCACCAACCCCAAGCTGGGCGTGCGGCTGAACGCCTGGGTGCCGATCGACGACGTGCCCGACGTCTACGAGGGCGTCATCTCCATCTTCCGCGACTACGGCTACCGGCGGCTGCGCAACCGCGCCCGCCTGAAGTTCCTGGTCGCCGACTGGGGCGCGGAGAAGTTCCGCCAGGTCCTTGAGGACGAGTACCTGAAGCGGAAGCTGACCGACGGCCCCGCGCCCGCCGAGCCCACCAGCCGCTGGCGCGACCACATCGGCGTGCACCGGCAGAAGGACGGCCGCTACTACGTCGGCTTCGCCCCGCGCGTGGGCCGCGTCGACGGCACGATCCTGACCAAGGTCGCCGACCTGGCCGAGGCGCACGGCTCGGGCCGGGTGCGCACCACGGTCGAGCAGAAGATGATCGTCCTCGACGTCGAGGAGGCGCAGGTCGACTCGCTGGTCGAGTCCCTGGAGGCGCTGGACCTCACCGCCAGGCCCTCCACCTTCCGGCGGGGCACCATGGCCTGCACCGGCATCGAGTTCTGCAAGCTCGCCATCGTCGAGACCAAGGCGCGCGGCGCCTCGCTCATCGACGAGCTGGAGCGCCGCCTCCCGGACTTCGACGAGCCCCTCACCATCAACCTCAACGGCTGCCCGAACGCCTGCGCCCGCATCCAGACCGCGGACATCGGCCTCAAGGGCCAGCTCATGCTCGACGAGCACGGCGAGCAGGTCGAGGGCTACCAGGTGCACCTGGGCGGCGCCCTCGGCCTGGAGGCCGGCTTCGGGCGCAAGGTGCGCGGCCTGAAGGTCACCGCCCAGGAGCTGCCGGACTACGTGGAGCGCGTCCTCAAGCGCTTCCAGGCCGAGCGCGAGGACGGCGAGCGCTTCGCCGCCTGGGCGGCCCGGGCCTCCGAGGAGGCCCTGTCGTGAGCGAGCGCGCCGCGCCCTTCTACTGCCCCTACTGCGGCGACGAGGACCTGCGTCCGGGTGAGCAGGGCCACGGCGCCTGGGAATGCGGGGCGTGCAACCGCGCATTCCAGTTGAGGTTCCTCGGGCTGCTCGCCCGGGGTCTTCAGCCCAACTCCACGGGAGGGGAACCGATATGACGGCGGTTCAGGAAGAACGTACGACCGCGGAACTCAAGGCGCTCGCCGAGCGGGCGGGCCGTGAACTGGAGGACGCCACCGCGCTGGAGATCCTCCAGTGGGCGGCCGGGACCTTCGGCGGCCGGTTCTGCGTGACCTCGTCCATGGAGGACGCGGTCGTCGCCCATCTCGCCTCCCGCGCCCTGCCCGGCGTGGACGTGGTGTTCCTCGACACCGGCTACCACTTCCCGGAGACCATCGGCACCCGCGACGCGGTCGAGGCGGTGATGGACGTGAACGTCATCACGCTCACCCCGCGCCAGACCGTCGCCGAGCAGGACGCCGAGTACGGACCGCGGCTGCACGACCGCGACCCCGACCTGTGCTGCGCGCTGCGCAAGGTGAAGCCGCTGGAGGAGGGCCTCAAGGGCTACCAGGCCTGGGCGACCGGGCTGCGCCGCGACGAGTCGGAGACCCGGGCGAACACACCGGTCGTCGGCTGGGACGAGAAGCGGGGCAAGGTGAAGATCTCGCCCATCGCCAAGTGGTCACAGGAAGACGTGCAAACGTACGTCACCGAGCACGGCGTCCTCACCAACCCGCTGCTGACGGACGGCTATGCCTCCGTGGGCTGCGCGCCCTGCACCCGTCGTGTGCTGGAGGGCGAGGGCGCCCGCGCCGGACGCTGGGCGGGCCGCTCCAAGACCGAGTGCGGACTGCACGGCTGACATGACGACCACCACCGGACCGACGACCACCGGACCATCGACATCCAGGGAGAACCACGTGACGACCGGAGCCACCGTCTGGCTCACGGGGCTGCCCAGCGCCGGCAAGACCACCATCGCCCGCGCGCTGGCCGACCGCCTGCGTGAGGGGGGCCGGCGCGTCGAGCTGCTCGACGGCGACGAGATCCGCGAGTTCCTCTCGGCGGGCCTCGGCTTCGACCGGGCGGACCGGCACACCAACGTGCAGCGCATCGGCTTCGTCGCCGAACTGCTCGCCCGCAACGGCGTCACGGCGCTGGTCCCGGTGATCGCGCCGTACGCGGACAGCCGGGACGCGGTGCGCGAGCGTCACGAGGCGAACGGCACCGCGTACGTCGAGGTGCACGTGGCCACGCCCGTCGAGGTGTGCTCGGTGCGCGACGTGAAGGGCCTGTACGCCAAGCAGGCCGCGGGTGAGCTGACGGGGCTCACCGGGGTGGACGACCCGTACGAGGAGCCCGTCAAGCCCGACCTGCGCGTCGAGTCGCAGGACCAGACCGTTCAGGAGTCCGCCGCGGCGGTCCACGCCCTGCTCACCGAAAGGGGACTGGCATGACGACGTCCGTGACGTCCGCGGCCGCGGTGGAGGAGGGTGCGGGCAGCCCGTACGCCCTCTCCCACCTGGACGCCCTCGAGTCCGAGGCGGTGCACATCTTCCGCGAGGTGGCGGGCGAGTTCGAGCGGCCGGTGATCCTCTTCTCCGGCGGCAAGGACTCGATCCTGATGCTGCACCTGGCGCTGAAGGCGTTCGCCCCGGCGGCGGTGCCGTTCTCCCTGCTGCACGTGGACACCGGGCACAACTTCCCCGAGGTCCTGGAGTACCGCGACCGCACGGTCGCCGAGCACGGGCTGCGCCTGCACGTGGCCTCCGTGCAGGACTACATCGACCGGGGCGTGCTCAAGGAGCGGCCGGACGGCACCCGCAACCCGTTGCAGACGCTGCCGCTGACCGAGAAGATCCAGGCGGAGAAGTTCGACGCCGTCTTCGGCGGCGGGCGCCGGGACGAGGAGAAGGCCCGCGCCAAGGAGCGGGTGTTCTCGCTGCGCGACGAGTTCTCCCAGTGGGACCCGCGCCGCCAGCGCCCCGAGCTGTGGAACCTGTACAACGGCCGGCACGCTCCCGGCGAGCACGTCCGCGTCTTCCCGCTGTCCAACTGGACCGAGCTGGACGTGTGGCAGTACATCGCCCGCGAGGGCATCGAGCTGCCGGCCATCTACTACGCCCACGAGCGCGAGGTCTTCGGCCGCGGCGGCATGTGGCTGACCGCGGGCGAGTGGGGCGGCCCGAAGGACGGCGAGACGGTCGAGAAGCGCAAGGTCCGCTACCGCACCGTCGGCGACATGTCCTGCACCGGAGCCGTCGACTCGGACGCCGACGTCATCGAGAAGGTGATCGCCGAGATCGCCGTCTCCCGCCTCACCGAGCGCGGCGCCACGCGTGCCGACGACAAGATGTCCGAGGCCGCGATGGAAGACCGCAAGCGCGAGGGGTACTTCTAACCATGACCAGCACCACCGAACCCATCGAGCCCGCCCAGCCGGCCGAGTCCGCCGAGGCGCTGGCGGTCTGGCAGCTGTCGGAGACCACCCTGCTGCGGTTCGCCACCGCCGGCTCGGTCGACGACGGCAAGTCCACGCTGGTCGGCCGGCTCCTGCACGACTCCAAGTCGGTCCTCACCGACCAGCTGGAGGCCGTCGAGCGCGCCTCCGCGAGCCGCGGCCAGGACGCCCCGGACCTCGCGCTGCTCACCGACGGCCTCAGGGCCGAGCGCGAGCAGGGCATCACCATCGACGTGGCCTACCGCTACTTCGCCACCCCGCGCCGCCGGTTCATCCTGGCCGACACCCCCGGGCACGTGCAGTACACGCGGAACATGGTCACCGGCGCCTCCACGGCCGAGCTGACGGTGGTCCTCGTCGACGCCCGCAACGGCGTGGTCGAGCAGACCCGCCGGCACGCCGCGATCGCCGCCCTGCTGCGCGTCCCGCACGTCGTCCTCGCCGTCAACAAGATGGACCTGGTCGACTACCGGGAGTCCGTGTTCGCGGAGATCGCCGAGGAGTTCACGGCGTACGCCACCGAGCTGGGTGTCCCGGAGGTGACCGCGATCCCCATCTCGGCCCTGGCGGGCGACAACGTGGTGGAGGCCTCCGCGGTCATGGACTGGTACGGCGGCCCGACGGTGCTGGAGCACCTGGAGACCGTGCCGGTCAGCCACGACCTGGCGCACTGCCACGCCCGGCTGCCCGTGCAGTACGTGATCCGGCCGCGGACCGCCGAGCACCCCGACTACCGCGGCTACGCGGGCCAGATCGCCGCCGGGACCTTCCGCGTCGGCGACGAGGTCACCGTGCTGCCCTCCGGCCGCACCTCGAAGGTGTCCGGCATCGATCTGCTCGGCGAGCCGGTCGAGGCCGCCTGGACGCCGCAGTCGGTGACGCTCCTGCTGGAGGACGACATCGACGTCTCCCGCGGCGACCTGATCGTGCCCCGCGAGGACGCCCCGGCCACCAGCCAGGACGTCGAGGCCACCGTCTGCCACGTCGCCGACGCGCCGCTCACCGTGGGCCACCGGGTGCTGCTCAAGCACGGCACCCGCACCGTCAAGGCGATCGTCAAGGACATCCCGGCCCGGCTCACCCTGGACGACCTGTCCCTGCACCCGCACCCCGGGCAGCTCGTCGCCAACGACATCGGCCGCGTGAAGATCCGCACCGCCGAGCCGCTGCCCGCCGACTCCTACGCCGACTCGCGGCGCACCGGCTCGTTCATCCTGATCGACCCCAGCGACGGCACCACGCTCACGGCCGGCATGGCCGGGGAGTCCTTCGCCGCGCCGGAGCCCGTCAAGGACCCGGCCGACGACGACGGGTGGGACTTCTGACCATGGGTTCCCCCGACTTCTACTCCACGTTCGCCAAGGAGGGCGGCCGCGTCGGCAGCGGCACCCTCGGCAGCGGGCAGGGCGGGGTCGCGCGATGTGCGCGGTGACGTACGCGCACCGCTCGCGCGCCCTCGCCCCCCACAGCCGAAGACCTGCCGACCTCCCGGCCACGACCTGACATCTCGGACCAACCGACAGGCGTGCGTGCCGGACCAACGAGAGGAACACCTCCCGTGCCTGCCACCTCCGCCCTGCGCCGCACGCTGGCGGTCATAGCCGCCCTTCCCCTGCTCACCCTGGCCGCCTGCGGCTACGGCTCGCAGGCGGAGGACGACGACACCGCCAAGGTCGCCGAGGGTGCCGAGAAGATCGACGGTCTCGACTCCGTCCGGATCGGGTACTTCGGCAACATCACGCACGCCACGCCCCTGGTCGCCAACCAGAAGGGCTTCTTCCAGAAGGCGCTGGGCGCCACCGAGGCCAAGTACGCGGTCTTCAACGCGGGGCCGTCCGAGATCGAGGCGCTGAACTCCGGCTCCGTCGACATCGGCTGGATCGGCCCGTCCCCGGCGGTCAACGGCTACGCCAAGTCCGACGGCAAGAACCTGCGCATCATCGGCGGTTCGGCCTCGGGCGGCGTGAAGCTGGTGGTGAACCCGGACAAGATCAAGTCCCTGAAGGACGTCAAGGGCAAGCGCATCGCCACCCCGCAGCTGGGCAACACGCAGGACGTGGCGTTCCTCAACTGGATCGCCGAGCAGGGCTGGAAGGTCGACGCCCAGAGCGGCAAGGGCGACGTGACGGTCGTCCGCAGCGACAACAAGGTCACCCCGGACGCCTACAGGTCCGGTTCCCTGGACGGCGCCTGGGTGCCCGAGCCCACCGCCTCCAAGCTGGTGGCCGAGGGCGGCAAGGTGCTCCTGGACGAGTCGACGCTGTGGCCCGGCAAGAAGTTCGTGATCACGAACATCATCGTGTCGCAGAAGTTCCTCAAGGAGCACCCGAAGGCCGTGGAGGCGGTGCTCAAGGCGTCGGTCGACACCAACGAGTGGATCACCGCCCACCCGGACGAGGCGAAGACCGCGGCGAACGCCCAGCTGAAGAAGGACTCCGGCAAGGCGCTGCCCGCCGACGTGCTGGACCCGGCCTGGGAGTCGATCAAGCTCACCGACGACCCGCTGGCCTCCACCCTGGACGCCCAGGCGGAGCACGCCGTGAAGGCCGGTCTGCTGGACGAGCCCGACCTGAACGGCATCTACGACCTCACGCTGCTCAACAAGGTCCTCAAGGCCAAGGGCAGGCCCGCGGTCGACGACGCCGGTCTCGGCGTCGAGTAAAGCCCGGATCCGACCACCCAGGAGGTGACGACCATGGCCACGACCACGACCCTCGCCAAGGCCGCCGACGGCACCGAGCCGGCCGCGTACGCCGCCCGGATCGAGCACGTCTCGAAGTCCTTCGCGGGCCCCGCCGGGCAGCAGCTCGTCCTGGACGACATCACCCTCGATGTCGCGCCCGGCGAGTTCGTCACCCTTCTGGGCGCCTCCGGCTGCGGCAAGTCCACGCTGCTGAACCTGGTGGCGGGCCTGGACAAGCCCAGCGCGGGCGGCATCAGCACGGACGGACGGCCGGCCCTGATGTTCCAGGAGCACGCCCTGTTCCCGTGGCTGACCGCGGGCAAGAACATCGAACTCGCCCTCAGGCTGCGGGGCGTGCCCAAGACCGAGCGCCGCGACAAGGCGGAGGAACTGCTCGAACTCGTCCGTCTGAAGGGCGCGTACGGCAAGCGGGTGCACGAGCTGTCGGGCGGTATGCGCCAGCGGGTCGCGATGGCCCGGGCGCTCGCCCAGGAGAGCAAGCTGCTGCTGATGGACGAGCCGTTCGCGGCGCTGGACGCCATCACGCGGGACGTGCTGCACGACGAGCTGACCCGCATCTGGCGCGAGACGAAGCTGTCCGTCCTGTTCGTGACGCACAACGTCCGCGAGGCCGTACGGCTGGCCGAGCGGGTGGTGCTGCTGTCCTCCCGCCCCGGGCGCGTGGCGCGCCAGTGGACGGTCGGCATCCCGCAGCCGCGCCGTATCGAGGACACCGCCGTGGCGGAGCTGTCCGTCGAGATCACCGAAGAACTGCGTGGGGAGATCCGCCGACATGGCCAGCACTGACACGACGCGTCCCGCCGGGGACCAGGCCGCGAAGGACGGCGGCGATCTCGCCGGTCTGGAGGCGGGCCTGGACGCACTGGAGTCGGTGCAGCAGGGCCGCACACCGCTGCGGCAGACCTTCGTCGAGAAGATCCTGCCGCCCACCGTCGCGGTGCTGCTGGTCCTCGCGGTGTGGCAGGCACTGGTCTCCTTCGAGATCGTCGACGACCCGACCAAGCTGCCCGCCCCGTCCGACGTGTGGGACGTGGTCCACCAGGCCTGGCTCCAGGGCGAACTGCTCGGCTACATCTGGACCAGCGTCTCGCGCGGCCTGCTCGGCTTCTGCTTCGCGCTGGTCATCGGCACCCCGCTGGGGCTGCTGGTGGCACGGGTGAAGTTCGTGCGCGCGGCGATCGGCCCGATCCTGTCCGGCCTCCAGTCGCTGCCGTCGGTGGCCTGGGTGCCGCCGGCCGTGATCTGGCTGGGCCTGAACAACTCGATGATGTACGCCGTCATCCTGCTGGGCGCGGTGCCCTCCATCGCCAACGGCCTGGTGTCCGGCGTCGACCAGGTCTCCCCGATCTTCCTGCGCGCGGGCCGCACGCTGGGCGCGACGGGGCTGAAGGGCACCTGGCACATCGTGCTGCCGGCCGCGCTGCCCGGCTATGTCGCGGGACTCAAGCAGGGCTGGGCGTTCTCCTGGCGCTCGCTGATGGCCGCCGAGATCATCGCCTCCTTCCCCGACCTCGGGGTGGGCCTCGGGCAGTTGCTGGAGAACGGCCGCAACGCCAGCGACATGGCGATGGTCTTCGAGGCCATCCTGCTCATCCTGATCGTCGGCATCGCCATCGACCTGCTGATCTTCAGCCCGCTGGAGCGCTGGGTGCTGCGCAGCCGCGGTCTGCTGGTGAAGGGCTGAGGTACGCCATGTCCGCGCCGGTCCGCCCCGTACTCCTGGTCGTCGCCCACGGCAGCCGCGACCCGCGGCACGCCGCGACCGTGCACGCCCTGGTCCGCCGGGTCAGGGCGCTGCGCCCGGACGTGCGGGTGGAGACCGGTTTCCTGGACTTCAACGTCCCCTCGGTGCAGGGGGTGCTGGAGTCCCTGGAGACGGAGGGCGTGCGGGACGTGGTGGCCCTCCCGCTGCTGCTGACCCGCGCCTTCCACGCCAAGGCGGACATCCCCGCGGTCCTGGCGGCGGCACCGCCGCGGCTGCGGATCCGGCAGGCCGAGGTGCTCGGTCCCTCGCCGCTGCTGCTGTCGGCGCTGGAGCGGCGCCTGTACGAGGCGGGCCTGACGCCCGCCGACAAGTCCTCGACCGGGGTCGTGCTGGCCTCGGCGGGGTCCTCCGACCCGGAGGCGATCGCAGTGATCGCTGAAATCGCGCGGGAGTGGCGGCACACCGGTTGGTGCGCCGTGCGGCCTGCGTTCGCCTCCGCATCCCTTCCGCGCACCGAGGACGCGGTACGGCGGCTGCGCGAGCTGGGCTGTGCGCGGGTCGCCGTCGCCCCGTACGTCCTGGCGCCCGGGTTCCTGCCGGACCGTATCGCGCGGGGCGCGGCCGGGGCGGACGTACTGGCGGACGTGCTGGGCCCCGCGCCGGAGGTGGCGCGGGTCCTGCTGGAGCGGTACGAGGCGGCGCGGGTGCCGGTGGCGCTGGCGGTCGGGGCCTGAGGGGCCCGCGGGATCCGGGTCCGGGTCCGGGTCCGGGTCTGGGTCTGGGTCTGGGTCTGGTCCGAAGGATCCGAGGGCGAGGGCCCGTCAGGAACCCGTCAGCTCCACCAGCTTGGTGACCGTGTTCCAGTTGCGGCTGGTGGCGATCACACCCTTGTTGACCCGGGGCTTGGCGAGGGCCTCGGCGAGCTTGGAGCGGCCCAGGCCGTCCGGCGCGTAAAGGTACAGGGCGCGGTCGCCGAGGCGGAACTCCTCGGGACGGAAGGCCGGTGCGTCGATCGCCGCGAAACGGGCCTCGTGGACCGGCGCGGAGAAGTAGGTGACGTGCAACTGCCTGCCCTCCAGCTCGGCGGCCGGAAATGGGCACGCCTCGACGATCCCCCTGAGGTAGGCGTGGTCGCGCACGATCACGTCCACCGGGAAGCCGAACCGCTTCCCGATCGCCTCCGCCAACTCCGCGGCCAGGGAGTCCTCGTCGCCATGGGCCGAGGCGAAGACGGCCTGCCCGCTCTGCAGATGGGTGCGTACGGCGTCGTGGCCGAGGGAGGTCAGCAGCGCGCGCAGGTCGGCCATCGGGACCTTCCGGCTGCCGCCCACGTTGATCCCGCGCAGCAGCGCCGCGTACATCGTCGTCATCCGCACACCATAGAACGGCCGTCGCGCCCCGTGGGGGTGGGCACGACGGCCGGGTCCGCGCCGGGCGGACGTGCGCGCCACTCTCGCCGATGCGGTGCGCGGGGTTCAACCGCTACACGCACCTGTGACTTAATCAACAACTTTTCAGTAGGGCCCCGCCGCCCGGTGTCCCCGGTAGATGTAAGGGACCGGTGTCCTCCTCAGCGGTGAGTGCGGCGATACGGAGGGATGAGAGCGGGGCCGTCGCACGTCACCGAGGAGCACGACGCGACGGCCTTACGCGGGCCATACCTTCGAAACGCAAGGTGGCGGCAGGGGGCCGGCACCGCTCACGAGGGGGCAGGCCGGTCATGCGGAACCGAGAGACACGGGTGCGGGGCATAGCCGCCCGGGCGGGCGGCTGGAGTGCCCGGCACCGTTGGGCCGCCGTCGGGATCTGGGTGCTGTTCGTCGTCCTGGCGATGGGGCTCGGTTCGGCGGCCGGCCGGGTCGACGTCAAGGACAGCGACCAGATGGGCGGCGAGACGCACACCGCCGCCAAGATCGTCGAGGACGCGGGGATCGACGAGCCGGCCGGTGAGACGGTCCTGATCCAGGCGAAGTCCGGCGGTCTGAAGGCCACGGACGCCGAGTTCCGGGACGCGGTCGGCGCGGTCGTCGCGGCGGTGGAGGGGACCGGGAAGGTCACGGGCGTCACCTCGCCGTACGACGCGAAGACGATCTCGAAGGACGGCCGCAGCGCGCTGGTGCAGTTCGACATGCGCGGCGACGCGGACACCGCGGGCGAGCGGGTCGAGCCAGTGCTGGAGGCGGTCGAGGGGGTCCAGAAGGAGCACGAGTCGCTGCGGATCGAGGAGATCGGCGGCGCCAGCATGATGAAGACGTTCGACGACGCGTTCGGCGACGACTTCCAGAAGGCCGAGTACTCGGCGGTGCCGGTGGCCCTCGGCATCCTGCTGGTCGCGTTCGGCGCGCTGGTGGCGGCGCTGGTCCCGGTGGCCCTGGCGATCACCGCGATCATCGCGACGATGGGTCTGATGAGCCTGGTCAGCCACTTCCAGCCGATGAGCGAGACCGCGAACTCCGTGATGCTGCTGGTCGGTCTGGCCGTCGGCGTCGACTACTGCCTGTTCTACCTGCGCCGGGAGCGCGAGGAGCGCGCCGCCGGACGGGACGCGCAGACGGCGCTCAGGATCGCCGCCGCCACCAGTGGCCGGGCGATCGTGGTCTCCGGTGTCACGGTGTGCGTGGCGATGGCGGGCATGCTGTTCACCGGCATCGCCGAGTTCGAGGCGATGGGGCTGGCCTCGCTGATGGTGGTCGCGGTCGCCATGGTCGGCTCGGTGACGGTGCTGCCGGCGCTGCTGTCCCTGCTGGGCGAGCGGGTGGAGAAGGGCCGCCTCCCGTTCCTGCGCCGGCGCCGGCCGGGCGGTGGCACGGGTGAGGGCAGCCGGTTCTGGACGGCCGTGCTGAAGCGCGTCCTGGCCAAGCCGCTGCTGGCCGCCGGGGTCGCCGTCGGCGCGCTGCTGGCCGTGGCCGCGCCCGCCCTCGGCATGAAGACGCAGAACCTCACGCTGGACCAGGAGTTCGGCGACTCGCTGCCCATCGTGCAGACCTACAACCGGGTCAACGAGGCCTTCCCCGGCGGTTCCGACCCGGCCGAGGTGGTCGTGAGGGCCGACGACATCAACGCGCCCGAGGTGCGGGCCGCGCTCGCCGACTTCCGGGAGCGGGCGATCAGTTCGGGTGCCTCGCGCGGGCCGGTGGACATCACCGTGCACGACGGGCAGAACGTCGCGCTGGTGTACGTCCCGCTGGTCGGCGGCTCGGACCAGGACAAGGCGGGCGAGAGCCTGGACAAGCTGCGGGACGACGTGCGGCCCGCGACGCTGGGCGAGGTGGACGGCGTGGAGGCCCCGATCACCGGGCAGGTGGCCGGCAGCAAGGACTTCAACGACCAGCTCGTCGGATCGGTCCTGCCGGTCTTCGCCTTCGTCGTGGTCTTCGCCTTCCTGCTGATGCTGCTGTCCTTCCGCTCGCTGACCATCGCCGTCACCTCGATCGTGCTCAACCTGCTGTCGGTGGGGGCGGCGTACGGCATCCTGGTCGCCGTCTTCCAGCACGGCTGGGGTGCCTCGCTGGTCGGCGCCGAGGGCGTGGGCGCCATCATCACGTGGCTGCCGCTGTTCCTCTTCGTGATCCTGTTCGGCCTGTCGATGGACTACCACGTGTTCGTGGTCTCCCGGATCCGCGAGGCGCGGCTGCGCGGTCGCTCCACCCGGGACGCGATCCAGCACGGCGTGGTCACCACGGCGGGGGTCGTCACCAGCGCCGCCGTCATCATGGTCGCGGTGTTCGCCATCTTCGGCACGCTGTCCATGCAGTCGATGAAGCAGATGGGCGTGGGCCTGGCGGCGGCGGTGCTGATCGACGCGACGATCATCCGGGGCGTGCTGCTGCCGGCCGTGATGTCCCTGCTCGGTGAGCGCAACTGGTACCTGCCGAAGTGGCTGCACCGGCTGCCGGACCTGACCCACGACGAGTCGCCCGAGGCGATCGCGGCGCCGGTGCGGGACGGCGAGGGCGAGCGCGGGGAGCGGGGTGAGCCGGTCGGGGTCTGACCGGCGCGCCACCACGGCCCGCAGGGCCTGCCGGTTCCCCCGGAACCGGCAGGCCCTGCGGTGTGCGGTGTGCGGTGGGGCATCAGTCCCGCGCGGCGGCCAGTGCGGCCTCGATGAGGTCGGCGGCCCGCCGGGTGCCGCCCTCCTGGGCCATCCGCGCCTGGATCTCCTTCAGGCGCGCCGCCACCTCCGGGTCGTCGACCAGGGCGAGGGCGGCGGTGCGCAGCGCCTCGGCGGTGGCCTCCTCGGTCGGCAGCGTGCGGGCGACGCCGAGGCCCTGGAGCATGTCGGCGTTGCCGAACTGGTCCGCGGCCTGCGGTACGGCGATCATCGGCGTGGCGGTCGCCAGGCCCTCCTGGCTGCCGCCCGCGCCCGCGTGCGTGACGAACAGGTCGGCCTGCTGGAGGATCGCCAACTGCGGTACCCACGTGCGTACGTCCACGGTGTCCGGTACGTCGCCCAGCTCGGCCGGGTCGACGTGCCGGCCCACCTGGAGCACGGTGTGCCAGCCGGGCAGCTCGCCGAAGGCCCGGACGCACTCCCGGTAGAACGCGGGCTGCTTGGTGAAGGCGGACCCGAGGGAGACGAGGACGACCTTCTCGGCGCCCTCGGGACGGGTCCAGTCGCCCTCGGTGGTGCGGTCCCCCTGGCAGGCGCCGACGAAGGTGTACGTCGTCTCGTCCACCCGGTCGGCGTGGGGCTGGAGCGCCTTGGGGATCAGCACCAGGGAGCGGTCGGGGCGGCCGATGAACGGGTCGGGGTGGTCGGTGATCCCGTTCTCCTCCAGCCAGGCGTGGAAGCGGGCGTAGTACGCCTGTCCGCGCTCGGTCTTCAGCGGCTCCTCCCACATCGGCTCGCCGACCTCCTGCTCGTACCCCTCCCAGGCGACCATGCAGGGTGACAGGGAGATCACGGGCACGTCCCAGCGGCGGCCCAGGACGCGGGCGGCGTAGGAGGCGATGTCGTGCAGGACCAGGTCCGGCTCGTCCCCCTCGTACGCCTCGGCGAGCTGCGGGAGCGACTGGATCGCGTCGGCGAGGAAGGGCTCCACGTTGTCCAGCAGGGTGCTCCCCCACGCCTCCGGGTCGGCGTCGGGGCCGGGCAGCGTGCTGTTCCAGAGCTTGGGTTCGGCGCCCGCCTCGGCGACCTTGTCCGCGAGGAGCGGCGGGATCGCGTAGGTCACCCGGTGCCCTCGCGCGACGAGCTCGCGGATCACCTCCAGGCTGGGGTTCACGTGGCCGTGCAGGGCGATGGAGAACATGGCGATGTGCGCGGGGCGACTGGTCATGCCCCGACCGTATGCGAGACGAGACGTCTCGTGCAAATGATTTCACTTCATGCCGTCAGCTCCTCGTGCAGCCGCAGCCACCGGTCGGGCGCGACCTCGCCGACGAGGACACCGGGAGCGAGCCGCGCGGCCCGGAACGCCGCGTCCACCCGGCGCCGGGGGTGGGCGCGGCGCAGGGAGGCGTGCAGCGAGCCGCCGACGCCCGAGAAGCCCAGCTCGACCAGGTCCGCCCAGTCGCGGCGGGCGGCGGCGCCGGTGAGCAGCGGAGTGGGGCGGCGTTCGATCCGGAGGATGCCGGCGTCGACGCGCGGCGCCGGCCGGAAGAGGCGGCGGCCCACCCGGCCCACCAGCCGCCACTCGTGGCGCGGCCAGGTCAGGACCGTGAGCAGGGTCCAGCGGCCGTAGTCACCGGTGCGTTTGCGGGCGTACTCGAGCTGGGTGATGAGGGTGGCGTCGGTGAGGCCGGGCGCGGACAGGCACCAGTCGACGATGTCGGCGGTGCGCGAGAAGGGCACGTTCCCGGCGACGGCGAACGGGGTGCGCGGGGGCCGGGCGGTGAGGAAGTCACCGGCGACGACGTGGACGTGGGGGCTGCGCGCGAAACGGGCGCGGAGCCCGGGGAGGAGCCGGGGGTCGATCTCGTAGGCGCGCAGCTCGCGGCTGCGGCGGGCGAGCGGCGCGGTGAGGGCGCCGTTGCCCGCGCCCACTTCGAGCAGGAGGGGCGGGCGCCCCCGGTCGGGGGCGGCGAGGCGCGCCACGCGCTCGGCGGTGGCGCGGTCGGCGAGGAAGTGCTGCGAGAGCGTGCGGGCACGCTGGGTGGGGCGGGCCATGGCCTGCGGTCCTTGTCTTCCGTGACAGGAGGGGAAAAGGGCAGCCGAAGGCCCTGACCGGAAGACGAAGGCAGAAGGGAATGCGGAGGCTCAGCCCCGCCGCGCGCGCGTCGGGCGTGCCGGACGCGTCGAGTGCGTCAGCGGCGGGAGGACCCCGGGCCGGTCAGGGCTCCGGGGCCACGACGCATCCTGATGGAGTACGTGCAGCCCCGGCCGAGACCGGAGTCGAAGATCGCGTTGAAAGCTGCCACGGAGGGGACGTTAGGCGGGCGCGGGCCCGCCGGGCAACGGGTTTTCGCGCGGGCGGCCGTCAGCGCTGGTAGCGGGCGAGTACGAGGTTGCCGTCCTCCTCCAGTCGGTGGCGCAGTTCGTCCATGCCGATCGCCCCGCTGTAGTACTCCTGGAACGCCGGCGTCGCCACCTTGTCCTTCCACTCGGCGTAGCCCCGCACGGACTGCGCGGGCGCCGAGCGCAGCCGGGCGGCGAGCGCGGTGCCGGTGGCCCAGCCGTGTTCGGCCGTGTGCAGGGCGGGATCCTTCAGGGCCTGCTCGCCGGTGGGCAGCATCCAGTCGCCGAGTGCGAGGCGCACCATGTTGTCCGGCTGGAGGAGGAAGTCGACGAACGCGGCGGCTTCCTCCTTGTGCGGGCTGTCCTCGGCGATGGACAGGGTCTGCGGGCTGACCCCCTGGGCGAGCCCGTCGGCACCGGCCGGGGCGGGCAGCACCTGCCAGTCGAAGCCCTCGGGTGCCTGCTGCTCGATCTGCTGGCGGTAGGAGAAGCCGAGCGGCACCATCGCGTACGTGCCCGCGAAGAAGCCGGGCAGGGTGTCGGAGCCGCCGCTGCCCAGGGTGGTGGGCGAGGCGCTGCGGTCGGTGCCGACCTGGTCGTGGACGGTGCGGGGGACCACCTGGTCGCCGTCCTCGAAACGGACGGTCACCCTGCCGTCGGCGCCCCGGTGGAACAGCTTGCCGCCGGTGGACAGGGAGAGGTTGAGCGTGGCGGAGACGGGCTCCTTCAGCGGCCAGGCCACCCCGTACGTGCCGTCGCCGCTCAGCTCCTTCGTCACCTGCCGGAACTCCGTCCAGGTCCAGGGGTGTTCGGGCGTGGGAATCCGGACGCCGGACTTCCTGAGCAGGGTCGTGTTGGCGATCAGCACCCGCGGCTCCTGGAGGAAGGGCACGCCGTAGACGCCGTCGCCGAAGGTGACCGTCTCCCAGCTGTGCCGCGGTATGTCCGACTTCAGCCGGGTGGGCAGCAGTTCGGTGAGGTCGGCGAGGTAGCCGCCGTAGGCGAAGTCGGCGAGGTCGTCGGAGGCGTCGTGGATGATGTCGGGCGCCTCGCCGCCCTCGAAGGAGGTGAGCAACTGGTCGTGGACGCTGTCCCAGCTGCCCTGGACGTACTCGACGCGCACGTCCGGGTGGGCGGCGTTCCACTCCCGCACCAGTTCCTTGTTGGCCTGCACCGACTCGTCCTGCCAGGCCAGGGACTGGAAGCGCAGGGTGATCCGGCCGTCGTCCGTCCCGTCGCCGCCGTCCGAGCAGCCCGCGAGCAGCAGGATCACGGACAGGAACAGGGTCACGGTCCTCGTACGCGCCCGCATCAGCTCTTCACCGCCCCGGCGAGCATGCCGCCCGTGATCCGCCGCTGGATGAGCGCGAAGACCACCAGCGAGGGCAGGGTCGCGAGGAAGGCGGCCGCGGCGAGCGGTCCGAGGTCGGCGACGCCCTCGGCGCCGATGAAGTGGGTGAGGATCACGGGCAGGGTCTGTTTCTCCGGTGTCTTCAGCAGGACCAGCGCGAAGAAGAACTCGTTCCACGCGGTGATGAACGCGAACAGGGCCGTCGCCACGATCCCCGGCGCGAGCAGCGGCGCGGTCACCGAGACCAGGGTCCGCAGCCGCCCCGCGCCGTCGACCGCGGCCGCCTCCTCCAGCTCGCGCGGCACGGCGCGGACGTAGCCGGCGAGCATCCACAGCGCGAACGGCAGCGACCACACGACGTACACCATCACCAGGCCGGGAACGGAGTTGATCAGGCCGAGGTTCTTCAGGACCAGGAACAGCGGGATGATCAGCAGGACGAAGGGGAAGGCCTGGCTGACCACGACCCATCCGGTGGCCGCCTTGGTGAGCCGGCCGCGGCGGCGGGCCATGACGTACGCCATCGGCGTCGCGATCAGCACCGCGACCACGGCGGCGCCGAGCGCGGCGAGCAGGGAGTTGAGCCCGGCGTGCAGCAGCGGCTGCTCGTCGAATGCCTGCCGGAAGTTGTCGAGGGTGGGGTCCTTCGGGATCCAGGTGGGGTGCAGGCTGGCCAGCTCGCGCGGCGGCTTGAACGCGATGGAGATCAGCCAGAGGAACGGGAAGGCCAGGAAGACCAGGTAGCCGAGCAGTGCGGCGTACTGGCCCGTGCGGGCCGCGGTCGAGGTCCTCACGCCTCGTCACCTCCCTGGGCTGCGCCGCGGAGCCGGCCGGCGAGGAAGACGGCCAGCAGGATCGAGATCACGGCGACCATGACGCAGCCCATCGCCGCCGCGTAGCCGAACTGGCCGTAGCGGAAGGCCTCTTCGTAGGCGAAGAGCATGGGCAGCCGGGTGCGTCCGCCGGGGCCGCCGTTGGTCAGCACGTAGACCAGGGCGAAGGAGTTGAAGTTCCAGATCAGGTTGAGCGCGGTGATGGCGAGCGCGACGGGCCTGAGGGCGGGCCAGGTGACCGTGCGGAAGCGGCGCCAGGCTCCCGCGCCGTCCACCGCGGCCGCCTCGTGCAGCTCGCGCGGGGTGTTCTGCAGTCCGGCGAGCAGGGCGACCGTGGTCTGCGGCATGCCGGCCCAGACGCCGACGACGATGACGGCGGGCAGGGCGGTGCCGAGGCCGCTGAGCCAGTCGTGGCCGCCGCCGAGACCGAGGTCGCGCAGGGTCTCGTTGAGGATGCCCGCGTCCGTGTTGTAGACCAGCCGCCACATGATGCCGACGACGACCTCGGGCATCGCCCAGGGGATGATCGCCAGCGCCCGGGCCAGCCAGCGCATCCGGAGGTTCTGGTTGAGCAGCAGGGCGAGACCGAGGGCGAGCAGGAACTGCGGCACGGTCACCCCGGCGGCCCACACCAGGCCGATCCGGAACGACTCCCAGAACAGCGTGTCGTGCAGCAGGTCCTGGAAGTTCAGGATGCCGATCCACCGGGTGGGCTCCGTGCGGCCGGACTGGGCGTCGGTGAACGCCAGCAGGATGCCGTAGAGCAGCGGCCCCACGCTGAGGACCAGGATGGGGATCAGCGCGGGCAGTACCAGGAACCAGGCGCCGTGGTCCGGCGCGCCCCGTGGGGCGTCCCGGACGGGCGCACGGCGCGCCGGCCTTCTCGGCTCGGTCACCGATGTCACGTAATCAACCCCTTTGCGCGGCTCGGACGGGCCTGGTCATGGTCGTGAAGTGACCGCGTCCCGTCAAGGGCCCGGGACATGCTCCCACCTGTGCGAATGGGACACTGGCCGACGGACGGCGGGAACCTGTACGACACGGAGGCGCGGGACGATGGACGAGGCACGGGCGCGGGAGGTGCTGGCCGCGGCGGGTGTGCTGCCCGGCCCGGCGTCGGCGGCGCGGCTGCTGGCGCTCGGCGAGAACGCGGTGTTCGCCGCCGGGGGCCTGGCGGTCAAGGTCGGCCGCGACGCCGAACTCCTCGGGCGGGCGCGCCGGGAACTGGCCGTCGCGCTCTGGCTGGAGGAGGCGGGCGTGCCGGCGGTGCGGGCGGCCGAGCCGACGGCGCTGTCCGTCGACGGGCACCCGGTGACCGTGTGGCGCCGGCTGCCCGAACCGGTGCGGCCCACCGAGCCCCGGGACGTGGCGGCGCTGCTCCGGCTCGTCCACGAACTGCCTCTCCCCTCCTCCTTCGAGCTGCCGCCCCGCGAGCTGCTGGGCGGTGTGGAACGCTGGCTGCGCCTCGCGGGCGACGTGATCGATCCCGAGGACGCCGCGTTTCTGCGGGCGCGCCGGGACGGCTTCGCCGCGGCCGCCGCCGCGCTGACCCCGCACCTGACGCCGGGCCCCATCCACGGGGACGCGCTGCCCCGCAACGTGCACGTCGGTCCGGACGGACCGGTCCTGATCGACCTGGAGACCTTCTCCGCCGACCTGCGCGAGCACGACCTCGTGGTGATGGCGCTGAGCCGGGACCGCTACGGGCTGCCCGCCGAGGCGTACGACGCCTTCACCGCGACCTACGGCTGGGACGTGCGCGAGTGGGACGGCTGCGCGGTGCTGCGCGGGGCCCGGGAGACCGCCAGCTGCGCCTGGGTGGCCCAGCACGCGCCGAGCAATCCCAAGGCACTGGCCGAGTTCGAACGCAGGGTGGCGTCGCTGCGGGACGGCGACCCCGAGGTGCGCTGGTACCCCTTCTGACGCTCGCCGTCCGGCCCGCCGGCCGTTCGACGGGTCCGGGTCAGACCCGCCCGTCGGCCGGTTCCCCGGCCAACTCGCGCAGCGGCCAGGCCCCGTCGACGACGGCCGTGGCATCGCCCTTGCGGCGCAGGAAGCCCTGGAAGTCCGCCGCCCACTCGGCGTACCACTCGATCTGGCGGCGGTGCAGGTCCGCCGGGCCGAGGGCCGCGACCTTGGGGTGGCGGCCGGCTATCGCACAGGCCAGCCGGGCGGCGGCGAGGGCGTCGGCCGCGGCGTCGTGGGCGGCGTCGAGCGGGACGCCGTACTCCCGGCAGACCGCCTCCAGATTGCGCTTGCCCCGGCGGTAGCGGTCGACGGAGCGGTCGATGGTGTACGGGTCGATGACCGGGGCGGGGTCCAGGCCGCCCAGGCGCTCGCGCAGGGACGGCAGTCCGTGGCGCCGCAGCTCGGCGGAGAGCAGGGTGAGGTCGAAGGCCGCGTTGTAGGCGACGACCGGGACGCCGGCCTTCCAGTGGTCCGCGAGGACGTCGGCGATGGCGTCCGCGACCCGGTCGGCGGGGCGGCCCTCGTTGGCCGCGCGTTCGTTGCTGATGCCGTGCACCGCGACCGCGTCCGCCGGGATCTCCACTCCGGGGTCGGCCAGCCACTCCCGCCGGCCGAGCGGCTCGGAGTCCCTGACCTCGATCACGGCCCCCGTGACGATGCGCGCCTCGTGCGGATCGGTGCCCGTCGTCTCCAGGTCGAAGCCGATCAGCAGCTCCCGGTGCCAGCCCATGGGCGGTCCCCCTTCTTGGTGGTGCTTTCCCCCAGTGGTCTCCACCTTCCCACGGGCCACTGACAATCAGAGGATCGCATTCCGCTTATCCCCGCTCCGGCCCCGGGGTGGCGATGTTCACGACACCGGGCGCGAATCCGCCCACATCAGCTCGAACTCCTCACGGTAGGTGGGGAAGAGTCCGCCTTCTTCCAGCCGGTCCGACTTCACGACCTTTCCGCCGTTGCGCCCGTTGCGCAGGACGAGGACCGGTGCCTCCATGCCCCGCGTGCGGCGCAGGTAGGACTGGACGACCGCGACGCCGTCGGCGCCGTCCCCGTCGACGAGGTAGGCCGTGAAGCGGGGCGTCTCGTCGAAGACCTGGATCTCGAAGGCGCCCGGGTCCCGCAGCCGGGCCCGCACGCGGCGCATGTGCAGGATGTTCATCTCCACGGCGCGGCTCAGCTCGCCCCGCTTGATGCCCAGTTCGCGCTCGCGGCGCTTGATGGCGCTGGAGGCCGGGTTCAGGAAGAGCAGCCGCACCCGGCCGCCCGCCTCGGCCATCCGCAGCAGGCGGCGGCCGGAGAAGTTCTGCACCAGCAGGTTGAGGCCGATACCGAGGGCGTCCACGCGGCGGGCGCTGCCGAACAGGTCCTCGGCGGGGAACTGGCGCAGCAGCCGCACCCGGTCCGAGTGCACGGCGACCACGTCGGCGTAGCGGTCCCCGACCAGGTCCTCCACGGCGTCCACCGGGAGCCGGCGCGCGGACGGCACGTCGCTGCCCGCGCCGAGCACTTCGAGCAGCCGTGCGGAGGCCCGTTCGGCCTGGTTCAGGACCGCCTCGGACAGGGCCCGGTTGCGGGAGACGACGTTGCGGGTGACCTCCAGCTCGTCCAGGGCGAGTTCGACGTCGCGGCGCTCGTCCACGTAGGGCTCGAAGCAGGGCCAGTGCTGCACCATCAGCTCGCGCAGCTGGGGCAGGGTGAGGAAGCTGAGGACGTTGTCGTCGGCCGGGTCGAGCAGATAGCCCTTGCGGCGGCTGACCTCCCGTACCGCGACGGCGCGCTGCACCCACTCCTGGCCCGCGGGTCCGGCGGCGGCGACCACCCAGTCGTCGCCGTGGACCGGTTCGTAGACCGGCCGCAGGACGGCGGCGACGACGGCGCGCAGCCGCTGCTCGACGAGATTCAGCCAGATGTAGGCCCGGCCCGCCCGCTGCGCACGCGTGCGCACCTCGTGCCAGGCCGCGGCGTCCCAGTCCAGCTCCGGACCGATCGCGCCCGCGTTCATGGGCCGCGCCAGGGACACCGCACCGGGCGGGACGTCCGTGGAGTTCCCCTGGTGACCGTCGTCACCAGGAGGCAGCTCCAGCCCTCCCGAGCCCACCCGAGTACCGCCTTCCGCTCCCCCGGACACTGCCGGGGACACCCCGTCCCAACGATCAAGGAAGGGTACTCCGGGAGCGGTCCGCGGTGCAGCCCGATGGACGGGCCGGTTTCGCCAACCTCCTTGATCCGCAGGCGTGTTCCTCCCATACTCACACCGAGGAGTGAGGGGATTCATACCGGTGACGTGGGCGGGTACCGGAACGGTGGCTTCGCAACCGTTCCTGGGAATCATGCGGGGGGAACGTCCCATGGGTGGGTAGGAGGACGTACGTGCTAGGTGGTCGCCTCACTTTCGGGGAGACTTCCGGGGACTCGGAGCCAAGGCGTCCGCACCGGCGCCCCACACCTGAAAGAGTCGTGTTCATGCAGGTCTGGCCTGGAGAGGCGTATCCACTGGGTGCCACGTACGACGGCGCCGGCACCAACTTCGCGGTCTTCACGGAGGCCGCCGAGCGAGTAGAGCTGTGTCTGCTGCACGACGACGGCTCGGAGACGGCGGTCGAACTGCGGGAGAGCGATGCCTTCGTGCGGCACGCCTTCGTACCGGGGGTGATGCCGGGGCAGCGGTACGGATACCGCGTGCACGGCCCGTACGCCCCGGAGCGCGGGCTGCGCTGCAACAGCGCCAAGCTGCTCCTCGATCCGTACGCGCGTGCGATCAGCGGGGCGGTCCAGTGGGGCGAGGAGGTGTACGGCTACCACTTCGGCGAACCCGAACGGCGCAACGACCTCGACTCGGCCCCGCACACGATGACGTCGGTCGTGGTCAACCCGTACTTCGACTGGGGCGACGACCGGCGCCCCCGCACGGAGTACCACCACACGGTGATCTACGAGGCCCACGTCAAGGGCCTGACCATGCGGCACCCGGGCCTCCCGGAGGAACTGCGCGGCACCTACGCGGCCCTCGCGCACCCGGCGCTGATCGAGCACCTCACGGATCTCGGGGTGACCGCGCTGGAGCTGATGCCGGTCCACCAGTTCGTCAACGACCACCGGCTGGTGGACATGGGCCTCAACAACTACTGGGGCTACAACACGGTCGGCTTCTTCGCCCCGCACAACGCGTACGCCTCCTGGGGCGACCGCGGCCAGCAGGTGCTGGAGTTCAAGTCGGCGGTCAAGGCGCTGCACGAGGCCGGGATCGAGGTGATCCTGGACGTGGTCTACAACCACACGGCCGAGGGCAACCACCTGGGTCCGACGCTGTCCTTCAAGGGGCTGGACAACCCCTCGTACTACCGGCTGGCCGACGATCCCCGCTACTACATGGACACCACGGGGACCGGGAACTCGCTGCTCATGCGGTCCCCGCACGTGCTCCAGATGATCATGGACTCGCTGCGCTACTGGGTCACCGAGATGCATGTCGACGGGTTCCGCTTCGACCTCGCGGCCACCCTGGCCCGGCAGTTCCACGAGGTGGACCGGCTGTCGTCGTTCTTCGACCTGGTGCAGCAGGACCCGGTGGTCTCGCAGGTGAAGCTGATCGCCGAGCCGTGGGACGTCGGTGAGGGCGGCTACCAGGTGGGCAACTTCCCGCCGCTGTGGACCGAGTGGAACGGCAAGTACCGGGACACGGTGCGGGACCTGTGGCGCGGCGAGCCGCGCACGCTGGCGGAGTTCGCGTCCCGGCTGACGGGTTCCTCCGACCTCTACCAGGACGACGGGCGGCGCCCGCTGGCCTCGATCAACTTCGTGACCTGCCACGACGGCTTCACCCTGCACGACATGGTGTCCTACAACGACAAGCACAACGAGGCCAACGGCGAGGACAACCGGGACGGCGAGAGTCACAACCGCTCCTGGAACTGCGGTGTCGAGGGCGACACCGACGACCCGGCGGTGCTGGAGCTGCGGGCGCGGCAGATGCGCAACTTCATCGCCACCCTGCTGCTCTCCCAGGGCGTCCCGATGATCAGCCACGGGGACGAGTTCGCCCGCACCCAGCGGGGCAACAACAACGCCTACTGCCAGGACAACGAGCTGGCGTGGGTGGCGTGGCCCGAGGACGACCCCGACCTGCTGCGGTTCACCCGCGCGATGGTGTGGCTGCGCAAGGACCACCCGGTCCTGCGCCGGCGCCGCTTCTTCCACGGGCGCCCGGTGCAGGGCACCCACGACGAGCTGTCGGACATCGCCTGGTTCACCCCGGAGGGTGCGGAGATGACCCAGCGGGACTGGAACTCGGCGCGGGCGTCCGCGCTCACGGTGTTCCTGAACGGCAACGCGATCTCCGAGCCGGACCCGCGCGGGGAGCGCATCGCCGACGACTCCTTCCTGCTGATGTTCAACGCGGCGCCGAAGCCGCTGGACTTCGTGGTGCCGGTCGACCACGGCCGGCAGTGGGAGGTGGTCGTCGACACCGCCCTGGCGGCGGGCGTGCCCGCGGACACGGGCCCGAAGGTGCAGGCCGGGGACCGGCTGACCCTGGTGGACCGGAGCCTGACGGTGTTGCAGCGGCCGGTATAGGCGGCTGCCCTGCACCCGTGCAGGGGGTCGGTGACAGGAAAGGCGGCGGGGCGGGTACGTAGGTTTCCATGACACCTGAGCGACCCGACCCGGTGCCGTCCCCGGCCTCTCCCGCCTCCGCCGTCCCTCCCTCCTCCCCCTCCCCCAGCACCCCCTCCTCCATTCCGTCGGCCACCTACCGGCTCCAGCTGCAGCCGTCCTTCCCCTTCAAGGCCGCGGCGGCGGCCGTGCCGTACCTGGCCTCGCTCGGCGTGTCGCACCTGCACCTGTCCCCCGTCCTGGAGGCGGTCCCGGGCTCGCCGCACGGCTACGACGTCGTCGACCACGCGCGCGTGCGCGCCGAACTGGGCGGCGAGGACGGGCTGCGGGCGCTGTCGCGCACCGCGCGGGAGCACGGTCTGGGCCTGGTGGTGGACATCGTGCCCAACCACATGGCGATGTCGCCGCGCCACAACCGGGCCCTGTGGGAGGTACTGCGCGAGGGGCCCCGGTCGCCCTACGCGCGCTGGTTCGACATCGACTGGCAGGCGCAGGACGGCCGGCTGCTGCTGCCGGTGCTGGGCGCACCGCTCGGCGAGGTGCTGGCCGACCTCCGGGTCGACGGCGACGTGCTGCGCTACCACGAGCACGCCTTGCCGCTGCGGGACGGCACCGCGGACCTGCCGCTGCCGCGGCTCCTGGACGCGCAGTGGTACCGCCCGGTGTGGTGGCGGCTGGCCCGCACCGAGCTGAACTACCGGCGCTTCTTCAGCATCTCGGAGCTGATCGGCGTGCGGGTGGAGGACCCGGAGGTGTTCGAGGCCACCCACGGCACGATCCTGCGGCTGCTGCACGAGGGCGTGGTCGACGGACTGCGCGTCGACCATCCCGACGGCCTCGCCGACCCCGACGCGTACCTGGAACGGCTGCACCGGGCGAGCGGCGGCCGGTGGACGGTGGTGGAGAAGATCCTCGCGGACGGGGAGCGGCTGCCCGCCGCCTGGCCCGTCGCCGGCACGACCGGCTACGACGCCCTGCGGCACGTCGACGGGCTGTTCACGGACCCCGCCGGGTACCGGCAACTGCTCGACCGGTACCGCCGGTTCGCGGCCCCGCGGGCGGACCTGGGCGGGGACTGGGCGGCGACGGTGCGGCGCGCGGCGTACCGGGTGCTCACGCACGAGCTGGCCACCGAGCTGGACCGGCTGACCCGGGTGGCGCACCGCCTGTGCGCGGCCGCGCCCGACCCGGCGCTGCGCGACCGGGCGCCCTGGGCGCTGCGGACGGCGCTGCGGGAGCTGCTGGTGCGGCTGGAGGTGTACCGGCCGTACACCTCGGTGGACGCGGCGACGGTCGTCACCGAGGAGGCTGCGGCCGAGGCCCGGCTCGCCTTCGCGGTGCCCGAGGAGGCCGGCGCGGTGGACGTCGTCCGGGACCTGGTGCTGGGGCGGTACGGGGACGGGCCCGAGCACGTGGAGTTCCGGACGCGGTTCGCGCAGACCGCGTCGGCGCTGCGCGCCAAGTCCGTCGAGGACACGGCGTTCTACCGCTACGTGCCGCTGCTGTCGGCGACCGAGGTGGGCGGCGACCCCGGCCGTCCGGCCGTGTCGCCGGCGGAGTTCCACGCCTACTGCGCGCGCGTGCAGCGCGACTGGCCCGCCACGGGCACGGTCGTCTCGACCCACGACACCAAGCGCAGCGCCGACGTGCGCGCCGCGCTGGCGGTGCTCACCCAATGCCCCGCGCGGTGGGCGGACGTGCTGACGGAGGTCGCGGACCTCACCGGCACGGGCGAGGGCACGCCGGACGGGCAGCTGGCGTGGGCGGCCTGGCAGACGGTGTTCGGTCTGGGCCCGGCGGACGGGGAGCGCGTGCGGGAGGCGCTGCTCAAGCACGTGCGCGAGGCGGGGACGCACACCAGCTGGACGGAGCAGGAGCCCGCGTACGAGGAAGCGGTGGCGCGGTTCGTGGCGGCGGGGCCGTGCGGCGCGCCGGGCGGACGGGTGGCCGCCCTCCGCGACGCGCTCGCGCCGCACGTCCGGGCCAACGTCCTCGGCACGGCCCTGGTGCATCTGACGATGCCGGGCGTACCGGACCTCTACCAGGGCACCGAGCACGAGTACCTGGCACTGGTGGACCCGGACAACCGCCGCGCGGTGGACTTCCCCGCCGCCGGGGACGAGGGCTGGGCCGGAGGCGCCGGGGAGAAGGCGGCGGTGACCCGGGCGGCGCTGGCGCTGCGGGCGCGGCGGCCCGGCACCTTCGGCGACGCGGGAACGTACGAGCCGCTCGCCGCCGAGGGCCCGGCGGCGGCCCACTGCGTGGCGTTCGTCCGCTCCGGCCGGGCCCTGACGGCCGTGACCCGGCTGTCGCTGCGGCTGGCGGAGACGGGAGGCTGGCGCGGCACGACGCTGCCGCTGCCGCCCGGCAGGTGGACCGACACGCTGGCGCCCGGACGGGAATTCACAGGGCACGCGCGCGTGGAGGATCTTTTCGCGGACACGCCGGTGGCGCTGCTGGAGCGGGTGGAGACGGCGGAGACCGCGTAGGGCGGAGGGAACACCGGGGGTGAGCGCGTCAGTCGCGGTGCATCGGGACCGCGGCCTCGGAACCCAGGCCGGGCTCACCCGAGCGGGAGCCGGCACCGACCCGCCGCCCGGCCAGTTCGAACGCCGCGAGAACCACCCGGGTCTGGTACTCCACCTGCCGCCCCACCGGTATCCAGTGCGCCGCGCAGCCGTCGCGGTAGTCGGCGCAGCCCTCGTCGACGAGCCGGTCCAGCTCGGCCAGGACGCCCGCCGGATCGCCCCCGGTGCGGGTGACCAGCTGGTGCAGCAGTCCCGCGGTCCGCAGCGACAGGCGCCGTCCGGCCAGCCGCAGCGCGACCAGGTGGGAGGTGTTCATCGGCGGCAGGGAGCGGCCCGTCCCGTCGTCGGTGTCCGGGTCCCACGCGTCGGCGAGCCGGGGGCAGACCAGGAGGTAGTCGTCGATCGGTGCGAGCAGGTGCGCCGCCTCCGGCACATCGGCGAGATGGGGCCTGAGCCGGGCGAGGACCCGGTGCAGGCGCCGGGTGTCGTGACGCAGGGTACGGCTCACGGCGCGCAGCACCCCGTCGCGGTCGGCCGGGGGTGAGGCGTCCGCCACGCCCGCCACGGCCCACATGGGCGCCTCGACGACCGCGGTGACGGTGCCGTGGCGCCGCGGGTGGCACCACGTCGAGTCGACGGCCGCCTCGGTGATGGCCGCGGTGAGGTCGCCGCGGCGGGGCGGCGGGATGCGGTAGACGGCGGGTCCCAGATCGGGCCAGTACAGGGTGTCGTAGGCGCCGAGTTCGCGGGGTATGCCGAGCCGGGCCGCGGTGTGGGCGATGCGCTGGGCGAGGCCCGGCAGGTCGTGGGTCAGCTCGACGAAGCCGCCGCCGACGTCCACGCCGTGCAGGGAGCACTGCAGGAAGGGCCGCAGTTCGTCCTGGAGTGCGAGCAGGGTGCGGGTCTCGGGCAGCGTGGCGCGGTCCGGGCCGTCGGGCAGCCACTCGGGCTGCTCCAGGAAGCCGGGCCGGAAGAAGTTCCGGGCGTAGCGGCCCAGGGTGTAGGGGCCGGTGAGCCAGCCCTCGTTGCGGCGCAGCCCGTCGGGGTCGACGCACAGCAGCAGGTTCCAGGTGGCGTCGGCGCCCTCGGTGAGCCGGGGGTCGGCGACGGCCCGCTCGGCCAGCCGCAGGGCGGTGGCGCCGCCCACGGGCTCGTTCGCGTGCGGTCCGGCGACGACGAGGACGTGGCGGTCGCCGTGGCCGACGGAGAGCAGCAGCAGCGGGCTGCCCGCGCGGGAGGTGCCGACGCGGCGCAGCCTGGCGTGCCGGGGATGCCGGGCTACGAGTGCGGCGGCCCGGGCCTCCAGCTCGTCCGCGGTCGGGTAGCGCAGGAGGGGCGGCAGGGCACACCTCCACGAAGCGGGGCGTCGGTTCACCTGGTGTGCGCGGTGTACACACAGTCAGGCACGAGTTGTGGGGTACGTCAACACCGCGAAAAGCAAAGGGTTTGCGCCACGGAACCGACCGCGACGCCGCGTGAAGCGCGGGCCATGGATCCGTCCGGTCCGCGTCGGACCGCCCGGGCCCCGCGCCCGGGCAGGAGGCCGGTCGCGTCAGTTCGCCGCCAGCCGGAAAGCCATCCCGCCGAAGCCGATCTGGTCGCCCTCGCGGACGACGGCCGCGCCGATCACCCGCCGCCCGTTGACCGTGGTGCCGTTGGTGGAGCCCAGGTCACGCAGCACCCACATGCCGCCCTGGAGGCTGAGTTCCGCGTGCACCCGGGAGACCGTCTCGTGGCTCAGCCGCAGCCCGCTGGCGGGGTCGCGCCCTATGCCCAGGGGATGACCGGCGCCGGGATGGGGCAGCAGCAGCTTGGGCAGCCGCTCGGCCCGCCACGCCCGGCCGAGCCGTACGCCGAACCCGGACACCGCCTCGACGGTGCCGAAAACCAGCCGCGACAGCCGGCTCTCGGTGGGCAGGTCGGCGGTGAGCGCGGCCAGCTCCTCCAGACGGCGGGCGACGAGCGCCAGCTCCATCCGGCGGATGAACGTGTCGTGCGACAGGCGCCCCATGGCGACGCCGTCCCGGAGGACGTTCAGCGCCTTGTCGCGCTCCGCGTCGGACAACCGCGCGGGGTACACGGGGAACTCGAAGGACGACGTCACGCAGCTGATTGTGGGTCAGCGGCGCCGGGGTGTCCAGCAGACGGTTCGTCGGCCAGGGCGTACCGCGGGGAGACGGCGGCGCCGCGCGACGCCTGGGCGGGCGGCGTCCGCGGGGGCGCTCACCGGTCCACGTCCGGCGGGGAAACGATCTCGGCCGCGCGTCCGGGTCAATCCCCAGCGGAATGATCCGAGGTGGAGGACCATGGACGGGTCGCATCACGGTGAGCAGACGAAGGGGAACCGTCCGTGCAGTTCGAGGTGTGGGCACCGCAGGCCGGCCGAGTGACGTTGCAGTGCGACGGCGCCACGCGCGCGCTGGAGCGCGATCCGGAGCGGCGGGGGTGGTGGTGCGGTGAGGCGGAGGCGCGGGACGGTTCGCGCTACGGCTTCGCGGTGGACGACGGGCCGGTGCTGCCGGACCCGCGCTCGCGCCGCCAGCCGGACGGTCCCGACGGGCTGAGCGCGGTCGTCGACCACGGCCGGTACGCGTGGCGCGCCCCGTGGACGGGGCGTCCGCTGCCCGGCGGGGTCCTGTACGAGCTGCACGTGGGGACGTACACACCCGAGGGCACCCTCGACGCCGCCGCCGCACGCCTCGAACACCTGGTGCGACTGGGCGTCACCCACGTCGAGTTGATGCCGCTGTGCCCCTTCCCCGGGCGGCACGGCTGGGGGTACGAGGGGGTCTCGCTGTGGGCGGTGCACGAGCCGTACGGCGGGCCCGAGTCGCTGCAACGGTTCGTCGACCGGGCGCACGCGCTCGGCCTCGGCGTGGTCCTGGACGTGGTGCACAACCACCTGGGCCCGTCCGGCAACTACCTGCCCGCCTTCGGCCCGTACTTCACCGACACCCACCACACGCCCTGGGGCATCGCCGTGAACCTGGACGCGCCCGGTTCGGACGAGGTGCGGGCCTTTCTGGTGGACAGCGCGCTGGCGTGGCTGCGGGACTACCGGCTCGACGGGCTGCGCCTGGACGCGGTGCACGCCCTGGCCGACACGCGCGCGTGCCACTTCCTGGAGCAGTTGTCGGCCGCCGTGGACGACCTCGCGGCCGATCTGGACCGGCCGCTCTTCCTGATCGCCGAGTCCGACCTGAACGACCCCCGGATCATCACCCCGCGCGCGGAGGGCGGTCTCGGCGTGCACGCGCAGTGGAACGACGACTTCCACCACGCGCTGCACGCCGCGCTGACCGGGGAGTCGCAGGGCTACTACGCCGACTTCGCGCGCGATCCGCTGGCGGCGCTCGCCAAGACGCTGACCCGGGGGTACTTCCACGACGGCACCTACTCCAGCTTCCGGGGCCGCTCGCACGGCCGTGCGCTGGACCGCGGCCGGGTCGCCGCGCACCGGCTGACCGGCTACAGCCAGACCCACGACCAGGTCGGCAACCGCGCCCAGGGAGACCGCCTGGCGTCCCTGGTCTCCCCCGGGCTCGCCGCCTGCGCGGCGACCCTGACGCTGACCGCGCCGTTCACGCCGATGCTGTTCATGGGCGAGGAGTGGGCGGCCGGCACGCCGTGGCAGTTCTTCACCGACCACACCGACCCGCAGCTCGCGGAGGCCGTACGGCGCGGCAGGCGGCGGGAGTTCGCCGCGCACGGCTGGCGGGAGGAGGACGTGCCCGACCCGCAGGACCCGGCGACGCGCGAGCGCTCCTGCCTCGACTGGACGGAGCCGGAACGCGAGCCGCACGCGCGCGTACTGGACTGGTACCGGCGGCTGATCGCCCTGCGCGCCGAGCAGCCGGACCTGACCGATCCGGACCTCGCCGACACCAGGGTGGCGTACGACGGCACGGGGCGCTGGCTGGCCTTCCGGCGCGGTGACATCCGGGTGGCCGTCAACCTGGGCGCGGAACCGGCGGCGATCCCCCTGGGCAACCGCCCCGCGCGCGTGCTCGCCGCCTGGGAACCGGTCGAGGGCCCGGGCGCGAACGGAATACTGCGGGTACCGGGCGAGTCGAGCGTGGTGCTGGCGCAGGACTGAGGAGGGCTCCCGGGCAAAGCCCGCGCGCACCCTCCACGCGGCCGCCCGGCGCCCGCTCAGGCGGGCTCGTCCGGGTCGTCGTCGCGCAGTTCCGTCACGCGTTCCAGGAGGATCGGTTCCCAGGCGCGTCGCAGTCGGGTCCTGAGCAGGGGCAGGGGCGGCGGCGCGCCGGACCGGTCGGCGAGTGCCTCCGCGAGGTCCACGACCGCGTCGCAGCGGGCCAGCCACAGGCCGCGCAGACAGGGCCGGGCGCCGTATCCGGCGAGGGTGGCGGCGCGGACGGCGGCCGGTGAGCCCACGGAGAGGGCGAGCCCGGCGATGTCCTCGGCCGGGTCGCCGAGGACCGCGTCGCTCCAGCCGAGGACGCCGCGCACCCGCCCGTCGGCGCTGACCACCAGGTGTCCGCCGGTCAGCCCGTGGTGCACCAGGACCGCAGCGCCCGGCTGGACGCCGAGCTGGGCCGTCGCCTCCCGGGTGAGCCGCTCGGGCCGCGCGGCGTCGAACTCGTCGGCCTCGGCGAGGACGCGGGCGGCACGCTCGGCGGACTGCCGCAGGGTCTCCAGGACGCGCGGGGCCACCCGCGGCACACCGAGCGTCTCGGCCTGCCGGACCGGCACCTCGCGCAGGCCGGTGAGCACCGCCGCGAGGTCCGCCTCGCCGAGGGCGGACACGTCGTGGTCCTCACCCGACCCGCCGGCCACCTTGGCGTCCAGCGTGTAGGTGAGGCCGGGGGCCCACTCGCCGTGTGCCACGCTCGTCGGCAGCGCGACCGGGACGTACGGCCGCACCAGCTCGCGCAGGCGCAGTTCGCGGCGTCCGCGCACCGCGGTCTCCCGGTCCGGGGCGAGCCGCAGGACGTGCCGGGCGCCGACCCACCACGTGTCGGGTTCGGCGCCCTCGGCGACCGGCCGGACGTCGGGTTCCGTGCTGCCGCCCAGCAGGGAGCGGACCAGTCGGCGGACGGTGTCCGCGGTGGGTGTCGGTGCCTGGGTCATGTCGCGCCGTCGTCCTCCGGGTCTGCCGGGGCGTTCGGGGTCCGTCCGTCACCGGTCACTCGACGACGACCATCTCCCGCGTGGTGTCGTTGAGCCGCCGGCCGCCGTCCGCGGTGACGGTGACGATGTCCTCGATGCGTACCCCGAACCGGCCGGGCAGATAGACACCGGGCTCGACGGAGAAGCACATGCCGGGCACCAGGGGCTGCTCCTCGCCCTCGATCATGTACGGCGGTTCGTGCGTGGTGACGCCGATGCCGTGCCCGGTGCGGTGGATGAAGTACTCGCCGTACCCGGCGTCGGCGATGACCGCGCGGGCGGCCCGGTCGACGTCCTGGCAGGCGGCGCCGGGCCGCACCGCCCGGAAGCCGGCCTCCTGCGCCTCGCGGACCAGGTCGTGCACCCGGCGCTCCTCGTCGGTGGGTTCGCCCACGTGGACGGTGCGGGAGGTGTCCGAGCCGTAGCCGTCCTTGAGGCCGCCGAAGTCGAGGACGACCATGTCGCCGTCCTCGATGACGCGGTCGCCGACCTCGTGGTGCGGGTTGGCGCCGTTGGGGCCCGAGGCCACGATGGTGAAGTCGACCTGGGAGTGCCCGGAGCGGCGCAGCGACTCGGCCAGGTCGGCGGCGACCTCGGACTCCCGGCGCCCGCCGAAGCGGACCTGCCGGATCTCCTCGAAGGCGGCGTCCGCGGCCGCGCCCGCCGCCGCCAGCAGTTCCAGCTCCGCCGCGTCCTTGACGGCCCGGAGCATGGGCAGCGCCTCGGTGAGGGAGGCGTAGGAGGTGCCGGGCAGGGTGCGCTGGAGCGCCAGCAGGTGCATGGCCCAGGCGTTGTCGCTGATGCCGAGGCGTCCGGATCCGTCGAGGAGGGCGGCGGTGGCCGCGTAGGGGTCCTTGCCGTCGGTCCAGTCCCGCAGCGTCAGGGCGGGCGCGCCGGCCGCCTTCGCGGCGTCGGGGGCCTCCAGGGCCGGGACGACGAGCACGGGATCACGTCCCGGGGCGAGGACCAGCAGGGTGAGCCGTTCGGTGTCCGCCGTGGGCGCGTAACCGGTGAGCCACACCAGGTCGGGGCCCGGGGCCACCAGCAGCCCGGCCAGCCCGGCGTCGGCTGCCGCCCGCACGGCGCGCTCCATCCGGGTCCGGTAGTCGTCGGCGGTGAAGGAAGCAGCGGGCCTGCTGCCGGTCATCCGGGCCTCCCAGGGCGCGAGGGTGAAGGGACCACGGGCAGCATCCTGCCCCCCGGGCGGGGGCGACGCGAGCCGATTGGCATGGAGCGATCCCGGCAACTAATGATTGGATGCCTTCCAAGCATTAGCTACGGGGACGTCCGCGGTCCGGACGTCCGGAGGAGGCCGACACCGTGCTCGTACTCGCGCACATCAGCGATCTGCACCTGGACGGGAGCCCGCGGGCGACCGAGCGCGCCGAGCGGGTGCGCGACCGGCTGTGGCGGCTGCCGGGGCGGGTGGACGCGCTCCTGGTCACCGGGGACATCGCGGACCACGGCACGGAGGCGGAGTACGAGGAGGCCGCCCGCGTCCTGGGACTGCGCGACGGCTCCGCGCCGTTCCCCGTGCTCACCTGTCCGGGCAACCACGACAGCCGCGCGCCCTACCGCAAGGCCCTGCTCGGCCGGCCGGCCGCCGACGGCCCGGTCAACGCCCTGCACGTCTTCAACGGCGGCGCGGTCCTGATGTGCGACTCCAGCATCCCGGGCAGCGACGAGGGAGAGCTGGACGAGGAGACGTACGACTGGATCGAGGCGTCGCTCGACGGACTCGACGGCGACCGGCCGGCCCTGCTCGCCCTCCACCACCCGCCCACGGCCCTGCACCACCCCCTGCCCGACTCCTACCGGCTGCGCCACCCCGAGCGCCTCGCCGCGCTGCTGGAGCGAAGGCCCCGGATCGCCGGGCTGATCACCGGTCACGCCCACACACCCGCCGCCACCGTGTTCGCCGGGCGGCCGCTGGTGGTGGGCCCCGGGGTGACGTGGACGCTGCGGCTGCCCTGGGAGGGCGCGGAGATCGCGGACCGGGACGCGCCGGTCGGTCTCGCCTTCCACGTGCTGGACGACGCCGGACGGCTCACGAGCCACTTCCGTACGGTCGCGTGACGGCACGGTCCCGTGACGGCACGGTCGCGTGCCGGCGGTGTCAGGTGCCGAGGGCGTCATGTGACGACGCCCGGTACGGCCGTCAGCTGCTGGTAGCCGCCGCTCCGGTGGCGCACGGTGAGCGTGACCTCCTTGCCGGGGCGGGCGCGGGCCACTGCGCGCGCGAGGTCGGCGGCCGAGTCGACGCGGGTCCTGCCGAACGCCAGCAGGACGTCGCCCCGCACCAGGCCCGCCGCGTACCCGGGCCCCGGCACGTGGACGCCGACGACCCGGGCCCCGGGCTTCTCGTCGTCCACGGCCTCCACACCGAGGGTCGCGCCGGCCGGCGTCACCGGTGAGGGGGACGGACCGGCCGGGGAATCGGCCGACGGGTGCGCCGGGGCGGCCCGGGTGCCCGTCGCCGACCCGGCGCCCTCTCCCGCTCCCGCCGCCCCGGCCTGCTGCTGCATCTCGGCCAGCTTGCTCATGCCGATCACCGTGGCGCCCACCGTGCCGAGTCCCACGCCCGCCAGGACCAGGACCGCCGCGGCGAGCACGCCGAGCAGCAGGGTGGTGAGCCGCCGGCGGCGCCGGCGCCCGGGGTGCGGACGCCGGGCGGTGTCGGGCTCGGTGCCGGGCCCCGGGTCCCGGCCGGGCATCGGCTTGGGACGCAACGCTGTCTGTTCCATGGATCGCCTCCGGCAGGTGCTCTACCCGGCGCACCGGCGCGTGACGAGCCACGAAAGAGTGAGACTGAACGTCGGTCAGGGCGTCAGGGCGGGACTGCTCCTCGGCACGGCGACCGGCGCGGGCACGGGCGCGGCCGGGATCCGGTCCGGGAGGAAGCCGTGGGTGCGGCTCGCCAGGTACTCGGCCTTGTAGCGCGGGACGTTCCGGTGCCAGTTGAGGATCCCCGCCATCCAGTTCTGCAGGTCGGTGACATAGCCGTGCATGATGGTCCGCGCCTCCTCGGACAGCTGGAAGTCGTCGTAGACGACGGGGAGTTCGTGCGCGACGACGTGCTCGAACTGGCGCATGCGCTGGTTCATCAGGTCCTGCACGACGCCCAGGGCGGCCGGGTAGTCGACGCCGAAGAAGTTCTGCACGACGAGGACGGCGTTGTGGATCTCGCCCTCGTACTCGATCTCCTTCTGGTACGAGAAGACGTCGTTGAGCAGGCACGCGTAGTCGATCGCCGCGTTCTCCAGGGAGCGGACCGGACCGCTGCGGTAGACCTCGGGCGGCACCGCCGGGCCGTGTCCGGCGCGGCACAGGCCCAGGGTGAGGTCGGAGCCGAAGGTGGCGCGCCGCATCTCCAGGTAGTCCACCGGGTCGGGGACGCGGTTCTGGATCTGGTTGGACAGCTCCCACACCCAGGCCTCGGTCATCGTGTCGACGGCCGCCCTCAGCGGGCGCCGCTCCTGCGGTGTCATCCCGGCCGTGGTGCGCACCCACAGGTCGATCAGGGAGCGTTCCATGGCGTTGACGGGCGGCGGGACGGGCTCGCCGTCGAGCGGCATGCAGGCCGACAGGCGGGCGGTGGTCAGCCGGGCGGCGGCGAGGTCCCGGCGGTGGCCGTACACGAGCGGGTAGTAGTCGTCGCCGTAGGTGCCGAAGGCCAGCCAGCCGGAGGCGAGGTCCAACTGGTCCTGGGTGGCGTCCGGGTCGAGGCCGGCCGCGCACAGGGGGAGGTCGCAGCTCGCGAGCTTGTCCTCGTCCCAGACCCCCTCGCTGAGGATGCCCATCCGCGCGCACCACTCGGACAGGTGGCGCCGGGCGCCCTCCAGGGCGGGGCTCAGCGCCAGCGGGTAGGGCATGCGGATGTCGGGGATGACGGACGGGCCGACCTTCTGGAAGGGCACGTTGGTGTAGGGGCGGGCCCGCTGGGCGACCGCCGCGGCGAGCAGCGCGCCGACGTCCGCGGCGGAGGTGCCGGGCCCGGTCAGGGACTGCCAGCCGGCCAGGGGACGCTCGCCCTTGTTCATGTAGCGGCTGGAGCGCATGTGCCATTCGTGACCGCCGGACTGCCAGTCCTGGAGGCCCTTCGTGTACGCCGCGACGGCGGCGGCCTCCGGCGGGGTCAGGCCGTTCTCCAGGGCGACGGCGGGCACCTCGGTGAACGCGGTGTGCTCGAACTGGTGCAGCCGTGAGGTGAGGACGTCGTTGACCAGCTCGGCGGCCTCCTGGGTGGTGCAGCCGAAGAAGGTCTCCAGGACCAGCACCCCGTTGCTCAGCTCACCCTCGTCCTCGACCTCCCGCTGGTAGGAGAAGAGGTCGTTGCGCAGGTGCACGGCGTCGGAGAACGTCTCCATGAGCACCCGCAGCGGCCTGGTCCCGGCGACGGCGGCGGGCACCTCGGCGGTCGCGTACTCCACTAGCCCGGCGGACCAGGGGGCGCCGCCGACCTTGCGGCGCATCTCGATGTACTCGACGGGGTTGGCGACGCGCCCCTCGTTGATGTTGGACAGCTCCCACATGGACTCGTTGAGCAGGTGCTCGGTGGCGACGGCGAAGCGGCGGCGCCAGCCGGCCGACATCGCGGGCACCGTGCGGGTCCACAGGTCGGCGAGGCCGGCCTCCACCGGGTTCTCCGGCTCGGGCATCTCGGTGGCGTCGTCGAGCGGCATGAACAAGGGGAGCCGGTCCAGGTGGGCCTTGCCGGCCAGGCGGTCCTGGCTGCGTTTGAACTTCTCCAGGAAGTGGTCGTCGAAGAAGAAGACCCACACGTACCAGTCGGTGATGAGGGAGAGCGCCGGCCCGTCGCAGTCGGGGTGGGTGTAGGCGCAGAGCAGGCCGTAGTCGTGGGCGTCGAGGTCGGACTGCTCCCAGACCCCGGAGCCCTCCAGCATGCCCATCTCGCGCGCCCACGTCGTCGAGTGGGCGCGGGCCTCGTCGAGATGCGGGTTGAGCCGCGCGGGATGCGGCAGGTAGAAGTGCGGGAGTTGGAAGGGCTGTCGCGTCATGGCCGGGCACTACCCAGGCCCCTCCGGACGCATCCGCCGGGCCGCACATGATCACACCATCGCGTGAATCAGCCCGGAATACGGGAACTTCGCCCGCGGTCCTCCCTCAGCGCTCCCTGGGCACTCCCTCGGCACTCCCTCAGCATCCGACCTGGATCAGCGCGTGCGTTCCGCTCGTCCGCCAGCGCCGCTCGCCGCTCGCCTCCAGCGCGGCCTCGGTCCTCGCGTCGAGGCCGGTGACGACGTCGGACTTGAGGGTGCGCAGCGCGGCGACGGGGCCGGGGAAGTACGCGGTGACGTCCGCGAAGGAGGTGGTCGGCGGCCACCACCGGTCGCCCACCAGACGCCGGTAGTTGAGGTCGCCCTTGAGGACGGTGACGGTGGCCGCGGCGAAGTCCCCGCGCAGGTCGTCGGGCATGTCCGCGTACGGCAGCGGGGCGCAGGAGAAGGGGTGGGCGCGGACGGTGACGCGGCCGTCGCTCAGGGCGCTCCAGAGGCGCTCGCCGTGGGCCGCCGCGGCACCGCCCGCCGTCACGAGCCGCCGCAGGGCGTCGAGCACGTCGGTGGGCGTGGCGTCGGAGACGTAGTACGGGTACGGCTTGACGTGCAGGACGGCCCGGTCGACGCGGCCCTCGGCCAGGAGGTGCGAGACGAGGAGCAGGTCGGGGACGAGTTCGCGGCCGGCGTTGTCGGCGACGAGGCACAGCGTGGCCGGTTCCCGGTCCGGGGCGCCCGTCCCGGGGGCCGGGAGCAGGGACCAGAGGGTGTCGCTGTCGTCGGCGACGAGGGCCTCCGCCTCGCCCCGGTCGTCCGGGCCCCGGTCGGAGAGGCGGAAGCCGAGGTCGGCGCGGTTGCCCCACAGCGAGCCGTGCAGCAGGGCCCGGGTCCGTTCGTCGGCGGGCAGGCGGTCGAGGCCGTCCAGCGCGGCCAGTTCCTCGTCCGTCTCCGGCGCGTCGAGTTCGGCGAGCTTGGCGGGCCGGAAGGGGTCGACGCCCTGCCAGGCGCCGGGGCCGAAGTAGCCGACGGCGTCGAGGAGCCGGCGGTAGAAGTGGCTCTCGGCCCACAGCCAGGGCACGTCGTACCAGGAGCGGCCGGCGTACGCGTCCATGCCCCACCGCGCCCAGCGGTCCCGGTCCCGGCCGGTGGGGTCGGCGTCGGCGGGCAGCGGCTCGACCACGCCGTCGGCGCAGCCGGCGAGCAGCGCGTCGAGCGCGTGGCGCCGTTCGGGATCGAGGGGGAAGGCGTCCCGCACCTGCCGCACGATGGCGGGGTGCCGCTCGGCCAGCACGCCGTGCGGGAAGGAGCCGGGCTCGTCGGCGACGATGACGGGGGCGGGCACGAACGGGGTGTCGGGCATGCTCGTCACCGTACCGGTCAGGCCGTGGCCGTCTCCCGTTCCAGGCGGGCCGCGAGGGTGAGGTAGCGGGCGCGCCGGGTCACCGGGACCATGCCGCGGATCAGGATGTACCACATCTCGGCGAGGCGACGGGGCTGGCGCCCGGCCGGTTCGAGGGTGCCGCTGACGACGCGGGTGCCGACGATGGAGCAGACGAGGGTGTGGGCGACGGAGTCGACGTCGATGTCCGGGTGCACGTCGGACTGACGTACGGCGTTCAGCAGCCGGGACGTGGCGATCTCCCGCCACTCGGTGAAGGGGTGCGGCAACGGCGGCCGTACCGGTACCCCGGCGGTGGCGAGCCGCAGCCCGGCCCGCAGCACCGGCCCCTCCTCGCAGAGCCGGGCCATGCCGAACGTGAGGCGCATCAGCGCCTCCAGCGAGGAGTAGCCCCGCCCGTCCAGGTCGCTCGCCAGCCGGCGGGAGGTGCGGGACTGTATCTCCATGATGGCGTGCGCGAGGTCTTCCTTCGCCGCGAAGTGGAAGTACAGAGCGCCCTTGGTGACCCCGGCGTGGGCGACGATCTCGCTCAGGCTGGTCGACTCGTAGCCGTGCCGGTCGAACAGGTCGGCCGCCGCACCGACGATCGTCGCGCGGGTCTGCTCGGCGCGTAGCTGCCTCGCCATCGGCTGGACTCTCCCGGGCTGGAACTCAACAGACCGTGTCGCCTGTCTTTACCCCCCGTACACGATAACTCACGGACTAACTGTCCATCAGATCAACCCCGGTGGACCCCTGCACGGCGCGTGCCCGTCGCGCACACCGCCGCGCACGCCGTCGGGCATACCGCCCGGCATTCCGCTTCGGCCCGCTTTCGCCGTCCCGTTCATCACGATGCGGCACCGACAACTCGCAGCAGTTCGCTGGTCACTTGACTACCAGCGGTCACACACGGTTTGCTCCGGCCAGGCGAGTTTCACCCGGTTGGCGCACTGACCCGCGGCTCCGGGCCCGCTCGCTCCGTTCCTCCTGCTCGGCCGCACAGCGAGGTGCCCCCGCCCCCATGAGTACAGTTCCCCCGCCCATCCACTCCCCCGGACCCCTGCGCACCGCGGCCCTCGCCGCGGCCGTCTGTCTGCTGGTGGCCGGCTGCTCCGCCCTCGGCGGGGACGAGGACGGCTCGGCGGCGGACGCCGCGGGCGGGTCCGGCGGCGACCGGATGAAGCTCGTCATGGTCACCCACGGCGGTGAGGGCGACGCCTTCTGGGACCGGGTGCGCAAGGGCGCCGAGGCGGCGGCCGCCAAGGACGGCGTCGACCTGACCTACGCCGGGGACGCCGACACCGCCGACCAGGCCGACCTGGTGCGGGACGCCGTCCGCGACAAGGCCGACGGCATCGCCGTGACCCTGGCCAAGCCGCAGGCGATGAAGGCGGCGGTCGCCGAGGCCAAGGCCGCCGGGATTCCCGTGGTCGGCCTCAACTCCGGTATCGACGCCTGGCGTGCCACCGGGCTCCTGGAGTACTTCGGGCAGGACGAGAGCGTCGCGGGCCGGGCCGTCGGCGACAAGCTGAACGACCTCAAGGCCAAGCACGCCATGTGCGTCATCCACGAGCGCGGCAACGTCGCCCTGGAGGCCCGCTGCGCCGGTGTGAAGAAGACCTTCCGGGGCGAGACCGAGATGCTCTACGTCGAGGGCACCGACATGAAGGCGGTCGGCGCCGCCGTCACGGCGCGGCTGCGGCAGGACCCCGACATCGACGAAGTCGTCATGAACGGCGCGGCGTTCGCCCTCACCGCCGTCGAGTCGGTCGACGAGGCGGGCAGCTCCGCCCACGTCGCCACCTTCGACCTCGACAACGACCTGGTCGCCGCGGTCAAGCGCGGGGACGTCCAGTTCGCGGTGGACCAGCAGCCGTACCTGCAGGGCTACCTCGCGGTGGACGCGCTGTGGCTGTACCGCACCAACGGCAACGTCAGCGGCGGCGGGGTGGCCCCCGTGCTGACCGGCCCCGCGTTCGTGACCCGGACCAACGCCGACTCGGTCGCGAAGTTCGCCGCGGGCGGCACCCGGTGACCGGGTCCCGCGGCCGACGGCGTCCGCCCGCCTCCGCCCCTCTCCCCCACTGATCGCCTAGGACGACGATGTCTGCACGCAAGACACGGAAGACTCGGGAGACGCGGAAGGCCCGGCGGAAGGGCGCCCGGCGCCGCCTCGGCTCCATACGCCTGTCCCTCATCCTCCTGGCCCTGGTGCCCGGCGTCACCCTCGCGGCCGTGTGGGGCGTCACGACGATCCAGATGTTCTCGGAGGGGCTGCGGCTGCGCGCGCAGACGGAGCTGAGCCGGGACACCGGCGCCATGGGCACCGAGGCCGCCCTCGCCCTGCAGAAGGAGCGCAGCCTGTCGGCCGCCTGGCTGGCCGAGCCGGACGGCGACCGGGCGGAACTGGACGCGCAGCGCAGGAAGACGGACGAGGCGGTCGCCCAGCTCGTGGGCCAGTCGGACGCGATCCAGAACGCTCCCGACCGGATCTCGGACCGGCTGTACTCGGTGCTCGGTTCGGTGGGCAGCCTGGAGTACTACCGCAACCAGGTGGACGACCCCAGCGACATCACCCCCGAGCAGGCGCTCGACCAGTACACCTCGATCGTCGACGAGCAGATCCACGCCTTCCAGGAACTCTCCCAGGTCGACGACGGGGATCTCACGTCCCGGGCGGGTCCGCTGGTCGCCCTGGAGCACGCCGCCGAGCTGACCTCCCAGGAGGACGCCCGGCTCACCCTGGCCTGGCCGTCCGACCGGATGAACCAGGAGCAGTGGACGAACTTCGCCCAACTGGTGCACACCCGCCGCTGGCTGGTGCAGGACCAGATCGTTCCCTCGTTGACCGGGAGCGCGAAGACGCAGACCGAGCGCATCCTCGCCAGCTCCGAGTGGAAGTCCTTGCAGGACGTCGAGGACCAGGTGCTCGAGGCCCGTTCGGCGGGCGGGGGCGAGCGGATCGACCTGCCGGACGCGCGGCAGCGCTGGAACGCCGCCTTCGAGTCGATCTCCACCCAGTACGGCCAGCTCGTGCGGCAGCAGACGGACGGTCTCCTCGACCGCAGCGCCGAGGAGGCCCGGGGCCTGCTGATCAAGGCCGGCGTGCTCAGCGCGGGCGGGCTGATCGCGCTGGTGCTCTGCATCGTCATGTCCTGGCGCATCACCCGCTCGCTCTCCCGGCGGCTGCGCGGGCTGCGGCTGGCCACCCTGAGCCTGGCCGAGGAGCGGCTGCCCGACGTGGTGGCCCGGCTGGAGCGGGGCGAGACGGTCGACGTGGAGTCGGCGACCCCGCCGCTGGACTACGGGCAGGACGAACTCGGCCAGGTCGCCCAGGCGTTCAACACCGCCCAGCGCACCGCCGTGCACACCGCCGTCGAACTCGCCGACACCCGGCGCGGCTTCCAGAAGGTCATCCTGGGCATCGCGCGGCAGAGCCAGAACCTCGTCAACATGCAGCTCGGCAAGCTGGACGCCCTGGAGCGCGAGCACACGGACCCCGAGATCCTCAAGGGCCTGTACGAGCTGGACTCCACGGCCAGCCAGTTGCGGCGCTACGAGGAGAACCTCGTCATCATCAGCGGTGAGCAGCCCCGGCGCACCTGGCGCGAGCCCGTGTCGCTGGTGGACATCCTGCGCAGCGCCGTCGGCGAGGTCGCCGAGTACCAGCGGGTGGAGCTGCACGCCGACGAGGAGGTGGCCCTCGCCCCGCCCGCGGTGGCCGACGTGATCCACCTGCTGGCCGAGCTGATCGACAACGCGACCTCCTACTCCCCCGCGCCCAACCCGGTCGGGGTGCGGGCGGCGCTGGTGGCCAAGGGTCTGGCGGTCGAGATCGAGGACCGCGGGCTCGGCCTGTCGGAGGAGGACTACGCGTCCTTCAACGCCCAGTTGGCGGTGGCTCCGCAGTTCGACGTGGTGGCGCTCGCCGACGACCTGCGGCTCGGCATGTTCGTCGTCGCCCGGCTCGCCCACCGGCACGGCATCACCGTCACACTGCGCCCCTCCCCGTACGGCGGAACCACGGCGATCGTGCTGATCCCGCACGAGATCGTGGTGCGCGAGCCGGACGGCGGGGCGGACGGCCCGGGCGCCGCGGTGGCCGGCGTGCGGGACCGCCGGGTCGCCGGGGCCATGGCGGCCACCGCGCGCGA
>NZ_MULI01000042.1 GCF_002939385.1 Streptomyces sp. MH60 | reverse complement strand
GGACCGGGGCGCACCGCCGTACCCCGCGGCCGCGCCCGGGGCGGCCGGGGCCGAGGCCGGCGCCGGAGCACCGAAGGCACCGCCGGAACGGGCCGCCCTGCGGGCCAGTTCCGTGCGGCGGCGCTCCTCCTCGCGCCAGCGGGCCAGCTCCGTGTCGTTGAGGGTGAACGCCTGCAACTGGACGCCGCCCCAGACCTCCTCGCCGGTGACCTGGCCCTCGACCGTCGCCCCCATGCCGAGCGGCACCGCCACGAACTGGCGGACCGTGCCGGTACCGGAGTTGATGCCGTCCAGCCAGGGCTGCCGGGGCAGGACCACGTAGTTCTGCGGGTCACGGGAGAGCCGGTCGCTCCAGGGACTGCCGGAGACCGCGCACACCTTGCCGACCCCCACCTGGAGCGCGGCGGGCTCCCTCGTGCCCGCGAAACTCAGCCACATGGCCTCACGCAGGTACACCGGCAGCATCACGCCGCCGCGCGTCCGCCACGCCTCGGGCACGCGGTCGGCGTAGTCGGAGACCCGGCGGACCGGGAACTCGCCGAGCCCGGGCGGCAGCGGGTGCGTGCCCGTCTCCGGCAGCCGCAGGGTGCGTATGAAGCGGACCGTCGCCCCGCCCGGCAGTGACAGCCGGTTCCCGTCGATCCGCACACTGGTGTCGCTCATCCGGAGGCCCCCTCGATTCGCCGTTCACGCGCCTTCGTCGGCCGTGCGCTGTTCGTCGTTCCTCAGGAGGAACGCCGCGCGGTGGTGCCGCGGTTCCGCCTGCGCAGCCCGGCCCGCACCCGGTCCCGCAGCCGGGTCAGGCGCGGCATGCGCTCGCGCTGCTCGCGCGTGTGGCGGTCCAGCTCCTCCAGGAGGCGGCGGGAGCGGTGCTCGGTGTCCATCTCGTCGATGATCCGGTTCACCTCGGCCAGCACCGCGCCCCGCAGCTCCCACTGCCGGGCGTCGCGCCGGACCTCCTCGAGCAGCAGGTCGGCCAGCCGGTCCCGGGTGGCCGCGGCCTGTCGCAGCTCCGCGGCCAGGCGCTCCTCCGCGGACTCGGCGTTCTCGCTCGCGCTGGTGGTGACGAGCACCGAGAAGCTCACCACGGCGTCGGCGATCTCGGACAGCAACTGCTGGACCGCGGCGCCCGTCTCGGGCGCGAACAGGGGGTCCGGCTCACGCTGCTTGGCGAGGTCGGTGAAGCTGCGCGCGAGGACCCGCATGACCACCGTGCAGATCTCCAGGGTGTCCAGGCCGGTGCGCAGCACCACCCGGTGCAGCAGCCCCTCGCGCACCCGGGGGTTGAACCGCAGGCTGTCCTCGGCCTGGCGCAGGTCCTCGTCCACCTCGCCGATGTCGTGGTCGAGCCGGCGCGCCTCGTGCAGCCGGGCCGCCGCCTCGTGGAAGGGCGTGCTGCCCGCCGCCTCCTCGCCCATCCGCAGCAGCAGTTGGCGCACCTGCCGGGCCAGCCCCACGACGGACTCGCCGGCCTGCTCCACCCACACCGGCGGCGCGAGGATGAGGTTGAAGACCAGACCGACGATCGCCCCGATCAGGGTCTCCACCACCCGGGCCCACGCCAGGCTCCCGTGCGAGGTGACGCCGAGCACCAGCATCGCGCTGATCGCCACCTCGGCGGTGAACTCCTCGGCGCGCACCAGGTGCCCGACGCCCAGCGCCGCCAGGATGATCAGGGCCAGACTCCACCAGCTGAGCCCGACCAACTGGCTGAAGGCGATGGCGACCAGGACACCGGCGACCACGGCGTTCACCCGGCGGAAGCTCATCTTCAGCGTGGCGTACAGGGTGACCTGGACGACCAGCAGCGCGGTCAGGGGCGCGGTCAGCGGCGCCGCCGACTTGTCGGGGCTCAGCCGTACCGCGATGACATAGGCGATGGAAGCCGCGGCGGCGGACCGCAGGGCCTGCACGACCACGGGGTCCTTCAGCCACTTCACCCGCCGCAGAGCCGTCCTCGCGGCCTCAAGCACATCCCGCATCCTCGGGCTGTTCCCTTCCGCAGGCGCCTCGAACGTGTCCGCTCAGGACGGTAGCCGGACGCGGGTGGCCGGACCTCCTCTCACGCGCCGGGAGACGCCGGACGGGTCAGCTCGTCACCTTGGCGACGAACGCGGACAGATTGCCCAGCGTCCGGGCGACCTGTTCCTCCAGGGTGAGGCTCTCCTCGAAGCGGGCGCCGCTCTGCGACACCTTCTTGCCCCGCAGATACAGGGAACAGGCGAGGTCGGTGCACATGTACAGGCCGACCGAGTTGCCCTCGCGGCCGGCCGCTCCGGCTTTGCGTGCCGTCATCAGCGACACACCGCCCCGGGGATGGGTGGTCAGGCACAGCGCGCACATACTGCGCTGGAAGAAGCCGATCCTGGCGGGCTGGAAGCGCAGCGCCACACCCGTGAGGCGCCCGTCCAGGTCGGCGACCAGGTAACTGCGGTCGGGTGCCCCGGGATCCCGCCAGCCGAGGAAGTCGAGATCGTCCCAGGGGTGCTCGTCCAGGTCGCGGGGGACGGCCAGGCGCTTGGCCTCGCCCTTCGAGCAGTTGATGAAGGAACCGCGGACGTCCTGCTCGCCGAGTGCTCTCATGGGGAGCCTCCCCTTGATCGAACCTTGAGTGAAGGGAACCTAGGATCTCTAGGTTTTCACCTAGCGTAGATAGCCTACGCGCTGAGGCGCCACCGGATTTCGGGGAGGCGAGTTCATAGCATGAATTAAGTATCAAGGGAAGTCGCGTGCGGTCGGACGGCAGAGGTATCTTGCAGACCGGGCACGGTACGGGAGGAACCACATGGCGGGGCGGAACGGGCGCACGGTGCGTGACCTGAGGAGGGCCAACCGTACGGCCGTGCTGCAACGGCTCTACTTCGACGGACCGCTCAGCCGCTTCGAGCTGGGCCCGGCGACCGGACTCAGCTCCGGTTCCGTCAGCAACGTGGTCGCCGACCTGGCCGCCGACGGACTGGTGGAGGAGGCCGGCAGTGTCGACTCCGACGGCGGCCGCCCCCGCACCCTGCTGCGCGTGGCCCCGGCCAGCGGCCACATGATCGGCGTGGACGTCGGCGAGACCCGGGTGCGGGTCGAGCTGTTCGACCTGACGCTCACCGAACTCGCCCGCGCCGAACGCCCGCTGGCCCCGCAGCGCTACGACGTCGACGTCATCGTCGGGCACATCCGCGAGGGCGTCGCCGAGGTGCTGGCCACGGCCGGACTCCCGCCCGAGCGGCTGCTCGGCGCCGGGATCGGCGTCCCCGGCATCGTGGAGCACACCGCCGACCGCGGTGCCGTGGTGCACGGCCAGACCATCGGCTGGGACGCGGTCCCGCTGGAGGCCCTGCTGCGCGCCGGTTCCCCGCTGCCCGACACCGTGCCCTACCTCATCGACAACGGCGCCAAGACCCTGGGCCAGGCCGAGATGTGGTTCGGCGCCGGACGCGGCGCCCGCAACGCGGTCGTGGTCCTCTTCGGCTCCGGTGTCGGCGCCAGCCTCGTCACCCCCGAGGTCGAGCAGGGCCGGGCGGTCGAATGGGGACACCTGACCGTCCGGGTCCGGGGCCGCCGCTGCCGCTGCGGAGCGCTCGGCTGCCTGGAGGCGTACGCGGGCGCCGAGTCGCTGCTGGCCCGCTGGCGGGAGGAGGACGGCCGGGTGCCGGAGGGCACCGACGAGGAGACCGCCCTCACCGCGATGCTCGCCGCCGCCTACCCGGCCGACGGCGGGAGCGCCGACCCGGTCGCGCTCGCCGTACTGGAGGAGACCGCCGAATACCTGGGCGCCGGCCTGTCCGACCTGATCAACCTCTTCCAGCCGGAGCGCATCCTCATCGGCGGCTGGGCCGGTCTCCAGCTCGGCACCCGTTTCCTGCCCGCCGTACGCCGCCACGCCGTGTCGTACGCGCTGCGCCACCCCGCTCAGAAGGTGACGGTCGACCTGGGGCGGCTCGGCCCGGACGCCGTCACCGTCGGCGCCGCGATCCTGCCCCTGGCCGACTTCTTCGCGCGAGGCGGCAGGCGCCCCGAACCGGCCCCGGAATACCCGGTCCCCGCCTGGCGCACGGCGCTCGAGGAGCGGGCACCGCACTGAGGTTTCGCCGGCCGCCGCGGAGGTACCCGACGTCGCTCCGACGGCCGCACGGCGGGCCCGTACGGCCGTCGGGCGACCGGAGGACCAGGAGAGCCGCGGGAAGGAGCGTGCCGTGTCCGACCACCACCACGAAGGACCGGGGGAGAACGGTGCCCCCGTCCCGCGCGACATGCCGGACCAGCAGGCCGGCGACCACGACGACCCGTGGGAGGCCGCCTCGCCCACCCGGGAGCAGCGCGAGCACCGGCAGGGCCTGGACAACGACCGGCCCGAGGATGACGCGGAGACCCCCGGCGACGCGGAGACCGGATCCGCGCCCGACGTCCCCGACACCGACGAGGCGGGCACGGGCCGCCAGGGCGCACCGCACTCGGGCGCCGTACACCCCGAGCACCCGGTGCCCGACGAGCCCTCCGGCTGAAGGGCCACCCGGCCCGGGACTGAGAGCGTCGCGTGTGAGGGGCGGCGGGCGGATGCCCGCCGCCCCTCACACGCGACGCTCAGCCCACCTTGCGCCCGCGCATCGGCTCCGTGTCCGCCCCCGCGCCCTGCCGCAGGCCCCGCAGGAACTCCTCCAGCACCTCCGTGGCCGTGCGCGTCGGGCGCCAGCCCAGCTCCACCCGTGCCCGGGTGCAGTCCATGAGCGGCAGCCGCAGCACCGCGTCGAACAGATGCGGCGAGGCGGGCAGCAGCCGCATCCCCCACGCGGCGGCGATCGCCGAGCGGGCCGCGGTGCGCGGCAGCCGGACCGGACGCACCCCGAGCAGCTCGCCCAGCAACTCGGCGTCCACCGGCGGATCGGCCGCGAGGTTGAACGCGCCCCGGGCGTCCTCGGAACGCACCGCCAGCCGGTAGGCGTGGGCGGCGTCGTCCGTGTGCAGGGCCTGCACCCGCAGCCCGGGGACGTCCGGCAGGAACGGGAGCAGCTCCGGACGCGCCGCCGGACCTGGCAGGAACCGGCCGCCGAAGATCCGGCGCTGCTCGCTGGCCGACTCCCGCTTGAAGAGGAAGGCCGGCCGCATCCGCACCACCCGGATCCCGGGGTGGTCGCGTTCGAAGGTGTCCAGGGTCCGTTCCAGGTAGGCCTTCTCCCGGCAGTACGCGGCGTCCGGCCAGCCGTGCGTCGGCCACGACTCGTCCACCGCGTGGTTCTTCGGCCCCGGGGAGTACGCGCCGACCGACGAGGCGTGTACCAGCGCCGGCACCCCGGCCGCGGCCACCGCCTCGAAGGCCCGGATGGAGCCGAGTACGTTCGTGCGCCAGGTCGTCGCCGGGTCGTGCGTCGGCTGGAAGGCCCAGGCCAGGTGGACGACGGCGTCGGCGCCGGCGAAGTGGCCGGCCAGGTCGGTCTGCTCGGAGGCCAGGTCGACCGCCGCCCACTCCGTCTTAGCGGGCGACCAGCCGGGGACCCGCCGGGCCAGTCCCAGCACGGACCCCACCTCCGGATCCTCGGAGAGAAGCCGCACCACGCTGGTGCCCACGTTGCCCGTGGCACCCGTGACCACGATCCTGCTGCCCGTTGCGCTGCTCACCCTGTGCTCCTCTCGGCCGTTCGCCCGTGCGGAGAGCACCGGGTACCCGCCGCCCGGGAAGGGCACGCGCCGACGGGCGGGCATGGAGAAGCCCCGACCGCGACGGGGGAATCACGGCCGGGGCGGCTCGGGGTGGATACGGATGGCGGTCGCCTCTCGGCGAAAGGCTCCACAGGGCTTCAGCCGAACGATCGTCCCTGTGGGCAATAGGTGAGGCCCGGGGACACTGTCCCATCCGTACCCACGGTCTGTTCAACGGCGAACCACCTGCCGGTGTTCCACCGTCTGTCGCGGTTTGGGGTGATGTGCGTCACTGTTCGGCGGGCTCGTGAGGGTTGGGCTTGTGGGGGTGGTCCGGCGCGTGGGGACCGGGCTCGTGGGGACCGGGCTCGTGGGGATCGGGCTCGTGGGGATCGGGCACGATCTCGGCCCACAGGTTCTCCGCCTGCAGCAGCAGGGCGCCGAGCACCGCGGTCCGGGAAGCGCCCTGTCCGGCGTGCTCCCGCAGACGTTCCTGCAGCCGCCGGTGCAGTTCCTCCATCGTCTCCTCGGTCGCCGCCCCCGAATCGGCCCCGTCCCGTTCGCCCACCAGGCAGCCGGCCTCGGCGTGGCAGGCGTCGCCGATCAGCCGCAGCAGGCGCGCGTACAGGTCCAGGTCGGGCCCCTCCGGCGGTACGGGCGTGCGGTGCTCGTCGGCCGCCACGGCCAGGGTCCGGGTCAGCGCGGTGAGGTTCCCGGTGATCCGGCTCCACCGCTGGTCCTCGTCCTCCGGCGGCACGCCCGTGGGCCGGCGGGTCAGCCGGCGCAGCGGGCCCGAGGTCAGGCGCAGGCTCTCCCGGCTCCACGACCGGGCGGAGTACAGCGCGTCCAGGCGCCGCTGCAGCCACGCGGCCTGCCGGGACCAGTCGGCCGCGTTCTGCGCGTCCCACTGGGTCTCGCGCAGGTCGGCGGCGACGGCGTGCAGGAGGTCGCCCGACTCCCGGGCCAGCGCCGCGAGGTTCTCCCGTACGTCCCGCAGGTGGACCGGGGGCAGCACCAGCGCGTTGACCGCCACGCCGATGACCGCCCCGAGCGCCGCCTGACCCACCCGGTGACCGACCGCGGCGGCCGACACCGTGGTGCCGGAGGCCAGGACGAACACCGCCGTGGTGGCCGTGTAGATGCCCTGCGGGCCGAAGCGGGACCAGTTCGCGGCCAGCATCAGCACCGGCAGGGACAGCACCAGCGCCCCCGTGTTGTCCTCCGTGATCGCCTGGGCCCCCGACGCCACCAGCGCGCCGACGCAGATCGCCGCGAACTGCTGTCCGGCCTGCCGCACCGAGCTGTAGACGGTGGCCTGCACGAGGACGAGCGCCACCCAGGGCGCCATCAACGCCATCGGGTCGTCCAGCCACACGCCCGCCACGGCCCAGGCGATCAGCGCCGCGCCCGCGGCCTTCAGCGACTGCACGACCAGGTCGCGTTCCCGTCCCGGCCCCCGCCAGGCGGCCCGGGCGGCCCGTCCGACGGAACACGCCTCCCACCACACCGCGGCCAGGGGCCGCCGACCCCGGAGTGCCTCCCGCAGGGTGTGTGTCACTGCGCTCATGCGGTACCGGGTGCCCGCGTGACCGGCGGACTCGTCTCGACGCGGGGCTTACGGGGCTTACGGGGCATGCGGGGTGCGAGGTGCCTGGGGAGGGTGCGGGGTTCGGTGCGGTGACTCATGCCAGCGGGCTCCCGCCCAGGCGGGCCAGCAGGTCGGCCGGGTCGGCGTAGACCGCCTCCGCGCCCGCCTCCTCCAGGTCGGCGCGGGGCAGACCGCCGCACAGCACGCCCACGCAGCGCACCCCGGCCCGGCTGCCCGCGCGCATGTCCCACACGGTGTCGCCGACGAAGACGGCCCGCTCGGCCGGCACCCCGGCCAGTTCCAGGGCGTGCTCGACCGGCTCCGGCGCCGGTTTCCCCGCGTCCACGTCGTCGGCGCTCGCGGTGGCGGCGATCGCGTCGTCCGCGTCGATCGCCCGCCGCAGCGCGCCCAGCTCCGATCCGCCCGCCGAGGTGGCCAGCACCACCGTCCAGCCGTCGCCGGCCAGCCGGCGCAGCAGTTCCCCGGCGCCCGGCAGCGCCGGCAGCCGGTCGAAGTACTGTCCGTACAGTGCCTTGTGGGCGGCGCTCAGCTCCGCGTCCTGGTCCTTGTCCCGGTCCTCGCCCAGCAGCCGTGCGACGAGGTCGCCGGAGGCGAGGCCCACCGCCCGGTGGACGGCGTGCATCGGCACGTGATGGCCCGCCTGCCGGAACGCCTCCCACCAGGTCGTCACATGCAGGTGATTGGTGTCGACGAGGGTTCCGTCGACGTCGAACACGGCCGCCCGTTCCATGCACTGTCCCTTTCGTGGTCCGCCGGTCCGCGGAGTGCGGACCGGCGGTCGGGTACCACGTCAGCGGCTCGCCACTCCGGACGGTGTACGGCCCTCGCGCGTCCAGGCCAGCAGCTCGTCCAGGGACCAGGTGGTGACCACGCGCTCCGGGGGCACCCCGCACTCCTCGGCCCGGGCGCACCCGTGGATCTGCCAGTCCAGCTGGCCGGGCGCGTGCGCGTCGGTGTCGATGGCGAACAGCACGCCGGCCGCCACCGCCCGGCGCAGCAGCCGCCGCGGCGGGTCGAGCCGCTCGGGACGGCTGTTGATCTCCACGGCCGTGCCGGACTCGGCGCAGGCGGCGAAGACCTCCTCCGCGTCGAACTCCGACTCCGGCCGCCCCCGCCCGGTCAGCAGCCGTCCGGTGCAGTGCCCGAGCACGTCGGCGTGCGGATCGCGGACGGCGGCCACCATCCGGCGGGTCATCGAGCGGGCGTCCATCCGCAGCTTGGAGTGCACGGACACGACCACCACGTCGAGGCGCTCCAGCAGCTCCGGCTCCTGGTCGAGCGAGCCGTCGTCGAGGATGTCGCACTCGATGCCGGTCAGCAGCCGGAACGGGGCCCAGGCCGCGTTCAGCTCCGCCACCACGTCCAACTGCTCGCGCAGCCGTGCGGGGGAGAGGCCACGGGCCACCGTCAGCCGCGGCGAGTGGTCGGTCAGGGCCGCCCACTCGTGCCCGAGCGCCGCCGCGGTGCGGCCCATCTCCTCGATCGGGCTGCCGCCGTCGGACCAGTCCGAGTGCAGATGGCAGTCGCCGCGCAGCTGCTCCCGCAGCCGTTCACCGCCCCGGGCGAGCGGGGTGTCCGCCTCGCCCTCCAGCTTCGCGAGATAGCCGGGCACCTGCCCGTCCAGCGCCTCGCGCGCCACCTGCGCGGTCTTGGGCCCGACCCCCTTGAGCGACTCCAGTGATCCGGCCCGCTCGCGCAGCTCGGCGGCCGACAGCCCACCGAGCACCCCGGCCGCGGTGCGGAAGGCGCGGACACGGTACGTCGGCGCCTGGGCCCGCTCCAGGAGGAACGCGATCCGCTCCAGTGCCTCGACGGGGTCCATCGCCACCTCCTGGTCCGACCTCGACCGGCCCCCACCGGCCTCGGCCGGCATGTCCAGGGTTCCCCAGAGCACCGGGACCCGCACCACGAGGCGGGCGGCCGGGCCCGTGCCCGGCCCCGGGCCCGGTCCTCGCTTCCGAGGGTTGCGGCCTACCCTCTAGGCATGACCGAGATCGACAGCCCGCACATCGGCAGTCCGCGGATCCTCGTGTTCGGGGTGGACCCGGGCCCGCCCCCGTTCCGGATCGTGCAGATCGACGGCCAGGTGGTCGGTGAGGCCAGGGCCGTCACCGACGTACTGGAGGCCGCCGCCGCCTTCGGCATCACCGTCCACGACCTCGACGACCCGGAAGTCGTCCGCTGGGTGGGCGGGGACAAGTTCACCTGGACCACGCACTAGGGCGTGCACCGGGCCGCCCCGCCCGGTGCCTCAGCCGACCGTCCACTTCTGGTTGGCGCCGCCCGTGCAGGTCCAGATCTGCAGCCGGGTGCCGTTGGCCGCGTTGCTGCCGGCGACGTCGAGGCACTTGTCGGCCTGGGGATTGACGATGTCGCGCGCGGCGGTGACGACCCATCGCTGGGCGGCGCTGCCGTTGCAGTCCCACAGCTGGACGACCGTGCCGTCCGCCGTGCCGCCGGCGTTGACGTCCAGGCACTTGCCGAGCGCCCGGACCGTACCGTCGGAGCCCACCGTCCACTGCTGCGCCGCCGTGCCGTTGCAGTCGTAGAGCTGTACGGGCGTGCCGTTGGCGGTGTTCGCCGCCGCGACGTCCACGCACTTGCCGGCCAGGCCCCGGATCGCGCCGCCGGCCGGTGAGTCGCCCGTCGTCACCGAGACGTGGTCGACGACGAGCGTCTGCGGGAAGACCGTGGAGCCGTCCGGGTCGCCGGGCCAGTAGCCGCCGACCGCCAGGTTCAGGATCAGGAAGTACGGCCTGTTGAACACCCACTGCCTCCCGCCCAGGTCGGCCGGGGTGCGCCGCTGGTAGACGTTCCCGTCCACCGACCAGGTGATCGAGTCGGGCGCCCAGTCGACGGCGAAGGTGTGGAAGGCGTCCGCGAAGGCCTGGCCGCCCGGCAGGGTGTAGCCGGCGCCGATGCCGCCCGAGCCGGAGTAGCCGGGGCCGTGGATGGTGCCGTGCACGGTGGAGGGCTCGAAGCCGACGTTCTCCATGACGTCGATCTCGCCGGAGTCCGGCCAGTTCACCGGCGTGCCCAGCATCCAGAACGCGGGCCACATGCCCTGTCCGCGCGGCACCTTCATCCGGGCCTCGACGTGTCCGTACTGCGCGGTGAACCTGCCCGAGGTGTTGAGCCGGGCGGAGGTGTACTGGCAGGTGCCGTACCAGCACTGGTAGTTGGCCGGGTTCTCCTTGCGGGCGGTGATGACCAGGTGGCCCTGGCCGTCCAGGGCCGCGTTCTTGTTGCCGGACGTGTAGTACTGCCGTTCGTGGTTGTTGACGTTGTCGCCGGTCTCGATCTGCCACTTCGAGGAGTCGACGGCCGCACCGGCCGGACCGTCGAAGGTGTCGGAGAAGGCCACGGCGGCGGCCGCGGAGGACGAGGCGTCGGCGGCCCCGGAGGTCCCGGAGGCCCGGGAGGTCACCGGGTCCGCCTGGGCGGGGCCGGTCACGAGGGACGCGGCGAGCCCGGCGGACAGGGCGGCGGCGAGGAGACATCTGCGGAGCAGGCGTGGGCGGGCCACGGCTCTCCCTTCCGTACGGCGCCTTGCGCGAAGGCGCCGACCGAGGTGGGGGGTTGGAGGTGTCGCCTCTTTATTCAAGTAGTGAGATAAGGGCCGGTCAATACCTTGGTACGGACCAGATGGCCCCGTCTCAGGTGCGTCCTCCGCGCGCGTGCACCGTGCGGCTCATCCGCCGGCCGAGAAGCAGGTAACCGATCAGCGCTCCCCCGGTGTTGAGGATGACGTCGTCGACGTCGAAGGCCCGCCCGGTGACCAGGACGCCCTGGGCGGACTCCACCAGCAGCATCACGACGGCCGTCAGCAGCAGCACGCGCAGCACGCCGCGCGTGCGCGGGGCGACGACCGGGACCAGGACGCCGAACGGCACGCCGAGCAGGATGTTCCCGCCGATCTGTTTGACGGCGTCACGCAGGGCGGGCTGGTCCAGATAGGCCCTCAGCGAGCGGCCGGGGTGCAGGTTGGTGTGCGTCAGGGCCTCGGACGCGGGGGAGGGCTGCAGGGTCAGCCGCGCCAGCACCACCGCGAACGCCACCATGAAGACGAACGCGCACGCCGTCGCCAGCAGCCGCAACGGCAGGGCGAGCGTGTGCCGTTCGCGACGGTCGCCCTCCCGCCGATCCGCCGAGGATGCCCGGCAAACCGCGCGTCCCCGTGAGCGACCGGCCGCGCGCGAACGCCCGCGCCCACCCTCGCCCACCCGTGCGGTGCCCGTCCCGGCCCGCCGGCCCAGGCCGGTTTTCCCGCCCCCGGCCGGGGCACTCCGGCCGGGGGCGCCGCCGCGCGCCGCCGTCGGCCGTGCCGCGCGCGGTGCTTGGATGACGGCGAAGCCGGAACAACAGCAACAAGGGCGGCACATAGGGCATCCGGGGCATCACGGGTCCGGGCCGGTCCGTGGAGGTGGCGTGTGAAGAGGCGTAGGACACTCCTCGCCGTGGCCGAGGTGGCCGCCTGGTGGGTCCCGCTCGCCGCGCTCTGGCTGGTTCTCGTCAGCACCGTCGACCCCCTGGAACTGGCGGTGGGCGTGGGCGCCTCGGCCGTGGCGGCCCTCGTCGCCCGGGGCGCGCGGCGGGCGGTGACCGGCCGGTGAACGGCTGGATCCTCGCCGCCGTCGTCGTGCTCGCCGCCGGTGTCGGAGCCACGGTGTGGGGCGTGGTGACCGGTCCGCTGCGCCGTCGGGCCGCCGCCCAGAACCTGTCCACCGCACTGGCCTGCCCCGCCCTCCTGCTGCTCGCCCAGGGCTACGCGCGCCCCGCGTACGTCGACCTCGCGCTGGTGCTCGCGGTCCTCGGTCCGGTGGGCACGCTGGTCTTCGCCCGGCTGCTCGCCGACGAACTGGCCGACGACCCGCCGCAGGCCCGCGGCCCGACCTTCACCGCCGCCGTCCTCGGCGCCGTCGTCGTGGTGGCGGTGAGCGTGGCCACCGGGCCGGGCAGGGCCCTGGTCAAGCTGCTGGTCGTCGGGGCGCTGCTGGTCGGCGGCAACCTGGTGGCCTCGCGGGCGCTCGCGGGCGGGATGCAGGAGGGCCGTCGTGGCTGAGGCCGTGATCGTCGTCGCGCTGCTGCTGGTCGCCGCGTCCGCCACGGCGGCGGTGGCGGTCCGCGACCCGGTGCGCCAGTCCCTGGTCCTGGCCGTCCTCGGCGTCGTCCTCGCCGTGCTGTTCACCGTGCTCCAGGCACCCGACGTCGGCCTGTCGCAGCTGGCGGTGGGCTCCGCCCTGACTCCTCTCCTCCTGCTGCTGACGGTCCGCAAGGTGCGCCGACGGGGGCAGCGCGGACCCAGCGGGCAGCACGGACAGGGCGGTCAGGGTGGGCAGCGCGGACGGGAGGGCGGACCGTGAGCCCGCGCACGCGGCTGTGGCTGGTGGTCACGGGCGGCGCCGGTCTCGCCGCGCTCCTCGTGGCCGCCTGCCTGGACCTGCCCCGCTTCGGCGGTGACCGGCACCCCTACGGCGACCGGGCCGTCGAGGCGTCCCTGAGCCGGCACACCGCCAACACCGTCGCCTCCGTCACCTTCGACCAGCGGGCCTTCGACACGCTCGGCGAGATGAGCATCCTGTTCGCGGCGGTCCTCGGCAGCGTGGTCCTGCTGCGGCAGACCCGCGACGAGCACCGGGCCGTTCCGGAACCCGCCGCCGTCTCCCGGCCCGTGCGCCGCTACGCCCTGCTGGTCCTGCCCGTCGCCCTGCTGACCGGCCTGTACGTCGTCGCGCACGGCCAGGTCAGCCCCGGCGGCGGCTTCCAGGGCGGCGTCGTCGCCGCCACCGCCCTGCACCTGCTGTACCTCGGCGCCGACTACCGCGCCCTGGAACGCGTGCGGCCCATCGCTCCCTACGAGGCGGGCGACGCGCTCGCCGCCTCCGCCTACCTCGTCACCGGCCTCGCCGCCCTGCTCGCGGGCTCCGCGTTCCTCGCCAACACGCTGCTCCCGTACGGCACCTTCAACACGCTCGCCTCCGCCGGCACCGTCCCGCTGCTCAACGCCGCGATCGGCATGGAGGTGGCCTGCGCGGTCGTCGTCCTGCTCGCCGGATTCCTGGACCAGGCCGTGGAGATCGTGGACGAGGGCGAGAGCGGCGAGAGCCACGACGACCCCGACGAGCGCGGGAAGCGAGAGCGCCCATGACCGCCCTGACGCACGTACTGCCCTACCTGGTGGCCGCCTGGGTCTTCCTGGCCGGCTGCTACGGCCTGGCCACCAGCCGCGACCTCGTCCACGCGGTGGGCTGCCTGTCCGTGTGCCAGGCCGCCACCTACGTCCTGCTGCTGGCCGTCGGTTACCGTGACGGCGCCACCGCGCCGGTCTTCTCCGACCTCGCACCCGGCTCCCGGCCGGTGGTGGACCCCGTAGTCCAGGCCCTCGCCCTGACCGACGTCGTCGTCGGCGCCACCGTCACCGCCCTGCTGCTGGCCCTGGTCGTGCAGGTCGCCAAGCGGCACGGCACGGTCGACCCCGACGAACTGAGCGAGCTGCGCGGCTGATGCACCATCTGCTGCCCCTCCTCGTCGCCGTCCCGCTGCTCGGCGCCGCCCTGCTCGCCGCCGGGGGCCGGCTCGTGCCCCGCTTCGTCGCGGAGAGCGTGGCCTGCGCCGTCACGGCCGGCACCGCGGCGCTCGCCGTCCTCCTGCTGACGCACTCCTCCCCGCCGCTGACCGAGTGGGTGGGCGGCTGGGAGCCCGTCGAGGGCCACAGCGTCGGCATCGTGCTGACCGGCGACGGACCCGGGCTCGGCATGGCCGCGCTGGTGTCCGTGCTGACCCTCGCCGCCCTCGCCTACTCCTGGCGCTCCTTCGACGAGCCGCCGCACGGCCACGCCGGGGCGTTCCCGGCGCTCGTCCTGGTCTTCCAGGCCGGCATGTGCGGCTTCGCGATCGCGGGCGACCTGTTCAACGCCTTCGTCTGGTTCGAGCTGATGAGCGTCGTCGCCTACGCCCTGACCGGCCACCGGGTCGAGGAGGCCAGGGCCGTACAGGGCGCGCTGGCCTTCGCCGTCGTCAACTCGCTGGGCGCCTACGCCCTGCTCATGGGCATCGCCCTGCTCTACGCCCGCACCGGCGAACTCGCCCTGACGGAGATCGGCGGCACCCTCGACGCGCAAGGCCCGCCCGACGCGCTGGTGCTGGCCGGCTTCGTCCTCGTCCTGACCGGTCTGCTGGTCAAGGCGGCCGCCGTCCCCTTCCAGTTCTGGCTGCCGGACGCGCACGCGGTCGCCCCCACCCCGGTGTGCATGCTCCTGTCCGGCGTCATGGTCGAGCTGGGCGTCTTCGGCGTCTGGCGCGTCTACGACACCGTCTTCTCCGGTCCCGGTGGACTGCCGGCCGCCGACGCGGAACGGGTGCTGACGGTGCTGGGCGCGCTGACGGCGGCGCTCGGCGCGGTCATGTGCTGGTACCAGCGGCACATCAAACGGCTCCTCGCCTACTCGACGATCGCGCACACCGGTCTGTTCCTGCTCGGCCTCGGCACCCTCACGCCCGAGGGCGACGACGGGGTCGCGCTGTACGTCGTCGGGCACGCCGGGGTGAAGGCCGCGCTGTTCGCCTGCGCGGGCATCCTCCTCGACCGGTACGGCAGCGTCGACGAGCACGTCCTGCACGGCCGGGCCCGCCCGCTGCGCGGCGTCGCCGTGATGGTCGTCCTCGGCGCGCTCGGGCTGGCGGGACTGCCGCCGTTCGGCACGGCGCTCGGCAAGTCCGTCACCGAGGAGGCGGTGGGCGGCCCGTTCACCGTGCTCTACGTCCTGGTGAGCGCCGTCACCGCGGCCGCCGTCCTGCGGGTCGCGGCCCGGGTGTTCCTGGGGCTGGGCCCGACACCCGAGGGCGCCGGCGGCAAGGGCGGCGGCGACGCGTACGAGACGACGGGTTCGGGGGAGGAGCCCGAGACCCGGCAGCGGCTCGGCCGCGTCCCCGACACCATGACGGTGGTCCCCGCGCTGCTGCTCGCCGGGGCCCTCGCCGCCGGTGCGGTCCCCGCCTTCGGCACTGCGGTGGCCCACGCCATGAGCGAGGCCACCTCCGCCGGTCTGGTCCACACCTCCGTGCACTGGACACCCCCGGGCGTCGGCCTGGGGCTCCTGTCGACGGTGCTGGCCGTGGCACTGGCGGCCGTCGCCGTCGTACGACCGGGGCTGCTCGCCGCGCCGGGCCGGGCGCTGCCCCTGCGGCGGCTGCAGTCCGGGCACATCGGCGACTACGTGGCCTGGCTGCTGGTCGGCACCACCGTGCTCGGGGCGCTGGCCCTCCCGGGGATCCTCTCCGGCTGAGCGGAGCGGTGCCCGCGGCGGGATCTCAGGTCCCGTACGTCACCCGCACCTCCTCGAAGCCGAGGGACGTCAGCAGTCCCCGGAGCATGGCGGTGGTGTTGCTCTCGGCCCGCGCCTTCAGCTCGCTGTCCTTCGCCGCGTCGCCGATGTGCCGGGCCGCGAGCTTCTGCACGGCCTGCTCGCCGTTCGGATTGTCCGAGAACAGGTCGCCGAGCCGGTCGAGCAGCCCGCGCTGCTTGGAGACCGCGTAGGAACGGTCGGGGTCGAGCGCCGGCTCGCCCAGCGCCGCGTGCGGCAGCCGCAGCGTGGCCGAGGTCCGCTCGCCGTTGACCGTCACGTCGTCCTCGCCCACCTTGCCGAGGTCGACGAAGGCGTCGACGGTGCCCGCCCCGACGTACAGGGTGCGGGTGCCGCGGACCGCGTCGGGCAGGAACTTGGCGTCCTTCTCCAGGTCCACGACGACCTGGAAGTTGCCCGACGCGGCGTCGTAACGGCTGATGTCCTGGACGGACTTCAGCAGCGCCGGGCCCGAACGGTCCTGGGTCTCGGAGCCGAACAGGTCCTTCAGCCCCGGTACGACGCTCAGGCGCAACCCGGCGAACAGCACGACCAGCACCAGCACCAGCGCGGTCAGCGCCTTGGCCCAGCCGGGCATGCGCCGCGCGGGCCTCTCGACGGGACGCGTGGGCTTCTTGACGGGAGTCGTCATGGCGACGGCCCTCCTTCCTACTCACCCGGATGCCCGCCAACTCCCCTGCCAGGCCCACCGTTTCCGGGCTTCAGCGGACGGTCCTCGGCGGGGCGCGAGGACCACACCGCTTCCCCGCGGGTCAGCCCCGGCAGCCGCAACTCGGCCTCCCGCGTCCGCCGGGCCGGCAGCTCGCCGGTGACGATCCAGGCCGGGTCGCCGCCCGTCGTACCGGTGAAGTCCGCGCCCAGCGAGGCCAGCAGGGCGGTCACGGCGGCCAGCGTGTCCGACGGGACCTCCGCCTCGAAGGCCCGGTACGGCTCGTGGAGCACGGTGCCCGCCCGGGCCAGGGCACGGCGCAGCACGATCGGCGTCAGTCCGCGGAAGTCGGCGGCCGTGCTGAGCGGCGAGCTGAAGCCGGAGCGGATCAGCGTGACCCGGTAGTCGGTGACCGCCGCCCCGGTGAGCCCGGTGAGCAGCGTGGCGTGCACGGTCTCCTCGACGGCCTGGTGGAAGGCGCGGGGCAGCGCGCCGAGTTCCGTCTCGTAGGCGAACTCCCCGCCCGAGCCGCGCGGTCCCGGCTCGACACGCAGCCCGATCGTCGCCCAGTAGCGGGTGTGGTCGAGCCAGGGCATCTCCTCCGCCGCCTCACCGGTACCGGTCGGACGCTCCAGGAACCGGACCCGGCCCGGCGCGAACTCCGCCTCGATGCCGAAGTCCTCGGCCAGCGTCGTCGCGAGCACCTCCATCTGGACCTCGCCGTACAGGAGCAGGGCGGTGGTGCCGGACGCCGCCGGGCGGGCGTGCAGCAGCGGATCCTGGTCGGCCAGCGCCAGCAGGGCGGAGCGCAGCGGCGCCGCCTGCCCCGGGTCCACCGCCCGGACCAGCGTCTGCAGGGTCGGCGGCGCGAACTGCGGTGCGCGGTCGGACAGTTCGCCGAGCCGGTCACCGACGCGCAGGCCGCCGGGGACGGTGAGCGCGGCGATGTTCCCGGCGGTGAGCGTGCTGTCCCCGCCGACCACGTCGAGGCGGGTCACCCGGCCGGAGACCTCGGTGGTCCGCCCGTCGGACTCGCGCCGCAGGAAGGTGAGCCGGCGGCGCGGGCGCACCTCGCCGTCGTACAGCCTGAGGTACGCCGTGCGCTCTCCGGCGGGCCCCGGGCGTACCGCGAAGACCGTGCCGCGCGGTTCCGCGCCGCGGGAGGTGTCGGCCGCGGCGGCCGGGACCAGGCCGACCAGGCCCTCGACCAGTTCCGCGACGCCCTCGCCGCCGAGCGCGGAGCCGTGGTACAGCGGGTGGAACGAGCCGTCGGCGGTACGGGCGGCGAGGGCGGCGGCCAGGTCCCGCGCGGTCGGCTCGGGGCCGTCGACCAGCGCGGCCAGGATGCCGGGATCGACCTCGGCGAGCGCCTGCGCGGTCCGGTCGTCGGGCGGGCGGCGGACGACCCGGGCGCCCGGGGTACCGGCGTCCGTCACCTCGGTCAGCGGCGCCACGTGCGGGGTCAGCAGGCGCCGGACGTCGTCGTGCAGACCGCCGGTGCGCGCTCCGGCCCGGTCGATCTTGTTGACGAACACCAGCGTGGGCAGCCGCAGCCGCCGCAGGGTGCGCATGAGGACGCGGGTGCGCGCCTGTACGCCCTCGACGGCGGACAGCAGCAGCACCGCGCCGTCGAGCACCTCCAGGGCGCGCTCGACCTCCGCGACGAAGTCGGAGTGTCCCGGGGTGTCGATCAGGTTGACCCGGGTGTCACCGACGGTGAAGGCGGCGACGGCGGAGCGGATGGTGATGCCGCGACGGCGCTCGATGCCGCCGTCGTCCGTACGGGTGTCACCGGCGTCGACGCTGCCGAGCCGGTCGATGGCGCCGTGGTCGAACAGGAGCCGTTCGGTGAGGCTGGTCTTACCGGCGTCGACGTGGGCCAGGATGCCGATGTTCAGGGTGCGCATGCGTGAAGGAGTCCTCGGGAACCGTGGGCCGGAAGGGGCGCTGGGGGATTCCGAGGAGTCGGCGCATGCGAGGGATTCCTGACGTGAGGTGGCCTGGGGAGTCGTGGTGACGACGGACGGGGCCATCATGGCCCGGGGCCCCGGGAGCGGCGCAACGGGATTTCCGTAAGCTGGGGATTCCGGCCGGACAGGATCACGCGAGGAGCGGTCCGTGCGAGACATCGCCGTGTTCAGCGGTAGTGCCCACCCCGACCTGGCCGAGGAGGTCTGCGCCCAGCTGGGCGTGCCGCTCAGCCCCACCCGGGTCAGCCGGTTCGCCAACGACTGCCTAGAGGTGCAGCTCATGGCCAACTGCCGGGAGCGGGACGTGTTCCTCGTCCAGCCGCTGGTCAAGCCGGTCCAGGAGCACCTCGTCGAGCTGCTCCTGATGTGCGACGCGGCCCGCGGGGCGTCGGCGGGCCGCATCACCGTGGTCATGCCCCACTATTCCTACGCCCGCTCCGACAAGAAGGACGCCCCGCGCATCTCGCTGGGCGGGCGCCTGGTGGCCGACCTGCTGGTGGCGGCGGGGGCGAGCCGGGGCCTCGCCATGACCCTGCACTCGCCCCAGGTGCACGGCTTCTTCTCGGTCCCGGTCGACCACCTGCACGCGCTGCGGGAGCTGGCCGCGCACTTCCGGCAGTACGACCTCTCCCGGACGACGGTCGTCTCGCCGGACCTGGGCAACGCCAAGGAGGCCGCGGCGTTCGCCCGGATGCTCGGCGCCCAGGTGGCGGCCGGCGCGAAGCAGCGGTACGCGGACGACCGGGTCAGCATCAGCGCGGTGATCGGGGACGTCGCGGGGCGCGACGTCATCGTGCTGGACGACGAGATCGCCAAGGGCAGCACGGTGCTGGAACTGCTCGACCGGCTCCGGGAGTCGGGTCCGCGCACCATCCGCGTCGCCTGTACGCACGGGCTGTTCGCGGCCGGGGCGCTCGGCCGGCTCAGCGAACAGCCGGACGTGCTGGAGATCGTGTGCACCAACACGGTGCCGGTACCGGTGGACGACCACACGGACAAGCTGCGGATCCTGTCCATCGCCCCGGCGCTCGCCGAGGCGGTGCGCCGCATCCACAACGGCGAGTCGGTCAGCGCCCTGTTCGAGGCCCGGCCGGCCGGCTGACGTCGAGGGCCTCGTCGAGGGTCGGCCACGGCGGCAGCAGCCGCGCCAGACCGGTGATCCGCAGCATGCGCAGGGTCAGCGGGTGGGCGCACACCAGGTGCACCTGCCCGCCCCGGTCGAGCACCTGGCTGCGGGCCCGGTACAGCAGCCGCAGCCCGGAGCAGTCGAAGAACTCGATGCCGCCGAGGTCCAGCACGACCCGGGCACCGGAACGCACCGTCTCCCGGTCCAGGTGCGGGGCGATCTCCGCCGCCGAGGCGATGTCGATCTCGCCCCGGAACTCCAGCACCGTGTGCCCCCGGTGGTGGCGCACGCGTAGGTGCGAGGTGGGCGACGCGGATTCCTGCCGCACGTACCTTGCCTCCAGCCTGTCGCGGCCTGTCCGGCCTGCTTCCGGGGGCTCAACTACCCAGTCCGTTCGAAAAGTTACCCCGATCGAGCGAGTTTGAGCATGTTCGATTGACATATGTCATCGAAATCTCACAGGCAGCGCCGACCGCCTGCCGATCAGGAGGGTGGGCGATCAGTCGACCACGAGGACGAGCTTGCCCGTGGTGCGGCCGGTCTCGCCCAGCGCGTGCGCCCGCGCCGCCTCGGCCAGCGGGAACGTCTCGGCGATGGTGGCCCGCAGCTTCCCCGACTCGACCAGAGCGGCGATCTCCTCCATGCCGGCCCGGTCGGCGTCGACCAGCATCCGCACCGCCCGCACGCCCAGCCGGTCGGCCTCCTCGAAGAACTCGTCCGAGCCGACCGGCAGGATCGACACCACGACCCCACCCGGGCGCAGCACGCGCAGGGACCGCAGTGACGTGTCGCCGCCGATCGTGTCCAGGACGACGTCGACGTCCTTCACGGCCTCGGCGAAGTCCGTCTCCCGGTAGTCCACGGTCTCGTCCGCCCCGAGCGAGCGCAGGAACTCGTGCTTGCCCGCGCTGGCGGTGCCGATCACATGGGCACCACGGGCCTTGGCGATCTGCACCGCCACATGGCCCACACCGCCGGCCGCCGCGTGGATCAGCACCCGCTGCTCCGGCTGCACGTCCGCGCGCTCCACCAGGGCCTGCCACGCCGTCAGCGAGACCAGGGGCAGGGCACCCGCCTGGACGTGGTCGATCCCCGACGGCTTGCGGGTGAAGGTGCGCGCGGGGGCGGTGACGTACTCCGCGTGCGAACCGTGGCCGAAGGGGTACGACAGCATGCCGAAGACCTCGTCACCGGGCCGGAAGGCGGCGACTCCGATCCCCACCGACTCCACCACGCCCGACACGTCCCAGCCCAGTACGAAGGGCGGCTCGCCGAGGAAGCCACCGGTCGCCCGGTGCTTCCAGTCGGTCGGGTTCACCCCGGCGGCACGCACCCGTACCAGCACCTCGTTCGGGCGCGGCTCGGGCCGCTCGGGGCGTACCTCCTTCAGGACCTCGGGACCGCCGAGGACGTCCTGGCTGACGGCGCGCATGGTGTTCATCGGGACCTCGCAACTCGGGAAGGGGACGGACGACACGGTCGGCAACCTCCGAAGTGATCGTGCCATTCCCGGAGCCGCCCGGCACTGCGGCGAAGTCCCGCGGGACGGCCGGTGGCCGCCCGCCGACTGATTCGGCCGGGCCGGGATATCCGCAAGGTACAGGGCACGGGGCACGACGCCCCGCGCCCGGAATCCTTCGGAGGAGACATGGCACTGGTCAACGCGGGCGTCGTGGTGCTCGACTGCGCCGAACCCGAGCGGCTCGCCGAGTTCTACAAGGGGCTGCTGGGCGCCGAGGAGAGCGACGTGAGCGCCAACCGCATCGAGATCGAGGGCCCCGGCGGCTTCCGCATGGCCTTCCGGCGGGACGTGAACGCCACCCCGCCGAGCTGGCCGCGCCCGGAGAACTCCCTCCAGGTCCACCTGGACTTCGTGGTGGCGGACCTGGACGAGGCCGAGCGGGCGATCGTGGGGCTGGGCGGGCGCCCGGTGGAGGCGAAGGACCCGGCCGGCCCGCACGAGGAGCGCGGCTTCTCCGACCCGGCCGGGCACTCCTTCACCCTCCGCCTCACCGTCGCGTCGACCGCGCCCAAACAGGGCTGAGGCCTGTCCGGCGGACCGGCCCCGGCCCCGTCCGTGTCAGTCGCGGCCGCCCTTCTCGGCGACCGGCCAGGTGCCGGTCGAGCGCTGGATGGCCTTGGCGCCCGTGCGGTCCACGGCACTGCGCACCGCGGCGAAGATGGCGCCCTGGATCGCCGCGGCCAGCAGGATCTCGCCCCAGCCGCGGTCCGGGTCCAGGGCGTCGGGCGCGTCGTCCTCGTCCCGGATGACCTTCCAGGTCTTCTGGAACGCCATCCCGGCCAGCGTGCCGCCCAGCCAGCCGAGCGCGAACCCGACCGGCTTGTAGGCGAGGGGGAGCTTCTTCTTCTTCGACTTCGCCATGGGAATCTCCTTGTCTGGTGTGCGCTGTCTGGTCGTATGCGTACCGGTGCCGGTCAGGGCCTGCCCCGCACCGGTACCTCCTCGTCGGCCCGGACCGGCCCCGGCGGGGTGCCGTCGCCGAACGGACGTCCGCCCAGCTCCTGGCGGTGGTGGGGGGTGAGCCAGCCGGACAGGTCCGGGCCCAGGGGCACGATGCCGGTCGGGTTGATGCCGGTGTGCACCTGGTAGTAGTGGCGCTTGATGTGGTCGAAGTCGACGGTGTCCCCGAATCCGGGCGTCTGGAAGAGATCGCGGGCGTATCCCCACAGCACCGGATTCTCCGTCAGCTTCCAGCGGTTGCACTTGAAGTGGCCGTGGTAGACGGCGTCGAAGCGGACCAGCGTGGTGAACAGCCGGATGTCCGCCTCCGTGAGGGTGTCACCGACCAGGTAGCGCTGCCGCTCCAGCCGGGGCGTCAACTGCTCCAGGCGCCGGAACACACCCGCGCACGCGGCCTCGTACTCCTCCTGGCCGGTGGCGAAGCCCGCCCGGTACACACCGTTGTTGACGTCCTCGTAGACCCCGGCCATCACCTCGTCGATCTCGTCGCGCAGGGCCTGCGGATACAGGTCGGGCGCACCCGGCCGGTGCAGGGAGGTCCACTCGGTCGCGAGGTCGAGGGTGATCTGCTGGTAGTCGTTGGTGACGAGCGCCCCGCTGGGCACGTCCACGACCGCGGGCACGCTCACCCCGCCCGGATAGCCGGTCTCCCGCCGGTCGTAGGCCTCGCTGAGGTAGCGGATGCCGAGGACCGGGTCGCGGCCGTCCGGGTCCAGCGTGAAGCGCCAGCTGCGGTCGTCCTGGACCGGGTCGGCGACCGCCAGGGACAGGGCGTCCTCCAGACCGAGCAGCCGCCGCGAGACCAGGGCTCGGCTCGCCCACGGACAGGCGCGGCTCACCACGAGCCGGTAGCGGCCGGCCTCCACCGGCCAGCCGTCCCGGCCGTCCGCCGTGATCCGGTCCGCGAAGTGGCTCCTGGACCGTTTGAACGCCTTCTTTCCGTAGCCGCTGTTGCCGGCCGTCCCGTCGTCACCGCTCATGGTCCTGCCCTTCCGTCGTCCGGGTGTCCGTCCCTGTGTAGGCGTTCCCCGTTTTCGCCCGTAGGCACTGGTGGCCACCCGCAAGGCGGGGGTGTGAGCCGGTCCGGCCGGGGCAGTCGGGGCTTCGTGAGTGGGACAGCAGCAGCAGACAAGCCGGGCCGCAAGGCCGACCGCAGGACACGCGTCACCGTGCTCGTGGCCCTGGCGGCCAATCTGGTGATCGCCGTCGCCAAGGCGGTCGGCGGGTTCATCGCGGGTTCGCCCGCCCTGCTGTCGGAGGCGGCACACTCGGTCGCGGACAGCCTGAACGAGATCTTCCTCCTCGCCGCCCTGCGCCGCAGCCGCCGCCCCGCCGACCGCAAGCACCCCTTCGGCTACGGGAAGGAGCGGTTCTTCTGGTCGCTCCTCGCAGCCGTCGGCATCTTCGTCATGGGCGGCTGCTTCTCCTTCTTCCAGGGCGTCGAGGCCCTGCGCACCGGCGCCGCCGAGGAACTCAGCGGCTATGTGGCCGGACTGATCGTGCTCGGTGTCGCCCTGCTCGCGGAGGGCGGCTCCCTGCTGCGGGCCCTGCACCAGGTGCGGGGCCAGGGCGGGCTCGCCGACGGGCTGCGGGACCCGGCGCTGCGCACGGTGGTCGCCGAGGACGGCACCGCGGTGCTGGGCGTCTGCCTCGCCATGACCGGCATGGCGCTGCACATGGTCACCGGGCAGGTGGTGTGGGAGGCCTGCGCCTCGCTCGCCATCGGCGCACTGCTCGTCTACGTGGCCTACCGGCTGGGCCGCGAGGCCCGCGACCAGCTGATCGGCGAGGCCGCGGACCCGGAGGCCAGCGGCCGGATCAGGTCGCTGCTGCGGGCCCAGCCGGAGATCGACAGTGTCGAGGCGCTGTTCACCATGAAGACCGGCCTCGACTCGACCCTGGTGGCGGCCCGCGTCGACCTGGTGCCGGGCCTGGACAGCGAACGGGTGGAGGAGGTCTCCGTGCGCATCAAGAGGTCGATCGCGCGCGCCGTCCCCGAGGCGGGGCAGGTCTTCCTGGACGTCACCGACCGGCTCGCCCGGGAGGCGGCCGAAAGCCCCGCCGCGACGGGGGAACGCGGCGGGGCCTGAACGGCGTATTCCCGGAACCCGCCGGTCCATGCACGCCGATCCGGGAAAGTCCGGCGCGCCGGCTCAGCCCGCGTCGGACGGTTCCAGGACGAAGACGGGGATCTCCCGGTCGGTCTTCTTCTGGTAGTCGGCGTACTGCGGGAACGCCGCGACCGCGCGCTCCCACCACTCGGCCTTCTCCGCGCCGGTGACCTCACGGGCCGTCATGTCCTGCTTCACCGGGCCGTCCTGGAGCTCCACCCGGGGATCGGCGGTCACGTTGAAGTACCAGACCGGGTGCTTGGGAGCCCCGCCGAGGGAGGCGACCGCGGCGTACCGGCCCTCGTGCTCGACGCGCATCAGCGGCGTCTTGCGCAGCTTGCCGCTCCGCGCGCCGCGGGTGGTCAGCACGATCACGGGCAGACCGGTGTCCGCCAGGGTCGTGCCTTCGGTGCCGCCCGAGCTCTCGTACCGCTCGACCTGTTCGCGCACCCACTGCGTCGGGCTGGGTTCGTACTCGCCGTCAAGAGGCATGTGCATCCGTCCGTGTCGTCGTGTCGTCGTGTGGTCAGGCCGGCCGGACCGATGGGCACCCCCGACCGGCGCGTGACCATCCTTACCGCATCCTGCCCCTCGTACCCCATGGTCGCGCGGACAACCGGAGGGGGCGGGTCCGGCCGCCGGCCGCCACCCCCTGCCGCTCGGCCAGTTCTGGGCCGCGGCCGGGACCACCGGTGGTCGCGATCGCGCCACTCGCGGCGCGGACCCGGACCGCGCACCACGACCCCGCCGCCCCCGACCGGTGATCCCCGGCCAGTCCGCTGCCGCCACCGATATGGCCGAACTTGTCGTCGCCTCATAGATGCCCGAGGCATCTAATGAAGATCACGACGCACTCTTCGTCTGCGAGGTCTTCCATGACGGACACCGACACGACGACGGACACCGGCAGCACGACGAACACGACGAACACGCCCCCGACGAAGGACACGGACACCCCGCGGGACACGGGCGCGGCGCACCCCGTCGCCTTCCCGCAGGACCGGACCTGCCCCTACCGGCCGCCCGCCGGCTACGACCCGTTGCGCGCCGCCCGGCCCCTGGCCCGGATCACGCTCTTCGACGGCCGCCCCGCCTGGCTGGTGACCGGGCACACCGCCGCCCGCAGGCTGCTGGCCGACCAACGCCTGTCGACCGACCGCACCCGCGACGGCTTCCCCGCCACCTCGGCACGCCTGGCCGCCGTACGCGGGCGCAGGACCGCACTGCTCGGGGTGGACGATCCCGAACACCGCGCCCAGCGCAAGATGGTGCTCCCGGAGTTCACCCTCAAACGCGCCGCCGCGCTGCGCCCGAGCATCCGGCGGATCGTCGACGAACGGCTGGACGCGATGATCGCGCAGGGCCCGCCCGCCGACCTGGTGACGGCCTTCGCGCTGCCCGTGCCGTCGATGGTGATCTGCGCCCTGCTCGGGGTCCCCTACGCCGACCACGACTTCTTCGAGGAACAGTCCCGCCGGCTGCTGCGCGGCCCCCTGCCCGCCGACACCCAGGACGCCCGCGACCGACTGGAGGCGTACCTGGGGGAGTTGATCGACCGCAAGCGGCAGGCACCCGGCGACGGCCTGCTGGACGACCTGGTCCGGCGACAGTCGGCCGACGGGGCGATCGACCGCGAGCAGCTGATCGCGTTCGCGGTGATCCTGCTGGTCGCCGGCCACGAGACCACCGCCAACATGATCTCGCTGGGTACCTACACCCTCCTGACCCACCCCGGCCGGCTGGCCGAACTGCGCGCGGACCCCGCGCTGCTGCCCGATGCCGTGGAGGAGCTGATGCGCGTCCTGTCGATCGCCGACGGGCTGCTGCGGATGGCCACCGAGGACATCGACGTGGACGGGCAGACCATCCGGGCCGGCGACGGGGTCGTCTTCTCGACCTCCGTCATCAACCGCGACGAGAGCGTCTACCCCGACCCGGACGCCCTTGACTGGCACCGCCCGGCCCGTCACCACGTCGCCTTCGGCTTCGGCATCCATCAGTGCCTCGGCCAGAACCTGGCCCGCGCCGAACTGGAGATCGCCCTGCACACCCTCTTCGAGAGGCTGCCCACACTGCGCCTGGCCGCCCCGGCCGACGAGATCCCCTTCAAACCCGGCGACACGATCCAGGGGATGCTGGAACTCCCCGTGGCCTGGTAGGAGGCTCCGGACATGCGTATCGGCATCGACAAGGACATCTGCATCGGCGCGGGCCAGTGCGCCCTGACCGCCCCCGACGTCTTCACCCAGGACGACGACGGCTACAGCACACTGCGCCCCGGCCGGGAGGACGGCGGCGGCAGCCCGCTGGTACGGGAGGCGGCCCGCGCCTGCCCCGTGGGCGCGATCACCGCCGAGGAGACGGAGGACGCCGGAGCCCTTCCGGACGCCCGCTGACATCCGTGGGCGCGGGGCCCGCACAGTAGGGTTCCGGGGTGAGTGAACAGGCTGGAAGCGGAGGCGACGAGGCCGCGAGGCCCTTCCTCTACGTGGTCGTCTGCGCAGCCGGCGTGGCCGAAGGCGTCGGCGGGCTGATCGACGCGGCGCGGGGGCGCGGCTGGGAGGTCGGGGTCATAGCGACACCGGTCGCCATGGGCGGCTTCTTCGACGCGGCCGACGCCGAGGCGCGCACCGGCCGCCCGGTCCGCTCGGCCTGGCGCACGCCGGGCGATCCGCGGCCCTTCCCGGCACCCGACGCCGTCGTGGTCGCGCCCGCCACCTTCAACACCATCAACAAGTGGGCCGCGGGCCTGGCCGACACCCTCGCCGTGGCGACCCTGTGCGAGGCGTACGGCCTCGGCGTCCCGGTCGCCGTCCTGCCGTGCGTCGCCGACGCGCTGGCCGCCCACCCCGCGTACCGGGAGAGCCTGGCCCGGCTGCGCGGGATGGGCGTGCGTTTCGGCGACCCGTACGCCGGGAACTCCGGCGGCGCCGAGGAGGACGGCGGCCGCCCGGGATTCGGCTGGGAACGAGCCCTGGACCTGCTCGAACGGCGCTGACCCGGCCGGGGTTCGAGCCCGCGCGAGGACGTACGCTCGCCCCGGTACGGATGATCTGCGAAGACAGGAGCAGCAACGATGCAGTACGTGAAGCTCGGTTCGACCGGCCTGGACGTGTCGCGGATCTGCCTGGGCTGCATGACCTACGGCGTTCCCGACCGCGGCGCGCACGAGTGGACGCTCGACGAGGAGGCCTCGCGTCCGCTGATCCGGCAGGCGCTGGAGGCCGGGATCACCTTCTTCGACACGGCCAACGTCTACTCCGACGGCACCAGTGAGGAGATCGTGGGCAGGGCGCTGGCCGACTTCGCCCGCCGGGACGACATCGTGCTCGCGACCAAGGTGAACGGCCGGATGCGCCCCGGGCCGAACGGCGCCGGGCTCTCCCGCAAGGCGATCATGACCGAGATCGACCACAGCCTGCGGCGCCTGGGCACCGACTACGTCGACCTCTACCAGATCCACCGCTTCGACCCGCACACCCCGGTCGAGGAGACGATGGAGGCCCTGCACGACCTGGTGAAGGCGGGCAAGGTCCGCTACCTCGGGGCCAGTTCGATGTACGCCTGGCAGTTCTCCAAGATGCAGTACACCGCCGAGCGGCACGGCTGGACCACGTTCGTGTCCATGCAGAACCACTACAACCTCGTCTACCGCGAGGAGGAGCGCGAGATGCTGCCCCTCTGCGCGGACCAGGGCGTCGGCGTGCTGCCCTGGAGCCCGCTCGCCCGCGGCCGCCTCACCCGCGACTGGGACACCGCCACCGAGCGCAGCGCCACCGACAACTTCGGCAGCACCCTCTACCAGGAGGGCGACCGTGCCGTGGTCGAGGCCGTCACCCGCATCGCCGGTGAGCGCGGTGTCCCGCGCGCCCAGGTCGCCCTGGCGTGGCTGCTGCACCAGGACACGGTGACCGCGCCCATCGTCGGCGCCTCCAGGCCGGGCCACCTCGAGGACGCCGTGGCGGCGGTCGACCTCACGCTGAGCGAGAAGGAGACCGAGGAACTGGAGCGGCCCTACGCGCCGCACCCGATCGCCGGTCACTGACCAGCGGACCATCGCCGGTCACCGATCAGCGGACCGGCGCCCCCGGGGGCCGGTGCCTCAGGGGCCGGTGCCCGCGTCCAGGGCGGTGACGGACACCGACGACTCGTTGCCGCCGACCGGGACCTCGCCGGCCGTCCACTTCACCTTGAGCGGCTCCCGCTCGTCCGGCGGGGTGACGAGCAGCGCCGCCGGGGTGGCCGTGCGGGCGCCGCTGATCTGCGGACTGGAGAAGGACAGTCCGGCCCACGCGCTCTTGCCCGGCGTCAGCGTGACCGTCCCGGGGGAGCCCGGCGCGCGCTCGGGGTCCGGACCCAGCTGCTTGCCCGACGCGTCCACGAAGGCGGCGCCCGGATAGCCGTGCACCGTGCAGGTGCGGTCGGAGGTGTTGGTCAGCACGACGGGGAAGTTGCGCTGACCGGCCCCCGGGTCCACGCGGCCGACGGCGGCCCGCAGCTCCGAGGTGTGGCAGCGGCCGTCGGTGCGGGCCGAGGCGGAGGCCGACCCCGCGGTGTCGGTGGGCGTGGCGCCGACCGCCGGCGCGGTGTCACCGGGTGTCGCAGTGGCGCTGCCCGGGGTCGTACCGGCCGTGCGGGCGGCCTGGCTCGGCTGCGGGGTGCCGCTCGATGTGGCGCTCTCGTTGCCGCAGGCGGTCAACAGACCGAGCAGCGCGACCCCGCTCGCGAGCAGGGCCGTCCGGCGCAGTGGCTGGGGCGTGTTCGCCATCGCTTCTCCACACTCCCGTCGGGCTCCGGCGCACGGTCCCGGCGCGACCGGCGGGCACCGTACGCCCTGTACTGCCGAGTGTCCCGCCGCACGGTCCGGGAAACGAGGGGACGCACTCCGCACCGGGGCGAGGGCTCACTCCTCGTCGTCGAGCAGCGCCAGCTCCGCCCAGATCGTCTTGCCCTCGGCCGTGTGCCGGCTGCCCCAGCGCTGGGTGAGCTGGGCCACCAGGAGCAGACCGCGTCCGCCCTCGTCCCAGGTCCTGGCCCGGCGCAGGTGCGGCGCGGTGTGGCTGGTGTCGGAGACCTCGCAGATCAGGGTGGCCGTGTCGTGGATCAGCCGGAGCCGGATCGGCGGGGAGCCGTACCGGATGGCGTTGGTGACCAGCTCGCTCACGACCAGCTCGGCGGTGAAGGTCGCCTCCAGCAGGTCCCAGTCGGAAAGCTGTTCGAGGACTTGCTTGCGCACCGGGGCGACCAGCGCGGGGTCGGCCGGGATGTCCCAGGTGGCGACCTGTCCGGCGGGCAGCCCCCGGGTCCGGGCCAGCAGCAGGGCCACGTCGTCGGCGGAGCTGCCCGACGGGAGGAGGCGGTGCAGCACCCGGTCGCAGGCGGTGTCCAGGGAGTCGGCGGGGGCGGCCAGTGCCTCGCGCAGCAGCGCCTGGCCGGCGTCGGTGTCCCGGTCCCGGCTCTCGACGAGACCGTCGGTGTACAGCGCCAGCAGGCTGCCCTCGCGCAGCTCCAGCTCGGCCGACTCGAACGGCAGCCCGCCCACGCCCAGCGGTGGCCCGGAGGGCAGTTCGACCTGCTCGGGCGGACCGTCCGGCGGGACCAGGACGGGCGCCGGATGTCCGGCCCGGGCCATGGAGCAGTGCCGGGACACCGGGTCGTACACCACGTACAGACACGTCGCGCCCACTTCGCCCGCCCGGTCGTCGCCGGACTCCTCGGACAGCCGCACCACCAGGTCGTCGAGGTGCGTCAGCAGCTCCTCGGGCGTCAGGTCGATGTCGGCGAGGGTACGCACGGCGGTGCGCAGCCGGCCCATGGTGGCCGAGGCCGGGATGCCGTGGCCGACGACGTCCCCGACGACCATGGCGACCCGCATCCCGGACAGCGGGATGACGTCGAACCAGTCGCCGCCGACGCCCGAGCGGGCCGCCGGAAGGTAGCGGGAGGCCGCCTGCACCGCGGCGGTGGGCGGCAGCCACCGGGGGAGCAGACTGCGCTGAAGGGTCAGCGTGGCCTCGCGTTCGCGCGAGTAGCGGCGGGCGTTGTCGATGCAGACCGCGGCGCGGGCGCTGACCTCCTCGGCCAGCAGCACGTCGTCGTGGGTGAAGGGGTCGGGGCGCCTGAACCGGGTGAAGACCGCGACGCCGAGGGTGGTGCCGCGGGCCTGGAGCGGCACCGACATCGTGGAGTGGATGCCGTACTCCTTCACCCGTCGCAGGCGGACGGGGTCCCACTGGAGCCAGCGTTCGAGGTCGCCGTAGGCCACCGAGGCCACGATCGCCTGTCCCGACAGCAGACACTCGGCCTGGGGCGAGCCGGCCGGATAGACGTCCAGCTGCCCGGTCTCGGCCACCGACTGCGGGCAGTCCGCGGTGACCGACCGGTGCGCCGTGCGGCGCAGGCCGACCGGCGGCTCGACGACGGTGGCGGGCTCACCGCCGTGCTCGCGCGGGTCCAGCAGGTCGACGCTGACGAAGTCGGCGAGCGGGGGGACGCACACGTCCGCCAGCTCCTGAGCCGTACGGGTGACGTCGAGGGTGGTGCCGATGCGCACGCTGGCCTCGTTCACCAGCTGAAGCCGCTCGCGGGCGCGGTGCTGCTCGGTGAAGTCGTGGGCGCTGACACACACGCCGAACACCTGGCCGTCGGCGTCGGTGAGCGGTGCGATACGGGCGTTCCACGCGTGGGCGCGGCTCTCGCCCACGGCCTTGAGGTGGGTCTGCATGTCGTGCCGCCGGCCGGAGGACAGCACGCGCCGCATCTGCCGCTCCAGTTCAGCGTTCTGCGGCCGGTCGCTGAGGTCGGTGGCCCGCAGTCCGCGCACCCGGTCCGGCGGGAGCCCCAGCAACCGCGCCATGGCGTCGTTGACCCCGCGCAGCAGGAGCCGGTCGTCGAAGATCATCATGGCGCAGGGGGACTGGGTGAGGGCCGCTCTGACCAGCGGGTCGTCCTCCGGTTGGGGGCCGGACCGCAGCGGGGTGACGGCGAGCCAGGTGGGCGGGGCGCCGTCCGCCGCGGGTCTGCGGTGCGCGAGCACCCAGACCGACACGGTGTGCCCGTCGCGGTGGCGCAGGGCGAGGGTGCCGCTCCACTGGTCGTCGTCGCGTCCGGGAGGTGTGCCGTCGCGGTCCTCGGCGAGCAGGTCGGCGGCGGGGCGCCCCACGACCTCGGCGGCCGGGTGGCCGAGCAGCAGGCGGGCGCCCTCGTTCCACGCCCGCAAGGTGCCGGAGCCGTCGACGACGGCGCGGGCCGTGGCGGCATCGTCGAACGGGTTGACCGGACTCATCGTCGCCACTCCATTGCGCACACTCACAGTGATCAGCGCGTCACCTTGTTCCCAGCCTAGTGGCTTCGGGCCCGGTGCGGACCCGAACCCACCGGGCGCACCGGGCCCGACCGTCGCGCAGGTCACCGTGGGATCCGCTCCGCGCCGGACAGAAAGTGCTTTCCGTGGCCTTGACGGGCGCGTAGGGCTCGACGTCAGAATCTGTTTGTTCGCGATCACTTGTGAGTACTTCTGAGTTCTCGTGAGCCTCGATGAGTTTTCTGATGAGGGAGATCCGCCATGACGGTCACGCGCAGATCGGTTCTGATCGCCTCCGCCGCCACGCCCGCGGCCGGGATGGCGCTCGCCGCCCCGTCGGCGTGGGCCGCGGACGCGACCGGCGGCGCCGCGGGCCGCAGCACCCTCGCCCTGCGCGACGGCTGGCGCTTCCGGCTGGTCGACCTCGACGGCGCGGCCGAGGACACCACGGACGCCGCCGACCCCGCCCACGACGACTCGGCGTGGCGCGAGGTCGCCGTCCCGCACGACTGGAGCATCGAGCAGACGCCCACCACCGGGCACGGCACCACCAGCGGCACCGGCTTCCTGCCGGGCGGCCTCGGCTGGTACCGCCTCGCCTTCACCCTGCCGCCCGCGCTCGCCGGGAAGCGGATCTCGGTCGAGTTCGACGGCGTCTACATGGACTCCCGCGTCCACTGCAACGGCCGGGAGGTCGGCCACCACCCCTACGGCTACACCGGCTTCGCCCTCGACCTCACCGGCCTGGTGCACACCGACGGCCGCACCGAGAACGTCCTCGCGGTGCAGGTGCGCAACCAACTGCCGAGCAGCCGCTGGTACTCCGGCAGCGGCATCTACCGGGAGGCCCGCCTGGTCGTCACCGAGCCGGTGCACGTACGGCGCTGGGGAACGTACGTCACCACCCCGCGGGTGAGCGAGGACAGTGCCGTCGTCCGGGTGGAGACGTCGGTGGTGAACGCCTCGGGCACCGGGCGCGAGGTCGAGGTCCGGTCGACGGTGAAGGACGCGGACGGCCGCACCGTGGCCCGCACCGCCTCCACGGTCGACGTCGCCGACGCGGCGTCCGAGATCCACGAACTCACCGTCGGGCGCCCGCGGCTCTGGGACTTCGCGGCCCCGCACCGCTACACCCTGCACACCGAACTGCGCGTCGGCGGCCGGACCGTCGACACGTACCGCACCCCGTTCGGCATCCGCACCTTCCACGTCGACCCCGACGACGGCTTCCACCTCAACGGCAGGTACGCCAAGATCAAGGGCGTCGACCTGCACCACGACCTCGGCGCGCTCGGCGCCGCCGTCAGCATCGACGCGATCCGCCGCCAGATGACCCTCATGAAGTCGATGGGCGTCAACGCCTTCCGCACGTCGCACAACCCGCCCTCGCCCGAGATGACCCAGGTCTGCGAGGAGATGGGCATCATCATGCTGGTGGAGGCATTCGACTGCTGGCGCACCGGCAAGAACCGCTACGACTACGGCCGGTTCTTCGACGAGTGGTGCGAGCGGGACGCCACCGAGATGGTGCTCGCGGCCCGCAACTCGCCCGCCGTCGTCATGTGGTCCATCGGCAACGAGGTCCCCGACTCCACCGCCACCGCCGGACTCGCCATGGCCGACCGCATCATCGACGCCATCCGCGCCGCCGACGACACCCGCCCCCTGGTCATCGGCTCCGACAAGTACCGCCGGCTGCCCGCCAAGGGCTCCGCCGCCGACCTGATGCTGGCCAAGCTGGACGGGCTCGGCCTCAACTACAACACCGCCAAGTCGGTGGACGACCTGCACGCGGCCTACCCGCACCTGTTCCTCTTCGAGTCCGAGTCGTCCTCCGAGACCTCCACGCGCGGCACCTACCAGGAGCCCGAGAACCTGAACACCGGCGAGAACCACACCCCCGGCGGGCGGGCCACCTCCTCCTACGACAACAACCTCGCCTCCTGGACGATGAGCGGCGAGTACGGCCACAAGAAGGACCGGGACCGCAAGTGGTTCGCCGGGCAGTTCCTGTGGTCCGGCATCGACTACATCGGGGAGCCCACGCCGTACGACGTCTTCCCGGTGAAGGCGTCCTTCTTCGGCGCGGTCGACACGGCCGGCTTCCCGAAGGACATGTACCACCTGTTCCGCAGCCAGTGGACGGACGAGCCGATGGTCCACCTGCTGCCCACGACGTGGAACCACCGCGAGGGCGACACCGTCGAGGTCTGGGCGTACACCAACGCCGACACCGTCGAGCTGTACCTGAACGGGAAGTCCCTCGGCACCCGCCGCTTCGACCGGAAGAAGACCGTCGACGGCCGGACGTACCTGGAGACCACCGAGGCCACCGGCGACGACAAGACCTTCACCGACGGCCCCTACCCCGGCAGCTACACCAGCCCCAACGGCAGCGCGGGCAAGCTGCACCTGACCTGGCGGGTGCCCTTCGAGGCGGGCGAGCTGAAGGCCGTCGCCCGGCGCGGCGGCAGGACGGTGGCCACCGACGTCCTGCGCACCGCCGGGACGCCGCACGCCCTGCGCCTCACCCCGGACCGCGAGACCGTCGACGCCGACGGCCGTTCCCTGGTGTTCGTGACCGCCGAGGTGGTCGACCGGCAGGGGGTCGTGGTGCCCGGCGCCGAGCACCTGATCTCCTTCGACGTCGCGGGCGGCTCGCTGGCCGGACTCGACAACGGCCGCCAGGAGAGCGCGGAGCGCTACCAGGCGAGCACCCGCACCGCCTTCCACGGCAAGGCGCTGGCGATCGTCCGGTCCGGCACCCGTGCGGGCACGGTACGGGTGACCGCCCGCGCGGACGGGCTGCGCACCGGCACGGCGGCGGTGCACGCCCGGCGGGCCCCGGACCCGGCGGCCACACCGGCCCCGCGGTTCCGCCCCGAGCACCCGGCGCCCGCGGACCACCCGCACGCGGACGCGAGCTACTCCGGACGGCCCGACACCCTGCCCGCCGCCGTGCTCGACGGCGACCCGGCCACCGGCTGGTCCAACGGCTTCCACAAGGCGGCCACCGCCCTGCTCCCCGCCTTCGACGGCGCCCGCGCCGAGGACTGGATCTCGGTCGACCACGGGCGCACACGCAGCTACGACCGGGTCGAGGTCTCCTTCACCGTGGACGACGGGCACAGCCTGCCCGCGGCCGTCGAGGTCGCCGTCTGGGACGGCCGGGCCTGGCGGGCGGCGAAGGAGGTGCGGACCGAGTGGGCCGGCGCCTCCGACGCGCCCACGGTCATCACCTTCCCGCGGCTGCGGGGCTCCCGGGTCCGCCTCACGCTGACCAGCCGTCACCCCGGCGAGGCCCGGGGAGCGATCCGCGTCAGCCGCCTGGAGGCACCCGCCGCCTGAGCCGCCCTGCCACGCTCCGGACGGGAACCGGTCGGAAAACCGGTCCCGTCCGGACCGTTGACGGCATGTCATGTCTGCCACAAGCATGGCCTGCGACCGCATTTGGGAGCGCTCCCATTCTCTGGCGAGCGCCACCTCCCCCGAGGAGCCCGGACGTGAAAAGACGCAGAACCGCGCTCGTCTCCCTGACGGCCCTGCTGGCGGCGGCCGTCACCGCGCTGCCCGCCGCCCCGGCCGGCGCCGAGGAGACCGAGCAGGTCAGGAACGGCACCTTCGCCGACGGCACCGAGTCCTGGTGGACGAGCAGCAACGTCACCGCCGCCGTGACCGACGGCCGGCTGTGCGCCGACGCCCCCGGCGGCACCACCAACCGCTGGGACGCCGCCCTCGGCCAGAACGACGTCACCCTGGTCGCCGGGGAGTCGTACAGGTTCTCCTTCACCGCCACCGGTACGCCCGCCGACCACGTGGTCCGGGCGATCGTCGGCCTGTCGGTGTCCCCGTACGACACCTACTACGAGATCAGCCCGCAGCTGAGCGTCTCGGGCAACACCTACTCGTACACCTTCACCTCGCCCGTCGACACCACTCAGGGACAGGTCGGCTTCCAGCTCGGCGGCACGCCCGACGCCTGGCGGTTCTGCGTGGACGACGTGTCCCTGCTGGGCGGCGTGGCGCCCGAGCCGTACGTGCCGGACACCGGGCCGCGGGTGCGGGTCAACCAGGTCGCCTACCTGCCCTCGGGACCGAAGAACGCCACGCTCGTCACCGACGCCACCACCCGGCTGCCCTGGCAGCTGAAGAGCGACGCCGGGCGGGTCGTCGCCCACGGCTGGAGCACGCCGCGCGGCGTCGACGCCTCCTCCGGGCAGAACGTCCACTCGATCGACTTCGGCCGCTACACCAAGCGCGGCGAGGGCTACACCCTGGTCGCCGACGGCGAGACCAGCCGCCCCTTCGACATCGGCACGGCCGCCTACGAGCGGCTGCGCCTGGACTCCGCGAAGTACTACTACACGCAGCGCAGCGGCACCGCGATCAGCGACGAACTCCGCCCCGGCTACGGACGCCCCGCCGGACACGTGGGCACGGCACCCAACCGGGGCGACACCGAGGTGCCCTGCCAACCCGGCGTGTGCGACTACACCCTGGACGTCTCCGGCGGCTGGTACGACGCCGGCGACCACGGCAAGTACGTCGTCAACGGCGGCATCTCCACCTGGGAGCTGCTCAGCACCTACGAGCGCTCGCTGCACGCCCGCACCGGAGAGCCCGCCAAGCTCGGCGACGGCTCGCTCGACATCCCCGAGAGCGGCAACAAGGTGCCGGACATCCTTGACGAGGCCCGCTGGGAGCTGGAGTTCCTGCTGAAGATGCAGATGCCCCAGGGACAGCCACTGGCCGGGATGGCGCACCACAAGATCCATGACGAGCAGTGGACCGGGCTGCCGCTGCTGCCCAGCGACGACCCGCAGAAGCGCGAGCTGCACCCGCCGACCACCGCGGCGACCCTCAACCTGGCGGCGACGGCCGCCCAGGCCGCCCGCCTGTACCGCCCCTACGACCGGGAGTTCGCCGCGAAGGCGCTCGGCGCCGCCCGTACCGCCTGGGCCGCCGCGCTCGCCCACCCGGACCTGCTCGCCGACGAGAACGACGGCATCGGTGGCGGCGCCTACCCCGACACCAAGGTCGCCGACGACTTCTACTGGGCCGCGGCCGAGCTGTACCTGACGACGGGGGAGCGGGACTTCAAGGAGCACGTGCTGAAGTCCCCGGTGCACACCGCCGACGTCTTCGGGCCGATCAGCTTCGACTGGGCGAGCACCGCCGCCCCCGCCCGCCTCGACCTGGCGACCGTCCCCAGCCGGCTCCCCGGCCGGGACCAGGTCCGCCGCTCCGTGGTCCGCGGCGCCGACGGCTACCTGGCGACGCTGAAGGCGCACCCCTACGGCATGCCCTACGCCCCCGAGGGCAACGTGTACGACTGGGGCTCCAGCCACCAGGTCCTGAACAACGCGGTCGTCCTGGCCACCGCCTACGACATCACCGGCGGCTCCAAGTACCGTGACGGCGCCGTGCAGAGCATGGACTACATCCTCGGCCGCAACGCGCTGAACATGTCGTACGTCACCGGATACGGCGAGGTCAACGCGCACCACCAGCACAGCCGCTGGTACGCCCACCAGCTCGACCCCGCCCTGCCCGCGCCGCCGGACGGCACCCTGTCCGGCGGTCCGAACTCGAGCATCCAGGACCCCTACGCGCAGAGCAAACTCCAGGGCTGCGTCGGCCAGTTCTGCTTCATCGACGACATCCAGTCCTGGTCGACCAACGAGCACACCATCAACTGGAACGCCGCGCTGGCCCGGATGGCCTCCTTCGTGGCGGACCAGGGCTGACCCGACCGGCTGACCCCGCCCCCCGCCGAGGGCCGCACCGCTTCCGTGGAGAAAACGGAAAGCCGGGTGCGGCCCTCTTGGCATGCCGGAGTTTCTGACCTTCTTTCAAAGGCGGCCGATGTTGCCCGGTCGCCTTGTTGACCATGAGTGGTTTGTGCGAGAGTGAAGCACCCGTGCGGGGGGTAAAGGCCGGGTCTCGCACGCGCTTTGACGGGCCGGGTCCGATTTCGCCATGGCGAATTCACGCCTCCCGTGCTCCGCCCAAGAGGTACACACCAATCCGTGGGTCCTTTTCGGCGTTCGGAACTTCTGAGTCACCTGCGCGTGGGAAGGAACATCTCAGTGCCCACCCCCCACCCCCCTCGGCCCGCCTACCCGCCCTCGGGCGGGGACCCCGGGGAGTCCGACGAGTTGCTGGCCGCGCGGCTCCGGGACGGCCCGGAGAGCGAGTCCGCCCGGATCGCCGCGCTGCTGATGGCCCGCCACTGGCAGCCCGCGCACGACTACGCGACCATCTGCCTCGCCACCTCGGCCCAGGTCACCGCCATGGTCACCGCCGCTGCCTGGCACCGGGTGCTGGCCCGGCTCGCCGAGGGCGAACCGGCCACCGCGCTGCGCCCGAGGCTGCTGGTGGCCGTGCGCGACACGGTCCGCCAGTGGTCCGCCGACGACGCGATATCCGGTGCCCTGCCGCAGTTGCTCAAACCCGCCGGCGGACGGGGTATGCGGGCGGCGAAGTCCTTGACCCCGGAAAACCGCACGCTGGCCGCCCGGGCATTCGCCTCTCTTCCCGGACCGGCCCGTTGTTTGCTGTGGCACACGGAGGTCGAAGGCGAGTCCATAAGTGTCCCCGCCGGTCTGCTGGGCATGGACACCGACACCGCGTCGGCCACTCTCGAACAAGCGCGTGAGAAATTCCGCGAGGGTTGTCTGCATGCCCACCGGCAGCTCGCGCCGAGCCAGGACTGCCGCTTCCACAGCCGGCTGCTCGACGTCCCGATTCGCCGGGGCGGCGCCCTGCTGCCGGACGTCCGCAAACATCTCGCCGACTGCCGTCACTGCCGGCACGCCGCCGACCAACTCGGCCATTTCGAGCGCGAGCTGGGCACGCTGATCGCCGAGGCCGTGCTCGGCTGGGGTGCCCGGCGCTATCTCGACTCCCGTCCGGCACGGGCGACGCTGGGCGCGCTGGCCAAGGGCGCCGCCCGGCACCGCGGCGGGCGCCCCGGGCTGCTGGCCCGGATCCCCGTGCCCGTGCGCAGGGTCCCGGGCCGTCCGCGCTCGGGCCGCTCGGTGCTCAGGCAGTTCGGCGCCGCCTCCGCCGGGGTGCTGGCCATCGTGCTCGTGGTGAGCGTGTGGTCGTACGACGGCGGCGGTGCCGATCCGGCCGCCTCCACCAGCGCCGTGGACAAGGACGGCGAGACGTCCGCCACGAGCCGTCCGAAACCGCCCGACGCGGCCGGGATGCCCTCGGCGGCGGACCGCGCCCGGCTGCGCAACGGCGCCGCGAACCTCTGCCTCGACGTCCGGGGCGAGCCGAAGGCCGGGGCGGGTGCCCGGCTGGCGGAGTGCTCCGAGGCGTGGACCCAGCAGTGGACCTACGAGGACGACGGGCTGCTGCGCAGCGTCGCCGATCCGGGACTGTGTCTGGACTCGCGGGCGGACGCCGGCGTCGTCATCCTCGGTACCTGCGCCGACGAGGGCACCGAGCGGGGCGACGACGTGCGCTACGACCTCACCGGTCAGGGCGAGTTGGTGCCGCGCGGACAGAAGCTGCTGGCGCTCGCCACCACCACCGGTGCCCCGGACGCCGACGTCGTCGTCAAGGTGCACGACGGCTCCGAGGCCCAGCGCTGGCGCATCGACCCGGTGCCGACGGCGGAGGGCTCCCTGTCGATCGCCCGCACCGACGCACCGGGCGCGCGGGCCGTGGAACTGCCCGGCGGCTGAGGGGCCCCGCCCCTTCCGGGGGGACGGGGCCGCCGTCCCCTCACTCCGGGCCCTCGACCAGGTCGGCGGGGCCCGGCGTGGCCGGTGAGGCGTGTCCGGACAGGGCCAGGGTGAGGTCCAGTTCGGCGAGCAGACAGCGGATCACGTGCTCCACGCCGGCCTGGCCGTCCAGGCCCAGGCCGTAGACGTAGGGGCGGCCCAGGAGTACCGCACGGGCGCCGAGCGCGAGTGCCTTGAAGACGTCGTCGCCGGTGCGGACGCCGCTGTCGAACAGCACGGTGAGCCGGTCGCCGACCGCCTCCACCACGCGCGGCAGGGCGTCCGCGGCCGCGACGGAACCGGCCACCTGACGGCCGCCGTGGTTGGAGACGACCACGCCGTCCATCCCGGCGTCGGCGGCGAGCCGGGCGTCGTCCGGGTGCAGGACGCCCTTGAGGACGATCGGACCGTCCCAGTTCTCCCGCAGGAACGCCAGGTCCGGCCAGGACTTGGCGGGATCGGAGAACATGCCGACGAAATGCGTCACCGCCGCGTTCGGGTCCTCGTGCACCGGCTTCGCCAGACCGGCCCGGAAGGCCGGGTCCGAGAAGTAGTTGGCGGTGCCCACCCCGTGCAGGAACGGCAGGTACGCCTGGTCGAGGTCGCGCGGGCGCCAGGACAGCAGCGGTGTGTCCAGCGTGACGAACAGCGCCGTGTACCCGGCCGCCCCGGCGCGCTGCAGGAAGCTGCGCGCCACCTCGCGGTCCTTGGGCCAGTACAGCTGGAACCAGCGCTCGGCGTCGCCCATCGCCTCGGCGACCTGCTCCATGGGCGTGCTGGAGGCGGAGGAGAGGATGTACGGCACGCCCTGGGCGGCGGCGGCCCGGGCCGCGGCGGGCTCCGCGTCCGGATGCATGATCGACAGGACGCCGACCGGCGCGAGCGCCAGCGGTGCGGGCAGGTCCCGGCCCAGCACCTCGACGCGCAGGTCGCGTTCGTGCACGTCGCGCAGCATGCGCGGGACGATCCGGCGCCGGGCCAGCGCCGCCCGGTTGGCGCGGGCGGTGCTGCCGTCGCCTGCGCTGCCCGCGACGTACCCGAAGGGACCGGGGCCCAGGCGCCGCTCGGTCAGCTCCTCCAGCCGGGTCAGATCGGTGGGCAGCCGGGGCACGGTGCCCGTCATGCCGTTCAGGTAGATCTCGTACTGGAAGTCCGCCCAGTGCTTCGGCATCCCACGTCCGCCTCTCGTCGTCGAGCTCGCGCTGCCGGCACCATACCCGCGGGTATGCCGGGGGTGGCCGTCAGGGTCGACGGGCCTGTTTCAGGGGTGTTTCAGGCCTATCGGCGAAGGTGTGGATCACGCCATCCGGCCAGTTCCGGTCTCAACATTCGATCAAGAAACGCCCAGTTGCGGACTTGGAACGTTCAAATTCCGTGACTTCACGCCACTGATTCAATACGCAAGGTTACCGAAACCCATGGGGTCGAGATGAGTTTCGGCGCCGGACTCGGCAGACTCGCGCTCGCCGTTCCGGCACCGACCGAGCCGGGCCGGCACCACCCTCGAAAACGAGCGGAAGGATGCACACAATGCGGAACACCGCGCGCTGGGCAGCGACTCTGGGCCTGACGGCCACCGCCGTCTGCGGGCCCCTCGCCGGGGCCTCTCTCGCCTCCCCGGCCACCGCCCCCGCGTCGCTCTACGCCCCCTCGGCCCTGGTGCTGACCATGGGGCACGGAGAGAGCGCTGCCACCGCCGCACCCCTGCGGGCGGTCACCCTGACCTGCGCCCCGACGGCCTCCGGCACCCACCCCGCGGCCGACGCCGCCTGCGCCGAACTGCGCGCCGCGCACGGCGACCCGGGCGCCCTGGCCGCCGAGGACACGGTGATGTGCACCCGGGAGTACGCCCCCGTGGTCGTCACCGTCGACGGGGTCTGGCAGGGCCGGCGCCTCTCCTACGAACGCACCTTCGCCAACGAGTGCGTGAAGAACGCGGGCAGCGCGAGCGTCTTCACGTTCTGAGGGACCGGGACCGCCGGGAACGTGCGGCGTGACCGGCGGCTCGCCACTGGGGAGTGCGAGCCGCCGCCGTACGGAGCCCGCGGGCCCGCACCGGGGGCGGCGGACGGAGTGGGGCCGTCCGCCGCCCTCCCGGACCCGGGACCGACTACCGGGAGCCGGGGATCAGTCCTTCGCGGCCGGCCCGTCACCGGACCCGGACGAGCGGGCGCGGTGGCTGGTGTCGCACCACGGATAGCGCCGACTGCGCCGGCACGTGCACAGCGCCACCCGGAAGCGGTCGGAGGACACCGTCGTCCCGTCCTCCAGCTCCACCTCCACCGGCCCCTCCACCAGCAGCGGCCCGCGGCGCTGGACCTTGATCCGGCGCGGGGCGTCCGGCGGGCGCGGGGCGTCAGACGGGGAGTTCGGCACGGACGACCACCAGCTCCTCCTCGTAGTCGGCCAGGGACAGCAGTCCGCGCTGCCGCAGCCAGCGCTCCCGGCCGCGCAGCACGGGACCGAACGCGATCCGCCGCCGCCGGACCACCGCGGCCTTCAGGCCCGCCTCGCGCAGCAGCGCCTCGGTCCTCGCGGGGTCGCTGAGCGCCGACTGCACGAGCAGCAGCACACCGCCCGGGCGCAGCAGCCGGGGCACCTGGAGGCAGATCCGGTCCAGGACCATGCGACCGTCGTGCCCCGCGTCCCAGGCCCGCGCGGCACCACGCGGCCGGCGGCCGGAGGCGGGCGCCGGCACATACGGCGGATTGGCCAGCACCAGATCGAAGGTCTCACCGCGTACGGGCGTGAAGAGGTTGCCGTGCCGGACGCGGACCGGCAGCCCGGCCCGGGCCGCGTTGAGCCGCGCGGCGCACACCGCGCGCCACGACACGTCCACCGCGGTCACCCGGCCGCCCCGCCGTGCCGCCGCCAGGGCCAGGGCGCCCGAGCCGGTTCCCACGTCGAGCACGGCCGCGCCCGGCGGGAGCGACTCGTCCGACAGCGCCCCGGCCAGCAGGGCGGTGTCCTCCTGAGGGGCGTAGACGCCCGGTAGCACCATGAAATTCACGGATCCCACGTACCCCGGTCGTCACGGAATATGAGAAATTTCCCCGTGGACACGGCGACCGGCGGGCAGCGGCGTACGCAGGGAGGACCGTCCCGCACGCCAGTCGGCGAGCAGCCGGTCGCCCAGGCGCTCTTCGAGGTAGCCGGTGGCGTCGATGCCGAACACGACGTCCGCCGCGAGCCGCGGCTCCTGCTCCAGCAGGCCGTCGATCACCTCGTGCCGCACGATCTGCTCGTGCACCGCGTCGGCCTCGACGTGCTCGTCGTAGAAGTACTCGGCGGCCGGACCCGCACCGGTGCGGCGCATCGCCTCGGCGAGCCGCCGGGAACCGGGCGACGAGGTGATCTCCACCGCCGCGAAGTGCCCCACCAGCGCGCCGCGCAGCGACCGGTGCAGGCCGAACAGGGACATCATGTTCACCGTGGCCAGGCACTCGGCCGAGGCCGCGTCGAGATGGGCCCCGTACGTCGTGTCCAGGTCCAGATCCGTCATCAGGTCGGCGAACAGGCGGGCGTGCACCCGGTCGGCGCGGCCGCCGCCGTACTCGTCGAACTCCACCGCCGCCATCGCCGCCTTCGCCCGGCCCCACAGCCGCGGCAGCACCCAGGCGTGCGGATCGGCCTCCTTCAGGTGGTACAGCGAGCGCTGGGCCGCGTACTCACGCAGCTGCCACAACTCGCCCTCGTCCCGCAGGAAGTGGCTGACCCCCTCGCCGTGAACGGGCTCGACGAGCAGCGCCCCGACCGCGTCCGCGACGCTGTCGTGGACCGGGGTGTCGGCCCTGAGGGCGGACAGGAAGCGCCGCTCCAGCCCGGCCCGCACGCCCAGCAGGGCGGGGTCCCACTCCAGGTCGGGGCGGACCCCGGCGAAGCCCCGGTAGTGCAGCTCGTAGCACTGGTACAGGGCGAGCTGGAGGTCGTCGCCGTACACGGGCGCGGCGGCGACGGCCTCGGGGGAGGGCAGTGGGCCCGTACCGAGCAGATGTGCGCCGACGGCCTCGGAGACCGGTCCCCGGGCCGTCGGCAGCTGTGGTCCTTCGCGGTCGTACTCCATGCGCGGCGAGTACCCGGACAGCGCCCCGGCACCCCCGGCCGCCCCGGAGCGTTACGTCACTCGCCCTCGACGTCCTTCTGGGCACCGGTGTTCGGCGACGTGGCGTCCCCCGCCTCGCCCCGGTGCCCGCCCTCGCCGGACTCCGCGTCGCGGGGCCTGGCCTCCTCGATCTCGCGCAGCACCTCCTCGATGGCGGTCTCGGGCTGCTTGTGGTCGTGCTCGCCGTCCTGGGACACGATGTGCTCCTTCTCGCTTCTCGTCGTACGGCTCTTGCCTCGGTCGTTCAGTTGGACGTGGACGCCAGGCGCAGGGGCACCGGCGCCGGGGGAGCGGCCTCCTCGCTGCGGCGGACGACCTCGGCCCACCAGGACGGGCCGTCCTCGATGTGGCGCAGCAGGACGCCCTCCCGGATCGCCCAGGGGCAGAGCGTCACCGACTCGAGGCCGATCAGCTTCATCGCGGTGTGCCCCACCATGGCTCCGGCCAGGCTCTGGGCCGCGCGCGGTGCCGAGATGCCCGGCAGCCGGGCCCGCTCGGCGGCGGACAGGGCGGCCAGCCGGCCCACCGCGTCCCCCAGGTCCGAGCAGCGCATCCGCCGCTCCATGAAGGGCCCGTGCCGGCCCGGCGGGGCCCCGCACAGCCGCCCGAGCTGCTGGAAGGTCCGCGAGGTGGCCACGGCGGTCCGCGGCCCCTCCCAGCGGATCCGCGCGGCGACGTCCCGCAGCTGGTGGCGGACCCCCCGGCGCAACGCCTTGACCTGGTCCCGCGACGCCGGGTCCTGGCCGCCCGCCAGGAACTCGTGGGTGAGCCGGGCCGCGCCCAGCGGCAGCGAGGCCACGAAGCCGGGCAGCCGGCCACGCCCGAACGCGACCTCCAGCGAACCGCCGCCGATGTCCAGCAGGGCCAGCGGCCCGACCCGCCAGCCCATCCAGCGCCGGGCCCCGAGGAAGGTCAGCTCCGCCTCCACCTCGCCCGGCAGGGTGCACAGCGGCACGCCGGTGCGGGCGTGCACGGTGCGCAGCACCTCACACCGGTTCGGCGCGGCGCGCACCACGGCGGTCGCGAAGGCCAGCGGTCCCGCCGCGCCCCAGCGGTCCGCGGTCCTGCCGGCGTCCGCGACCGCCTCGACGAGCCGCTCCACGGCCTCCTCCGGGACCGGGCCGCCCGGCCTGACCTGCTCCGACAGCCGCAGCCGCCACTTCGCGGTGTGCACCGGCAGCGGGACGCCGCCCTCGGCGTCCGCCACCATGAGCCGGACCGTGTTCGACCCCACATCCACCACGCTGATCCGCATGAGGGCAACAGGTACCCATCTGAGCGCCGATCAGGCCAGTTGTCGCCGCACCAGCTCGTGCAGCCGGCCGCCGGTGTCCGCCAGCAACTGGGCGGGTGGGCCCTGCTGGGCGACCCTGCCGTCCTCCATCACGATCACGCGGTCGGCGTCCAGCACCGTGGACAGGCGGTGCGCGATCACGATCCGGGTGGCGTTGAGCGCCTTGGTGGACTCGATCACCGTGCGCTGCGTCTCGTTGTCCAGGGCGCTGGTGGCCTCGTCGAAGAAGAGGATGCGCGGCCGGCGGATCAGCGCCTGAGCGATCATCAGCCGCTGCCGCTGGCCCCCGGAGACCGCGCCGCTGCCCGACACGATGGTGTGCAGACCCATCGGCATCCGCCGGATGTCCTCCGCCAGCCCCGCCATCTCGGCCGCCGCCATCGCCTCCTCGGGCGTGTACGGCTCGGTGCCGCAGATGACGTCCAGGATCGAGCCGGTGAACGGCTGCGCGTGCTGGAGCACCACCCCGCACTGCCTGCGCACCGCCGACTGGTCCAGCGCGGCCAGGTCCTGGCCGTCGTACAGGACGCTGCCCGACAGTGGCCGGTCGAAGCCGATCAGCAGCCTCAGCAGCGTCGACTTGCCGCAGCCGCTGGGGCCGACGACCGCCACGAACTCGCCGGGACGCACCTCGAAGGACACGTCGTCCAGGACCAGCGGCCCGTCGTCGGTGTACCGGAAGGACAGCCGGCGCGCCTCGATCGCCCCCGACAGCGGCCCCGGCCGGGTGCTCGCCGTCCGCACCTCGGGCGTCGCGTCCAGCACCGGCCGGATCTCCTCGAACAGCGGCAGCGCCGCCACCCCCGACACGAACGCGCCGGTCAGCTGGGTGACCGAGGTCAGCAGCATCGTCACCGAGGCGTTGAAGGTGAGGAACTCGGCCGCCGACATCGAACCCCGCGCCGGACCGGCGAGCAGCATGAACATCAGCAGCGTGCACAGCGGCAGGTACACCGCGCCCAGCACCGCGTTCAGGTTCTTGATCCGCCCCGCCCGCTGCTGCAGCTCCCGGCTGTGGGCGAACCGCTCCGCCCACGCCGCGTAGGCGTAGTTCTCGGCCGCCGCCACCCGCAGCTTGGGCAGCCCGCGCAGCGTCTGGAACGCCTGGTTGTTCAGCTTGTTGGTCAGCTTGACCAGCCGGCGCTGCCAGCGCACCTGCCACAGTCCCAGGCCCAGGAAGACCCCGCCGACGACCACCAGCATGCCGATCGCGGCCAGGGCCATCGGCACGCTGAACCAGAGCAGCAGGCCGAGGTTCACCGCCCCGACGGTCACCGACTGGGCCACCGTCGGACCGACCCCCGCCAGCAGCCGGCGGATCGCGCTGATGCCCATGGCCGCGCTCGCCAGCTCGCCGGTGGAACGCTCGGTGAAGAACTTCGTCGGCAGCCGCAGCAGCCGGTCCCACACGGCGGGCTGGAGCGTCGCCTCGATCCGGCCCTCCAGCCGCAGGATGGTCAAGTTCTGCAACAGCATGAAGGCCGCCGCGACGACACTGCTCAGCATCACCGCGAGACACACCTGCACGATCAGCCCGGTCTGCGCCTTCGGCACGAACTCGCCGAGCACCCGGCCCGTCGCGATCGGCACCAGCGCGCCGAGCGCCACCGTCACCAGACCGGCGAGCAGCAGACCGGTCAGATCCCCGCGGGTGCCCCCCAGACAGAACCGCAGCAGCCGCAGCGGACTCGGCCGCCGCTCGGGCAGCGGCCGGTAGAACATCACCGCGCGCGGCTCGAACTCCCCGGCGTTCGCCTTCTCCACCGGCGTCTCACGACCGGTCGCCGGATGCACGGCCACATAGCCACCGCGCCGCCACAGCAGCGCCACCGGCGCCCCCGACAGGGTGCGGTGCCCGACCAGCGGGCCCACGTCGTCCCGCCACCAGCGGTCCTCCAGCCGCACCGACCTGGTCCGCACCCGCGAGGCGAGCGCGATGCGCTCCACCGGGTCGAGCCGGTCGCTCTCGGCGCCGCCCAGGACCGGTTCGGCGAGCGGGATCCCGGCGGCGCGGGCGACCAGTTCGCAGGCCGCGTACGTGGCGTCGGCGTCGGCGGCCGTGCCGCGCTGCGCCCGGCGCTTGCCGATGGAGGCCAGCAGCGTCCGGTCGGCCTGCTCGCGCACCGCCTCACCGGCCTTGATACCGGCCGCGGTACGCGTCTCGTGGGTGCGCTCCAGCTGCTCGATCCAGCGGTCCAGGGTGGTCAGCAGCCGGTACTGCTGGTCGACCATGCTCTGCCACAGCGCCGGGTCCATCAGCAGGTCGGCGGCCGCCTCCTCGCCGTACACCGCCCCGTACTGCACGCTGCCCGGCGGCACCTGCATCCAGAACACGTCGTCGTCGGCGGGCGCGCCGGCCCGCTCGGCGGCCATCGGTGCCTGGAAGAGGACGGTCAGACCGCGGCCCACGCCGAGGGCGAGGCCGTACTCCAGCGGGCTCGTCGTCGGCGGCACGTACTGGGGGTTGCCGTACGCGTCGTACGACCATGTCTGGGTGCTCGCCGGCTGGTACAGCTCGCGCAGTGCGATGCGGTGCACCACGCAGTCCCGCAGCGGACGCGCCACCAGGGTGTGCTGCGGTCCGGCGACCGGTCCGAGCAGCACCGAGCCCGTCTCCAGGCGCCCCAGATGGTGCCAGTGGCCCTGTTCCCCGGCGTCCACCGCGAACAGGTCCACCGCGCCGGACACGACCAGCCACAGCACCTGCGGCCCCCCCAGGTCGAGCCGGTTGAACCCGGCGCAGTCGACCCGCGTGCCCAGCGAGCCGAGCGCCCCCAGGACCAGGTCGCCCTGTCCCTCGTGCACGGTCGTCATCTCATCGCTCCCTGACCAGGGCCGCGTACGCGCCACCGCGCGCCACCAGCTCCTCGTGCCGCCCGCGCTCCACCACCGCGCCGTGCTCCAGGACGACGATCTCGTCGCTGTCCCGCACGGTGCTGAGCCGGTGCGCGATCACCACGCAGGCGCAGCCGCGCCGGCGCAGGTTGTCCATGACCACCAGCTCGGTCTCCGCGTCCAGCGCGCTGGTCACCTCGTCCAGGACGAGGATGCTGGGGCGGCGCACCAGGGCCCGCGCGATCTCCAGGCGCTGGCGCTGCCCGCCGGAGAAGTTGCGGCCGTCCTGCTCGACCGGGCTGTGGACGCCGCCGGGCCTGCGCATCACCACGTCGTACAGCGCGGCGTCCTTCAGCGCGTCCACCACGGCGTCGTCGGGGATCGACGGGTCCCACAGCGCCACGTTGTCGCGCACCGAGCCCTCGAACAGGAACACGTCCTGGTCGACGAAGGAGACGGAGGACGCCAGCGCCCCGCGCGGGATGTCGTCGAGCCGCTGCCCGTCGACGCGGATCACGCCGTCCCAGGGCGCGTACAGGCCCGAGATCAGCCGCGACACCGTCGACTTGCCGCTGCCCGACCCGCCGACCAGGGCCACCTGCTGTCCGGGACCGACGGTCAGGTCGAAGCCGGAGAGCAGCGGCTTGTCGAGCGGGTTGTAGCCGAAGGAGATGTTCTGCAGCTCGACGTGGCCGTGCAGCCGACGGGTGGAGTCGCCGCCGCCGGGGCGGTCGTAGAGCGGGTCCGCCCGGAAGTTCTCCACGTCCTTCAGCCGGGCCACGTCGGCCGCGAAGTCCTGGATACGGCCCGCGACGCCGTTCAGCCGGGTCAGCGGGGCCGTGAAGCGGACCACCAGCGCCTGGAAAGCGACCAGCAGACCGACCGAGATGTGGCCCTCCACCGCCCGCATGCCGCCGATCCACAGGATCAGGGCGCTGTTGAGCGTCGCCAGCGTCGGCGCGACCACGCCCAGCCAGGCACTCGGCACCCCGAGCCGCTGCTGCTCCTCCAGCGTGGTGGCGTGCTGGCCGGCCCACTTGCGGAAGTAGCCGTCCTCGCCGCCGGTCGCCTTCATCGTCTCGATCAGCTGGAGACCGGTGTACGCGGTGTTGGTCAGCCGCGCCGTGTCCGCCCGCAGCTTGGCCGTACGGGTCGCGCGCAGCCGGATGACGACCCGCATCGCGAGGATGTTGAGCAGCGCCACGCCGATGCCGACGAAGGTGAGCTGCGGGTCGTACGTGTACAGCAGCACGGCGTACAGGACGACCACGATCGCGTCCACGCCCGCCGCGGCGAGGTCGCGGGCCAGCGTCTCGGCGACGGCGTCGTTGGACTGCAGGCGCTGCACCAGGTCGGCGGGGCTGCGCTGGGAGAAGAAGGTGACCGGCAGCCGCAGCAGGTGCCGCAGGAAGCGGGCACTGGAGAGGGTGGAGGAGATGATGCGGCCGTGCAGCAGGTTGGCCTGCTGGAGCCAGGTCAGCACCACCGTGAGCAGCACACAGGCCCCCATCGACGCGAACAGCACGCCGAGCAGCGAGGTCTGCCCCCCGATCAGGAACATGTCGATGTAGGTGCGGCTGAGCGCGGGCACCGCCGCGCCGACCGCCACCAGGAGCAGGCTCGCCAGCACGGCGGCGGGCAGGGTCCCGGCGGTGCCCCGCAGCCGGGCCGGCATCGCGCCGAGCACACCGGGCTTGCGGCCGCCCCGGGTGAAGTCCTCGCCGGGCTCCATGGTCAGCACGACCCCGGTGAAGCTGCCGTCGAAGTCCTCCAGGGACACGAAACGGCGGCCCTTGCCCGGGTCGTTGATGAACACCCCGCGCCGCCCGAACCGGCGGCCCATGCCGTCGTAGACGACGTAGTGGTTGAACTCCCAGAAGAGGATGGCCGGTGCCGTCACCTCGGCGAGGGCGGCCAGGTCCATCTGCATGCCCTTGGCGGTGAACCCGTAACTGCGCGCCGCCTTCAGCAGATTGCTCGCGCGGGACCCGTCGCGGGAGACGCCGCAGGCGATCCGCAGCTCCTCCAGCGGGACATGGCGGCCGTAGTGCCCCAGCACCATCGCGAGGGAGGCCGCGCCGCACTCCACGGCCTCCATCTGGAGCACGGTGGGCGTGCGGACGGTCTTCGCGCGGCTCTTCGGCACGCTGCGCCTCGGCGGGGCGGCGCGGCGTCTGCCCCGGGTCTCCTGTGCGGTGCTCACGGCAGCAGCCAATCGACGGGACGCTGGTCGGCCAGCCGGATCGAGCCCGAGGCCAGGGTCATGGAGGTCAGCTCGAACGGCGGCCCGTCCGCCGAGGACCACTCGTAGCCGCTCTTCGTGGACTTCGAGGGCGCCAGCCGCACCGTCACGGCCACCGGCCTGCCGTCCTCGGTGAACTGCTCGCCGAGCTGGCTGTCCCCGAGGAACGAGGTGATCGTCTGCGCCGACTGGGCCGAGCGGTCGACGGCCTTCACCTCGCCGTGCAGGACGCCGAACTGCTGCGTCGGCACCGACTGGACGGTCAGGTCGACGGAGGCGTGCGCGGGGATGGCGGCGGCCTTCTCGGCGGGGACGTAGACGGTGGCGTAGAGGGGGTCGTCGGCGTGGGCGACCTTCTCGACCGAGGCGACGTTCGCGCCGGTACTGATGATCTGCCCGACGGTGGCCGCGAGCGCGCTGACCCGGCCGGCGTCGACCGAGCGGACCACCGTCTCCCCCTTGGCGGTGCGGACCTTCAGCACCGGGGCGTCGGCGGCCAGCCGCTGCCCCGGGCGCGCCAGGACCGCGGTGACCTGCCCCGAGACGGGACTTTGCAGCAGGTAACTGCCCTGTCCGTGGGTGAGGATGGCGGGGGCGGCGACCGTGGAGGTCACCGAGCCGCCCACCGCCCAGACGGACGCGGCGGCCATCGCGACCACGGTCACGGACAGCACCAGCCAGCCCTGGGGACGGGCGAAACGCACCGGGAGATCGAGCTCCTCCGGTGACTGGAGTTTGGTGAGGGCCTGTTGGCGGAACTGCACGGCTGACGTATCCCGGGCTTGATGAGAACGGCCGAAGTAGGGGAACGGCCGAAAAGTCCCGGAGCCTGGGTGGCTCCGGGACTCAGCGACACAAGGGTGCGATCAGAGACCGGCGACCAGGCCCGTGACCGGGGCCGTGTTCAGGCCGGTGACACCCTCGACCGTGCCGACGGCCGTGTTGAGCAGGCCGGAGACCGGGGCGATGCCGTCCACCAGGCCGGTGACGGTGCCGACGGCGTTCACGTTCAGGCCGCCGGAGACGTTGTCGAGGTCGGCGTCGGAGATCTCGACGGTCTCAACCTGGGGGGTGGAGTTCATGATGGAACTTCCCTTCGTATAGCTATTTCACAAGGGGGGAGCGGCCCCCTCTGGGGACAGATGACGGCCGCGACCGCGGGCGCCGGGCGCCCGTTTCCCGAGCCCTCCGCGGCCCCCGCGGTGCGATGGATCAAAGCACGCGGCCGGTCCGGGCTTCCAATCAATCACCGCTCTCACCAGCGCACTTGCGACGCCCGGGCACCCAAGCGTGCAGGAGCGCGCACGCCTTCGCGGCGACTTCTTCACACGGTGCGCGACATCGGCTCGTGCGATCCCTTGCCCCCGGGGAGGAGATTGGGGCACTCCGGGCCCTAAGGCGTACGGGCCGCCGCCGGCTTGTGCAGATGCGCCAACGAGAGTGACCGGGTTGGGCATTCGATGTGCAGATTCGCTGAAGCAGTCATTCCGCTCCGTGATCGGAACAGCGCGTCGCCGGGTGGATGCGGAGGGTGTCGATCCGGGGGATGAGGGGGCCCGGCTGAACGCCCCGGTCGGCCCTTGCGTACCAACAGCCGTCCAGGCGCCCCCAACAGCTGCCCTGACCGGCGGGCACAGGCCCCGGTCACAGGAGGTCGAGTAGGTTGAGTCACAAGCGAATCCCGAAGCGCAAGGCCGCGATGGCGGCGGGCGGTGTGGTGGCGCTCGGCGCGGCCGCGATCCTGCTGCCGAACGCCAACGCCTCGCAGGACGGCGGCTCCTCGGACGGCGCCGCGGCCGCGCCCAGGACGCTCAAGGCGGCGGACGCGTCGGATCTCGCCGCGCGGCTCGCCGGGCTGCTCGGCGACACCTTCGCGGGCTCCTACTACGACTCCGGCGCGCGGCAGCTCGTCGTCAACGTCGTCCCCGGCGACAACGACCAGGTCGTCGTGCAGGCCGAGAAGGCGGGCGCGGAGGTCCGCGAGGTCGACAACACCATGGGCGAGCTGCGGAGCGGCGCGCGGACCCTGAAGTCCGAGGCGAGCATCCCGGGCACCTCGTGGGCGATCGACCCGCGCACCAACAAGATCCTGGTGACCGCCGACAGCACGGTCACCGGCGACCGGTGGGACCGGCTGGAGTCCACCGTCGAGGGCCTCGGCTCCGGCATGGCGACGGTCAGGAAGTCCGCCGGCACCTTCAAGACCTTCGCCTCGGGCGGCGACGCCATCTTCGGCGGCGGCGCGCGCTGCTCACTGGGCTTCAACGTCACCGCGGGCGACGGCTCGCCCGCCTTCCTGACGGCCGGTCACTGCGGGGTGGCGGCCGACCAGTGGTCCGACGCCCAGGACGCCGCGCCGGTGGCCACCGTCGACCAGGCGGTCTTCCCCGGCGAGGGCGACTTCGCGCTCGTCACGTACGACGACCCGGCGACCGAGGCGCCGAGCGAGGTCGACCTCGGCGACCAGACCCTGCCGATCAGCGGGGCCGCCGAGGCGACGGTCGGCCAGGAGGTCCTGCGCATGGGCAGCACGACCGGACTGGCCGACGGCCAGGTCCTCGGCCTGGACGCCACCGTCAACTACCCGGAGGGCACCGTCACGGGCCTCATACAGACCGACGTCTGCGCCGAGCCGGGCGACAGCGGCGGCTCCCTGTTCACCCGGGACGGCCTCGCGATCGGCCTGACCTCCGGGGGCAGCGGTGACTGCACGGTCGGCGGCGAGACCTTCTTCCAGCCGGTCACCACGGCCCTGGAGGCGGTCGGCGCCACCCTCGGGGACGCCGGTGCCGGTGCCGGAGGCGCGGGCGACGACGGTGACGCGAGCGGTGCGGGTGCGGGCGACGCGGCCGACGGCGGTGCGGGTGCCGGAGACGCCGACGGCGGTGCGGGTGACGCGGGTGACGGTGCGGCCGTCGGCGGCGGGGACGCCTCGGGGCTGACGGGTTGATGGGCTGATGGGCTGACGGGCTGACGCCCTGTTCTCCCGCCGCGCCGGACCGCCGCCCGACCTCCGACGGGGCCGGGCGGCGGTCCCGTTGTCCGGTGGGCGCGCCGCCCGAGGCAGCCGGTCATGTCCCTCGCGCGGTGACGCGTGTCCGCCGCGCCCCCCCTGCCCACCGCCGGGTCTCCCTCCGCACCCGCCCGGAGGCGCGAAGCCTCTGTCCGCGAGCCCCCGATGTGCGCCTGATCGCCGGTACCCGATCCGTAGGGGCTGCGCAGATGTCCCACAAGCGCTGTAATGGCGACGTGGTCAGAGAGGGCGCACCGGAACGCGGACCGAGGACGCTGCGTGCCGAGGGCGCCCTGAAGGCGATCGCGGCCGGTCCGCAGCCGGAGCAGCGGCTGCGCGGCGTCCTCGAACAGGCGCTGGTCTTCGCGGGCGCCTCCCTCGCCGCGCTCTACACGCCAGGCGACGACCGCGAGCTGCTCTGCCTGGTCGAGTCGGCCGGAGCGCCGCGCACCCTGTACGGCGTACGCGACAGCTATCCCGCGGCGGGCGGCTCTCCGGTCGCCGACGCCCACCGCGCCGGCGAGGCGGTGTGGATCGGGCCGGAGGAGTTCGCCGGATCGGCGGAGTCGCGGCACGTGCCGTCGAGCGGCTTCTCGCTGGCCGTCCTGCCTGTGCGCGGGGACGGCGGCGGCTGCCTCCTCGCCCTGACCGAGCACCCGGACGGGTTCGACGCCGACGGCCGTGCCTGCCTGGAGACGATCGCCGAGGCGATCACCTGCCCCGTCCCGCCCGGGCCCGCCGAGACCGCCGAGGCCGGTGAGCTCCGGCCGAACGCCTTCACCCTGGCCATGGACACCGGCCGGGCGGAGGTCGGTGACGACATCCTGCGCCTGTTCGGCCTCGCCCCCGAGGAGTTCGACGGCAAGGTCGAGACGCTGCTCGGCCTCACTGTGCCGGAGGACCTGCCGTCGCTGATGTCGGTGACCGAGTCCGACCACATGACCATCGGCGAGCGCGAGCTGGAGTTCCGGGTGTTGCAGCCCACCGGCCCGCCGAAGTGGCTGCGGCTCAGCGGGCGCCTGCTGCCCGGCGGCGACGGCAGGCCGACCCTCCTGGTCGGCACCGTCGCCGACGCCTCCACGCTGCGCCCGGACGTGACCGACGTCGCCCGCGTCCAGCGGCTCGCCGCCGCGCTCGCCACCGCCGGGACCGTCCGCGACGTCAGCCAGGCCGTCGTCGCCGCCCTGCGCAGACCGCTCAGGGCCGACCGCATCGCGCTGGCCGAGCTGGAGAACGACCGGCTCGTCGTCACCGTCCTCGACCCGCCCGACCCCGAGTCCTGGCCCGAGCTGTGGCGCCTGGAGTGGCGCACCGAGTGGCCGGACGCCCCGGTACGGGCCATGCCCACCCTCGCCGCCGCGCTGCGTGAGGGACGCGCCCGGATCTGGCCCGCCGGCACCGGCGACCTGGAGCCCGCCCTCGCCGACGTCGGTCCCGGCGGCCTGGCCGTGCTGCCGCTGCCCGCGGGCGGCCGGATGGCCGGCGCCTGCCTGATCGGCTGGGACACCCCGCACGACTTCGGCCCCGACGAGCGCGCCCTGCTCACCGCCTCCGCGGGCCTCGCCGGGCAGGCGCTGATGCGCGCCCACGCCTTCGACGCCGAACACGAACTGGTCGGCATGCTCCAGCGCCAGCTGCTGCCGCGCCGGCTGCCGAAGCTGCCCGGCGCGGTCGCCGTCGCCCGCTACCTGCCCAGCACGGCGGGCCTGGAGCTGGGCGGCGACTGGTACGACGTGATCCCGCTGCCCGACCACCACGTGGCCCTCGTCATCGGCGACGTCCAGGGCCACAGCGCGGGCGCGGCCACCCTCATGGGCCAGATGCGCACCGCGCTGCGCGCCTACGCCGTCGAGGGCCACCCGCCGGACGTGGTGGTCTCCCACGCCAACCGGCTGCTGACCGGCATGGAGACCGACCTCTTCGCCACCTGCGTCTACGTCGACCTGGACATGGAGGAGGGCTCCGCCTGGTGCGTGCGGGCCGGGCACCTGCCGCCGGTGCTGCGCCATCCCGACGGCTCCACGGAGATCGCGGAGGTGGAGGGCGGTCCGCCGCTCGGCGTGGTGACGCAGGCCGACTTCCCGATGAGCCCGTTGCGGCTGCGGCCCGGCACGCTGATCGCCCTCACCACGGACGGCCTCGTGGAGACGCCGGAGTCCGACATCGACGAGGGCATGGACCGGTTCGCACACGCCCTGGCCGTCTCCGCCCCCGCCCACCTGGGACTCGTCGCCGACGCCCTGCTCGGCAACGCCCGCCGCAACGACGACGTCGCCCTGCTGCTGGTGCGCTACGACGGCATGGCCCTGCGCCCGCTGCGGGAGAGCTGGTCGGTGTGGCGGCTGCCCGAGGCCGTGCGGCACGCCCGCCGCTTCGCCCGGCGCACCCTGCGCTCCTGGGAGGTACCGGACGGCGACATCGACGGCGTCCTGCTGATCGTCTCCGAGCTGGTCACCAACGCGCTGGTGCACACCGACGGCCAGGTGCGGCTCGACCTCACCCTGATCGGCGGCCGGCTGCGCGTCGCGGTCGCCGACGCCTCGCCGCGCACACCCGTCAAGCCGACCAGCATCGGCTGGGAGGCCACGGGCGGCCGCGGCATCCTCCTCGTCGAGGCGATGTCGGCGTCCTGGGGGACGCTGCCGGTCAGCGGGGGCAAGCAGGTGTGGAGCGAGGTCCCGGTGGACGTCGGCTGAGCGTCCCCGGCCGGTTCGGCCGCCGCACCGCCGGGTACCCGCCCGGCCGCGTGACGAGCGAGCGAAGAAGCCGGACAGAGGGAGGCCCACCCCATGACCCAGTACGTCCGCGACGTCATGACCGGCGATCCGGTGACCGTCGAGCCGCTGACCTCCGTCGCGGCCGTGGCCCGCATCATGCGCGACCGGGACCTCGGCGCCGTCCTGGTCACGGAGGGCGACCGGCTGCGCGGCCTGGTCACCGACCGCGACCTGGTGGTCCGGTCGATCGCCGAGGGCGGCGACCCGGAGCAGACCACCGTGGCCGGCGCGTGCAGCGACGACATGGTCACCGTACGGCTCGACGACGAGCTGGACCACGCCGTCCGGCTGATGCGCGAGCACGCCGTACGCCGTGTCCCGGTCGTCGACGACGGCCGTCCGGTCGGCATCGTCTCCCTGGGCGACCTGGCCATGGAGCGCGATCCGGAGTCGGCACTGGGCGACATCAGTGTGGCCCGGCCCAACCCCTAGGCGCCGCGCGAGACATGTGCCCCGTGTTTTGCGGCGTCCCGCGCGGGGACCCGGAGGGGCGAGCGCACCAGACGCGGAACCAGAAGGAAGATGATGCCCCGTGATGACGGAGACCGGCGGCAAGACCTCCGCCCGTCGGCTGGAGACAGGCTGGTCGAAGGCCCGCCGCCTGCGGAGCAGGGGCGGGATGCGCACCTGGGTGCCGGCCGTCGAGGACGGCCGCGCCACCCGCGCACCGCAACCGGGCCAGGAGTCGAACATCGTCCGGGGCGAGGACTGAACGCGCCCCGAGGGTGGTGACCCCGCCCAGCGCGCCGGCCTCCGGGCCGGCGCGGTGCGCGTTCCGGGCCGGCCGCGGACCACGGCGGGCACGCCGGTAGCGTCACCGACGCCCCGCACCGCCCGCCCCGACCCCAGCAAGGCACGGAACCGCTCATGCACATCCTGGTCACCGGCGCCGCCGGATTCATCGGCTCCCGGTACGTCCGGTCGCTCCTCGCCTCCGACGAGCCGGGGGCACCCCGGATCACCGTCCTGGACGCCCTCACCTACGCCGGAACCACCGCCAACCTCGAACTCGGCCACCCCCGGCTGGAGTTCGTGCACGGCGACATCCGGGACGCGCCGCTGGTGGACAAGCTGACGGCCGAGGCGGACCAGGTGGTGCACTTCGCCGCCGAGTCGCACGTGGACCGCTCGATCCACGCCGCGTCCGACTTCGTCCTCACCAACGTCGTCGGCACCCAGACCCTGCTGGACGCCGCCCTGCGTCACGGCGTGGCGCCCTTCGTGCACGTCTCCACCGACGAGGTCTACGGCTCCGTCGACTCCGGCTCGGCCACCGAGGAGCACCCCCTGCGGCCGAGTTCCCCGTACTCCGCCTCGAAGGCGTCCGGCGACCTGCTGGCCCTCTCGTACCACCGCACCCACGGCCTCGACGTACGGGTGACGCGGTGCTCCAACAACTACGGCCCGCACCAGTTCCCCGAGAAGCTCGTGCCGCTGTTCGTCACCCACCTCCTGGACGGCCGCCGGGTCCCGCTCTACGGCGACGGACGCAACGTCCGCGACTGGCTGCACGTCGACGACCACTGCCGGGGCGTCGACCTGGTGCGCACCGGGGGCCGGGCCGGCGAGGTCTACAACCTCGGCGGCGGCACCGAGTTGACCAATCGCGACCTCACCGGTCTGCTCCTGGACGCCTGCGGCGCGGGAGCGGACCGGGTCGTGCGGGTCGAGGACCGCAAGGGCCACGACCTGCGCTACTCGCTCGACTGGAGCAAGGCCCGCGAGGAGCTGGGCTACCGGCCCCGCCGCGACTTCGCGTCCGGGCTGGCCGAGACCGTCGCCTGGTACCGGGACAACCGGGCCTGGTGGGAGCCGCTCAAGCGGCGCACCGACGCGGGGTGAGCGACGCGGGGTGAGCGACGCGGGCCCGTCAGCCGTGCGTCTTGGCCAGCAGTTCCAGGATCTCCCGCGTCGTGCCCGTCTCGCCCAGGCGCGGGAAGATCCGCTCGACGCTGCCCCGGTGCGCCTCGGCGCTCATGTCGCTCATCGCGTCGGTGGCGAGCGTGACGTGGTAGCCGTGTTCGTGGGCGGCGCGGGCGGTGGACTCCACACCGATGCTGGTGGCGATGCCGCAGAGCACGATCTGGGTGACGCCGCGGCGGCGCAGCTGGACGTCGAGGCCGGTGCCGTGGAAGGCGCCCCAGTTGCGCTTGGTGACGGTGATGTCGCCGGGGTGCCCGGCCAGCTCGTCGACGACGACGTCCCAGCCCTCGGGCCGCGGGCCCGCCGCACCGCCGGCCTCCGTACGGCCCGGAACGGCGTCCGCCCCGTCGGCGGCGAAGGAGACCCGGACCAGCACCACGGGCAGGTCGCGGGCGCGGAAGGCCTCGGCCAGTTCGACGCTCCGGGCAACGACCTCGGCGCCGGTGTACGGCTCGGTGGGCGCGGCGACGATGCCGGCCTGGAGGTCGATCACCACGAGCGCGGTGCGGGGGTCGAGGGCGGTGACGGTCATGGGGTGGTGCCTTTCGGATGGTTCTGTGGCGGTGCGGAGACCGCCGCTGCCCGGCCCGGCCCGACCGGCGCCTGGCACCACCGTAAATTCGACAGGTAAGACTGTCCAGCTGAGACTGCACAGTTTTACCTGTCGATTAAGCTGGAGGACGTGCGTTTGCTGATCACGTCCGACACCCACCTGCCCAGGCGCGCCAAGGAGCTGCCGGCGCCGCTGCTGGCGCAGCTCCCGCGCGCGGACGTCGTCCTGCACGCGGGGGACTGGGTCGACACGGCCACCCTCGATCTGCTGGAGAGCCGCAGCCGCCGACTCGTCGGCGTCCACGGCAACAACGACGGACCCGAGCTGCGCGCCCGGCTGCCCGAGGTGGCGTACGCCGACCTCGGCGGCCTGCGCTTCGGCGTCGTCCACGAGACGGGGGCGGCGCAGGGGCGGGAGGCCCGCTGCACCGCCCGCTTCCCCGACCTCGACGTCCTCGTCTTCGGGCACAGCCACATCCCCTGGGACACCACCGCGGCCACCGGTCTGCGACTGCTCAACCCGGGATCACCGACGGACCGGCGCCGTCAGCCGTATTGCACCTACATGACCGCCACGGTCGCCGACGGCCGCCTGGAGGAGGTCGAGCTGCACCGGCTGCCGCCACGGTGAGCAGGGGCCGGCAGCGAGACGGGCGGCACCCGTGGGGGTGCCGCCCGGTGCGGACCGGGCCGCTCCGTGTCGCGGGAAGCGGCCCGGGCGCTTCTTCTGGAGTGCGCTGTCACGGACCTCCTTCCGGGGCTGTGGTGTCGAGGACATGCATGCCTCATCCGTTGCCGGGCGACTACCCACGACGGGCGGGCTCACACATGCGTGCGAGGGTGTTCCGCCGGCCCGGACCGCGTGGTGCCTCAGCCGGCCGACGGCCCCGTCCAGTCCGCCGCCACATGGCCGATCCGGACCCGCTGCGGGTGGTCGCCGACGGGGACGGAGACCGATTTCCCGCCGGTGGCGAAGTCGATCGCCGTGACCTGGTCGGCGCCGCTCTCGGAGACCACGCAGTACCGGCCGTCGCCGCTGACCGTGGCCCAGTACGGCTTGGCGGCGGGCACCAGCGGGCCCTCCCGCAGCGTGTCGCGGTCGACGACCGTCGCGTAGTCGTCCATCGTGCCCGCGACGCAGATCTTGGCGCCGTCCGGACTCATCGAGAGGCCGTGGTGGCGCGAGTCGTTGACCCAGGTGGTGCGGTCCTCGCTCGTGGCCGGGTTCTTCGGCAGGGTCTTCGTCCGGGTGATCCGGTCGGTGGCGACGTCGTACTCGAAGAAGCCGTTGAAGAACGAGACCTGGAAGTACAGCTTGGACTCGTCGGGCGAGAAGACGGCGGGCCGCACCGCGTCCGAGTAGTCGCCGAGGCCGATGGCGTCGAGCCGCTCGCGCATGTCGATGACCTTGACCTGCTTGTACGTCTTCGCGTCCACGACCGTGATGCGCCGGTCGCCCTTCGTCCAGTCGAGCCAGGGGGCGTCGAGCGCGGTGTTCACCTCGCCGATGGACATGTTCCAGATGTACCTGCCGTCGCGGCTGAAGATGTTCTCGTGGGGCTTGTCGCCCGTGCCGAACGAGCCGACCTGCTCGCCCGTCTCGATGTCCAGGACGTGCACGGTGTTGGAGGTCGACGCCGAGACGGCGACCCGGGTGCCGTCGGGGGAGACCGCCATGTGGTCGGAGCGGTAACCCGAGACGGGGAAGCGCCAGTTGATGTCGCCGGTGGCGAGGTCGACGGAGACCACGTCGGCGAAGCTCGGCCGGGAGACGACCACCGAGGTGCCGTCCGGCGTCGAGTACATGTCGTCGACGAGCTGGTCGTGTCCCTCGCCGACGCCGTTGCGGATGGCCTGGAAGTAGATCCACTTGATCGGGTCGGCGTTGATCTCCGCCATCCGCTCCGCCCTGTCCGGGACGACGTTGATACGGCCGATCCCGGCGAAGTCGCCGGTGGACCGGATGACGTCCGCGGTGCCGTCCCAGTTGTTCCCGACGAACATCACCTCGCGCAGGCCGGCGCGGGCGTCCGGGGCGGCCGAGGCCGTGGCGGCGGGGGCGGCGACGGTCAGGGCGAGTGCGGCGGCGACGGCGCCGAGGTGCCTGGTCGTGAAGGCGGGCATGGTGCTCTCCTCCGGAAGGGGGGCGTGGTGTGGGGGCGATGGAGCGCTGGAGCGATGGAGCGCGCAATCTGAACACAGCCGCTTTCAGAGTGAACTTACTGCAAAGTAAGGAATGGGTGCCCTTCTCCACAAGGCCGCGGACACGACAAACTCAGCCGTACGGCCGGGAGTCGACACGAGGGGGGCAGCGGGTGGCGGGCAGGCTCAGGGCGCCGACGGGCCGCTACGGCGGCAAGTCGGCCGCGCAGCGCCAGGCCGAGCGCCGCCGGCGCTTCCTCGACGCCGCCCTCCAGCTGTTCGGCGACACCCCCGGTTACCGGGCCACGACCGTCGCGGCCCTCAGCGACGCCGCCGGCCTGTCCACCCGCCAGTTCTACGAGGAGTTCCGCACCCTGGAGGACGTGCTCGCCGCACTCCACCTCCAGGTCAACGCCTGGGCCGAGGACGCCGTCCGCACCGCGGCCGAGGCCACCCGCGACCTGCCGCTCCCCGAGCGCGCCGCCGCGATCTTCCGCGCCTACGCCGCCGACGTCACCGCCGATCCGCGCCGCGTCCGCATCACCTTCGTGGAGATCATCGGCGTCAGCCCGCGCCTGGAGGAGCAACGGCTGGCCCGCCGCGCCCGCTGGGTCGACCTCATCTGCGCCGAGGCCCGGTCGGCCGCCCGGCGCGGGGAGGCGGCGCCCCGCGACTACCGGCTCGCCGCCACCGCGTTCATCGGTGGCGTCAACGGCCTGCTGCACGACTACAGCGCCGGCTGGGTGGACGCCACCCTCGACGAAGTCGTCGACGAACTGGTCCGCCAGCTCCTGTCCCTGCTGCGCCCACCCGGCTGGAGCCCGACGGCGCGCTGACTACCCCTGCCCCAGGAGGAGGACGAGGGCACCCGCGCACCCGAGCACCGCGCCCGCCCCCAGCAGGAATCCGGCCAGCAGCCGGCGCCGCAGCGCGCGGTACCGCTCCTCGTACTCCCCGCGCAGCCGCCCCGCACGCTCGGCCGTGCGCTGCCAGGAACTCCGGGCGAGCGCGAGGTACTCGGCCTCGAATCGTTCCTCCACCTCGCGGCGCCGGTCGTCGCCCAGCCACTCGAAGGGCGCCGTGAAGCGTGCGGCGGCCGTGCGCCCCTCGGCACGGGTGGCGGCGACGAGCAGATGGCCCTCGATCTCGCTGATGAGCACCCGGGCGGCCGGGGGACGGCCCTCCCCACCGGTCACCGGAGGGTCAGCTCCCGCTCGTCGCCTGCCGCGGGGGAGTGGTGCAGGTCGAAGGCCGGAGACTCGCTGCGGATGCGCGGCAGCGTGCGGAAGTTGTGCCGCGGCGGCGGGCAGGAGGTCGCCCACTCCAGCGAACGGCCGTAGCCCCACGGGTCGTCCACCTCG
>NZ_MULI01000041.1 GCF_002939385.1 Streptomyces sp. MH60 | reverse complement strand
GCGGGAGCCTCGGGAGCGGCGGCCGTGGGCGCCGGGGCACTCGGCGCCGGCGCGGGCCGCTCACCCGTCGTCTCCATGTCGTCGGCGGCGGCGACGGCCTCGGCGGCGGCGTCCGCGGTGTCCGCGACGGGCTTGCGCACGACGACCGGCGGAATGGGCCGCGACCCGGGGATGTTGATCCGGATCCGGGTCGTCAGCGTCGTCTCGGTCTTGCGCTCCTCCGGTCGCGCGGCCGAACGGCCCGCGTCCGCACCGGCGTCGGAAGCCGTGGGTGTCCCGTAGGGCGGGGTGCCCGACGGGTATGCGGCTCCGCCGCGCCCGTGGGGCCCGGAGGACGAACTGTCAGTTTCACGACTCAAGGCAGGTTCTCCCGGTTGGCTCCGCCGCCCGTCACGCCTTCAGCGGGCGGCTCGGCGGCGCGCACCACCATACTGGCCACTTCTCACACGTATCCCGTGACCGCCGGGGAAACCCACACGGGACTCGCACTCCGCGGCACGGCGAAGCGGTACGTCACTTGCGAAGTCGGGCGGAGCCGCCGTCCGGTTGCCGCACCGGCGCGAGGGTGGCGCAGATCACAGCAACGGCGATGCCGCCGAGCAGGAAGAGATAGGAGCCGGCGCCGGCGGCGAAGAGGAAGTCGCCCTCCGGTCGGCTGGTGGTGAGCAGCACCACGGCGAGCGCCCAGCCGAGGGCGGGCGCGACGGCCCCGCCCCGGCGCCCCACGGCACGGCCCGCCCCGACACACAGCCCCGCCTCGGCGGCCAGCGCGAGCAGCAGTCCGCCCGGGAACCAGGCCGGCTGCACCAGCGCGCCCGCCACGCCGAGGACGGCGCCGAGCACGAAGAGCCCCGCGTACAGGGCGGCCCGTCCGGGCGAGGGCGGGCGCAGCGGCTGGGCGAGCGCGGAGCTCGCCGGCTCGTTGCGGCCGCTCACGAGGCCGCTCCGGTCGCGGAGACGGCGGAGGGCCCCGCGCTCCCGGTGGTCCCGGCGAACAGGTCGCTCTCGCGCCCGTCGCCGCCGCCCCGCTCGCCGCGCACCAGTTCGTAGTGCTCGGTGGCGAGGAGCGGCTGGGCCAGGTCGTTGGAGAGGACGAAGTACGGTCCGGCGACCGTGATCTGGGTGGCGTGCGCGCGCATCGCGGCGGCCTTGGCGGCGGCGTACGCGGTGCCCTCGCCGCGGATCTCGGTGGTGATCCGCTCGTCGTCGACGACGCCCGGTACGTCCTCGACAGCGGCCGCCCTGTCGAACGGCAGGCCGGGCAGGTCGTCCCGGAGCCGGGCGAAGGCGTCCTCCACGGAGGAGCGCGGCACGCGGTTCCAGTAGACCTTGGCGACGGGGCACCCGGCCTCGTCCGCCAGCTCCACCGCGCGCATGGCGATGCGGTGGGCCTGGATGTGGTCGGGGTGGCCGTAGCCGCCGTTCGGGTCGTAGGTGACGAGCACCTGGGGGCGCACCTCGCGGATCACGTCGACGAGCAGGGCCGCGGCCGCGTCGACGTCCGCCTGCCACAGGCAGCCGGGGTCGTCGTTGTCGGGCAGTCCCATCATCCCGGAGTCGGCGAACCGCCCCGGCCCGCCGAGCAGCCGGAAGTCCTCGACGCCGAGCGCGCGCATCGCGTCCGCCAGCTCACCCCTGCGGTGCCCGCCGAGGGCGGCTCCGGACAGGTGGGCGAGCGCGGGCGGAATGACCTCGCCCCGCTCGCCGAGGGTGCAGGTCACCAGCGTCACGTGCGCGCCCTCGGCCGCGTACCGGGCCATGGTGACGCCGTTGTTGATCGACTCGTCGTCCGGGTGCGCGTGCACCAGCAGCAGACGCCGGGCGGGTGGTTCCGTCATGCCCCCACCTTATGAGGCCCGCGCCGGCGTCGGCACGGACGTCAGAAGTTGATGCTCCCGATCATCCCGGCGATGTTGGTCGTCAGATCGCTGATCGTGGGAGCGATCGTCGAGGAGGCCAGGTAGAAGCCGAGGAGCATGCACACGATCGCATGGCCCGCCTTCAATCCTGACTTCTTGACCAGCAGGAAGACGATGATCGCCAGCAGCACAACCGCCGAAATCGAGAGTGCCACGGCGGCTCACCTCCAATGGGCCCAGGGACACGGGGGGGGTCGGTCGCAGTCGGAGCTCGGGGCAGATAAATCCACGCAACGGGGCACCTGGTTGATACCCACTATGCGCTAGTGATCATAACTATCCGTGCGCGCGCATCTCTCGGCGCACGGCCGCACAAGGGGGCGCATGGCCAATATGGTCAAGGCATGACGACCGAGTCCGACTCCTTCCCCAAACGGCACGCCCGCACCCAGCGGTTCACGCTCGGCGCGCCGCGTTCGTTCACCGTGGCACCCGATGGTTCACGGGTCGCCTTCCTGCGCTCCGGTACCGGTACCGACCGGGCGAACTCCCTGTGGGTGCTGGACGTCGAGGAGGGCGGGGAGCGCGTCGCCGCCGACCCGCGCGCCCTGCTGGGCGGCACCGAGGAACGCCTGTCGCCCGAGGAACGGGCCCGGCGTGAGCGCAGCCGCGAGGGCGGCGCCGGGATCGTCGGCTACGCCACCGACTCGGCGGTCGAGCTGGCCTCCTTCGCGCTGTCGGGGCGGCTCTTCACGGCCGAGCTGCGGGTCGGCACCGCGCGCGAGCTGCGCACCCCCGGGCCGGTGATCGACCCGCGCCCCTCCCCCGACGGCCGGCACGTCGCGTACGTCGCCCGGGGCGCCCTGCGGGTGGTGGGCGCCGAGGGTGACGGGGACCGGGCGCTGGCCGAGGCGGACGGCGAGGGCGTCACGTACGGGCTCGCCGAGTTCGTGGCGGCCGAGGAGATGGCGCGCGGCCGGGGCTTCTGGTGGAGCCCGGAGTCGGACCGGCTGCTGGTGGCGCGCGTGGACGACACGCCGGTCCAGCGCTGGTGGATCTCCGACCCCGCCCACCCCGGACGTGATCCACAACACGTGCCGTACCCGGCGGCGGGCACCGCCAACGCGGACGTACGGCTGTTCCTCGTCGGTCTCGACGGGGGGCGCACGGAGGTCCTCTGGGACCGGGCGCGGTATCCGTATCTGGCGCGAGTGCACTGGTCAGCGGCGGGTGTGCCGCTGCTTCTCGTACAGGCGCGCGACCAGCGCAGCCAGCTGTACCTGGCGGTGGACACCGCGTCGGGGGCGACCCGGATGGTGCACGCCGACGAAGATCCAATTTGGCTGGAACTCTTCCCCGGGGTGCCCTGCTGGAGTCCCTCGGGCCGACTCGTGCGGATCGCCGACGAGGGCGGCGCGCGGGTGCTCGCGGTGGGTGAACGGCCGCTCACCGGCGCCCAGTTGCACCTGCGGGCGGTGCTGGACGTCGGGGCCGACGACGTGCTGGTCTCCGCCTCGGCGGGCGAGGAGGCGGCCGAGGCGGAGACCGGCGAGGTGCACGTGTACCGGGTGAACGAACTCGGTGTGGAACGCCTCTCGCAGGAGCCCGGCGTGCACTCGGCGGTGCGCGCGGGGGACGTGACCGTGCTCGTCTCCGCCACCCTGGACCGGCCGGGCGCCCTGGTGCGGGTGCTGCGGGACGCGAAGCCGACGGCGACCATCGCGTCCTATGCGGAAGACCCCGGTTTGTCCCCGCGCGTGACCCTCACCCAAGGGGGCGCACGGCGTGTCCCGTGCGCCGTGCTTATGCCAACGGACTACCACGGTGACACCCCCCTCCCCGTCCTCCTGGACCCCTACGGCGGCCCGCACGGCCAGCGCGTCGTGGCCGCGCACAACGCCCACCTCACCTCGCAGTGGTTCGCCGACCAGGGCTTCGCGGTGGTGGTCGCCGACGGACGGGGCACCCCGGGGCGCTCCCCCGCCTGGGAGAAGGCCGTCAAGGACGACCTGGCCGCCGTCGTGCTCCAGGACCAGGTGGACACGCTGCACGCCCTCGCCGCCGACTTCCCGCTGGACCTGGGCCGCGTCGCCATCCGGGGGTGGTCCTTCGGCGGCTATCTGGCCGCCCTCGCGGCGCTGCGCCGGCCGGACGTCTTCCACGCCGCCGTGGTGGGCGCCCCGGTCACCGACCTGCGGCTCTACGACACCCACTACCAGGAGCGCTACCTCGGCGACCCCGGTGAGCGGCCGGACGTCTACCGCCGCAACTCGCTGATCGACGACGCCGGACTGGTCGACGCCGCCGAGCCGCACCGGCCCATGATGGTCATCCACGGCCTCGCGGACGACAACGTGGTGGTCGCCCACTCGCTGCGGCTGTCCTCGGCCCTGCTGGCGGCCGGCCGGCCGCACGAGGTGCTGCCGCTGTCCGGCGTCACGCACATGACCCCGCAGGAGTCGGTCGCCGAGAACCTGCTGCGGCTCCAGGTGGACTTCCTCAAGCGGTCGCTGCCCGCCCCGGCGTGACGCCGGCCGCGTCACCCGTACGCCGACGCCTTTGACACGCGGGTAACTTCACCGAAGCGGCCTCGACACACGGCCGCGCCACGCTGATCGGCGTACGGCCGTGCGGGTGCCGTGAGCGGGCCGGGGACCATGTCACCCCGGCCCGCTGCCCTCGCCCTCTCCCTCGGGCGGAACCACCTGCTTCTCCTCCGCGAAGTGGCAGGCGGAGTCGTGCGCCGCGGGCCCGGAGACCGAGCGGAACTCGGCGGGCACGGCGAGGGCCGGCACCTCCAGCGCGCAGCGCTCCCGTGCCTTCCAGCAGCGGGTGCGGAAGCGGCAGCCGGAGGGGATGTCGGTCGGGGACGGAACGTCGCCGGCCAGGATGATCCGCTCGCGGTGCTCCCGGGCCTCCGGGTCGGGCACCGGTACCGCGGACAGCAGCGCCTGGGTGTAGGGGTGCGTGGGGTGGTCGTAGATCTCCGCGTCCCGGCCCGTCTCCACGATGCGGCCCAGGTACATCACGCCGACCCGGTCGGAGATGTGCCGGACGATCGACAGGTCGTGGGCGATGAAGATGTAGGAGAGGTCGAACTCGTCCTGGAGGCGGCCCATCAGGTTGATCACCTGGGCCTGCACGGACACGTCGAGGGCCGAGACCGGCTCGTCGGCGACGATGATCTCCGGGCGCAGCGCCAGGCCCCGCGCGATGCCGATGCGCTGGCGCTGGCCGCCGGAGAACTGGTGGGGGTAGCGGTTGATGTACTCCGGGTTCAGGCCGACCACGTCCAGCAGGTCCTGGACCCGCTTCCGGCGGTCGCCCTTCGGGGCCACTTCCGGGTGGATGTCGTACGCCTCGCCGATGATGTCGCCCACCGTCATACGGGGGTTGAGGGAGGTGTAAGGGTCCTGGAAGACCATCTGGATGTTGCGGCGTACGGACTTCAGCGCCTTCCCGGTCAGGCGGGTGATGTCCTCGCCCTTGTAGCGGATCTCCCCCGCCGTCGGCTTCTCCAGGTTGACCAGCATCTTGGCGACCGTGGACTTGCCGCAGCCGGACTCGCCGACGATGCCGAGGGTCTCGCCGCGGGCCAGTTCGAAGTCCACGCCGTCGACGGCCTTGACCGCGCCGACCTGCTTCTTGAAGAGGATGCCGGAGGTCAGCGGGTAGTGCTTGACCAGGCCGCGGACTTCGAGGATCGGCTCCGTGGTCTCAGTCATGGAGGCACTCCCTCCAGAAGTGGCAGGCGCTGCCCCGCTCGGCGTCGGACTCCGTGACGTCGTAGAGGGGAGGGACGTCGGTGCGACAGACGTCCTGGGCCATCGGGCAGCGGGGGTGGAAGGCGCAGCCGGGCGGGATGCGGGTGAGGTTGGGCGGCAGGCCCTTGATGGCGTAGAGCTCCTGGCCCTTCTGGTCCAGGCGCGGGATCGACTCCAGCAGGCCGCGGGTGTAGGGGTGGGCCGGGGCCTTGTAGATGTCGTGGACGGGTGCCGTCTCGACGATCCGGCCCGCGTACATGACGGCGATCTTGTCGGCCACGTCGGCGACCACGCCGAGGTCGTGGGTGATGAGGATCAGGCCCATGTGCAGCTCGCGCTGGAGTTCCGCGAGCAGGTCCATGACCTGGGCCTGGACGGTGACGTCGAGGGCGGTGGTGGGTTCGTCGGCGATGATCAGCTTGGGCTCCAGAGCCATCGCCATCGCGATCATGATGCGCTGGCGCATGCCGCCGGAGAACTGGTGCGGGTACTGCCGCACCCGTTCCCTGGCGGCCGGGATGCGGACCCGGTCCATCAGCTCGATCGCCTTGGCGTGGGCGTCCTTGCGGGACATGCCGCGGTGCACGGTGAACATCTCGGCGAGCTGGGCACCGACGGTCAGCACCGGGTTCAGCGAGGACAGCGCGTCCTGGAAGATCATCGCCATCTCGGCGCCGCGGACCTTCCGGCGTTCCTGCTCCTTCAGTTTCAGCAGGTCCCGGCCCTCGAAGAGGACCTCCCCCGCGGTGATCCGGCCCGGCGGGACGTCGAGGATGCCCATGACGGTCTGCGCGGTGACGGACTTGCCGGAGCCGGACTCGCCGAGCACCGCGAGGGTCTCGCCCGCGTCCACGCCGTAGCTGACGCCGTTGACGGCCTTGGCGACACCGTCCCGGGTGTGGAACTCCACGTGCAGGTCGCGCACTTCGAGCAGCATGCGACGGCTCACCTCAGCTTCGGGTCGAGGGCGTCGCGCACCGCGTCGCCGAGCATGATGAACGCGAGGACGGTGATGGCGAGGGCTCCGGACGGCCACAGCAGCGCGTGCGGGGCGTTGCGTACGTAGGGGGCGGCGGAGGAGATGTCGATGCCCCAGGAGACGCTGGGCGGCTTCAGGCCGACGCCGAGGAAGGACAGGGTCGCCTCCAGCGAGATGTAGGTGCCGAGCGCGATGGTCGCCACGACGATCACCGGGGCGACGGCGTTGGGTGCGATGTGCCGCAGCAGGAGCCGTGAGTGGGAGGCGCCCAGCGCCCGCGCCGCCTGCACGTAGTCGTTCTGCTTGGCGGTGATGACGGAGCCGCGGGCGATGCGGGAGATCTGCGGCCAGCCGAGCAGCACGATGAAGCCGATCACCGGCCAGATGGTGTTGCTGGTGATGACGGAGAGCAGGACGAGACCGCCGAGGACCACCGGGATCGCGAAGAAGATGTCGGTGATCCGGGACAGCACCGCGTCCCCGCCGCCGCCGAAGAACCCGGCGAGGCCGCCGAGGACGCTGCCGAGGACGGCGACGCCGAGCGTGGCGAGGATGCCGACCGCCACCGAGGTGCGGGCCCCGTACACGGTGCGGGTGTAGACGTCGCAGCCCTGGCCGTTGAAGCCGAAGGGGTGGCCGGGCTGGGAGCCTTCCTGGGCCTTGGCCAGGTCGCACTTGAGGGGGTTGCCGGAGGCGATCAGCGAGGGCCAGATGGAGATGACGACCAGGAAGAGGATGACCAGGGCCGAGATGATGAAGACGGGGTTGCGGCGCAGGTCGTGCCAGGCGTCGGACCACAGGCTGCGGGGCTTGTCCCGCGGGTCCGCCCCGTCCGGTCCCGGCGGCTGCTCCAGCGTGACCGCCTCGCTGGTGCCGAGGTCCATCGTGCCGCCCATGCCGGTGCCGGCGACGGCGCGCTCGGGCTCGTAGGGCTCCTGATCAGGCATAGCGGATCCTCGGGTCGAGTACGGCGTACAGGAGGTCGACGACGAGGTTGGCGACGAGGAAGACGAGGACCAGGACGGTGACGAAGCCGACGACGGTCTGGGTGTTCTGGCGCAGGATGCCCTGGTAGAGCTGGTAGCCGACGCCGTGGATGTTGAAGATCCGCTCGGTGACGATGGCGCCGCCCATCAGGGCGCCGATGTCGGTGCCGATGAAGGTGACGACGGGGATCAGGGAGTTGCGCAGCAGGTGCCGGGTGATGACCCGGTGGCGGGGCAGGCCCTTGGCGATGGCGGTGCGGACGTAGTCGGAACGCCGGTTCTCGGCGATGGAGGTGCGGGTCAGCCGGGTGACGTAGGCCAGCGAGACCGAGGCGAGGACCAGGCCGGGGACGATCAGCTCGCCGAAGAGCGCGTCGGAGGAGACGGCCGGGTCGATCCAGCCCCACTTGACGCCGAGCAGCAGCTGGAGCAGCAGGCCGGTGACGAAGGTGGGGACGGAGATGACGACGAGGGTCAGGAGCAGCACCCCGGTGTCGACGGGGCGGCCGCGGCGCAGGCCGGTGACGACGCCGAGGATGATCCCCACGATGATCTCGAAGAGGATCGCGACGATGGTGAGCCGGATGGTGACCGGGAACGCCGTGCCCATCAGCTCGGTGACCGGCTGGCCGTTGAAGGCGGTGCCGAAGTCGCCGGTGAAGACGTTGCCCATGTAGGTGACGTACTGCCGCCACACGGGCTGGTCGAGGCCGAACTCGTGCCGCAGCTGCGCGGCCGTCGCCGGGTCGCACTCCCGGTCGCCGCACAGGCCCGCGATGGGGTCGCCCATCACGTTGACCATCAGGAAGATCAGCAGCGTGGCCCCGATGAAGACCGGGATCATCTGGAGCAGCCGCCGGACGACATAGCGTCCCATGGCGCCCCCTCAGCCGACCTTGATCTCGTTGTAGACCGGGACGCTGAACGGGTTGAGCGCCACGTCGGAGAGCCGGTCCGAGTAGCCCGCGCTGCCGTTCTGGTACCAGAGCGGGATGGCCGCCATGTTGTCCCGGACGACCCCCTCGGCCTGCTGGAAGGTCTTGACGGCCGCGGCGGTGTCGGTCTGGCCGTTGGCCTTGTCGACGAGCCCGTCGAACTCCTTGTTGGACCACTTGCCGTCGTTGGAGGAGGCGTTGGTGTAGTAGAGCGGCTGGAGGAAGTTCTGGATGAGCGGGTAGTCCATCTGCCAGCCGGCGCGGAAGGGACCGCTCATCTTCTTGCCGGTGATCTGGTTGCGGAAGTCGGCGAAGGTGCCGACCGGGTTGCCGGCGCAGGCGCGGTCGTTGTCCAGGGCGTTGTTGATGGAGTTGCAGACCGCGTCGACCCACTGCTTGTGGGAGCCGGTGTCGGCGTTGTACGTGATCTTGACCTGGCCGCCGGGGAGTCCGCCGCCCTCCTTGATCAGCTTCTTGGCCTGGTCGGCGTTGTACTCGCAGGCGTCCCCGCACAGGCCCGGCTTGTAGCCGCCGTCCTCGCCGAGGACCGGTGAGGTCCAGTCGGTGGCCGGGGTGCGGGTCTTCTGGAAGATCGTGTCGGTGATCTGCTTGCGGTCGATCGCCATGGACAGGCCGGTGCGGACCTTGTCGGAGCCGGACTTGTTCCAGTCGTCGTCGTAGAACGGGAAGGCGAGGGTCTGGATGATGCCGGCCGGGGTGTTGATGTACCGGTCGCCGAGGTCGTTCTTGACGTTCTTGAGCTGGGAGGCCGGGACGTCGTCGACGAGGTCGAGGTTGCCCGCGATCAGGTCGGTGTAGGCGGTGTTGTTGTCGGTGTAGACCTTGAGGTCCACGCCGCCGTTCTGCGCCTTGTCGGGCCCGGGGTAGTCGTCCCACTTGCGCAGGGACATCTGGGAGCCGCGGGTGTAGTTGTCGACCTGGTAGGGGCCGTTGCCGACCGGCTTCTTCAGCCAGGCGTCGTGGTCGTCGAAGAATGCCTTGGGCAGCGGCGCGAAGGCGTTGTAGCCGAGGGTGTCGGGGAAGCTGGAGAACTTCTGGCCGAGCTTGACGGTGAAGGTGCGCGGTCCTGTCACCTTCAGCCCGGAGAGCGTGTCGGCGCTCTGTGAGCCGCTCTCGGGGTGCACCTTGTCGTAGCCGTCGATGTACGCGAAGAAGTACGCGTTGCGCTGGTTGTTCTTCAGGCTCGCGCCGTAGTTCCAGGCGTCCACGAAGGACTGGGCGGTGACCTTCTCGCCGTTGCTGAAGGTCCAGCCGTCCTTGACGGTGACCGTGTAGTTCTGCGAGTCGGAGGTGTCGATCTTCTCGGCGAGCATGTCCTTCGCCTCGCCGGTCTTCGGGTCGTACTTCTTCAGCCCCCGGAAGATCATGTCGAGCACCTTGCCGCCCTGCACCTCGTTGGTGTTGGCCGGCTCCAGCGGGTTCTGGGGGTCGCCCCAGGAGGAGCTGAGCACGCCGCCGCCGTTCCCGCCGCCGCCCCCGTCCCCGCCTCCGCCGCCGCAGGCCGTCGCCGCGAGGGCTGCCGCCGCCGCGCAAGCGGCCCATTTGGCGTGCCTGGCTCCGCGCATGGAGTGCCTCCTCGTGCCCTGACTCGTCCGCTGGTCCGTTCCGGTCCAGCCTCAGGGGGCGTACTCGGGGGCGCACACCCGTCCGGTCCATACGGGTTGCCGGTGTCCTCCGGACGGGTGCGGGAGGTCCGGCGGCATGCGGAAGGGCGGCGGCGGGAGTCCTCCTCCCGCCGCCGCCCTTCCCCGACCGCCTCTGGGTGCCGGTCAGCCCTTGGAGACCGCCGCGCCGCCGTCGGCGTCGTCCTCCAACGCCTTCAGGCCCGGGTCCAGGACGATGTCCTCGGCCCTGGCCTCCGTCGAGCCCTCCTCCGGGAAGTGGCAGGCCGTCAGGTGGCCCTCACGGCTGCCGGAGAGCTGCACGAGCGGCGGCTCCTCGGTGGCGCACTTGTCCTGCGCCTTCCAGCACCGGGTGCGGAACCGGCAGCCGGAGGGCGGCGAGATCGGCGAGGGAACGTCGCCTTCGAGCCGGATGCGCTCCTTCTTCTCGGCGTCGAGGTCGACCTCCGGCACCGCGGACAGCAGGGCGTGCGTGTACGGGTGGCGGGGGCGGTTGTAGAGCGAGTCGCGGTCCGCGATCTCCACGACCTTGCCCAGGTACATCACCGCGATGCGCTGCGAGAAGTGCCGCACGATCGCCAGGTCGTGGGCGATGAAGACGAACGCGATCCCCATCTCCCGCTGCACCTCCTGCAGCAGGTTCACCACCTGGGCCTGGATCGACACGTCGAGGGCCGAGACGGGCTCGTCGGCGACGATCAGCTTCGGCTCCAGGGCGACGGCGCGCGCGACACCGATGCGCTGGCGCTGGCCGCCGGAGAACTCGTGCGGGAAGCGGTTGTAGTGCTCCGGGTTGAGACCGACGATCTCCAGGAGTTCCCGGACGCGCCTCTCGCGGCCGCCGGGCGGGTTGATCCCGTTGATCTCCATCGGGCCCGAGATGATCGTGCCGACGGTCTGCCGCGGGTTCAGCGACGCGTACGGGTCCTGGAAGATCATCTGGATCTCGGACCTGATCGGCGCCAGCTGTCGCCGGTTGGCGCGGCTGATGTCCTGACCCTTGTACTCGATGGTCCCGTGGGTGGGTTCGTACAGGCGGGTCAGCAGCCGGCCGGTGGTCGACTTGCCGCAGCCGGACTCGCCGACGAGGCCGAGGCTCTCGCCCGGGTAGACCTCCAGGTCGACGCCGTCGACGGCCTTGACATGGCCGACGGTGCGCTTGATCGGGAAGCCGCCCTTGATCGGGAAGTGCTTCGCCAGACCGCGGACCTTGAGGAGCGGCCCGGTGTCACCGTCCCGCTGCTGCGGGAAGGTGTCGGCCACCGCTGTCTTCGTCTTGCTGTTGTCGCTCATGGTGATGCCCCAGTCGCCGGTTTCCGCTCAGCCCAGCCGGGGCTGAATCTTGTCGATGAACACCTGTTGCCGCTGGTCCCCCGTCAGGTGACAGGCGGCCGAGCGTCCCTGGCCGAGCATCGGGCGCTCGCCCGAGCAACGGCTGCCGGAGACCAGGTCGGTGAAGCCGCACCGCGGGTGGAAGGCGCATCCCGAGGGCGGGTTCATCAGCGAGGGCGGCGACCCCGGGATCGGCACCAGCGGCTCGTCGACGTCCGAGGTGAGGTTCGGCATCGAGCTCAGCAGGCCCCAGGTGTACGGGTGCTGCGGCGTCTTGAGCACCTCGCGCACCGTGCCGCGCTCGACGGCCCGGCCCGCGTACATGACCAGGATGTCGTCGGCCATGTTGCCGACCACGCCCAGGTCGTGGGTGATCATGATGATCGCGGAGCCGAACTCCTGCTGGAGGTCCTTGAGCAGGTCGAGGATCTGCGCCTGGACGGTCACGTCGAGCGCCGTGGTGGGCTCGTCCGCGATGAGCAGGTCGGGGTTGCACGAGAGGGCCATCGCGATCATGGCGCGCTGACGCATACCGCCGGAGAACTGGTGCGGGTAGTCGTCGACCCGCTGCTGCGGGTGCGGGATGCCGACCTTCTGCAGCAGGTCGATGGCGCGCACCCGGGCGTCCTTCTTGGACGCGCCGTTGTGCTTCATGAACGGCTCCGCGATCTGGCGGCCGACCGTGTAGTACGGCGACAGCGCGGTCAGCGCGTCCTGGAAGATCATCGCCATCTTCTTGCCGCGCAGCCTCTCCAGCTGCTTCTCACTGGCGTCGGTCAGCTCCTGGCCGTCCAGCGTGATCGATCCGTCGATCGCGGTCTTGCGGCGGTCGTGCAGGCCGAGGACGGCCAGGTTGGTCACCGACTTGCCGGAGCCGGACTCGCCCACGATGCCGAGGGTCTTGCCCCGCTCCAGGTCGAAGGAGAGCCCGTCCACCGCCTTGACGACGCCGCCCTCGGTGGAGAAGTGGACCTTGAGGTCGCGCACCGAGAGGAACGAGTCTCCCGCGGCGGCGGCCGGGGCCTCTTCGGGCTTGGTCTGAGTGGTCACGGTGGTTCTCCTAGGACAGGCGCACGCGCGGGTCGATGACGGCGTACAGGGCGTCCACGATCAGGTTGAAGACGATGATGAGTGCGGCACTGACCAGCATGACGCCCATCAGCATCGGCAGGTCCTTGTCAGTGACGGACTTCAGTGCGAGCCGGCCGATCCCGGCCAGGCCGAACGTCATCTCGGTCACCATGCCGCCGCCCATGAGGGCGGACAGGTCGATGCCGAGGATGGTCACGATGGGCACGAGGGAGCCGCGCCAGGCGTAGCGGAAGAACGTGTAGTTGCCCGACATGCCCTTGGCGCGGGCCGCCCTCACATGTTCTTCCTGGAGCTGCTCGATCATCGAGGAGCGGCTCATCCGGGTGTAGTTGGCGGTGAAGATGGTCGCCATCACGACCCAGGGGATCAGCAGGCCCATGAACCAGCCGCCGAGGTCCTCGGAGAAGGGCACGTACTTCGGCTTGTCCAGCCAGCCCGTCGAGTACACCAGCGGGATCATCACCAGCGGGCCGAGGAAGTAGATCTGCAGCGAGCTGATGACCAGCGAACCGGAGCTGAACGTCTTGTCGATCCAGGTGCCGCGGAACTTGGCGGCCAGGAGACCGGCGCCGAGGCCGAGGGTGAGGAAGACCAGCAGGCTGCCGAGGGTCAGCGAGATGGTCACCGGGAAGCGGTCGAGGATCGTGTCCCAGACGTTCTGGTTGTTGGCGAAGGAGACGCCGAAGCAGGGAGCGCTGCAGTGGCCGACGGCGAAGTCACGGCCGGCGAAGATGCCGATCAGGAAGTTCCAGTACTGCACCGGGACCGGCTTGTCGAGGCCCAGGTTCTGGTGAATGATCGCCAGCGCGTCCGGAGTGCAGTTCTTGCCACAGGCCAGCATGGCCGGGTCCTGCGGGATCGCGAAGAACATGAAGAAGGTGAAGGCACTGATCAACACCAGGATCAGCGCTGCGCCGAAGGTCCGGCGAATCAGGAATTGAAGCATGGCAGACAGCTGCTCTCAGGACTGCGGCAGTCGGATGGGGAGGTCTGGAGGGGATCAGGGCCCGGTGGGGGCGCTCCGCCGCGCGCCCCCACCGGTTTCCCGACCGAGCGGACTACTTCTTGAGGAAGATCCGGGTCACGTCCACGTAGCTCGAGTCCGAGCTGTAGCGGATGCCGCCGATGTTCGAACCGAAGATCTGGAAGACCTTGGTGTAGTAGATCGGGGCGGCCGGGTTGACTTCCTTGGAGATGTACTCGCTCAGCTCGGCCCAGGCCTTGGTGGCCTCCGCCGTGTCCGTGATCGTCTCGATGCGCTTGATCTCGGAGTTCACGTGCTCGTCGTTGATGTGCGAGTAGTTCGACGCGCCGTCCTGGATCTGCGTGCCGTCGTACGACGGCGGGATGACCGTGGAGGCGGACGGCCAGTCCTGGCCCCAGCCGGTCATGTACAGGTCGTAGCCGTTCTTGACCTTGCCGACCTGCTCGTACCAGGTGGCGGAGTCGATCTCCTTCTTCTGGACGTCCAGACCGATCTTCTCCAGGGCGTCGGCGATCAGGACGGCCTGCTTCTGGCGGGTCGGCGTGTTGCCGTAGGCGTAGACGAGGCTCTTGCCCTCGAAGCCACCCTCCTTGATCAGCTTCTTGGCGGCCGCGATGTCACCGTTCGGCTTCTTGAGCCGGTTGAACGGGTCGAACTTGTCGTTGTAGCCCGGGGTCGTGGGCGACATCAGCGAGTTGGCGACCTCACCGCCGTAGGCACCACCGTCGGCCTTGAAGACCGAGTCGGAGGGCAGCGCCAGGGTGATCGCGTCACGGAGCTTCTTGTCCTTGATGCGGTCCATGTTGAAGTTCAGCTGCCACACGTACGGGGCGTAGCCCTGGATCGTGCGGTTCTTCATCGCGTCCTTGTCGCCCACCACCTTCTGCAGCTGCGTGGTGGCGACCTGACCCGTGAACATCATGGCGTTCTTGGCCTCGCCCTGGTCGGCGAGGAGGGTCTTGGTCTGGTCCTCGTCGTCGTGGTTCATCGAGATGTTGAACCCGTCGACGTACTGGTGGCGCACCGAGTCGGACTTCGGGTCCCACTGGGTGTTCTTGACCAGCTTCATGGACTTGCCCGGCTTGAAGTCGGCGATCTTGTACGGGCCGACGGCGACGGGGGCGTTGTCGTACTTCTCCTTGGTGTCCGTCTCCTCGGGCACGACGCTGTAACCGGGCATGGTCAGCATCTGCGGGACGTCGGGACGCGCCTTCTTGAAGTGCATGACGATCGTCTTGTCGTCCGGCGTCTCCAGGACGGAGTCGGGCAGGTGCTTGCCCTTGTCCGGGCCCGCGTAGGCGTCGCGGTAGGTGGTGCCGTCACCGGACAGCCACTGCTGCAGGTAGGTCGGGCCGTCGGTGATGTAGTTGGCGTACAGGCGCTCGATCGTGTGGCGGATGTCCGCCGAGTTGATCGGGTTGCCGTTCGCGTCCTTCAGGTTGTCCTTGAGGGTGTACGTCCAGGTCTTGCCGCCGTCGGACGCCTTGCCCGCGTCGGTGGCGAGGTCGCCCACGACGGTCAGGTTGCCGTTCTCGTCCTCGTCGTACTGGGTCAGACCGCGGAAGATGAGGCGGCTGAGCAGCTTGCCGTCCGAGACGTAGATCTGCCCCGGGTCCAGGTGGGAGAAGTCCGCCTCCTGGTACACGGTCGCGACGCCGCCCGGCTTGGCGCCGGGGACCTCGGGGGCCGGGCCGGTGGACGCCTGCGCGTCACCGATCTGCACCGGCTTCGACTGCGACTTGGCGTCTTCCTTCTTCTTGCTGTTGTCCTTGGCGGAGCTGCCGCCGTCGCCGCCGCCGCAGGCGGTGAGGGTGAGGGCGCCGGCTGCGACCGCGACTATGGCGGCCGTGGCGGTGCGGTTGCGGAGAATGCTCATAGGGACGAATCCACCTGCCTGTGAGTAGTGAGCACTGCTGGTACGTGGCCGGGGCCGGGCTGAGCGGCACCGAACCGGCCGGGCGAGGATGTGGGGGGTTCCCCTGGCCTCAGCGGTTTCCCTTGGGGTCGAAGGCGTCCCGGATCGAGTCACCGAGGAGGTTGAAGGCCACCATGAAGACCACCATGGCGACGCCGGGGAAGAGCATGTAGTAGGGGTCCTGCTCGACGATGTCCGCGCCGATGGCGAACATCCGCCCCCAGTCCGGCGTGGGCTCGACGTACCCCACGCCCACGAAGGACAGGAACGCGATGCTGAGGATGGTGCTCGGCAGCGTGAGCGTCGCCTGTACCAGCGTCGGAGTGACGATGTTGGGCAGCAGTTCCTTGCGGAGGATGCGCCAGGGCGAGGCCCCGGAGATGCGGGCCGCCTCGATGAACTCCCGGTCGCGCAGGGACATCGTGGCGCCCCGGACGATCCGGGCCATGCTCATCCAGCCCAGGAAGGACAGCACGATGATGATCGCGGAGGCGCGCACATAGGTGGGCGTCTCCTTGTCCGGGGCGACGAACACCGTGGTGATGACGGGCATCGCGGCGACGAAGAAGAGCTGGCTGGGCAGCGCCATGAAGAAGTCGGTGACCCGGCCGAGCCAGTAGTCGATCTTCCCGCCGAAGTAGCCGCCGGCCAGGCCGATCAGGACGCCCAGCACCGTCATGATGAGGGTCGCCGCCAGCGCGGTGGCCATCGAGTTGCGCATGCCGTACAGCAGCTGGGTGAACACGTCGCGGCCCAGGCCCGGTTCGATGCCGAACCAGAAGTCGCCGTCGATGCCGCCGAAGGGCGCGGCGGGCATGGTGAACATGTCCAGGAGGTCGGGGTTCTCCTGCCCGTACAGGGTATACGGGTCCTTGCCGTAGACCTTCGAGATCAGTGGCGCCGCCGCGGCGACCACGAAGAAGAACAGGACGATGCAGGCAGAGATCACACCGGCCCGGTCGCGCTTGAAGCGCGCCCACATCAACTGGCCGGGCTTGCGCCCTTCCGGCTCCTTGGGCTTCGGGGCGTCGCCCTGCGGCGCGCTCTCTTTGTCCAAGACGGAAGAGGCTTCAGCACCCTCAATCTCGATTGGACTCGTCATGATTCGTCCATTTCACAGGTAGGAGGTCGTCGGGAGTGCACGCGGCCGACGGCCTTCGCACGGCGTACGTCTTCCGCAGCGCGCGAGGGGAACAACGACGGAGGGGCGACACCGCCCCGGGAGAACCCTGGCTCGCGGTCGGCGGCTGCCGACCGACGGCACACGACGTCAAGGAAGTTCGCGACGCCGGGCCGCTGCCGCATCAACCGTGACGGCACTGAACGCACCCGCGGGGCCTACACCTGCCATCGGGGACGACGCGACCCATATGGCGCTTGTGGCACCTCGCATGGGTTCCTCCTCATGAATCCGCTGGTTCACCGCAAAGAGGAGCACACGACACATTCCGGCCATCGGCCGGTGATGAGATCGCCTGGCACCCTCACGCTCGCGAGCCTGCGCCCCGTCAGCGCGTGACCCGTTTATCCGAGCTCTACGCGCCTAACTATCTGCCATCCTCCGGGGAACGAACCACAGGTTCGAGGTCTCGGTTCGATCACAGATAGGGGCCAGATCTTTCAAAATCCGGACAAAGGGTTTGGTGCGAGATCGCTGCGAAACGGACTTGTTACACATCTAACGGTGGTGACCGTCCGTATAACGGACGTCCGCGCGGCAGAAATTGATTGCGCGTAACGTGCGGTGGGTGCAAGCTGACCCGCAGGTATGTCCCGCGCCCGGCACGTCCGTCGGCGCCGGCCGCCGGACCCCCGGACGGGACCGCCCGCCGGCACTCCGGGCGGAGTGCTTCCGCGCAGGTTAGTGCGGGCCTGCCCACGCTGCCCTGCCCCGCCGGGAAATCGAGGGTTTTCCCTACCCCCGCGCCCCACCCGCGTCGGCATCACGCCAAACGGCACCGGACCCCACGTGAGCCGTGGTGTCCGGTGCCGTCCGTCGTGCGGTGGGTCAGCCGTGCTTGGCGCGGCTGGCGGCACGGGCGCGCTCGCGGGCGTCCAGGTTCACCTTGCGGATCCGGACGGCCTCCGGGGTCACCTCGACGCACTCGTCGTCGCGGCAGAACTCCAGGGACTGCTCCAGCGACAGCTTGCGCGGCGGGACGATCGCCTCGAAGGAGTCGGCCGAGGAGGAGCGCATGTTGGTGAGCTTCTTCTCCTTGGTGATGTTCACGTCCATGTCGTCGGCGCGGGAGTTCTCGCCGACGATCATGCCCTCGTACACCTCGGTGCCGGGGTCCGTGAAGAGCACGCCGCGCTCCTGGAGGTTGGTCATCGCGAACGCGGTGACGGCACCGGAGCGGTCGGCGACCAGCGAGCCGTTGTTGCGGGTCGTCAGGGTGCCGAACCAGGGCTCGTGGCCCTCGTGGATGGAGTGGGCGATGCCGGTGCCGCGGGTCTGGGTGAGGAACTCCGTCCGGAATCCGATCAGGCCGCGCGAGGGGACCACGAACTCCATGCGGACCCAGCCCGAGCCGTGGTTGGACATGTTGTCCATCCGGCCCTTGCGCACGCCCATGAGCTGCGTGACGGCGCCCATGTGCTCCTCGGGCACGTCGATCGTCATGCGCTCGACGGGCTCGTACGTCTTGCCGTCGACCTCCTTGGTGACGACCTGCGGCTTGCCGATGGTCAGCTCGAAGCCCTCGCGGCGCATCTGCTCGACCAGGATGGCCAGCGCCAGCTCACCGCGGCCCTGCACCTCCCAGGCGTCCGGGCGCTCGGTGTCCAGGACGCGCAGCGAGACGTTGCCGATCAGCTCGCGGTCCAGGCGGTCCTTGACCTGGCGGGCGGTGACCTTGCGGTCCTTGACGACCGCCTTGTTGTCCGCGCCCTTGCCGGTGGCGCCGCGGCCGACCAGCGGGGAGGTGTTGGTGCCGATGGTCATGGAGATCGCGGGCTCGTCCACCGTGATCAGCGGCAGCGGGACCGGGTTCTCCACATCGGCCAGGGTCTCGCCGATCATGATGTCCGGGATGCCGGCGACGGCGCAGATGTCACCGGGGCCGGCCTTCTCGGCGGGCTTGCGGGTGAGCGCCTCGGTCATCATCAGCTCGGAGATCCGCACGCTCTGCACGGACCCGTCGCGCTTCATCCAGGCGACGGTCTGGCCCTTCTTCAGCTCGCCCTGGTGCACGCGGAGCAGCGCGATACGGCCGAGGAAGTTGTCGGCGTCCAGGTTGGTCACGTGCGCCTGGAGCGGGGCGTCCTCGTCGTAGGTCGGCGCCGGGATGTAGTCCAGGATCGTCGAGAAGAACGGCTCCAGGCTGGTGGAGTCGGAGGGGACCGTGCCGTCCTCGGGCTTGGTGAGGGAGGCGACGCCGTCCCGGCCGCAGGCGTAGACGATCGGGAACTCGATCTGCTCCTCGTCGGCGTCCAGGTCGAGGAAGAGGTCGTAGGTCTCGTTGACGACCTCGTCGATCCGGGCGTCCGGGCGGTCCGTCTTGTTGATGCACAGGATGATCGGCAGCCGCTGGCTGAGCGCCTTGCGCAGCACGAAGCGGGTCTGCGGCAGCGGGCCCTCGGAGGCGTCCACGAGCAGCACGACACCGTCGACCATCGACAGACCGCGCTCGACCTCGCCGCCGAAGTCGGCGTGGCCGGGGGTGTCGATGATGTTGATGGTGATGACGTCCCCGCCATCCTTCGGGTGGTACTTCACCGCCGTGTTCTTCGCCAGGATCGTGATGCCCTTCTCACGCTCCAGGTCGTTCGAGTCCATCATGCGGTCGTCGACGCCTTCGAGCTGGTGCGCGGCGAAGGCGCCGGCCTGCTTGAGCATTCCGTCGACGATGGTGGTCTTGCCGTGGTCGACATGGGCGACGATGGCGACGTTGCGAATGTCGTGACGCGTTGTAGACGCGGCCATAAGTGGCTTACTCCCGGAGGGTGTGAGGACGGCCGTCGCGGACGTCCGTGTCACGCGGGCCTGCCGGGCGGTACATGCCACGGCCTCACCCAATGGTACGGGGCCCCGGGGACTGCGGCTTGCCAGGAGGGTTCAGGACGAGGGCGAGGCCGAGGACGGGGCGGTGGGCCGGGAGCCCTGGGCGCCCTTCTTGAGGAAGCCCATGTCCTCGTAGACCGGCGTCTCGAAGCCGAAGGCTCCCGCGTTGGCGAGGTTCTCGCGGGCCGCCACCAGCTGGGGGCGCTGGTAGAGGGGGACGGAGCCGGCCGCCGCCCAGATCCGCGAGTCGGCCTTGCGCAGCAGGTCCCGGGCCTCCTTCTGGTCCAGGGTGCCCATGGCCCGGTCGAAGAGCTGGTCGACCTGGTCGGTGCCGACCCGGGTGTAGTTCTGCGCGACGTTCAGGGAACCGTCGGCGGCCGGGACGGGCTTGGCGTAGATGGGGCGGGCGTCGGTGGCCGGGAAGGCGGAGGCGGGCCAGGAGTAGAGCGCCAGGTCGTACTCGCCGGCGGCGATGTGGTCCTTGAAGTAGCTCTCGTCCGGCACCTTGGTGACCTCGGTGCCGATGCCGATCTCCTTCAGCATGTCCGTGACGCGGTCGGCCACGGTGCGCAGAGTCTCGGAGCCGGGGCCGGAGGGGAGCACGAAGCGGAGGGTGAGCGCCTTGCCGTCCTTGGCGAGCGGGGCCGCCGCCGAGCCGGCCGGGGCCGCGGTGCCCTTGGGGGCGTAGGCGCCGGGCGCGCCGCCCTGCGCGGTGTTCTTGCCGCTGCTGTGCTTCTCGCCGCTCGCCTGGTCGGCGCCGTCCTTGGCGTCGTCGCCGCCGTCGTCGTTCTTGTCGTCCTCGCCGACGATGTAGGTGCCCTCGTCGTCGCCCTCGGACTGCTGCTCGTCCTTGTCGCCCTTGTCCTTCTTGTCCTTCTCGGCGCCGGCCGCCTCCTCGCCGTCCTTCTTCTTCACGGGGCCGCCGGGGACCCATCCGGCGTCCGCGAGCAGGGCCCGGGCCTCCTTGGCGTTCTGCTCGCCGAGCGCGCCGCTGCCGTCGGCGTAGGCGGGCTGGCCGGACAGGGCGAGGTGGCTGCCCACGGGCTCGGCGGGCAGGCCGAGCGGCTTCAGCACCGCCTTGGCCAGCTTCCCGCGGTCCAGGGCGCGGGCCACGGCCCTGCGGACGCGCTCGTCGGCGAGGGGGCCGTCGGACCCGTTGAGGGCGAGCTGGGTGTAGGCGGGCTCCAGCGACTTGCGGACCTCGAAGCCGCTCAGGGCCTGCTGACGGCGCCGGGCCTTCGCCTCCGCCTCCTGCCGCTCCTCGCGGGCGAGGACCTCCTCCTCGGCGGCCTCCTCGTCGGAGCCGTTGGCGATGGCCCAGGAGCGCAGCGCCTCGGCGGCGGACCTGCCCTGCGGGCCGAGGGCCGGGGTGCCCCCGGGGCCCATGAGCGGGGTGCCGGTGGCGGGGTCCCGGGGACCGGCGGCCAGGCTGACCTCGTCGGCGGTCTCCGGGTCGATCTCGGCGAGGTCGAGCTTGCCGGCGACCAGTGCGGCGACCCGCTCGTCGCGGGGGACGGCGCGCAGCACGATCTGGTCCAGCTTCGCCGGCTCGCCCCACCAGCGCGGGTTGCCGGTGAGGACGACCCGGTCGCCCTTGGTGTCGACCTTCTTGACCGCGAAGGGGCCGGCACTGACCTTGAGCGTCCGCCGCGCGCCGTCGTTGAAGGCGTCGGGGGTGCCCGTGACGTCCTTCGGGTACAGGGGCGTGAACAGGGCCTTCCAGTCGGCGTAGGGCCGGCTGAAGGTGACCTTGACCTCCAGGTCGTTCGCGCCGCGCTCGATCCTCTCGATGCGGTCGTAGCCGGCGTTGCGGGCGGTCCAGTAGGCGCTGTCCTTCCCGGCCAGGGCGCGCCACTGGGCGGCGAAGTCGGCGGCACCGATCTCCCGGCCGTCGCTCCAGACGGCCTGCTGGTTCAGCTTGTAGACGACGACCTGCTTGGGCTCGGTGTCGACGACCTCGGCCGACTCCAGGTAGTCGGGGTCGCGCACCGGGCTGCCGGTCTCGTCCATGCGGTACATCGAGGGCAGCACGGCCTGCGCGACGCGGGTCGTGGTGGCGTCGGCGTCCGACTGGAAGGCGTTCAGCGTGTCCGGCACGGAGTCCACGGCCCAGCGCAGGGTGCCGCCGTCGGAGATCCGGGCGCGGGCTGCGGCGGCGACGTCCTGCCCGGCGAGCGGCTTGCCCGACGGGTCCTCGGAGGTGCAGCCGGCCAGCGCGGGGACCGCGAGGACACCCGCGGTGAGGAAAGCGACCGAACGCGTGACCGCGCGGGGTCCGACGCCGACGTGGGACATCTCTGCTACCTCCGGAAGGCCGCGCTTGCGAGATTTGCGGTATTCAGGTTGATCATTTGTATCCGGACGGGGATGCGGCAACTGAAGGGGAAACGGTTCGGCGACGCTGGGAGACACGGCGACGACGGTGCGTAAGCTCACCCGTGCGGCTCAATGCCACCCGCGGTGCACCCACACGCCCCGGCCAATCGCTGCACATCCCTTCCCAGCGACTGGTGTGACGCGCGACACTCTCAGGCGCACCAGCGTCGCTCCCAAGCCCGGCCGCCCCTTGCCGTGTCCGACGGAAGTGAGGTCACGTCTTGTCCGTGCACGACGATCTGTCATCGGTGCAGCGCAGCCTCGACGAGCTGTCCCGGACGGTGACCCGGCTGGAACAGCAGCTGGGCAGCGGTGGCCTGGACGTCCGCCGGGTCCGCACCGACGCCGACCACCTGCGCGAGAGCCTCGCGCTGCTGCGGGCGGCGGCTGCCGCGCCGGACGCCCCCAGGCGCCCGGACCTCGTCCCGATCCCCGACACGCCGTACGACGGCTCGCTGTGGACGGACTCGGACGACGAGGGCCTCGGCGCCCGCGACCGCCGCGCTCCCTGAACCCGACCCGACCGACCGGAGTCGCCCAGTGGCAACTGGTACCGAACCTCCAGCCACCGAAGACCGCCCCCCGGGCGGTGGCGTCCACACCCCGACGCGCGCCGCCATCCGCGCCCCGCACCTGCGCACCGACCGCTGGTGGCTGGCACCCGCCGCCACCGCGGCGGGCCTGCTGGCCTTCATCGCCTACTCGACCTGGCGGGCCTTCGCGAACGCCGACTACTACGCGGCCCCGTACGTCTCGCCCTTCTACTCCCCCTGTCTGGCGGAGAACTGCGAGCCGATGCGCTCGGGGCCCAACTGGGAACTCCTCGGCACCTGGTGGGGCGTCTCCCCCGCGATCATCATCCTGATCTTCCCGCTCGGCTTCCGCCTGACCTGCTACTACTACCGCAAGGCCTACTACCGGGGCTTCTGGGCGTCCCCGCCGGCCTGCGCGGTGGCCGAGCCGCACAAGAAGTACACCGGCGAGACCCGCTTCCCGCTGATCCTCCAGAACGTCCACCGGTACTTCTTCTACGCGGCGCTGCTGGTCGCGGGCATCCTCACCTACGACACCGTGCTCGCCTTCCGCGACGAGCACTACGCGTGGGGCCACATGGGGCTCGGCACCCTGGTGTTCCTCGCCAACATCGCGCTGATCTGGGCGTACACCCTCTCCTGCCATTCCTGCCGGCACATCGTCGGCGGCAAGCTCAGGCACTTCTCGCGGCATCCGGTGCGCTACCGGATGTGGCAGCTGGTGGGCAGGCTCAACGCCCGGCACATGCAGCTCGCCTGGGCGTCGCTGGTGAGCGTGGCGCTCGCCGACTTCTACGTCTACCTGGTCGCGTCCGGGGTCTTCGACGATCCGCGCTTCTTCTGACGACTTCCGATGAGTGAGGCCTTTTGATGTCCGTGGTCGACCGGCAGGAATGGGACGTCGTCGTGGTGGGCGCGGGCGGCGCCGGGCTGCGTGCCGCGATCGAGGCCCGCGAACGGGGCGCCCGTACGGCCGTGATCTGCAAGTCGCTGTTCGGCAAGGCGCACACCGTGATGGCCGAGGGCGGCATCGCCGCCTCCATGGGCAACGTCAACTCCGGCGACAACTGGCAGGTCCACTTCCGCGACACCATGCGCGGCGGCAAGTTCCTCAACCAGTGGCGGATGGCCGAGCTGCACGCCCAGGAGGCGCCGCAGCGGGTGTGGGAACTGGAGACCTGGGGCGCGCTGTTCGACCGTACGAAGGACGGCCGGATCTCGCAGCGCAACTTCGGCGGCCACGAGTACCCGCGCCTCGCCCACGTCGGCGACCGTACGGGCCTGGAGCTGATCCGCACCCTCCAGCAGAAGATCGTCTCGCTCCAGCAGGAGGACTTCCGCGAGACCGGGGACCACGAGTCCCGGCTGAAGGTCTTCCAGGAGTGCACGGTCACCCGCGTGCTCAAGGAGGGCCGCGAGGTCTCGGGCGTCTTCGGCTACGAGCGCGAGAGCGGCCGCTTCTTCGTCCTTCAGGCGCCCTCGGTGGTGATCGCCACCGGCGGCATCGGCAAGTCGTTCAAGGTGACGTCGAACTCGTGGGAGTACACGGGCGACGGCCACGCCCTGGCGCTGCTGGCCGGGGCGCCTCTGCTGAACATGGAGTTCGTGCAGTTCCACCCGACGGGCATGGTCTGGCCGCCCTCGGTCAAGGGCATCCTGGTCACCGAGTCGGTGCGCGGCGACGGCGGGGTGCTGCGCAACTCCGAGGGCAAGCGGTTCATGTTCGACTACATCCCGGACGTCTTCAAGGAGAAGTACGCCGAGTCGGAGGCGGAGGGCGACCGCTGGTACGACGACCCGGACCACAACCGCCGCCCGCCCGAGCTGCTCCCCCGCGACGAGGTCGCCCGCGCGATCAACGCCGAGGTGAAGGAGGGCCGGGGCTCACCGCACGGCGGGGTCTTCCTCGACGTGTCCACCCGGATGTCCGCCGAGGTGATCCGGCGCCGGCTGCCGTCCATGTACCACCAGTTCAAGGAGCTGGCGGACGTGGACATCACGGCGGAGGCGATGGAGGTCGGGCCCACCTGCCACTACGTGATGGGCGGCATCGCCGTCGACTCCGACACCGCCGCCGCCCGCGGGGTGCCGGGGCTGTTCGCCGCCGGTGAGGTGGCCGGCGGTATGCACGGCTCCAACCGGCTGGGCGGCAACTCGCTGTCCGACCTGCTGGTGTTCGGGCGCCGGGCGGGACGGTACGCGGCCGAGTACGCGGCGGGGCGGGCGGACGGGGGCGCGCCCGCCCGGGTCGACGACGCGCAGGTCGACGCCGCCGCCGCGGAGGCGCTGCGGCCGTTCTCCGCCGAGACGCAGGAGCCCGGTGCCGGGCCGCCGGAGAACCCGTACACCCTCCACCAGGAACTCCAGCAGACCATGAACGACCTGGTGGGGATCATCCGTCGGGAGGCGGAGATGAAGCAGGCCCTGGAGAAGCTGGCCGAGCTGCGGGTGCGCGCCCGCCGGGCCGGGGTGGAGGGGCACCGGCAGTTCAACCCGGGCTGGCACCTCGCCCTGGACCTGCGCAACATGCTGCTGGTCAGCGAGTGCGTGGCGCGGGCCGCGCTGGAGCGCACCGAGTCGCGCGGCGGGCACACCCGGGAGGACCATCCGTCGATGGACCGGCGCTGGCGCCCGGCCAACCTGCTCTGCTCGCTGGCCGACCCGGCCGGCGACCTCGCGGCGACGGACCCGGAGCGCGGCCGGATCGCCCTGGAGCGGCAGACCACCGAGCCGATCCGGCCCGATCTGCTCGCCCTCTTCGACAAGGAGGAGCTGGTGAAGTACCTCGCCGACGACGAACTGGAGGGCCTGTCCGAATGAGCGGCTACGAGGCCCGCTTCAAGGTGTGGCGCGGTGACGCGGAGGGCGGCGGCCTGGCGGACTTCACGGTCGAGGTGAACGAGGGCGAGGTGGTGCTCGACATCATCCACCGCCTCCAGGCCACCCAGGCCCCCGACCTCGCGGTGCGCTGGAACTGCAAGGCGGGCAAGTGCGGTTCGTGCTCGGCGGAGATCAACGGGCGGCCCCGGCTGCTGTGCATGACCCGCATGTCCGTGTTCACCCGTGAGGAGACGGTCACCGTCACGCCGCTGCGCGCCTTCCCGGTGATCCGGGACCTGGTGACGGACGTCGGCTTCAACTACACCAAGGCCCGCGAGGTCCCGGCCTTCGTCCCGCCCGCCGACCTCGGGCCGGGCGAGTACCGGATGATGCAGGAGGACGTGGACCGCTCGCAGGAGTTCCGCAAGTGCATCGAGTGCTTCCTGTGCCAGGACACCTGCCATGTCGTGCGGGACCACGAGGAGAACAAGCCCGCCTTCGCGGGCCCCCGCTTCCTCATGCGCGTCGCCGAACTGGACATGCACCCGCTGGACGCCGCCGGTGACACCGGTCTGGACCGGTCGCGCACCGCCCAGGACGAACACGGCCTGGGCTACTGCAACATCACCAAGTGCTGCACGGAGGTGTGCCCCGAGGGCATCAGGATCACGGACAACGCGCTGATCCCCCTGAAGGAACGGGCCGTGGACCGCAAGTACGACCCGCTGGTGTGGCTGGGCTCGAAGATCGGGCGCCGGGGCAGGGACCGGTCCTAGATCCGACACGGCCTAGCGGACCCAGCCGTCCCGGTACTCCTTCCAGTTCGTGTCCGTCGCCGCGAAGTCGATGTACGGGGCGACGCCGAACAGCTCGCGGTCGGCGTCCGTCCGGGACAGGCCGAGGCGGACGCCGCGCACGGCGGCGGCGACGGTCTCGGCGTGACCCCAGTGGTCGAAGTTGCTCTCGTGGTAGAAGGGCAGGCCCATCAGCAGGTGGGTCGTGGGCGGGGTGACCTCCAGGGCGAGGGAGGTCTGCTGGGCCACGTAGCCGCCGTAGGTGCTCTGAAGCGGCTGCGCGGTGTCGTAGGACATCACGGCGATCTGGTCGACGCGGCGGGCGACCTGGCCGAAGAACTCCTGCGACCACCACTTGGGGTGCCGGGTGAAGAGGCCGAAGACGGAGTGCAGGGCCGGCAGCGGGTCGATCTGGTGGGCGGCGACGGAGAGTTGCGCGTCCCGGGCGCGGGTGACGGCGCGTACGTCGTCCAGGAGCGAGAGGTAGTTCCGGTCGTCCGAGTGCAGCGGTTCCAGGTCCAGGTGGACTCCGTCGTAGCCCGCGTCCAGGACCTGGCGGGCGGAGTCGACGACGGCGGCGCGGGTGTCGGCCCGCGCCAGGCGCATGCCGTCGGGGCCTTCGGTGGCGAGGACGTCGCCGAGGAAGGCCTGGACGCGGACACCGGGAAGTTCCCGGTGCACGCCGTCGATCAGCCAGCGGGCCTTGGGGTAGAGCGACTCGGGCAGCGTGCCGTCGTGCTCCATCGGGCCGGTGTGCACGTACAGGTCCCGGATGCCGGTGGTCTTGAGGTCGCGGGCCAGCGCGGTGAGGTCCGTGTCCTTCTTGCGGCCGTCGACCCAGGCGTGGCCGAGCCAGATCGCGTCGCGGTTCCTGGTGTACGTGCCGTCCGCGGGGTCGCCCGTGTAGTTGATGCGGAGGGCGGTCTCGGCGGTGAGGAGGGGGAGGAGCAGGACGAGGAGGACGGCGAGGGTGATGCGGCGGGTGCGGCGGAGCCGCTTCTTCTTGGGCCCCGGTGGGGGCCGATCGCCGTCGGCGGCTGCCGGGTCGGTCTCTTTCGGCTCCGTGTCCTCCACGGGTGTCCCCTCCCTGTGGCCCGGCCCCGGTCGCGGTGACCGGTTGCCGCGCATACGCTCCGAGCGTGGTGCCAGCGGGGACGACTCGAACCGGTGTTCCGGTTGCGGTCAGGGGTGCGTGACGATGATCTGCGCGGATCTGGTGCCGCCCCTGGTCACGGCCGGGGCGGCGCTGCTGCTGGCCGGGTACGGGCATGTGCGCCGCACCCGGCGGGCCCGGACGCGTACGACTCCGGGGCGGGTCAGAACAGGCTCAGCAGAGCCTCCGCCGGGTCGGTGAGCTGGGTGTCGGCGCCCGGCAGGGGCAGTTCGAACCAGACCGTCTTGCCGCGCGGCGTGCGGCGTGAGCCCCAGGCCGCGCTGAGCAGGCCGACCAGTTGCAGGCCGCGGCCGCCCTCGTCGGTGTCGCGGGCGCGGCGTCGGCGCGGCTGGACCAGGCCGGAGTCCCAGACCTCGCAGACCAGTGTGCGGTCGAGCAGGAGGCGGAGCCTGATCTCGCCCTCGCCGTAGCGGAGCGCGTTGGTGACGAGTTCGCTGACGAGCAGTTCCGTGGTGTCGACCAGCGGCTCCATGTCCCAGGCGAGCAGCTGGGCGCGGGCGTACTCGCGGGCCCGGCCGACGCTGCGCGGCTCCCGCGGCAGGGTCCAGTCGCCGACCGAGTCGCTGGGCAGACCCTGGACCCGGGCCATCAGCAGGGCGATGTCGTCCTCGCCGTGGTGGCTGTCGAGGGTGTGGAGGACCTGGTCGCAGACGTCCTCCAGGGGCTGGGAGGGGTCGGTGAGGGCGCCCACGAAGGCCTGGAGGCCCTCGTCGAGGGGGTGGTCGCGGCTCTCGACCAGGCCGTCGGTGTAGAGGGCAAGCAGGGCGCCCTCGGGCAGTTCGACCTCCACCTCCTCGAAGGGCTCCCCGCCGACGCCGAGCGGCAGGCCCGGCGGCACGTCCAGCATCAGCGCGGTCTCACCGGGCTCGACCAGGACGGGCGGCAGGTGGCCCGCGTTGGCGAAGGTGCAGCGCCGGGTCACCGAGTCGTAGACGGCGTACACGCAGGTCGCCAGGTAGACCTCGGACAGGTCGGCCTCGCGGGGGCGGCGGGCGGCCCGGGTGGCCTGCTGGACGCCCCCGGGAGCGCCGAGGCCGCGGGCGATCTCGTCCAGCTGGGAGAGCACCTCGGCCGGTTCGATGTCGAGCTGGGCCAGGGTGCGTACGGCGGTGCGCAGTTCGCCCATGGCGACGGCGGCGCGCAGACCGCGGCCCATGACGTCGCCGACGACCAGCGCGGTGCGGTGCCCGGGGAGTTCGATGACGTCGAACCAGTCGCCGCCGACCTCGCTGGCCCGGCCGGTGGCCGCGTTGCCGGGCAGGTAGCGGCAGGCGATGTCGAGGCCCGATGCCTCCGGGTCGCCGGGCGGGAGCAGCGAGCGTTGCAGTATCAGCGCGCGTTCGTGTTCGCGCCGGTAGAGGCGGGCGTTGTCGATGCAGACGGCGGCGCGCGCGGCCAGTTCCACGGCGAGGTCGCGGTCGCGGTCGCCGAACGGCTCGCTGCCCTTGGTGCGGGCGAACTGGACGAGGCCGACGACCGTGTCGTGGGCGACCATCGGCACGGCGAGCGTGGACTGCACCAGGCCGCCCTCCTCGGCGGGGACGGTGCGCGGCCGGGCGGTGCGCAGGGCGTCCGCGCAGGGCGAGTTGAACGGGTAGTGGTGGACGGCGCCGAGCTTGACCCGCTCGCCGGTGCCGAGGAACGGCGCGTCCGAGACGGCGCTGGAGAAGGCGACACGGCGCAGTTCCGCGCTGCCGTCGGCGAGTCCTGGCGGGGTCTGGTCGCCGACCAGCAGGCCCTGGTAGAGGTCGACGGTGGCCAGGTCGCAGAAGCCGGGGACGACGACGTCGAGGAGTTCGCGGGCGGTGGTCTCCAGGTCGAGGGAGTTGCCGATGCGGGCGCCGGCCTCGTTGAGGAGGGCGAGGTTGCGCCGGGCGGCGGCGGCCTCGCGGGCGGCCTGGCGGCGGGCGGTGATGTCGGTGCCGAGCCAGGCGACGCCGATGGGGCGGCCGGAACCGCTGTGCACGCGGTAGAGGTTGACGGACCAGTGGCGGCGTTCCTCCGTGCCCGGCACGAAGCCCGTGACGTGCATGTCCGTGATGGAGTCGCCGGTCTCCAGGACCCGGCGCAGGGTCGCGGAGACCCGGTCGGCCTCGGCGCGCGGCAGATAGTCGTGGACGCCCTTGCCGCGGTGGTCGTCGGGGGTGCCGCCGAAGGTGGCGGCGAACCGCTGGTTGGCACGGCGCACCCGCAGGTCGGGGTCGATCAGCAGGAACCCGAACGGAGACTGGCCGAATATGGCCTGCGACGCGGCGAGGTCGGTCTCGATGCTGCGCAGCACGCGGACGTCGACGACGATGCAGACGGCGGCCTTCTCCCCGTCCTCCGTGCGGGTCGGCATGACGTACACCTCGGCGAGCCCGCGCCGCCCGCTTCGGCCGCCCGGGGGCTGACCGGTCCCCTCGGCCTCGCCCGGTGCCCGGAAGGGGACCACGCCGGTCCACTCCCGCCCGTCGAGGATCTCGGTCATCTTGCGCTGGCCGCGCTCGCGCAGGTCGGGGTCGATGAAGGCCTCGATGGGATCGGTGCCCACGGCGTCCTCGGCCCGGATGCCAAGCAGTTGCTCCGCACGCAGGCTCCACTGGTCGACGAGTCCGTCGGGGCCGATGGAGAAGGAGGCGACCTTGATGTAGTCGTAGATGGAGCCGGGCGGGCTGCTCTGCCACACCGCGTCACCGAGTGGCGCGTCTGCCGACGGGTCCTCGGACTCCGTGGACTCCGTGGGCTCCTTGGCCCTCGCTGGTATCTCGCTCACGCGAACCGTCCCCTCCAGCTCACCGCGTCCGGCACCGGTCACCGGAGGCGGCTGCCCGCAGTATCCAGCACTACGGCGCCGCACGACACGGTGTTCACGATCACAGCACGGTCCCGATGGTTTTCGGTCCGGACCGTGACAACACTTCCAGTCTTCTAACCAGCGGACACGGCATCGAATCACGCAGTTCCACAACTGCCACTGGCCTGAACCGGTTGACGGCCGGAAGCAGGGGTGATGTGGGGACATTTCGGACGGCGGACCGGCGTGACGGCGACGGTGCGTCACGAGGCCGTCGCGCTAACGCGGCAGGGCGAGTTCGAACCACACGGTCTTGCCCGCCTCGCCGGGGCGGGTGCCCCAGCGCTGTGCGGCGGACGCCACCAGTTGCAGACCCCGGCCGTCCTCGTCGTCGGGACGGGCGGCGCGCTCGCGCGGCGGGTCCGGCAGCGGGTCGGAGACCTCCACCAGCAGGACGCCGGCCGCCCCGGCCGGGTCGCGCACCACCCGGACGCCGATGGGGCCGGTGGCGTGCCGCAGGGCGTTGGTGACCAGCTCGCTGACGAGCAGGGCGGCGATGTCCCCGACGCTGTCGAGCCGCCATTCGTCCAGGGTGCGGCGGACCAGGGAGCGGGCGGTCCGCACGGCGTCCGGCGCCGCGGGAAAGACCCACTCGGCACAGACACCCTCGCCGTCCCTCACGCCGATCACTTCCCCGGCCGACGACCCATCGCTGCCCGTTTTCATGGGGTTAATGGGCACATACCCTTTATCCGGGCTCAGTACCGTTCGCCGGGGTCCCCGCCTGGAGTCCCAAGTGGGCGAGCACCTGCTCGACGGCCGGTACGTCCTGGTCGAGCCAGGGCACGTCCCAGACCCGGGCGGGGGTCAGCCAGCGCAGTTCGTCGTGGTCCTCAAGGGGCTGGGGGGCGGCGGAGCCGGGGCGCAGGCGGGCGGTCCACACCTGGAGGACGAAGGGCGCCCTCAGGGGCCACTGGCCCGGGACGCGCTCACCGGGCTCGGCCGCCACCCCGAGTTCCTCGCGCAGTTCGCGCACGAGCGCCGCCTCGGGCGTCTCGCCCGCCTCGACCTTGCCGCCGGGCAGCTCCCACCGTCCGGCCAGTTCGGCGGGTGCGCTGCGGCGCGCGGCGAGCAGGCGCCCGCCGTCGACCAGGGCGGCGCCCACCACGATCCGTTCCGTCATGCGCCGGAGCCTACGGCTCAGTCCGCCGCGCCCGGTCCTGAGGTGCCGAGCTTCTCGACCCAGTAGAGCTGCTTGTGTCCGCGGCCGTCGAGGGTGTCCGCGATCTGCTGGGCCTCCGCCCGGGTCGCGTATCTGCCCACGCGGTAGCGATTGCCGTTGTCGTCCTGCCGGAAGACCAGCCAGGGAAGAGTGACCGTGCTGTCGTTCATCGCGCCCCTCCACCTCCCGTTCCCGCCGCCCACGGCACCCGCCGCGCCCCGCCCGCCAAGGAAACCGCAATCCGCATATGCCCGAGCCTACGCCCAACCTTCACGGAGCGAATACGGCTTTGCACAAAGAGGTACGCAACCAGCCAGAACGCAGGGGGCGCACGATGCGGAACGCGCCGTCTCCGCACACCGATGCCTCCGGTCACGGGCATGCCGTGGCGGGGCGAGGCGACCTGGGGGAACGACCGGATTGCGGCGCAGGCGCGCAGGGCGCCGCGGCATCGGACGGGTGTGCGGGCGGGGCGGCGGAGCGCGGGAGGCGCACGACAGGCGTGCGCCATCTCACACCGCGTCGCACCGCCTCACGCCGCGAAAGGGTGCGTCAGGGCGCGTGAACTCCCCGGGCCGGGGCCTTGCTTGACGGGCTACCTGACCGGCAGGTGGTACGCCACCCGGTAACGATCGGCCGGGACGACCACGTCGGCCGTCTCCACCGCGCGCCCGGAGGCGTAGAACGTGCGCTGGACGACCAGCACCACATGCCCCGGCACCCCTCCCAGGGCGAGCAGTTCCTCGGCGAGGCCGGGGCGGGCGCCGACCTCCTCGGTGACGTTGTCGACGACGACGTCGATGGCGGCCATCCGCTCGACGACGCCCATGCCGCCGAGCGGCCCCTCCTCGGGCAGCATCACGGGGGTGCGGCCGGTCAGGTCCAGCGGCTCCCAGGAGGTGGAGAGCATGACGGCCTCACCGGCCTCCCGGAAGACGTACCGCGTGCACATCACCCGGTCACCGGGCTTGATCCCCAGCCGCTCGGCGACGGCACCGCTCGCCTCGGCCTGTTCGCTGCGCGACTCCCAGGTGCCGTGCGCGTGGGCGTCGGCCTGCTCCTGGCGGAAGGGCGTGGCGCCGCCGGCCGGCCGGTACCCGGAGCGGGCGACGCGTCGCGGGACGGGCCGCTCGCGCACATAGGTGCCGGAACCGGAGCGGCCCTCGACGAGCCCCTCGGCCATCAGCACCTTGCGGGCCTCCAGCGCGACGGTGTCCGAGACGCCGTACTCCTCGCGGATCCGCGCCTGGGACGGGAGGCGGGTATGGGGCGGCAGCAGGCCGTCGGCGATCTTCTTGCGGAGATCACCCGCGACACGCAGATACGCCGGCTGCTCACCGAATGTCACTGGCCGCTCCCATCAGGTTGTACAGACAGCAACAGCGTGGCAACCGTAGGTTGGCCCAGGCAAGCAAAGGCCAAAGAATCACTCGATGTGATGACTTGTGTGGCCCGAGGGCTTTACGCAGGCACTTTCTCCCCACTGGGGCCGCTCTCACACCTCCACGCCGGGGTCGTCTCCCCCGCTCTCGCCACCGCCCTCGTAGTCCGGCGGTGTGGTGGCCAGGCCGAGGGCCTTGCGGGCGGTGACCGTGCTGTCGGCCACGACGAGGTCGTAGCCCTTGCCGTAGTGCTCGTAGTACGCGTCGAGGTCGGCGGCCTTCGCCGCCCGGCCCCACTCCCGCTGTGCCGCCCGCAGGTCCTCGGTCAACCCGGCGACCGGGCGCTCGGCGCCGGCGGGCCAGTCGTGGCCGTCCAGCATCGCGATCTCGCCCCTGAGCGCCTCCGAGACCTGCCCGGCCCAGACCCGGTAGCCCGCGAAGTCGTCCTCGACGGCCTCCGCCTCGGGCACCTCGTCCATGGCCCGGTTCAGGTAGCCCTCCGCGAGCAGGTAGGTGTGCTGGTCCGGGTCGAGCCGCGCGCCGTCGTTGCGCAGCGAGCCGGTCAGCGTGTCCCGCTCGTCCGTGTTCCCGAACAGGCAGGTGATCTCGCGGTCACCGGTCCGCCAGCTCCCGGAGGTCGGGGTCAGGTAGTACACGTCGACGTCGGCCGGCAGCGCCCACCGGTCCATCGCGTAGCCGTCCTGGAGGGCGTAGCACCGGTCGTCGGCGGCGCGTGTGATCTCCGCGTCGCCCGGGTAGGAACCGTCCGGCAGGTCGAACGCGGCGAACACCTCGCCGTCGTGCTCCTGCGTGCAGGGCACCTCGTCGACGTCGTACGTCACCCCCTGGAGGGAGCCGCCCGGGGTGGTGAAGCACTGGCCCTTCTCGAGGGAGTAGGCGGTGTCATCGCCGCGCGCGGCGTCCCGGAAGCCGTCCCAGAAGTCGCCGGCGGCGCCCGTGGAGAGCGTCAGCACCCACAGGGCCAGCCCCACCGAGGACAGCACGCACCCGGCCACCGCGAACCCCTTGCCGCGCTCGCCCCTCTTCCGGATCCGGGCCAGCGCGACCAGCCCCAGGACGAGCCCGACCGCCGGCACGAAGCACAGGACCCCGAGTACGAACGCGGCGATGGCGAGCCCGCTGACGGGAGCCTGCCGGGGGTACGGGGTGAGGGGATGGCCCCACTGCGGAGCGTACGGCCCCTGGGGGTACGGCCCTTGGGGGCCCGGCGGGGGCGGCATGGACACGGGTACCGTGCTCCTGTTCGAGAGGGGTGCGGCGACGGGTGCGGCCTCGCGCATCGTAAGCACGGTCCGCGCGGGGCGGGGGCGCGGGTCGCGCACGCACGCCGGGCCTCACTGCCTCCACCGCCGTCCGAGCACCGCGTCGGCGAGGCAAACACCGGCGAAGACGGCCGCCAGGACCGGTCTGCCGGAGGCCGCCAGGGCGGCGGCACCGGCGCCGAACCACAGCACTTCCAGGACGACCCGTCCGCCCCCTCGCGCCGGATACCGGGCGCGGGGCGCACCGAACGGCGCCCACGCCGTCATCATCACCACCGGCGCGCACTCCCAGGGCCACCTCGACCGGCCACGTGTCCCCGAGGGCCGTCTCGCGGTGTACACGCGGTCGAGGTCCGGGGGTGGGACCAAGGTGCCGCCCCTGTCCCTGTCGGCATGGCCCGAACAACACCGGAAAATCCCCCGCGCGGGAAATCCTCCGCGCAGGGGAATTCCCCCGTGCCTGGGCTCAGTCGTCGAAGGACGTGGCCCGGGTGTGCTTCTCCCACGCCTCGACGTCTTCGCGGACCTGGTCGAGGTGACCGAGGACCGCGCTGACGCCGTCGTCGCCCAGCGGCAGGCGCAGCGGGGTGTGCTCGGCCGCGAGGGCGGCCCGGATGACCGCCGCCGCCTTGGCGGGGTCGCCGGGCTGGCTGCCGTCGCCCGCGGCGACCGTCCCGCGGGTCTCGCCGACCTTGGCGTACACGCCGCTGTCCGCGCTGATCCCGGCGTTCCCGGCCTCGAACAGGCCGGTGCGGAAGGAGCCCGGCTCGACGATCAGCACCTTGATGCCGAAGTCCCGAACCTCGTCCGCGAGCCCCTCGGACATGCCCTCCAGCGCGAACTTCGTGCCGCTGTACGCCGAGAAGCCCGCGAAGGACATCTGCCCGCCCATGCTGCTCATCTGCACGATCGCGCCCGAGCGCCGCTCCCGCATGGACGGCAGCACCGCCCGCGTCAGCGCGGCCGGACCGAAGACGTGCACGTCGAACAGCGCGCGCAGCTCCTCCTCGGCGGTCTCCTCGAGGGCGCCGACGTGCGTGCGGCCCGCGTTGTTGACGAGTACGTCGATCCGCCCGTGCCGTGCCAGCACGTCCCGTACGGCGTCCCCGGCGGCGGCCGTGTCGGCGACGTCCAGGCGCAGCGCCTCCATCTGGTCCGGGTGCGCGGCCACGAGGTCGTCGAGCGCCTCGGGACGCCGTGCCGCGCCGACCACGACGTCGCCGTCGGCCAGGGCCGCCTCGGCGATCGCCCGCCCGAAACCGCTGCTCGCCCCGGTGATCAGCCACACCTTGTTCATTCCGACTCCCTCGCGTCCCTCGTCCGGGGCATCCGTTGCTCCGACACCAACCACCCTCGTCCACCGGCGGGTTGCCCGTCCAAGACCCACGGTGATAACCAACGGTTATGACGACGGACGTACATGTGCGGGAGCTGCGCTACTTCGCGACGGTGGCCGAGGAACTGCACTTCACGCGGGCGGCCGAGCGCCTGTACGTGTCGCAGCCCGCGTTGAGCAAGCAGATCCGGGCCCTGGAACGGCAGTTGGGGACCGAGCTGTTCCGCCGCGAGCATCAGGGCGTGACTCTCACCGAGGCGGGTACGGCGCTGCTGCCGCACGCCCGGCGGGTGCTGGCCGACTGGGCCGAGGGCGCGGCGGCGGTGGAGGCGACCCGTGCCGCGCGGCGCGGCACCCTGCGCGTCGGCATGAGCACCAGCCCCGGCCGCGGCGGTCTGCTGCCGGCGATCCGCTCCCGCTTCACGGCGGCCCACCCGGAGGCGGTGCTGCGGCTGCGGCAGACGAGTTGGGAGGACCCGACGGCGGGCCTGGCCGACGGCACGGCCGACGTCGCGTACGTGTGGCTGCCACTGCCCGACGCCGAGCGCTACGCCTGGACGGTGGTCGCCGAGGAGCCCCGCCTGGTCGCCCTCCCCGACACCCACCCCCTCGCCTCCCGGCGGGAAGTCGACTTCGCCGACCTGGCCGACGAGCCGTTCCTCGCCCTGCCCCCGGAGGCGGGGGTGCTGCGCGACTTCTGGCTGGCGCTGGACGAACGGCGGGCACTCGACGGGCCCGCCGCCCGCCCACCGCGCGTCGGCGCCGAGATCTCCGGCACGGAGGAGACGTACGAGGCCCTGGTCGCGGGGCTCGGCGTCTGCCTCGTGGCCACGGGCAACGCCCCGTTGATCACCCTGGGCGGCGTCACCACCCGCCCGGTCCGCGGCCTGGCCCCCAGCCGCTACGCCCTGGCCTGGCGCCGCGAGGACGAGCGGCGGACGCTGGTGCGCGGATACGCGGAGGCGTGCCGCCGGGTGACGGACCGCGCCTGACGGCGCCCCGGCTCCCCTCGCGGCCACCGCCGGGACGGGACGGCGGTCAGTCGCCCCCGCCGCCACCGGCACCACCGGCAGCGCCGCCGCGCACATGGGCCCGCACTCCTTGCAGCCCGAACAGCACGAGCAGTTCGACCGCGCCGCCGTCGGCGCTGCCCAGCCAGTGCGGCAGGGAGGTGTCGAACTCGGCCGCCTCGCCGGGCGCCAGCGTCAGGTCGCGCTCCCCGACCAGCAACCGCAGCCGGCCGCCGAGCACGTACAGCCACTCGAAGCCCTCGTGGGTCTGCGGGGTCGGTTCGAGCGGGGCCGGGCGGCTCGGGATGATCATCTTGAAGGCCTGGGTGCCGCCCGGCCGCCGGGACAACGGCACGAAGACCATTCCGTAGCGCCGGACCGGCTTCAGATGGATGCGGGGGTCGCCCGTGCGCGGGGCGCCGACGAGGTCGTCCAGGGGGACGTCGTAGATCCGGGCGAGCGGCAGCAGCAGTTCCAGGGTGGCGCGGCGCTGTCCGCTCTCCAGCCGGGACAGGGTGCTCTCCGACACGCCCGTCGCCGCCGAGAGGTGGGCGAGGGTGATGCCCCGCTCACGGCGCAGCGCGCGCAGTCGTGGACCCACCGCGTCGAGTACGTCGTCCGTTCCGGCGTCCATCGGGCCACCTTGTCATAACGGCAAGTTTTCGTGCCGGATCGGGCGGTCGCTGTCGACACTGGCCACGTCCGTCGCTCGCACCCGCCCCTGCCGGACCGAGCCGGCCGACAGCCGACCGAAAGCCGATGAAGGAGTTCCGATGAGCGCCACCGATGCGGTCACGTTCTGGGACGGCGTGTACGCCGCCCGCCCGGCGCCCGACACCCCGCGACCGAACGCCCGCCTCGTCGAGACGGTCACCGCGCTGCCGCCCGGTGACGCCCTGGACCTCGGGTGCGGCAGCGGCGGCGACGCGCTGTGGCTGGCCCGGCGGGGCTGGCGGGTCAGGGCCGTGGACATCTCCGGCGTGGCGGCCGAGCGGCTCGCCGGGCACGCCCGCGCGCACGGCCTCGGCGACCTGGTGGACGCCGTACGGCACGACCTGCGCGCGTCCTTCCCCGAGGGCCGGTTCGACCTGGTCTGCGCCCACTACCTGCACACCCCCTTCGGCCTGGACCGCGGGTCGGTCCTGCGTACGGCCGCGCACGCGCTGCGCCCGGGCGGGCGGCTGCTGGTCGTCGACCACGGCTCGACCGCGCCATGGTCGTGGGACCAGGACCCCGACGCGCGGTACCCCTCCCCGGAGGAGGTCGCGGCGGACCTCGCCCTGGACCCGGCGACCTGGCGGGTCGAGCGGGCCGAGGCCCCGCGCCGGACCGCGACCGGCCCGGACGGGCGCACCGCCGAGGTCGTCGACCACGTCCTGCTCGTCCGCCGCGCGAGCTGACCGGCCGTACCCCCGCGGCCCACCCGCCCTGCGCCCCCTGGAGGCCCGTCACCATGCCCACCACCCCCCGCACCCACCGCCGGGACACCCCGCCGCCACGGACCGGCGGCAGCGAGGCCGAGACCCTGCGCGGGTTCCTCGACTACCTGCGGACCTCGATCGCCGGCAAGGTCGAGGGCGCCCCGGAACCGCGGGTCCGCACGGCCGCGGTGCCGTCCGGCACCAACCTGCTCGGGCTGCTCAACCACCTGACCCACGTCGAGCGCGCGCTCTTCCTCGGGGCGGAGGTGCGGAGCTGGCCGGCCACCTTCCGGGCCGCGCCCGAGGACGGCGTGGCCGAGGTCGTCGCCCGCTACCGCGAGGCCGTCGAACGGGCGAACCGCGTACTCGACGGCTGCGCCGACCTCGGCGAACCGCTCCCCCGGTCCCGCCCGGGCCGCCCCACGCCCAGCGTCCGCTGGGCCCTGACCCACATGATCGAGGAGACCGGCCGCCACGCCGGCCACGCGGACATCCTGCGCGAGCTGATCGACGGGACGACGGGGCGCTGACGGGGGCCGGCCCCTCGCACTCCCCAACCACACGGGCAGCGCGGGACGTTGACAACAGCCACCGGGCGAGCGAACGCTGACCAGAGCACAGCGTGCCCCGCAGACCCAGTGCGCCACAGGCACCGCAGACACCACCACAGGCAACACACGCACCACAGGCACCATCGGGAGGAGGAGACGGCATGGCGAACACGATCGAGATCCGTCCGCTGGACAAGAGGGAGACCGCCGGCGACAGCGGTGGCCACGACGGCTCCTGACCGGCCGCGCCCGATGCACCGCTGTCCCACGGTCGCGGAAGTCACCGAGTCGGCGCGACGGCTGGTCGCCCGGTTCCCCGGGGCCTGCCGTCTGCGCCGCATCGGCACGTCCCGGGCCGGCCGGCCGATCCTGATGCTGTCCGTGGGCCACGGGCCGCGCCACGTCCTGGTGGTGGCCCGGCCGCACTCGGACGAGCCGGTCGGCGGCGCGACCGCGCTGGCGCTGGCGGAGCGGGTGGCCGACGGCGACCGACGGCCCGCGGCGACCGATCCCGACGCCGTCACCTGGGACATCGTCCTGTGTCTCGACCCGGACGGCGCGGCCCTGAGCGAGGGCCTGGAGGCGGCGACGGCCGGTCCCGGACCCGCTCTGGACCGCTACTTCCGTGCCGCCTTCCGCCCGGTCGCGGCGGAGCAGCCGGAGTGGGCGCCCATCGAGGGGCGGCGACTGCCCGAGAGCCGAGCCCTGTTCGACGTGATCGAGGAGTCGCGGCCCGTTCTCCAGTGCTCGCTGCACAGCGTCGACGTCGGCGGCACCTGGGTCCAGCTCACCCGCGACCTCCCCGGCCTCGCGGCACCCTTCCACGCCTTCGCCGCCACGGTCGGCGTCCCGGTCCAGCACGGCACGTACGACGCCCTGTACTGGGAGAACCCGGCCCCCGGCATCCACGTCCTGCCGCCGCCGGACAGCACCGCCCGGCCGGCGGCCGGGTCCGAGAACATCGGCCTGTCCACCTGGTGCGCGCCCCAGCGGTACGGCGGTGTCACGGCGATCGTCGAGGTCCCCCTGTGGGCCACCGGCACCGCCGACGACCTGTCCCCGCACCCGGACCCGGCCGGGGCCCTGCGCGCGCTGTCCGGGCTGGTGCGGGAGGGCGGCCGGCAGGTGACCGCAGTCTTCGACAAGGCCCGGGGCTTCCTTCCGCCGGCCGAGGACAGCCCGCCCAGACGCGTACTGGAGTGGATGGCCGACGACCTGTACGACCTGGTGGCCGACTCCTGGGCACCCCTGCTCCGGCAGGCGGACGAGGAGCCCCGCACCGGGACCTCACCCCGGCTGACGACGGCCGCGATCAGCGCCCTGGAGGTCGTCGCACGCCGCCAGCCCCTGCGCGCGGCGGGGCTCCTGCTGCGGCTCCTCCAGGCGGCCGACGCCCCGGCTGCGGCCGGACTCCGCCATGAGCTGGACGGGCTCTTCACCACCTGGTGCGCGGAGTTCGCGTCGTCCCTGCGGCTGCGCCGGGTGCCCGTGCCCGACCAGGTGGACCTCCAGGCCCGCACGGTGGTGGCGGCGGCGGAGTGCGCGCTGGAGCGCTGACGCGCCGGAGCAGTCCTGGACCGGCGGCGTCAGCTCCCCCATGCCCGCCGTTCCCGGCCGCGGGGGTCGTCGACCTGGGTCCACTCGGTGTCGATGCGCATGGTGGCCCGGCGGCCGGTGTCGTACGGGTCCCAGCCGGGGTCGCCGGTCCGGGCGAACCGGATCCAGGTCTCGTGGACGCGGGCGGCGAGGTCCGCGGGGGCCTTGTCGGGACCGAGCAGGGCGCCGGGGCCGTTGAGTTCGGGCCGGTCGGCGAGGTCGAAGACGAAGGGCAGCTCGACCGCGTGGGTGGCGCCGAGTTCTCCGCCCAGGGCGTGCGAGCGCCAGGCGAACTCGTAGGCGTAGGTGGCGGACCGCGGGTGGTGGGCGGCATGGCCTTCCGCCAGGGCGCGGCTGCCCGCGCCGAACAGGGCGTCGGCCATGACGGCGGAGCGCAGTTCCGCGAAGGACGCCCCGGGGCGGGACGCGCGGTACGTCTCGACGAGCCGCGCCGGATCGGGGTGCGAGCGGGCGGCGGCCTCGTCGACGTCGGCGGCGGTCGAGGTGGCGTACTTGCCCACCGGGACCAGGTAGAGGTTGCCCTCTTCGGTGTTGGTGCCGACGAGCAGGTCGACGTCGGCGGCACGGCCGGCGGCGACGGATACGGCGGGCTGGGTGTCCAGGACCAGGCTGAAGGGGCTGAGACCGATCAGCGGATCGCGGTGGGTCCCGGTCCGCAGGTCGATGCCGGCGAGCCCGCCGGCCGCCTCGACGAGCCGCTCGTCGGGGATGCCGGCGAAGGCGTCGACGGAGGGCTCGATGCCCAGGGCCTCGCCCGCGGCCCTGGTGACGCGGGCGGCCTGCTCGGGCGTGAACGCGCCCAGGCCGCTGCCGCTCTGCACGATCGCGCGGCGGAACAGGCCGGCGGCCTCGGGGGTGGCGAGGACGCCGCCGACGGTGGTCGCCCCGGCCGACTGGCCGAAGAGGGTGACGTTGTGCGGATCGCCGCCGAAGGCGGAGACGTTCTCCCGCACCCAGCGCAGCGCGGCGACGACGTCGAGCAGACCGCGGTTGGCGGGCGCCCCGGGGAGGTCGAGGAACCCGGCGATCCCGAGCCGGTAGTTGAGGGTGACCAGGACGACGCCGTCACGGGCGAACGCGGAGCCGTCGTACAGAGTGGCGCGCGTCGATCCGGCGACGAAGCCGCCGCCGTGGACGAACACCATGACGGGAAGTCCGCCCCCTCCGGCGGCGGGCGCGAAGACGTTGACGGTGAGGTAGTCCTCGCCGCGGCTCCAGCCGGTGCCGAAGTAGGGGGTCATGTCGATGTCGCCGAGCCTGCGTGCGGACTGCGGGGCGGTGGGCCCCGGCACGGTGGCGTCCCGCACGCCCGCCCACGGCTCGTGCGGCCGCGGCGGGGCGAACCGGCCGGCGCCGCGGGGCGGGGCGGCGTACGGGATGTTCAGGAAGGTGAGGGTGCCGCCCCCGCGCAGGCCGCGAACGGTGCCCTGCGCGGTGGTCACGACGGGGTCGGGGTGGTGGTTCATGTCGCGTGTCCTTCCGCGGGCCTCAGGCCTGCTCGGTGTACTTGGAGAAGGGCGCCCAGCCCTTGACGGCGAACTTGCCGCCCTCGCGGACGACTTCGGCGGCGCCGTGGCCGCCGAGGTGCGCGGGGAAGACCAGGGCGTTGCCGTCGGCCGCCGAGCCCAGGAGCTTGTGGCGGGTGGCGCGGGCTTCGGCGGGGTCCTCGCAGAAGCAGCTGTTGGCGTCGGGTTCGTGGATCTGGATCGGGCTGTGCATCAGGTCGCCGACGAACAGGGCCCGGTCGGAGCCGGACTCCAGCCGCAGCACCGATGAGCCGGGGGTGTGGCCGGGGGCGAGGTCGAGACGCAGGTTGGCGTCGATCCGGTGGCTGCCCTCCCACAGCCGGGTGAGGCCGGCCGCGTGCACGGGGGCGACGCTGTCCTCGAAGACGTTCTGGTTGCCGCGGCCCAGCCGGGTCCTGATCTCGTTGGCGGGGTTCCAGTAGTCGAAGTCCGCCTTCGCCATGAGGTAGGTGGCGTTGGGGAACGTCGGTACCCAGGTCCGGCCGTCGAGGTAGGTGTTCCAACCGACGTGGTCGACGTGCAGGTGCGTGTTGATCACGATGTCGACGTCCTCGGGGCGTACCCCGGCGCGGGCGAGATTGCCCAGGAAGTCGGTGTCCAGACGGCTCCACACCGGTGCGTACGGCCGGTCCTTGTGGTTGCCGACGCCGGTGTCGACGAGGATGGTCCGGCCCTCGCTGCGCAGCACCCAGGTCTGGATCGCCGTGTTGACGCCCCGGGTCCCGGCGTCCAGGAAGTCGGGCACCAGCCAGGAACGGTGCGTGTCCCACGCCTGGGCCGGGCTCTCCGGGACGAACTCCTCGGGCGTCAGGCCGACGGGACCGTAGTACTCCCGGACTCGGGTCACGGTGACATCGCCGAGGGCGAGGGTGTCCATGGTGGTCTCTCCAGTTCGATCGCTTCCGCGTGCTCGGCGCTCCCCCGTGAACACGCCTGTTCCGCAAGCGTGCGCCGCGCTGCCGGGCCGCGGTATGCGTCACGTGACTGCACCTGGCCTGCGCGATCAGGAATGCCGCGGGAGAGGTGCGCGTTGAAACGGTCTCCGGGATACGGCCTGCGGCATACGGCGGGCTGTGCGAGATCTCAGTTTCTGGAGCGGCCGTGGGGAATGGTGGAGGCGCTCGGGCGGGCCGCGGCCCGGCTGGAGGTCCCGCTCCGAGGGTGCTGGGCCGGGAAACCGAGACCGCGGCCGTCATGAGGCGCGTCGCCGCCGACCGGTCCCACAGCGCGGTGCTGGTCGTCGAGGGCGAACCGGGGGTCGGCAAGAGTGTCCTGCTGGACCTCGCCGTGCGCCGAACGCGCGACGCCGGCCACCGGGTGCTGCGAGCGGTCGGCAGCGAGTCCGAGGCCCGTCTCGCGTTCGCCGGTCTGCACCAGCTGCTCCGCCCGGTGCTCGGCGATCTGGACGGCCTGCCGGCCCGGCAGCGTTCCTCGCTCCGGATCGCGCTGGGACTGGCCGACCCCACCCATCACGCCGAACACCCCGAGCACGCCGAACACCCCGAGCACGCCGAGACCCCCGACACCCTGCTCGTCGGCCTGGCGGTGCTGACCCTGCTGTCGGAGCTGGCGGAACCGGCACCGCTGCTCGTGGTGGTCGACGACGCCCAGTGGATCGACCGCGCGTCGCTGGACGTCCTCTCCTTCGTGGCCCGGCGGATGGACAGCGAGCCCGTGACGCTGCTGATGGGCGTGCGTGCCGCGGCCGTGCTGCCCGGCTTCGACCAGGGCTACGAGCGCCTGGAGATCGGGCCCTTGAGCGGTGACGCGGCGAACCGGCTCCTGGATGAGCAGCCGAAGCGGCCCACCGGCCGTACCCGGGTCCGGATCCTGCGGGAGGCGGCGGGCAATCCGCTGGCCCTGGTCGAACTCGCCCGTGCCTCCGCCGCGGGCCGCCAGCCGCGGGGCAGCGCGATGGAGGGCCCGCTGCCCGTCACCGACCGGCTGGAAGCGATCTTCGCGCGGCACATGCGGCACCTGCCGGAAGCCACCCGCCGCGCCCTACTGCTGCTCGCCGCCGCGGACGCGTCGGACGCGCCGGTGGCCGCGCACGGCCTGCCCGAGGCGGACGACACGATGTGGGTGCCCGCCGAACGGGCCGGTCTCGTACGACGGCACAGCACCGGGATCTCCTTCCGGCACCCGCTCGTCCGCTCGGCGGTCTACCACGCCGCGCCCTTCGAAGAACGCAGGCGGGCCCATCTCGCCCTGGCCCGGCTGCTGGGCGAGGAGCCCGACCGCCGCGCCTGGCACCTCGCCGCCGCCACCGAGCGGCCCGACGAGCAGGTGTCGGCGCTCCTCCTGGAGACAGCGGGCCGGGCCAGGCGCCGGGGCGGCCACGCGGCCGCTGCCGCCGCCCTGGAGCGCGCCGCGGAACTCAGCCCGCGCCGCGCGGACCGGGCACGGCTGCTGGCCGACGCCGCGGACCTGGCCGTCTACACCGGTCAGCTCGGCTGGGTGGAACACCTGGCCGAGGAGGTCCGCAAGCACAGTGACGACCCGGCGCCGACCAGCCGGGCCGCGCTGGCGAGGGGGCGGCTCATGACCATGGGTCCGCACCACACGGCCGCCTTCGCGCTGCTGTCGCGCATCGCCGAGGAGGCCGCGGACTCCCGGTCGCCCCGCCCGCTGGACGCGCTCGCGGCGGCAGCCGTGGTCCGCTACTACTCGGGCGAGGAGTCCCAGCGGCAGCGCATCGAGGACCTCCTCGCCGAGGTGCCGGACTGCCCCGCGGGCGGTGCGCTGCGTGCCTGGACACTGGCCGTCTCCGATCCCGACGGCGCGGGAGCCTGCTTCGCCCCGGCGCTGCCCCGGCTGATCGCCGAGGCCAAGGACGACGCCGGATCCCTGACCGCGCTCGCCGTCGTCGCCTGGCTCCTCGGCCAGACCCCGCTCGCCGCCAGGACCTTCGACGAGGCGTTCGGCCGTTGGCAGGCCCACGGCCCGCTGCCGGCCGGGCTGGCCTGCGCCGCCGGCTGGGCCTATCTGGAGCAGGGCCGCTGGGCCGAGGCCCGCTCGGTGGCCGCCGAGATCGCGGAGGTGGCCTCGCAGGCCGGACTGGCCCACGCCGAGGCGTGCGCACGAGCCCTCGACGCGACCGTGCTGGCGCTGCTCGGTGAGCCGGCCGAGGCACGCGGGAACGCCGAGCGGGCGCTGGCCCTCGTCGATCCCCTGGAAAGCCGTTCCGTCGCGGTCTTCGCCCGCCGCGCCCTGGGGCTGGCGGCGGTGGCCGAGGGCGACTACGACACCGCGTACGCGCAGTTCCGCGCCGCCTTCACCGAGGACGGCGACCCGGTCCACTACCACGTCTCCCCCACCGTCCTGGCCGACCTGGCCGCGGCGGCCGTCCGCCGGGGACAGCGCGCATCCGCCGCGGAACTGCTGGAGCGGTCGGTGCGGCGCCTGGGTACCGGCCCGTCGGCGCGTGTCTCCGCCCTGGCCGAGCGGGGCCGCGCCCTGCTCGCCGAACCGGAGCACGCCGAACGGCACTACCGGGCGGCGCTGGCGGACGAAGCGGGCGAGCACCGGCCCTTCGAGCGGGCACAGACCCGGCTGGACTACGGCGAGTGGCTGCGCCGGCAGCGTCGTATCGCGGAGGCCCGCCCGCTGCTGACCGGCGCACTCGACACGTTTCGGCGGCTCGGCGCCCGACCGTGGATCGAACGCGCCAAGGCGGAACTGCGAGCCGCCGGCATCGAGCCGAACGGCGCCGCCCCCCGCGCGCTCACCGAACTCACCCCCCAACAGCAACAGATCGTCCAGCTCGCGGCCCGCGGACTGACCAACCGTGAGATCGGGGAGAAGCTGTTCCTCTCCCCCCGCACGGTCGGCTCACACCTCTACCGCGTCTTCCCCAAACTGGGCATCACCGCCCGCTCCCAACTACGCGACGTGACCGACGGCACCGGGACGGGCGCCGCCTCGGCGCAGCGGCGTCAGCTCACCGGCCAGGGCTGAGGCCGGGATAGACTCCCGGCGCCCGACGGTGCCCGGCAGGACGCTGCGGAGCAGGCCCGCTCTCCCCGGTAAGGACCAGGCATGACCGTCGCTGAACAGCACCCCGGCACCGACGGGGCCAGCATCCAACGGCTGCGCCGCCGCCTGGAACGGCTGATCGGGGTCGCCGCCACCGAAGGGAACGAACTGGTCGCGCTGCGCAACGGCGACGAGATCTTCCCCGCCATGCTGGGCGCGATCCGGGCGGCCGAGGACACGATCGACATGATGACGTTCGTGTACTGGCGCGGGCAGATAGCCCGCGACTTCGCCGCCGCCCTCGCCGACCGGGCCCGGGCCGGGGTACGGGTCCGGCTGCTGCTGGACGGCTTCGGCGCCAAGGAGATCGAGCAGGACCTGCTGGATGCCATGGAGGCTGCGGGCGTACAGATCGCCTGGTTCCGCAAACCGCTCTGGCTGTCGCCGTTCAAGCAGAACCACCGCTGCCACCGCAAGGCCCTCGTCGTCGACGAGCACACCGCCTTCACCGGAGGCGTCGGCATCGCCGAGGAGTGGTGCGGCGACGCCCGCGGCCCCGGTGAGTGGCGCGACACCCACGTCCAGGTGCGCGGCCCGGCCGTGGACGGCGTCGCCGCCGCCTTCGCCCAGAACTGGGCCGAGTGCCACGACGCGTTGTACGACGACCGGGACCGGTTCTCCGAACACACCCAGCCCGGCACCTCCATCGTCCAGGTGGTGCGCGGCTCGGCCAGCTTCGGCTGGCAGGACCTGCAGACCCTCATCCGCGTCATGCTCACCTCCGCCGAACACCGCTTCCGCCTGGCCACCGCCTACTTCGCCCCGGACGACTACTTCATCGACCTGCTCTGCGCCACCGCCCGGCGCGGCGTGACGGTGGAGATCCTGCTCCCCGGCCCGCACACCGACCAGCGGGCCTGCCAACTGGCCGGCCAGTACCACTACGCCCGTCTGCTGGACGCCGGGGTGTCGATCCGCCAGTACGAACCGACCATGCTGCACGCCAAGATCATCACCGTGGACGGGCTGGCCGCCCTGATCGGGTCCACCAACTTCAACCGGCGCTCCATGGACCACGACGAGGAGATCATGCTCGCCGTCCTGGACCAGGAGTTCACCACCGGCCTGGACCGGGACTTCGACGCCGACCTGGAACGCAGCACCGCCATCGAACCGACCCGCTGGAAGCGCCGCGCCGTCCTGCAACGCCTCCGGGAGACGGCCGTCCTGCCCCTGCGCCGGTTCCTGTGAACTGACAGAGCGGCCCACGCGGAACCGAACCGCGAGTGAGGCGCTCGCGCCTCCGGGCAGGCGTGGCTCGGCGCATGGCCCTCCGCATCCAGGGCAGCCGACAGACACGTCGGAGATTCTGGAGTCCCATCATGATGATCGTAGGAATTGTCGCCGTGTGCGTCGTGCTCGCCGTCCTCGCTTTCCTCGTACCGCGCCTCTCCCACCACCCGCAACGCGGGACGCAGCGCACACTCGGCGCCGGGTCCCGAGCCGGAGGGAAGGCCCCCGGCATCCTCGGTCGCGCTTTCAGCAAACCCTTCCGGAGCAGCTCCAAGGCCGTTGGCCGCAGCGGTTCGGCCGGCCGACGGGCCCGCGGCCACATGCCGTTCTGAGCAGCATCACCACTGAGCCCGACACCCAGCCCCAAGCCCCGCAGGTCCTAGGCACGTTGGCCAGGTGGCCGACATGACCGATCAGGCGCGCTGCACGACGGCAACAACCAGGGCTGAACGCCGCCGAGTTGACCTCCCGTGAGGCCCCCGCACCGCACGGCGGCGCGGGGGCCGGGAGCCCCGAGGCTGCGAAATCCCTGGCACACGGCAGGGCCTGCAAGGAGACTGCGCGGGTGAGCGACTCCTACCCTTGTCCCTGCTGCGGGCACCGCGTGCTGGACGCGATGCCCGGCTCGTACGAGATCTGCCCCGTCTGCTTCTGGGAGGACGACGGGGTCCAGTTCCGCTGGCCCACCATGAGCGGTGGCGCGAACAAGGTCTCCCTGATCGAGGCCCAGCGGAACTACCAGCACTTCGGCGCCTGCGACGAGCACGGCCGACGGTACGTCCGCCCGCCGGCCGAGGACGAGCCGCTCGACCCCGCCTGGCGCCCCATCGACCTGACGCGCGACTCCTTCGAGGACTGGGCCGCCGAGGACCGCGCTCCGTGGCCCGACGACCGCTCGGTGCTCTGCTGGTGGCTGCCCACCTTCTGGCGCCGGGGCCGCTCCCCGTCATGACCTCTCAGCTCGACGGCAAGGCCGTCGAGTCCTACGACACCCGCGCGGAGCTGATCTGGATCGGTGCCGACGCCATACCCGCCGTCATCAACGGCCTGCCGTCCCTCGGCGGCTTCGGTCAGCTGACCGCCATCGAGCCCTTCGAAGAGGTGGGCGATCCCCGCTGCGGCCCCGCTGGACCGCGCCTTGGGAGCACCTGGTCGAGGAGTCCCGCACCTGGTCCCTACCGGAAGCCTCAGAAGCCCCGACCGGCAGCAACGTCTTCGTTGCCCCCCACCCGAATCAACCGGACCGACCTGTACACGGAGAGGTGACCGATGCCGTTCCAACACCCGAGGAAGTCGGCTACGGCCATGTGATCGAGAGCTAGGTGACGAGGGCGTACGGGGGCCACCCGCGCTACCTCGTACTGAACGGCGGACGGTTCCTGGGCCCCCGGTGGTGGCACACCACCCGCTTCACCCGACACCTGCTCAATGACGCCGCCATGATCACCGACGGGGAACTGGAAGCCCTCCTCGGCTACGAGTGGCGCTCGCGCCTCCTCGCCGCATGGCTGATCGGCGTCGACCACCGCGATCGGTTCCGCGAACGCATCGGCGACGTGCTCCACCGGATCGAGCGGGAGCCTTCCCTTGCCGCCGATGCCCAGCCGCAGGTCGACAAAGCGGCGTAGTCGCTTCCCCCTGCGCGCTGACCGAAGTCAGCACGCTGCGGGCTCCGTGCGGACCACAAAGGCCGTCCAACCCACTCCGTCGCAGGTCAGACGGCCCTTCGCCGGACGTATCAGACGTTGAAGCGGAACTCCACCACGTCCCCGTCCTGCATCACGTAGTCCTTGCCCTCCATGCGCGCCTTGCCCTTGGCGCGGGCCTCGGTCACCGAGCCGGTGGTGACCAGGTCGTCGAAGGAGATGACCTCCGCCTTGATGAAGCCCTTCTGGAAGTCGGTGTGGATGACACCGGCGGCCTCGGGGGCGGTGGCGCCCTTCTTGATGGTCCAGGCGCGGGATTCCTTGGGGCCGGCCGTCAGGTAGGTCTGCAGGCCGAGGGTGCGGAAGCCGACGTGGGCGAGGGTGGCGAGGCCGGGCTCCTCCTGGCCGACGGACTGGAGGAGTTCGAGAGCCTCCTCCTCGTCCAGCTCGGCGAGGTCCGCCTCCAGCTTGGCGTTGAGGAAGATCGCCTCGGCGGGGGCGACCAGGGCGCGCTGCTCGTCTTTGAAGCCGTCGTCGGTCAGCTCGTCCTCGTCGACGTTGAAGACGTAGAGGAAGGGCTTCGTCGTGAGGAGGTGGAGGTCGTGGAGGAGTTCCGCGCGCTCGGTGCCCTGGAGGATGCCCTGGGAGAAGAGGGTGTCGCCCTTCTCCAGGATCTCCTTGGCCTCCTCGACGGCCTTGACCTTGGGAGCGATGTCCTTCTTGATGCGCGACTCCTTCTGGAGGCGCGGGAGGACCTTCTCGATGGTCTGGAGGTCGGCGAGGATCAGCTCGGTGTTGATCGTCTCGATGTCGTCCTTCGGCGAGACCTTGCCGTCGACGTGCACGACGTTCTCGTCCTTGAAGGCGCGGATGACCTGGCAGATCGCGTCGGACTCGCGGATGTTGGCCAGGAACTTGTTGCCCAGACCCTCGCCCTCGCTCGCGCCGCGCACGATGCCCGCGATGTCGACGAAGTCGACCGTCGCCGGGAGGATCTTCTCGGAGGAGAAGATCTCGGCCAGCTTCGCCAGGCGGGGGTCGGGGACGCCGACCACGCCGACGTTGGGCTCGATCGTGGCGAACGGGTAGTTGGCCGCGAGCACGTCGTTCTTGGTCAGGGCGTTGAACAGGGTCGACTTGCCGACATTCGGCAGACCGACGATTCCGATCGTGAGCGACACGTTGCGACTTCCCGTACGTGAGATGCGGAGGGGCGGGTGGGATGGGGCAGGCCGGACAGGGGCCGATCCACCAGTCTACGGGGTGTGCCGCGCCGGACCCGCTCGGAGTCGAACGCTTGGCCAAGGAGCGCCCGACGGCGTGTCTGTCGGCCTATTCGGCACATAAACCGACCTAAGTTGGTCCAGTGGAGCAACACAGGACGCGACCTGCGCAGTACGGACCGCGACGAAGCCGGGCGCCGCTGCCCGCACAGGGCCGGGGCGGTGCCGCTGCCGCGCGGCCGCCGGCGGGCCGGGTGGTCGGGCGGCCGGCAGATCGGCCCGTGGACCCGGCGCGCCCCGCTCCGGGAGCGGGTTCACCGGTGGCCAGGGTTGTGCGGGCCGTGCGCGGGATGCCCAATCCGCGGTTGACGGGGCTCGGCAGCGGTCTGTTCTGCGCGGCCGTGATGACCCTGCTGGGCTTCCTGGACGAGCTGCTGTTCGGCGCGTCCCTGACCGTGTACGGGGTGCTGTTCGTGCCGGTGAGCCTGCTCACCGCGCTCTGGGTGCGCCGGGGCGACCTGCTGACCGCCCCCGTGGTGGTGCCGATCGCCTTCGCCGTGGGCCTGGTGCCCGTGGCGGAGAGCGGGGACGGTCCCGCCGGACGGCTGATGGGACTCGTCACCGCACTGGCCACCGAGGCCGGGTGGCTGTACGGCGGGACGCTGGTCGCCGGGTCGGCCGTGATCGTCCGCCGGATCCGGCTGGTGCGGCGCCGGGCGGCCGCCCGGAACCGGACCCCGGCCGCGTGACGGGACCCCAGCAGCGGACGGGGCCCCAGCAGCGTGACGCCCCCCGCCGCGTGACGGCGCCTTCGCAGCCGGCCCTCGCTCCTCCGGGCCCCTCGCCGCCGCCCCGCTCAGCCCGCCGCGCGCATCGCCGCGCCCACGATCCCCGCGTTGTTCTGGAGCTGGGCGGGGACGATCTCCGCCCGGACGCCCTCGATGTGGGGCAGGAACTTCTGGGACTTGCGGCTGACGCCGCCGCCGATGATGAACAGCTCCGGCGAGAACAGCATCTCGACGTGGACGAGGTACTTCTCGACCCGTTGCGCCCAGTGCTCCCACGACATGTCGTGATCGTCCTTGACCTTGCTGGAGGCCCGCTTCTCCGCGTCGTGACCGTCCAGCTCCAGATGGCCCAGCTCGGTGTTGGGGACCAGGACCCCGTCGCTGAAGACCGCGCTGCCGATGCCGGTGCCGAAGGTGAGCAGGATGACCGTGCCCTTGCGGCCGCGCCCGGCGCCGAAGTGCATCTCGGCGACGCCCGCCGCGTCCGCGTCGTTGACCACCGTCACGTCCAGCCCGCCCAGCCGCTCGCTGAACAGGGCGCGCGCGTCGGTGTCGATCCAGCCCTTGTCGACGTTGGCCGCGGTGCGTACCGTCGCGCCGCCCGTCACCACACCCGGGAAGGTGAGGCCGACCGGGCCGGTCCAGCCGAAGTGCTCGACGACCTGCCTGACCCCGTCGGCCACGCCGTCGGGGGTCGCCGGGTGCGGGGTCAGCACCTTGCAGCGCTCCTGGGCCAGGTCGCCCCTGTCGAGGTCCACAGGGGCGCCCTTGATCCCGGATCCGCCGATGTCCACGCCGAAGATCTGCATGGCCCTACGTTACGACGGACGACTGACGGTCACGCCCCGGGTGTACCCGCGGCACCTGCGGTACCCGCGGCCCCCGAGCCGCCCCGCTCCGCCACCAGGGAAGCCGCCTCCTCGCGCAGGTCGCGGCGCAGCTCCTTGGGCAGCGAGAAGGTGATCGACTCCTCGGCGGCCTTGACGATCTCCACGTCCTCGAAGCCGCGCCGCGAGAGCCACTCCAGGACCTGCTCGACCAGGACGTCGGGGACGGAGGCGCCGGAGGTGACGCCGACCGTGCTGACGCCGTCCAGCCAGGACTCCTCGATCTCGTCGGCGAAGTCCACCAGGTACGCCTCGCGGGAGCCGGCCTGCTTGGCGACCTCGACCAGACGCTTGGAGTTGGAGGAGTTGCGCGAGCCGACGACGATCACCAGCTCGGCCTCGGCGCCCATCTGCTTCACCGCGAGCTGGCGGTTCTGCGTGGCGTAGCAGATGTCGTCGCTCGGCGGGGAGATGAGCTGCGGGAACTTGTCCTGGAGCGCGTCGACCGTTTCCATCGTCTCGTCGACGGAGAGGGTGGTCTGGGAGAGCCAGACCACCTTCGACGGGTCGCGGACCTCGACCTTCGCGACGTCCTCGGGCCCGTCGACGAGCTGGATGTGGTCGGGGGCCTCGCCGGAGGTGCCGATGACCTCCTCGTGGCCCTCGTGGCCGATCAGCAGGATGTCGTAGTCGTCGTTCGCGAAGCGGACGGCTTCCTTGTGGACCTTGGTGACGAGCGGGCAGGTGGCGTCGATGGTGGCGAGGCGGCCGCGCTCGGCCTCCTCGTGGACGACGGGCGCCACACCGTGCGCGGAGAACATCACGATGTTCCCCGGGGGGACCTCCTCCGTCCGCTCGACGAAGATCGCGCCCTTCTTCTCCAGGGTCTGGACGACGTACTTGTTGTGAACGATCTCGTGCCGGACGTACACCGGAGCCCCGTACTGCTCCAGGGCTTTCTCGACGGCGATCACGGCGCGGTCCACACCCGCGCAGTAGCCACGGGGGGCGGCGAGCAGGACACGGCGGCCAGGCGAAGCAGTCATGGCACCCATCGTAAGGCCGCGTTCGGCGGGTCAGAGATCGCGTGGGTGCGGCGTTGCCGGGGAGACTGGCGGGAACGTTCCGAGGCAGAGTCCGAAGGAGAACCGGGGCGGGAACCGAGGCACTGGCGGAGGCACGATGGCGCAGACCGGTACGACGGCCCCGGGGGCCGGTGAGGAACACCAGCTGAGGCGCAGTCTGGGCTTCAGGGACCTGGTCGTCTACGGCCTGCTGTTCATCGCGCCGATGGCGCCGGTCGGCGTGTTCGGCACGCTGGACGCCAAGTCGCACGGCGCGGTGGCCCTCGTCTACGTCGTCGCCACGATCGCGATGGCGTTCACCGCGTTCAGCTACGCGCAGATGGTGCGGGTGGTCCCCCAGGCGGGGTCGGTGTTCGCCTACGCGCGCGCGGGGCTCGGCAACGGGGCCGGGTTCATCGCCGGGTGGATGGCGATGCTGGACTACGTCCTCATCCCGGCGGTGGCGTATCTCTTCTCCGGCATCGCGATGGAGGCGCTGGTCCCCGAGGTGTCGCGGTGGGTGTGGACGGCGATCGCGGTGGTCGTCACGACGCTGCTGAACGTGTGGGGGGTGCGGGCGGCGGCCCGGGTGGGCTTCCTGGTGCTCGCCATGGAGATCGTCGTACTGATCGTCTTCGTGGCCACGGCGATCGTGGTCCTGGCGCAGGACGGGGCCGAGCGCGACTGGCTGTCGCCGCTGTCGGGGGACGGCACCCAGGGGGCGTTCGCGCTGTCGGCGGTGGTCGGCGCGGTGTCGGTGGCGGTGCTGTCGTACCTGGGCTTCGACGCGATCGCCACGTTCGCGGAGGAGGTCACCGGCGGCTCGGCGAAGGTCGCGCGGGCGCTGCTGTTCTGCCTGGCGCTGGCGGGCGTGCTGTTCGTGGCGCAGACGTACCTGGTGGCGCTCCTGGAGCCGGTGTCGTCGGCCCAGCTGGCGGCGGAGCCGGAGCGGCAGGGGTCGGCGTTCTACGACGCCGTGGACGCGTCGGTGGGCACGTGGCTGCACGATCTGGTGGCGGTGAGCAAGGCGATCGGCGCGGCGTTCGCGGCGCTGGCCGGGCAGGCGGCGGCCGGGCGGCTGCTGTTCGCGATGGGCCGGGACCGGCGGCTGCCAGGCGTGCTGGCGCGGACGGACGCCGGGGTGCCGCGCGTGGCCCTGCTCGTGTCGGCGGTGATCACGATGGCGGCCGCGGTGTGGGCGGCGCGCCGGGACGACGGTCTCGACCACCTGGTCTCGGTGGTGGACGTCGGCGCGCTGACCGCGTTCACGCTGCTCCACGCGAGCGTGGTGGGCTGGTTCGTCGTCCGGCGCGGCGCGGGCCGGGTGAGCTGGTGGCGGCATCTGCTGGTGCCGGCGCTCGGCGCGGCGATCACCGTCGCGGTGATCGTGGAGGCGTCGTCGACCGCGCAGGTGGTCGGGGCGATCTGGCTGGCGGTGGGTCTGGTGGTGCTGGCGGTGCAGTGGAGGGGACGGCGGGACACGGACCGGGCGGGCGTGTGACGGGGGCGGTCTCTACGGGCCCCGTTGTCGGACCCGGCCGTTACGCTCGGGCGCATGGCTGCCAACTCGTCCCCCGAAAGTCCGCTGCCCGTGGGCGAGGTCTCCCGGCTGATCGGGGGCTGGATCGACCGGCTCGGCGCGGTCTGGGTCGAGGGGCAGATCACCCAGTTGTCGCGCAGGCCGGGCGCCGGCGTGGTGTTTCTGACGCTGCGCGACCCGTCGTACGACATCTCCGTGAGCGTGACCTGTTACCGGCAGGTGTTCGACGCCGTGGCGGACGTGGTCGGCGAGGGGGCGCGGGTGGTCGTGCACGCCAAGCCCGAGTGGTACGCGCCGCGGGGGCAGCTGTCGCTGCGGGCCGCCGAGATCAAGCCGGTGGGCGTCGGTGAGCTGCTCGCCCGTCTGGAGCAGCTGAAGAAGGCCCTCGCGCGCGAGGGGCTGTTCGCGGCCGAGCGCAAGAAGCCGCTGCCGTTCCTGCCGCAGCTGGTCGGTCTGGTGTGCGGGCGGGCGTCGGCGGCCGAGCGGGACGTCCTGGAGAACGCCCGGCACCGCTGGCCCGCCGTCCGCTTCGAGGTGCGCAACGTCCCGGTGCAGGGCGTGCACGCGGTGCCGCAGGTGGTGCAGGCGGTGAAGGAGCTGGACGCACTGGACGACGTGGACGTGATCGTCGTCGCGCGCGGCGGTGGCAGCGTGGAGGACCTGCTGCCGTTCTCCGACGAGCAGCTGGTGCGGGCGGTGGCCGCCTGCCGTACGCCGGTCGTCTCGGCGATCGGCCACGAACCGGACAGTCCCCTGCTCGACCTGGTCGCCGACCTGCGCGCGTCCACACCGACCGACGCCGCGAAGAAGGTCGTGCCGGACGTCGGCGAGGAGTACGAGCGGGTACGGCTGCTGCGGGACCGCGCGCGGCGGTGTGTGGCGGCGTTCGTCGACCGCGAGGAGCGGGGCCTGGCCCACGCGCTGGCCCGGCCGTCGATACAGGATCCGCACCGGATGACCGAGGAGCGGGCCGAGCAGGTGACGGCCCTGCTGGACCGGGGCCGCCGTTCGCTGCGGCACCACCTCGACCGGGCCGACTCCGAGCTGACCCACACGCACGCGCGCGTGGTGGCCCTCTCCCCCGCCGCGACCCTCAAGCGCGGGTACGCGGTGCTCCAGCGGTCCGACGGCCACGCGGTCCGCGACCCCGGCGAGGTGGAGCCGGGCGAGACGCTGCGCGCCCGGGTCTCCGAGGGCGATTTCTCCGTACGAGTCGACGCATAGGGTGGGTGGATGACCAGCGAGGTGGAGCAGCCGACGGCGATGTCCGAGGCGCTCGGGTACGAGCAGGCGCGGGACGAGCTGATCGAGGTCGTCCGGCGGCTGGAGGCCGGCGGTACGACGCTGGAGGAGTCCCTCGCCCTGTGGGAGCGGGGCGAGGAGCTGGCGAAGGTCTGCCGCCGCCGGCTGGACGGCGCCCGGGCCCGCCTGGACGCGGCGCTGGCCGAGGAGGCGGGAACGGAGGACGGGTCCGACGAGCGCGACGGCCCGGCCGCCTAGCCCTCCTTCGCCGTGTCCTCGGCCAGGGTGTGGGCGACGAGCGCGTTGGCGTGCCCGTGGCCCAGGCCGTGCTCGGTCTTGAGCCAGGCGACCAGTTCCATGTGCCGGGTGAGCGGCGAGGTGCGGATGAGGTCCTTCCACTCGGCGACCGGGCGGCCGTACTTCTTCTCGATGGACGGGAAGTAGGAGGCGGGGCCCTTCACGGCGGCGGTCATGTCGTTGTGCTCCCTGGTTCCAGTGGCGGTGTACTGCCGTGTAGGACCGTGACCGCCCGGCGAAGTCGTCGCCACTTCCATGTGATCCACACCACTCGGCCGGCCTCTCTGTGAAGCGGATCACCACCGTTCCCTTTTGGTTGAAACTTGAACTTCTTCGGCGTAGTGTCATCCGCGTCAAAGGCCCCCGGCCCCCACGCCGCGCGGAGCCGACGCACCCCCGGAGAAAGATCACGCATGTCTCTCGTTCTTGACCCCGCCGCCCAGGACCTGCTGTTCCGCGAGGCCCGCACGGCGAACACCTTCACCGACGAGCCGGTGACCGACGAGCAGGTGCAGGCGATCTACGACCTGGTCAAGTACGGCCCGACCGCCTTCAACCAGTCGCCGCTGCGCATCACGCTGGTCCGCTCCGCCGAGGCCCGCGAGCGTCTGGTCACGCACATGGCGGAAGGCAACCGGCCCAAGACGGCCGCCGCCCCGCTGGTCGCGATCCTGTCCGCGGACAACGAGTTCCACGAGGAGCTGCCGGAGCTCTTCCCGCACTTCCCGCAGGCCAAGGACGCCTTCTTCAGCGAGCGTCCGGTCCGCGAGGGCGCGGCCACCCTGAACGCCGCCCTCCAGGCCGCCTACTTCATCGTCGGCGTCCGCGCCGCGGGGCTGGCCGCCGGACCGATGACCGGTTTCGACTTCGAGGGCGTGCGCAAGGAGTTCCTGGACGACGACCACACCCCGCTGATGGTCGTCAACATCGGCCGTCCGGGCCCGGACGCCTGGTTCCCGCGCTCCCCGCGCCTCGCCTACGACCAGGTCGTCACCACGGTCTGAGGCACGCGGCACCGCACGCACGACGAAGCCCCCGGCACCTCGCCGGGGGCTTCGTCATGGCTCGTGGGCGGCCGGGCCGCGGGACCCGGTGGCCTGTGGTCGGGGGCCTGTGGCCGGTCAGGTCAGCTTCAGCGCCGCCGCCATCTTGCCGAGCTGCTCGAACGACCCGGTGCCGGCCACGACCGTCGTCGCGCCCTTCATGTCGTCGGTGCCGTGCAGGACCAGCGCGTCGTACCGGCCGCCCGTGTACCGGGTCCAGGTCCGGCCGCCGATCTCCTCGGTCCGCTCGGTCGCCTGCGCGCCCCGGCTGGCGTCGCGGATGAAGGTGGACGCCTTCTTCGTGGACTGCTCGATCGTCACGTACTCGCCGTCCGGGGCCCGGAAGCCCAGGTGCCAGGCGTCGGAGTCGTCACCGCGGAAGCGGACGGAGGTCGGCTTCCACTCCTCGGACAGCCCCTCGGGCGCGGCCACCGGGTACGACGCGGCGCGCTGCGCGGTCAGCAACTCGACCCGGTAGTCGACCCGCTTGACGTCCGGTTCGCCGTCGTCGTGCGGAATGAACATCCAGATCACGCCCGCCGCCAACACGATGACCCCCAGGGAGAGGATCATGTCCCGGGCCGACTTCTGCTTGCCTTTCATACCTGCCACGCCCCCTATCGTCGCAGGTGCCTGATCCGCTCATACGTGGGGTCCCCTGCTCATTTTGTCGGACTGACGATAGAGTCATGGCCATACCCTCATCCGGCCGTCGTCGTATCAGAAAGGTGCGTTCCGATGACCGAGCATCATCTCCCGTCCGAGCTGGACGTCCCCTCAGAGGCCCCCGACCGCAACCTCGCCATGGAGCTGGTGCGGGTCACCGAGGCCGCGGCGATGGCCGCCGGCCGCTGGGTCGGGCGCGGTGACAAGAACGGCGCCGACGGTGCCGCGGTGCGCGCCATGCGGACCCTCGTCCACACCGTCTCGATGAACGGCGTCGTCGTCATCGGCGAGGGCGAGAAGGACGAGGCCCCGATGCTCTTCAACGGGGAGCGGGTCGGCGACGGGACCGGGGCCGAGGTCGACATCGCCGTCGACCCGATCGACGGCACCACGCTGACCGCCAACGGCATGACCAACGCGATCGCGGTGCTGGCCGCCGCCGAGCGCGGTTCCATGTTCGACCCGTCCGCGGTCTTCTACATGGACAAGCTGGTCACGGGCCCGGAGGCGGCCGACTTCGTCGACATCAACGCGCCCGTCGCCGTGAACATCCGCCGGATCGCCAAGGCCAAGCGGCGCACGCCGGAGGACGTCACCGTCGTCATCCTCGACCGGCCGCGGCACCAGGGGCTCATCAAGGAGGTCCGGGAGACCGGCGCCCGGATCAAGCTGATCTCCGACGGCGACGTGGCCGGCTCCATCCTGGCGCTGCGCGAGGGCACGGGCATCGACCTGCTGCTCGGCATCGGCGGCACGCCGGAGGGCATCATCTCGGCCTGCGCCGTGAAGTGCCTGGGCGGCACCATCCAGGGCAAGCTGTGGCCCAAGGACGACGAGGAACGGCAGCGGGCGGTCGCCGCCGGGCACGACCTGGACCGGGTGCTGACCACCGACGACCTGGTCTCCGGGGACAACGTCTTCTTCGTCGCGACCGGCATCACCGACGGCGAGCTGCTGCGGGGGGTGCGGTACCGGTCGGAGACGGCGACGACCGACTCGATCGTGATGCGGTCGAAGTCGGGAACGGTGCGGCGGATCGACTCCGAGCATCGGCTGAGCAAGCTGCGGGCGTACAGCGCGGTTGATTTCGACCGGGCGAAGTGACTCCGTCGGTTTCGCGGGGCGCCTATTGAGCTGGGGTGCCTGTCGCGTGGCGGGTGCGGGTGCGTCGTGGCTTGTCGCGCCCACGCGGCGGAGCCGCAGATCGGACACAGCCCCGCACCCCTTGGTTGACTGCGCTCCCCGGCGTCGAAAGGGCACCCTCTGTGCGGAGAGGGTGCCCTTTCGGGTGTCTGGGTTCTAACCGGCCGCCGCTATGCGGCCCGTCGTGCGGGCGGCGTTCTTGAGTTCGACGTCGCGGCGGCGGCGCCGGGCCAGGACCACGCGGCGTTCGGCGGCGGTGAGGCCGCCCCAGACGCCGTAGGGCTCGGGCTGCAGCAGGGCGTGCTCGCGGCACTCGACCATGACCGGACAGCGCGCGCAGACGCGCTTGGCGGCCTCCTCGCGGGAGAGGCGGGCGGCGGTCGGTTCCTTGGAGGGGGCGAAGAACAGTCCGGCCTCGTCGCGCCGGCACACCGCCTCGGTGTGCCAGGGAGCGTCTTGGTCCCTGTCCCGCACGGGCACCCGCTGGGCCGGAACGGCAGCTACCTGCAGGGACGAATGCGGCGGTTGCAGCACGGGTCTACTCCTGACGACGGCTTCGCTAGCGAGAGACGATGCGTCAAGGCTTACCCGTTGTACGCGCGCCTATGCACTGGGTTCCCCACCGCTGCCGGTGCCGGGGCTACAGGTGCTTGCGCAAACCCTTCTCGACCCGGCGGTGCACCCGGTCGAGGATGTCCGCGACGACCTTGCCGCGCTTGGGGCGGGCCTCGACGCTGCCCAGTACGGCCCAGCCGTCCACGTAGATGACGGGGGCCTCGGCCTCGCTGGAGTCGAGGGTGTGGACCTCGAAACTGCCGAGCACGCTGCCGCCCGCGCCGCGCACCGACACGTTCTCCGGGACCCGCACGTCGACGCTGCCGAAGACGGCGAACGCCTTGATGACGACCTGCTGGTACTCGAAGACCGCCTCGCTGAGGTCGATCTCGACGCTGCCGAAGACCGCGTAGGCGTGGATGCGGCGGTTCGCCCGCCAGCGGCCCTTGCGGACGGCGCTGCTGAAGACCGCCACCACGTTCTCGTCGGGCTCTGCCGGGATGGCGCCGGCGGTGGGACGGTGGGGGGCGGCCGGGGCCGTGGTGTCCCGGGCGCGGTGGGCGGCGGGCAGGTCCCGGACGAAGACGTCCAGCTCGCCGACGGTCTTGGCGGCCAGCACGCCCTCGACGCGCTCGGCGTGCTCCTCGGCGGTGAGCCGTCCCTCGGCGAGGGCTTCGCGCAGCATGTCGGCGACGCGGTCGCGGTCGGCGTCCGAGGCGCGCAGCTCGGAGGTGCGCGGTGCGGCTGGGGCGTGCTTCTGAAGGTCCACGGCAGTAGCGTACCGAAACGCGATAGATCGCGACTAGCCCTGTGGACAACCTTGTCGCGAACCGGAACTTCCTACTGAGCCTTACCTCACAAGCTCGGCGCCCTCGGCAGGTTTTACGCTGGTTGGCGCTGCCAACGGAGGCCAGCCGTCGTTGCTGAGGAATCCAGCCGCGCGTGATGTCGAGTGAGGAATGGGCGAGATGCCTGAGTTCGCGTACACCGATCTGCTCCCCCAGGGCGAGGACACCACTCCGTACCGGCTGGTGACCGCCGAGGGTGTCTCCACCTTCGAGGCCGACGGGCGGACGTTCCTCAAGGTGGAGCCGGAGGCGCTGCGCAAGCTGGCCGAGGAGGCCATCCACGACATCCAGCACTACCTGCGCCCGGCCCACCTGGCGCAGCTGCGCCGCATCATCGACGACCCGGAGGCGTCCGGCAACGACAAGTTCGTCGCCCTCGACCTGCTGAAGAACGCGAACATCGCGGCGGCGGGCGTGCTCCCGATGTGCCAGGACACCGGCACGGCGATCGTCATGGGCAAGCGCGGGCAGAACGTGCTCACGGCGGGCGGCGACGAGGAGGCCCTGAGCCGGGGCATCTACGACGCGTACAAGAACCTGAACCTGCGCTACTCGCAGATGGCTCCGCTCACCATGTGGGAGGAGAAGAACACCGGCTCCAACCTCCCGGCGCAGATCGAGCTGTACGCGACCGACGGCGGCGCCTACAAGTTCCTCTTCATGGCGAAGGGCGGCGGCTCGGCCAACAAGTCGTTCCTCTACCAGGAGACGAAGGCCGTCCTGAACGAGTCCTCCATGATGAAGTTCCTGGAGGAGAAGATCCGCTCGCTCGGCACGGCCGCCTGCCCGCCGTACCACCTGGCGATCGTCGTCGGCGGCACGTCGGCAGAGTACGCGCTGAAGACCGCGAAGTACGCCTCCGCGCACTACCTGGACGAGATCCCGGCCGAGGGCTCGGAGCTGGGGCACGGCTTCCGGGACAAGGAGCTGGAGGAGAAGGTCTTCGAGCTGACCCAGAAGATCGGCATCGGCGCGCAGTTCGGCGGCAAGTACTTCTGCCACGACGTGCGCGTGGTGCGCCTCCCCCGGCACGGCGCGTCCTGCCCGGTCGCCATCGCCGTGTCCTGCTCGGCCGACCGGCAGGCGGTCGCGAAGATCACCGCCGAGGGCGTCTTCCTGGAGCAGCTGGAGACCGACCCGGCGCGCTTCCTGCCGGAGACGACGGACGAGCACCTGGCGGAGGAGGGGGACGTCGTCAGGATCGACCTCAACCGGCCGATGGACGACATCCTCGCGGAGCTGACGAAGCACCCGGTCAAGACCCGGCTGTCGCTGACCGGCCCGCTCGTGGTGGCCCGCGACATCGCGCACGCCAAGATCAAGGAGCGGCTGGACGCGGGCGAGGAGATGCCGCAGTACCTCAAGGACCACCCGGTGTACTACGCCGGTCCGGCGAAGACGCCCGAGGGGTACGCGTCCGGATCCTTCGGCCCGACCACCGCCGGGCGCATGGACTCCTACGTGGAGCAGTTCCAGGCGGCGGGCGGCTCCAGGGTGATGCTGGCCAAGGGCAACCGGAGCAAGCAGGTCACCGACGCGTGCGACACGCACGGCGGCTTCTACCTGGGCTCGATCGGCGGTCCCGCGGCCCGGCTCGCGCAGGACTGCATCAAGAAGGTGGAGGTCGTCGAGTACGAGGAGCTCGGCATGGAGGCGGTCTGGAAGATCGAGGTCGAGGACTTCCCGGCGTTCATCGTGGTGGACGACAAGGGCAACGACTTCTTCCAGGACCCGGCGCCGGCGCCGACGTTCACGACGATTCCGGTGCGGGGGCCGGGGCTGGCGTAGCCCGTCCCTCCGGCGTTCGAGGAGCGGTTCCGGGGGGCGAATCCCACCCTCCCCCGGAACATCCGCCCCGCCCCGCACGCTGTACCCGGTATGAGCGACTACCGCATCGAGCACGACTCCATGGGCGAGGTCCGCGTCCCCGCCCACGCCAAGTGGCGCGCCCAGACGCAGCGCGCCGTCGAGAACTTCCCCGTCTCCGGGCAGCGCATCGAGCGCGCGCACATCGAGGCGCTCGCGCGGATCAAGGGCGCGGCGGCCAAGGTCAACGCGGAGCTGGGGGTGCTCGACGAGGACGTCGCCGCCGCGATCCGGGAGGCGGCCGCCGAGGTGGCCGAGGGGAAGTGGGACGATCACTTCCCCGTCGACGTGTTCCAGACCGGGTCCGGCACCTCGTCCAACATGAACACCAACGAGGTCATCGCGACCCTGGCCGGTGAGCGCCTCGGCCGCGACGTGCACCCCAACGACCACGTCAACGCCTCCCAGTCGTCCAACGACGTCTTCCCGTCCTCGATCCACATCGCGGCGACCGCCGCCGTCACCCGCGACCTGATCCCGGCCCTCGACCACCTCGCCGGCGCCCTGGAGCGCAAGGCGCAGGAGTTCGCCGACGTGGTGAAGTCCGGGCGGACGCACCTCATGGACGCCACGCCCGTCACGCTGGGCCAGGAGTTCGGCGGGTACGCGGCCCAGGTGCGGTACGGCATCGAGCGGCTCCAGGCGTCACTCCCCCGGCTCGCCGAGCTGCCGCTGGGCGGCACCGCGGTCGGCACCGGCATCAACACCCCGCCCGGCTTCTCCGCCGCCGTCATCGCGGAGGTGGCCCGCGCGACCGGGCTGCCGCTGACCGAGGCGCGCGACCACTTCGAGGCGCAGGGCGCCCGGGACGGCATCGTCGAGACGAGCGGGCAGCTGCGGACCATCGGCGTCGGGCTGACGAAGATCGCCAACGACCTGCGGTGGATGGCGTCCGGGCCGCGCACCGGGCTCGCGGAGATCTCCCTCCCCGACCTCCAGCCCGGCTCGTCCATCATGCCCGGCAAGGTCAACCCGGTGATCCCGGAGGCGGTCCTGATGGTCGCCGCCCAGGTCACCGGCAACGACGCGACGGTCGCCGCCGCCGGGGCGGCCGGCAACTTCGAGCTGAACGTCATGCTGCCGGTCATCGCCAAGAACGTACTGGAGTCGGTGCGGCTGCTGGCCAACGTCTCCCGGCTGCTCGCCGACCGGACCGTGGACGGGGTCGTCGCGCACCCCGAGCGGGCCCGCGAGTACGCCGAGTCGTCGCCGTCCGTGGTCACGCCGCTCAACAAGTACATCGGGTACGAGGAGGCCGCCAAGGTGGCCAAGAAGGCGCTGGCCGAGCGGAAGACGATCCGTCAGGTCGTGCTGGAGGGCGGGTACGTCGAACGCGGCGACCTGACGCACCAGCAGCTGGACGAGGCGCTGGACGTGCTGCGGATGACCCGTCCGTGAGGAACCCCGGCACGGCCCGGGGGCGTACGCCGGCGCACGCTCTCGCGATCTCCGGGGCGTCGCTTGGCCATGGCACCTAATATCTCTCCATGGCAGACGGAGAAGTGGTGAGCGCGGCGGCGGAGCCGGGAGCGGACGGTCCGGCGGGCCCGGTGGAGCACTGGGCGCCCGGCAGCCACATCCTGTGGCGGTACCGGGAGAACGGCGGACCGCACCCGCACATCGCACGCCCCGTCACCGTCGTACGGGACGACGCCGAGCTGCTCGCCGTGTGGCTGGCGCCCGGCACCGAGTGCGTGAAGCCGGTCCTCGCCGACGGTACGCCCGTGCACCTGGAACCGCTGGCCACGCGCTACACCAAGCCGCGCGCCGTGCAGCGCGACCGGTGGTTCGGCACGGGGGTGCTGAAACTGGCGCGCCCCGGCGAGGCCTGGTCGGTGTGGCTGTTCTGGGATCCGGGCTGGCGGTTCAAGAACTGGTACGTGAACCTGGAGGAGCCGCTGACCCGTTGGGAGGGCGGGGTGGACTCGGAGGACCATTTCCTGGACATCTCGGTGCACCCGGACCGCACCTGGCACTGGCGGGACGAGGACGAGTTCGCGCAGGCCCAGCGGGACCGGCTGGTCGACCCGGCGTTGGCCGGGCGGGTGCGCCGGGCGGGGCGGGCCGCAATCGCGGAGATCCGGGCCTGGGGGTCGCCGTTCGCCGACGGCTGGGAGCACTGGCGGCCCGATCCGGCGTGGCCGGTACCGTCCCTGCCGGGGGACTGGGATCGCACGCCCGCGCACGTCTCCTCATGAGACCCTTGATGTGCCCCCCGGCAACAAACGTAGGATCGTCCTCCGCAATGAGCGCGGCAGCGGCAACCGGCGGAGTGTGCGCTGTGCTTGACCGATCGTCACCGAGGGGCGGCAGGACGTGAGCGAGGGGTACGAGGGCAACACGCAGACGGACCGCAGACGGTCCGCCGGTGACACAGGAACAGCCTCTGACCACGCGGGAACCCCGTTCCTTGGGCACGGATTGCGGGTATCGGGATTTCTGCGGGACGAACTGCACGCGCCGCGCGCAGTCCCGGACGGATGGATTCGACACGCGTGACGGAGCACCCGACCTCCTTCGACCGCCCCTCGCCGGGCGCCGACCCCGCGGATCCCCGCGGGGCGCTCCTGCGTACCCCCGTGCCGCCGCGCGCCTCCGGGTCCGCGTTACCGGTCCAGGGGCACGCCGGTCAGACGCCGCCCGCCGCGGGCGAGGACGCCCCGGCGGCCTTCGAGCACTCCCAGCCGGGCGCCGAGCAGGCCGCCGAGCCCGACGCAC
>NZ_MULI01000040.1 GCF_002939385.1 Streptomyces sp. MH60 | reverse complement strand
CCCCCGCGCGGGTGCGGGTCCCAGACCAGCGGCGGGCGCGCGGCGAGCACGTCGCGCAGGGCGTCCGCCGCGCCCCGGCCGTAGTCGGAGACCAGGACGGCGCGGGCGGACCGCAGCGCGTCGCGGGCCTCGTCCGTGGCCTCGCGGACCCGGCCGCCGCCCCGGTCGAGGCGGACGACGGGACGGTCCTGGGCGAGGACACGGGTCTTCTCCGGCACCGTGCCGGTCAGGGGCAGCGGGATCAGGGTCAGCCAGGGTGCGAGCAGTTCGCGCAGGGCGAGCCCGGCCGGGTCGTCGCCCATGCCCGCGATCAGGGTGACCTCGCGGCCGTCGCGGGCGGCGAGGTACGCGGCGAGGGCGGCGCCGCCCGGGCGGACGCGTTCGGCGCACTCCGAGACGACCGGGACCGGCGCGTCCGGTGCGAGCCGGTCGGCGGAGCCGGTGAGGTCGCGGTCGAGCAGCGCGTCGCCGACCACGACCAGCGGTGTCCTGTCAGCCATGTGTCCCGTCACCTCCGCTTCCGCTGCGCCGCGCGCCCGGCGCGTCCGGTGCTCCGTACGCCCCGTGCGCCGCGCTCCAGGGCGGCGTCGAAGGCCGCGCAGATCATGTGGACGGCGACCAGGTGGATCTCCTGGACGGTGGCCGTCGAGGGCGCCTCGACGCACAGGGACTCGTCGCTGCCCGCCATGAGCGGGTTGGGGGCGCAGCCGGTGAGCGCCCAGACCCGTACCCCGGCCGCGCGGGCCGCGTCGGCCGCGGAGAGCAGGTTGGCGCTGGCGCCGGAGGTGGACAGCAGCATCAGGACGTCGCCCTCGCGGCCGTGGGCGCGGACCTGGCGGGCGAACACCTCGTCGACGCCGTAGTCGTTGGCGATGGCGGTGGTGGAGGAGGTGTCGGCGTGCAGGGCGATCGCGGAGAACGGCGGGCGGTCGTCGCGGTAGCGGCCGACGAGTTCGGCGGTCAGGTGCTGGGCCTGGGCGGCGCTGCCGCCGTTGCCCGCGGCGAGCAGCCGGCCGCCGCCGCCGAGTACGGCCGCGAGCCGCTCGCCCCAGCGCTCGGTGATGTGCGCGGAGGCGCGGAACGCCCCGAGCGCCTCCTGGAGTTCGTCGCAGTGCCCGACGACGGGCGGGTGCACGGTCATGACGCCACCTCCGTCGACACCGCGTGCTCGGAACGGGTCAGGCGGTACACCTGTTCCGCGCCGTCGGCGACGCGCGCCCAGGTGTAGTGCCGCAGCACGCGTTCGCGGCCGTTGCGGCCGTACTGGCGGCGCAGCCGCTCGTCGGCGAGCAGTTCGCGGGCGGCCTCGGCGACGGCTGCGGGGTCCTGCGGGGTGACCAGGCGGCCGGTGACGCCGTCGGCGACGGAGTCGCGGTGGCCGCCGACGTCGGTGGCGAGGACGGGTACGCCGCACGCCATGGCCTCCAGCGGCACGATGCCGAACGGTTCGTACACCGGGGTGCACAGCACCAGGTCGGAGCTGCGGAGCAGGGCGGGCATGTCGTCCGGGTCGACCGCGCCGAGCAGCCGCACCCGGTCGGCGACGCCGGCGCGGCGGGCGATGCCGGTCAGGCGCCGGGCCTCGGGTTCGGCCTCCACGGCGCCGGCCGGCGGGCCGCCGGCGATGAGGAGTTCGGTGTCGGGGATGTGGGCCAGGGCGCGGATGGCCAGGTCGTAGCCCTTGCGCGGGACGAGTCGTCCGCAGGCGAGGAGCCGGTGCCGCAGGCGTCGCTCGGGGGTGCGGCCGGTGTCGGCGGCGGGGTGGAAGTGCTCGGCGTCCACACCGCAGGGCACGACGGAGACCTGCCGGGGCGGCACGCCCATGTCGCCGAGTTCCACGACCTCGTCGGTGCAGGTGGCCAGGACCCGTTCGCAGGTCCGGCCGAGCTGCCGTTCGATGCCGATCCGCTCGTAGGGGCTGGTGTCCCGCATGCCCTGGTGGCGCCGCTTGACGGTGCCGAGGGCGTGGAAGGTCTGGACGAGGGGGATGCCGTGCGGGGCCGCGCCGAGCTGCGAGGCCATGCCGGACATCCAGAAGTGGGCGTGCACCACGTCGGGCCGCTCCCGGGCCCAGGCGCGGGCCAGGTGGGCGCCGAAGGCGGGCATGTGCGGGAACAGTTCGTCCTTGGGGACGGACACGGGTGGTCCGGCGGGTACGTGTTCGACGACCGCTCCGCCGGGCAGGGGCACCCGGTCGGGCAGGTCGGTGGCGTCCCGGCGGGTGTAGACCGTGACGTCGTGGCCGCGCCCCGCCAACTCCTCGGCGAGACGGGCCACGTAGACGTTCTGTCCACCGGCGTCCACGCCGCCGAGCGCGGCGAGGGGGCTCGCGTGCTCGGACACCATGGCGATCCTCATCGGGTCACCTCCTTGAGCAGCCGCTCCCAGTCGTCCAGGAAGCGGGGCAGCCCGTAGTGGGCCAGGGCCGCCGCACGGGCCGCCTCGCCGACCGCCCGCGCGTGCAGGGGGTCGGCGAGGAAGTCGCGTACGGCGTCGGTCAGTACGTCGATGCGGTTCGAGACCACTCCCGCGCCGGGCGGCACGGCCTCGGTGACCTCGGTGGTGGCGAGGGCGACCACGGGCATGCCCAGGTGCATGGCCTCCAGCAGGGACAGGCCGAGGGAGGTCCAGCGGACGGGGTGGACGTAGACGCGGCGGCGGGCCAGCTCGGTGTGCAGCTCGCTCTGGGGGACGTCCTGGGTGCGGCAGCGGCCGGGGTCGACGCCGAGGTGGTCGGCGAGTCCCTCGGTGCGCATGCCGAACACGTCGAGCGGCGCCGCGCGGGAGAACTCGGGGAGCAGGTCGGTTCCGGTCGTACGCCCGCGCCGGATCGGCTCGTTGACGACGACGGCGGCGCGTTCCAGCTCGCCGGTCCAGCGGTGGCCGGGGTCGACGATGCCGTGCTCGACGACGGCGGTGTCCGCCGGACCCGCGTCCCACATCAGCCGGTTGAAGTGGGTGACGTGGACGAGGGTGACGCCCGGGATGTCCGCGGCCGGGTGGCGGGTGCGGGGCACGTCGCCGTCGGGGGCGTTGTGCTCCAGGTAGACCAGCGGCGGGCGGCGGCCCAGCCACCGGTCGACCAGGTCGAGTTCGTGCGGGCGCTGGAGGATCACCAGGTCGATCTCCTCGTCCCGCAGCCGCTCCGGCGGTACCTCCACGACGGAGTCGGGCCAGTCCCAGGTGCGGGCGCGGCCGAGGCCGTCGGGGCCGCGGTCGCGGGTGACGGGGACGAGGTAGGTGTGCGGGCCCTGCACGAAGGCCGTGGTCCACGACCCGTGCACGTGCCAGATGAGGATCCTCATGTCTCCCCCAGCAGTTTCTCGACGGCGGCGGCCACGTCGGTGGCCGTGACGGTGTTCAGGCAGGGGTGGCCGGGGACGGGGCAGTCCCGGGCCCTGCTGTCGGCGCAGGGCGCGTCCTGGTCGCCCAGCAGGACGTAGGGGACGCCGTACGGGCGCCAGCGCTCGGCGGGTACGACGGGCGCGAACAGGGAGACGACGGGGGTGCCGACGGCGGCGGCGAGGTGGGCGGGCGCGGTGTTGCCGGTGACGACGACGGCCGCGCCCGCGAGGACGCCGGCCAGTTCGGGGGCGTCGGTGCGGCCGCCGAGGTCGGTGCCGTGCCGGCCTGCGACGTGTGCGGTGAGGTCGCGCTCGCCGGGGCCGCCGGTGACCAGCACGCGGTGTCCGGCGGCGGCGAGTTCGCGTACGGCCTCGGCGGCGCGCTCGGGGCTCCAGGCGCGGGCGGGGACGCTGGCGCCGGGGTGCAGGACGACGTACGGGCCGGGCCCGGTGAGGGCCTCGGCGGGGGGCGGCGGGTGGACCCGGAGCCGTCCGTCGTCGGGGCACGGGAACCCGGCCGCCTCGGCGAGGTCCAGTGCCGCCTCGGCCTCGTGGGCGTGCGGGGCGCGCTGGTGGCGCAGGTCGAGGAGCGATCCGGGGTAGTCCACGCTGTCGGCGGCGATGTACCCGACGCCGGCCAGGCGCAGCACCAGGGCGGTGGGCAGCGGGGACTGGTGGAAGGAGGTGAGGACCAGCGCGGTGTCGGCGTCGATCCGCTCCACGAGCGCGTCGATGTCGTCCCGTCTCACCTCGGGCGGCTCGAACCCGCCCCACGGCGCCTCCCACACCAGCACCTCGTCGACGCCGGGCAGCAGCCGGGCGGCGGGCGCGCCGCGTGATCCGCACAGCAGGGTGACGTGGTCGGCGCGCGCGGCGACGGCCCGCACGGCGGGTCCGGCGAGCAGCACGTCGCCGAAGCTGTCGAGCCGGGTGACGAGCGCCTTCATGACGGCCTCCCGCGGCTGTCGCCGACGGCCCGCGTCCGCACCGCCCCCGCGGCCGCCGAACCGTCCCCGCGCGCGTTCCCGGGGGCGAAGGCGCCCGGTCCGGGGGCGGTGGCCGGTGGGATCCGCACGGCTCCGGGGCCGTCGGCGGGGGTGGTGGCCCGTGGGCCGCCCGCCGCCTCCGGGGGCCGCTCGTTCGCCAGGACCCGGCCCGTGGGCAGGCCGTCGAGGACCGCCCGTACGGCGGTGCGGAGGTCCGGGGCGACGTGGGCGGCGGCGGCCGTCTCCTCCGGGCGGGTGCGGTCGTTGGGGACCAGGATGCCGTGGGCGCCGGCGCGTTCGGCGGCCTCCATGTCCGCTCCGATGTCGCCGACGACGACGCAGTCGGCGGGGCCGGTGCACACGCGTCCGGCGGCCCACAGGACCATGCCCGGCTGCGGCTTGCGGCAGTGGCAGCCGTCGTCGGGGCCGTGCGGGCAGACGGCCCAGACGTCGAAGGGGCCGATCAGGTCGTCGATGCGGCGGTTGACGCGCCGGACATCGCCGTCGCTGATCAGGCCGCGGGCCACGCCGGACTGGTTGGTGACGACGCCGACGCGGATGCCGTGGGCGCGCAGCAGCGCCACCGCCTCGCGGGCGCCGTCGACGGGGCGGACCCGGTCCGGGTCGCCGTTGTAGGGGACGTCGTGGACGAGGGTGCCGTCGCGGTCGAAGAGGACGGCCTTCACGGGGTGGCCGGCGGGGCTCATGCGGCCACCTCCCGCCAGGCGGGGGCGGCGCGGTGGCGCCACAGTCCGCTGAGCCGGTGCCAGGTCGCGGCGGGCGGGATGAGCGCGCTGGTGACCAGCATGGTCGTGACCTCGTGCCGGGTGCGCGGTCCGGGCGCGATGCGGGCCCAGGCGAACTCGGCGGTGCCCGCGGCCCAGCCGGCCCCGGCGAGGGCGGCGGCCCGGGGACGTCCGGCCGCCGCGAGGACGAGGGCGGCGGTACCGGCGGCGGTGATCGCCGCGTGGCGCCGGATCCGGCCCCGGGGCGCGACCGCCTTGGCCCACCAGTCGGGACCGTGCAGCCGCCGCATCAGGGCGTCGTCGGCGTTGCCGCGCTGCTGCTTCAGGGAGACCCAGCGCGCGGCGGGGCGCACGGGGTGACGGGTGGTGCGTCGGCCGCGCCGGATGCGCCAGCCCGCGTCGAGGACGCGCAGCGCGAGGTCGGCGTCCTCGCGGAAGGCACGGGTGAAGCGCTCGTCGAAGCCGCCGACCTGTTTGAGCACGTCGGTGCGGTAGGCCATGTCGGCGGTGATCCACCGGGCCTGGGCGAGACCGGCGGTGCCGCGCTCCCAGTCGGTGGGGCGGCGCTCCCCCGGCAGCGGCACGGCGATCACGCCCTGTACGGCGCCGGTGTCGGGGGCCGCTTCGGCGAGGTCCTGGATCAACTGGTCGCACCAGTGCGGTCCTACCTGGACGTCGTCGTCGAGGAAGGCGGTCCAGGGCGAGGTGACCGCGCGGACACCGGTGTTGCGGGCGGCGGCCGGGCCGCGGCCCCCGCTGCGCAGCACCACCGTGCGTTCGCGCAGGTCGCCGAGGACGGTCAGGGCGTGTTCCAGCGCGTCCGGGTCGGCGTCGGGTTCCGGCCGGTCGTCGACCAGGACGATCTCGTCGGGGTCGGGACCGTGCGCGGCGACCAGCGCGGCCAGGCAGTCGGCCAGCGTGTCGCGCACCAGGGTGGGGACGACGACGGCGTAGCCGGTCCGCGGGCCGCCGGTTCCGGGGGCGGTGCTCATGCGAACACCTGTCCCCGGCGCACCGCGAACGGGCCGATGGCCAGCAGGTCGACGGGCGCCGAGCCGAAGCACTCCAGCGCGTCGCGCGGGTCGTCGACCATGGGCCGCCCGGCGGTGTTGAGGCTGGTGTTGACGACGACCGGCAGCCCGGTGCGCCGTTCGAAGGCGGCCAGCATCCGTGCGACGAGCGGCTCGCGGCGTTCCTCGACGGTCTGGATGCGGGCGGTGCCGTCGACGTGGACGACGGCCGGGATGCGCGCGCGCCAGGCGGGGTCGACGTCGTGCACGAAGAGCATGTACGGGCTCGGGACCGGGCCGGTGAAGATGTCGGCGGCGCGGTCGGCGAGCACCATGGGCGCGACGGGGCGGAACTCCTCGCGGCCCTTGACGTGGTTGAGGCGTTCCAGGTTCTCCGCGCGGCCGGGGTGGGCCATCAGGGAGCGGTGTCCGAGGGCGCGCGGCCCGAACTCGCTGCGGCCCTGGAACCAGGCGACGACGCCGTCCCGGGCGAGTTCCTCGGCGACGGTCTCGGCGATGTCGTCCGGCTCCTCGTAGGGGATCGCGGCGGTCTCCAGCCAGGCGCGGATCTCGTCGTCGCGCCAGCCGCGGCCGAGGTCGGCGCCGGGCATCGGCTCGGGCGCGGCGCCCTCCTGGGCGGCGGCCACGTGCAGGGCGCCGCCGAGTGCCGTGCCCGCGTCACCGGCGGCGGGCTGCACCCACACCTGCCGGTACGGGCCGCGCTCGGCGATCTTGGAGTTGGCGACGCAGTTCAGGGCGACGCCGCCCGCCATGGTGAGGGCCTCTCCCCCGGCCTCGCCGTGCAGCCAGTGGACGAGTTCGAGGAGCAGTTCCTCCAGGACGGCCTGCGTGCTCGCGGCCAGGTCCGCGTGGTCCTTCGTCCAGTCCTCGCCCTTGGCGCGCGGCGGGGCGAGGGCCGCCCAGTCGACGCCGTGGGCGCGGAAGCCGCCGTCGCCGGTGGCGTGGATGTGCTCACGGAGCCGGGCGAGGTGGCGGGGGGTGCCGTAGGAGGCGAGGGCCATCACCTTGTACTCGTCGCTGCTGCGCAGGAAGCCGAGGTGTTCGGTGAGTTCCTCGTAGACGAGGCCGAGCGAGTGCGGCAGTGCCTGGGTGGCGAGGACGTCGAGCTTGCCGTCGCGGTAGCGGCCGGCCAGGTGGGAGGCGGACTCGCCGCGGCCGTCGAGGACGAGGACGTCGTTGTCGGGGTGCGGCGAGGCCGGTCCCGCGGAGGCGGCGTGCGCCACGTGGTGCGGGACGAAGACGACCTGGTCCGGGTCGAGCCCGGGCAGCGCCTCGGCGAGGAACTCGGGGGCCCGCCGGGCGTACTCGAGCCGCAGCGGGTCCCAGGGGTCGTCCAGGCCCAGGTCGCGGGCGGGCCGGGCGAGTTTGGGGTCGAAGGAGTAGGCGACGGCGTCCAGGTCGCCCGGCCGGATCCCGGCGTGCTCCAGGCACCACCGCGCGGACAGCTCGGGGACCTCCCACGCGGAGAACGGCACCGGGCGCTTGCCGTGCTTGCGTCGGCTGAACCGCTCTTCCTCGGCGGCCGCAACGGTCCGGCCGTCGACGACGAGCGCGGCGGCCGGGTCGTGGAACAGGGCGTTGATACCAAGGATGCGCATGGGGCGGACTCCTTTCTCGGCGTGGCGGGTGCCGCGGGCCAGTTGCCTCAAACACTTGGAGACAGGTCACTTCCGGAGATGAATCGATTTGTCACCTTAAGTGACCATCCTGGTCGTGCGTCAGGCGGCGACGGCGTGCGCGAACCAGCCGATGGTCCGCTCCAGGCCCTCGTTCCAGCCGACGCTCGGCCGCCAGCCCAGCCGCTCCCGGGCCAGGGTGGTGTCCGGCTTGCGTCGGCCGGGGTCGTCGACGGGGCGTTCGACGAAGCGGATGCGGGAGCCGGAGCCGGTGAGGTCGACGATCCGGCGGGCCAGTTCCAGCATGGTGATCTCGTCGTCGCCGCCGATGTTCACCGGCCCGGTCTCCCCGGAGGCGGCGAGGGCCAGGACGCCCGCCACGGTGTCGTCGACGTAGCACAGGGAGCGGGTCTGGCCGCCGTCGCCGGCGACGGTGAGCGGCATGCCGTCCAGCGCCTGCGCGATGAAGGTGGGCACGGCCCGGCCGTCGCCGGTGCGCATGCGGGGGCCGTACGTGTTGAAGATCCGGACGATGGCGGTGTCGGTGCCGTGCACCTGGCGGTGGGCGGTGACCAGGGCCTCGGCGAAGCGCTTGGACTCGTCGTAGACGCTGCGCGGGCCGATCGGGTTGACGTTGCCCCAGTACGTCTCGCGCTGCGGGTGTTCCAGCGGGTCGCCGTAGACCTCGGAGGTGGAGGCGAGCAGGAAGCGGGCGCCGTCGGCGTGGGCCCGCTCCAGGGCGTTGCGGGTGCCGGTGCTGCCGACGTCGAGGGTCTCCAGGGGCAGCCGGAGGTAGTCGACGGGCGAGGCCGGGCAGGCGAAGTGCAGGACCAGGTCGAACCGGCCGGGCAGGCCGCGCAGGGCCGCCGGGTCGGTGGCGTCGCCCCGGACGAACCGGAAGCCGCGCCGGCGTTCCAGGTCGGCCACGTTGGCGCGGGAGCCGGTGGCCAGGTTGTCGATGCAGACGACGTCGGTACCGGCGTCGAGCAGGCGGGCGCACAGGTGGGATCCCACGAATCCGGCTCCGCCCGTCACCAGGGCCCGGTGCCAGGTGCGTCCGCTTCGGGGGCCGGTGGCCCCGGGGCTCTCGCTCACGGGCTTCTCCTCACTCTCACCGTCACATATGTGTCGGTGTGAGTAACCCGGCCGCCTCTCACCTATCTCGAACATCCATTCGAGGGGGCGCTATGCACCGCGTATATACACGCAGCGTATAGTCCTCGCATGCCTTCGCTGACCAGGAAGATGACGAAAACGGGGACCAGGTTGCGTGTGCTCGCGACCTTCGCGGCCGCGGCCTCGCTCACCCTCGCGCTGAGCGGCTGCACGAAGCTGGAGACGCACTCCCCCAGCTCCGTCCGCAACGCCGCCGACACCCAGGCCGACGCCCAGGCCGACGGCAAGGCCGCCGCGTCCGGCGCCCAGGCCCGCGCGGGCGGGCTCGGCACCGTGGACTGCGCGCACGCCAAGTGCATCGCGCTGACCTTCGACGCCGGGCCGAGCGAGAACTCCGCCCGGCTGCTCGACATACTCAAGGAGAAGCGGGTCCCGGCGACCTTCTTCCTGCTCGGCAAGCGGCACATCGACACGTATCCCGAGCTTGTCAGGCGCATGGCCGACGAGGGTCACGAGGTGGCCAGCCACACCTGGACCCACAAGATCCTCACGGACGCCGAACCGGACGAGATACGGGACGAGCTGGAGCGCCCGAACAAGGAGATAGAGCGCCTCACGGGCAAGCGCCCCACCCTGATGCGCCCGCCGCAGGGCCGCACGGACGACACGGTGCACGACATCAGCCGCGAGCTGGGGCTCGCGGAGGTGCTGTGGACCGTGACCGCCAAGGACTACAAGACCAACGACTCCGACCTGATCACCGAGCGGGTCCTGGACCAGTCGTCCCGGGACGGCATCATCCTGCTGCACGACATCTACGACGGCACCGTGCCCGCCGTGCCCGGGATCATCGACGCGCTCAAGAAGCGGGGCTACGTCTTCGTGACGGTCCCCCAGCTGATGGCGCCGGGGAAGGCCGAGCCGGGCAAGGTCTACCGGTAGGTCCACCGGGAGGCCCACCGGCAGGCCCACCGATGGGACCGGCACCACCGGTGGCACGTTGCCTACGATCGTCCGGTGGCCGTCTTCTCGCTCGAACGCACCGTTCCGCTCGCCCCGGCCGAGGCCTGGCGCCGGCTCACCCGGTGGGAGCGGCACGGCGACACCGTGCCGCTGACCCGCGTCACCGCCGGACCGCCCGGCCCCACCCGCCGGGGCACGCTGGTCGTGGCCCGCACGGGGGCCGGACCGCTCGCCTTCGACGACCCGATGGAGGTATCGGTCTGGCAGCCCCCGCGGGGGGACACCCCCGGCCGGTGCCGGCTGGTCAAGCGCGGCCGGGTGGTCCGGGGCTGGGCGGAGATCGAGGTCGCCGCGGAGCCCGGCGGCCGGGCACGCGTCGGGTGGCGCGAGGAGCTGGACGTCCGGTTCCTGCTGCCCCTCCTCGACGGCCTCCTCGGCCGTGCGGGGCGCCACGTCTTCGGCCGCACGGTCGACCATCTGCTCCGCCGGCCGTGAACCCGGGGTTGCGGGCGGGGGGCGGGTCGCGGACGAGATCGCGCCGCGCGCCTCGCGGACGCCGTTTCCCGCGTACCGTGCCGGCATGTCTCCCAGAGCGCGCACCTTCACCCAACTGTCCCTCGCGGGTGCTTTGTTGGCCCTGGCCGTGGCGGCACCCACCGCCTCCGCCGCCGACCGGGGCCACGCGGTCCCGCTGCGCATCGCCACCTACAACATCCACGCCGGGGCGGGCTCGGACGGCGTCTTCGACCTCGACCGGCAGGCCGCCGCGCTGCGCGCCCTCGACGCGGACGTGATCGGCCTCCAGGAGGTCGACGTGCACTGGGGAGCCCGCAGTCAGGGGCTCGACGTGGCCGGCGAGCTGGCCCGGCGGCTCGGCATGCGGGTGTCCTTCGCGCCGATCTACAGCCTCGATCCCGTGACGGCGGGCGAACCCCGGCGCGAGTACGGCGTGGCGGTGCTGTCCCGCTTCCCGGTCCGTTCCGCGGCGAACCACGAGATCACCCGCCTGTCCACGCAGGACGAGAACCCGGTGCCGGCCCCCGCGCCCGGATTCGGCGAGGTGACGCTCAAGGTCCGCGGGGTGCCGGTGCAGGTCTTCGTGACCCACCTCGACTACCGGGCGGATCCGGCGGTGCGCCGGGCCCAGGTCGCCGACACCCGGCGGATCATGGCCCGGGAGCGGGCGGAGCTGCCGGGCGCGCACCAGTTCCTGCTGGGCGACTTCAACGCCGAGCCCTCGGCCCCCGAGCTGGCACCGCTGTGGAAGGAGCTGCGCGACGCGGGGGCGGGCGCTCCCGGCACGTATCCGGCCGAGGCCCCGGTGAAGCGGATCGACTACGTGGCCGTCGGCAAGGACGTACGGGTACGGCACGCCACGGTCCCGACCGAGCCCACGGCCTCCGACCACCGCCCGGTGGTCACGGACGTCTCCCTGCCCAGGCGGGTCCCCGGCCGGGGGTGAGGCCACCCCTTCGGACCTCCCGGTAGCGGTGGGGCACTCCAAGGAGCGTCCCACCGCACAGTGACCTACTCAGCGCCCGTCGCCGGGGCGGTCGTCCGCCCCGCCCGCTACGCCACCGAACCGATGCCTCCCGCCGGTGTCATCGGGGCCGTCGGGTCGTCGTGGTGGATGGGGGTGTGGGCGCCGGTCAGGGAGGTGCCCGTGCCCGCGTGGCGGGTCGCGACGATCTCGGCGGCGATGGACAGGGCCGTCTCCTCCGGGGTGCGGGCGCCGAGGTCGAGGCCGATCGGGGACCTGAGGCGGGCCAGCTCCAGGTCGCTCACCCCGGCCTCGCGCAGCCGGGCCTCGCGGTCGAGGTGGGTGCGGCGGGAGCCCATCGCGCCGACGTACGCCACGGGGAGGCGCAGCGCCAGCCGGAGCAGGGGTATGTCGAACTTGGCGTCGTGGGTCAGGACGCACAGCACCGTGCGCGCGTCGACCTCGGTGCGCCGCAGGTACTCGTGCGGCCACTCGGCGACGACCTCGTCCGCGTCCGGGAAGCGGGCCGGGGTGGCGAAGACGGGGCGGGCGTCGCACACCGTCACGTGGTAGCCGAGGAACGTGCCGACCCGGACCAGCGCGGAGGCGAAGTCGATCGCCCCGAAGACGATCATGCGGGGGGCCGGGACGGACGACTCGATCAGCAGCGTCAGCGGCGCTCCGCAGCGTGAGCCCTGTTCGCCGATCTCCAGCGTGCCGGTGCGCCCGGCGTCCAGGAAGGCGCCCGCCTCGGCGGCCGCCGTGCGGTCCAGCTCGGGGTGGCCGCCGAAGCCGCCGGTGCGGGAGCCGTCCGCGCGGACCACGAGCGCGCGGCCCGTCAGCTCCGCCGGGCCGCGCACGATCCGGGCCACGGCCGCCGTCTCCCCGTGCGCGGCGGCGGCGAGGGCCGCGGCCAGGGACGGACGGACGGGATCGCCCGTCCGTACCGGGGTGACGAGGATGTCGATGACCCCGCCGCAGGTCAGACCCACGGCGAAGGCGTCCTCGTCGCTGTACCCGAAGCGCTCCACGACGGTCTCGCCGTCCTGGAGCGCCTGCCGGCACAGCTCGTACACGGCTCCCTCCACGCAGCCGCCGGAGACCGAGCCGACCACCGTGCCGTCGGCGTCCACCGCGAGGGCGGCGCCGGGCGGCCGGGGCGCGCTGCCGCCGACGGCCACCACGGTGGCCACGGCGAAGTCGCGGCCCTGCTCGACCCACCGGTGCAGCTCTTCGGCGATGTCCAGCATCTTCCGGTCCTCCTTGGCCCACGGGTACGTGAAGGGTTCCCGTCGTGGCGGCTAGTGCACGCCCATCCAGCTCTCGATCGGGTTGAGGGCGAAGTAGACGACGAAGATCACCGTCAGGACCCACATGAAGACGCCGATCTCCCGCGCCCTGCCCTGCGCGACCTTGATGGCGACGTAGGAGATGACACCGGCGGCGACACCGGCCGTGATGGAGTACGTGAACGGCATCAGGACGACGGTCAGGAAGACCGGGATCGCGGTGGCCCGGTCGGCCCAGTCCACGTGCCGGGCGTTCATCATCATCATGGCGCCGATGACGACCAGCGCGGCGGAGGCGACCTCCTGCGGCACGATCGCGGTGATCGGCGTGAAGAAGAGGCAGGCGGCGAAGAACGCGCCGGTGACGACCGAGGCCAGCCCGGTACGGGCCCCCTCGCCGACGCCGGTCGCGGACTCGACGAAGACGGTCTGGCCGGAGCCGCCCGCCACACCGCCGATGGCACCGCCGGCGCCGTCGATGAACAGCGCCTTGGACAGGCCCGGCATGCGGCCCTTGTCGTCGGCGAGCTTGGCCTCGGTGCCGACACCGATGATGGTGGCCATCGCGTCGAAGAACCCGGCGAGCACCAGCGTGAAGACGATCATGCCGACCGTCATCGCGCCGACCTCGCCCCAGCCGCCGAACTCCAGGTTCCCGAAGAGCGAGAAGTCCGGCATGGAGACCGCGCTGCCGTGCAGTTCGGGTGCGCCGTTGGCCCACTGCTCGGGGTCGATGACCCCGGTGGCGTTGAGGACCGCCGCGACGATCGTGCCGGTGACGATGCCGATCAGGATGGCCCCGGGCATGTTGCGGGCCTGGAGCATGAAGATCAGCAGCAGGGTGCCCGCGAAGAGCAGGACCGGCCAGCCGGCGAGTTCACCGGCGGGGCCGAGGGAGAGCGGGGTCGCCTTGCCCGGGTGGACGAAGCCGCCCTTGACCAGGCCGATGATGGCGATGAACAGACCGATGCCCATGGTGATGCCGTGCTTGAGGGCGAGCGGGATCGCGTTCATGATCATCTCGCGGAGCCCGGTGACCACGAGCAGCATGATCACCACGCCGTACATCACACACATGCCCATGGCCTGCGGCCAGGTCATCTGCGGGACGACCTGCCCGGCGATCACGCCGGACACCGAGAGCCCGGCGGCCAGGGCGAGCGGCACCTTGCCGACGAAGCCCATCAGGAGCGTGGTGACCGCCGCGGCGAGCGCCGTCGCGGTGATCAGGGCCTTCTGGCCCAGGGTGTCCCCGGCGGCGTCCTTGCCGGAGAGGATCACGGGGTTGAGCAGGACGATGTACGCCATCGCCATGAAGGTGGTGATGCCGCCGCGCACCTCACGCGCGACCGTGGATCCCCGGTGGGATATGTGAAAGTACCGGTCGAGCCAAGACCGTCCGCCGGGGACGCGGGAACCCGCGCCCGCGTCTTCGGCGGTGATCTCGGGCTCCACTGACTGCTGGGTCATGGGGCCGTCTCCCAAGGTTCATAGGTGCACCCGTGCCTTCGGCGAAGGCGTGGGATTTGGGAGGTGTCAGCTCGGGGGACGGCCCGGTACTGCACCTTGGGGTGAACCGACGCCGGAATCCGTGGCCGTGGGTACGGCCGTCACCGGCGTCGGGGTTCCGTGGCGCCCACCCGTGCCGCTGGGGATCCCCCCAGGCCCTCAAGGCTCTGTGGGGAGGCACGATGGCCCGCCACGGCGGCGTCACGCCGTGCCGGTGAGGTGTTCCGGCCGTACCGGCGTGCGGTCGAGCGCCAGCCCGGTCGCGTCCCGGACGGCCGCGAGGACCGCCGGGGTGGACGACAGGGTGGGTGCCTCGCCGACGCCGCGCAGTCCGTAGGGCGCGTGGTCGTCGGCGAGTTCGAGCACGTCGACCGGTAGGGCCGGCGTGTCGAGAATCGTGGGGAGCAGGTAGTCCGTGAAGGACGGGTTCCGTACTTTGGCGGTCACGGGATCGACGACGATCTCCTCCATCACCGCGATGCCCAGGCCCTGGACGGTGCCGCCCTGGATCTGGCCGATCACGGAAAGCGGGTTCAGCGCCTTGCCGACGTCCTGGGCGCAGGCCAGCTCGATCACCTTGACCAGGCCCAGTTCGGTGTCGACCTCGACGACGGCGCGGTGCGCGGCGAAGGAGTACTGGACGTGGCCGTTGCCCTGGCCGGTGCGCGGGTCGAAGGGTTCGGTCGGCCGGTGCCGCCACTCCTCCTCGACCTCGACCACCTCGTCCTCCAGGACGTCCACGAGGTCGGCGAGGACCTCGCCGCCGTCGCTGACGACCTTGCCGCCCTCCAGGAGGAGTCCGGCGGTGGCCCAGGCGGGGTGGTGGGAGCCGAGCCTGCGGCGGCCGATGTCCAGGACCTTCTCGCGCACCAGCTCGCAAGCGTGCTTGACGGCGCCGCCCGTGACGTACGTCTGCCGGGAGGCCGAGGTGGAACCGGCCGAGCCCACCCGGGTGTCGGCGGGCTGGATGGTGACCTGGGTGACGCCCAGCTCGGTGCGGGCGATCTGCGCGTGGACGGTGACACCGCCCTGGCCGACCTCCGCCATCGCCGTGTGCACGGTGACGACGGGCCGGCCGCCGGCGACCTCCAGGCGGACCCGGGCGGTGGAGTAGTCGTCGAAGCCCTCGGAGAACCCGACGTTCTTGATGCCGACGGCGTAGCCGACGCCCCGTACGACGCCCTCGCCGTGCGTGGTGTTGGACAGGCCGCCGGGCAGCTGCCGTACGTCGGCGCCCTCGCTGGACTCCCACTGGCGTTCCGGCGGCAGGGGCATCGCCTTGACGCGGCGCAGGAGTTCGGCGACCGGCGCCGGGGAGTCGACGCTCTGGCCGGTGGGCATGATCGTGCCCTGCTCCATGGCGTTGATCCGGCGGAACTCCACGGGGTCCAGGCCGAGTTCCTTCGCCACCTTGTCCATCTGCGCCTCGTAGGCGAAGCACGCCTGGACGGCGCCGAAGCCGCGCATGGCGCCGCAGGGCGGGTTGTTGGAGTAGAGGGCGAGGGCCTCGATGTCCACGTCCTCGCACACGTACGGGCCGACCGACAGCGAGGCGGCGTTGCCGACGACCGCCGGGGAAGCGGAGGCGTAGGCGCCGCCGTCCAGGACGATGCGGCACTTCACGTGGGTGAGCCGGCCGTCGCGGGTGGCGCCGTGCTCGTAGTGGAGCCTGGCCGGGTGGCGGTGGACGTGGCCGAAGAAGGACTCGAAGCGGTTGTAGACGATCTTGACGGGTTTGCCGGTGCGCAGCGCGAGGAGGCAGGCGTGGATCTGCATCGACAGGTCCTCGCGTCCGCCGAAGGCGCCGCCGACGCCGGACAGCGTCATGCGCACCTTGTCCTCGGGCAGGCCGAGCACGGGGGCGATCTGGCGCAGGTCGGAGTGGAGCCACTGGGTGGCGATGTAGAGGTCGACGCCGCCGTCCTCGCCGGGCACCGCGAGCCCCGACTCGGGGCCGAGGAAGGCCTGGTCCTGCATGCCGAAGGAGTAGTCGCCCTCGACGATCACCTCGGCGCGCTCGGCGGCGGCGGTGGCGTCGCCGCGCACGATCGGCTGGCGGTGCACGATGTTGGGGTGCGGGACGTGGCCGCTGTGCGGGTCGCTCCGGTTCTCGTGGACGAGGACCGCGTCGGGGGCGGTCGCGGAGGCCTCGTCGGTGACGAGGGGCAGCTCGCGGTACTCCACCTTGATCTTGGCGGCGGCGCGGCGCGCGGTCTCCGGGTGGTCGGCGGCCACGATGGCGACCGGCTCGCCGTGGTGGCGGACCTTGCCGTGGGCGAGGACCGGGGTGTCCCGGATCTCCAGTCCGTAGTGGCGCACGTCGGTGGGCAGGTCGTCGTACGTCATGACGGCGTACACGCCCGCCGTGGCCAGTGCCTCGCTGGTGTCGACGGAGACGATCTCGGCGTGCGCGACGGTGGAGCGCAGGATCTGGCCCCAGAGCATGTCCTCGTGCCACATGTCGGACGAGTACGCGAACTCGCCGGTGACCTTGAGGACGCCGTCCGGGCGGAGCGTCGACTCGCCGATGCCGCCCGTGGTCCGGGAGCCCTGGGTGATGCCGGTGGGTGCGCCGTTGGCGGTCATGCTCGGTCCCCCTCGGACCGGCGGGCCGCGGCCAGGCGGACCGCGTCCATGATCTTCTCGTAGCCGGTGCAGCGGCACAGGTTGCCCGACAGCGCCTCGCGGATGTCCTCGTCGGTCGGGTTCGGGTGCCGCTCCAGCATCTCGTCGGCGGCGACCAGCAGTCCGGGCGTGCAGAAACCGCACTGGACGGCGCCCGCGTCGATGAACGCCTGCTGGACCGGGGCCAGTTCGATGCTCTCGCCGGTCTGGGAGTCCGTGCCCCCGGCCTGCCACCGCCTGGCCGCGTCCAGCGAGGCGCTCTCGCCGGTGCGGGCGCCGGGGGCGCCGGGGCTGCCGGGTGCGCCGCTCTCGGCGCGGCGCCGGGCGAACTCCGCCAGGCCCTCGACCGTGACGACCTCGCGGCCCTCGGCCTGGCCGGCCGCGACCAGGCAGGAGCACACCGGCACGCCGTCCAGGCGGACCGTGCAGGAGCCGCACTCGCCCTGCTCGCAGGCGTTCTTGGAGCCCGGCAGGCCCATCCGCTCGCGCAGCACGTACAGCAGGGACTCGCCCTCCCACACGTCGTCGGCCTCCTGCGGACGTCCGTTGACGGTGAAGTTGACGCGCATCACGCGGCTCCTTCCGTGGTGCGGCGGGCGCCGCGGTACGACTCCCAGGTCCAGGTGAGCGTCCGGCGGGCCATCACGCCGACCGCGTGGCGGCGGTAGCTCGCGGTGCCCCGGACGTCGTCGATCGGGTTGCAGGCGGCGGCGCACAGGTCCGCGAACCGCTTGACGGCCGACGGGGTGATGATCTTCCCGTTCTCCCAGAAGCCGCCGTCCTGGAGCGCCGCGTTCAGGAACTCCTCGGCGGCCGTCGCCCGGACCGGGGTGGGCGCGGCCGAGCCGATGCCGGTGCGCACGGTACGGGTGGCGGGGTGCAGGGCGAGGCCGAAGGCGCACACGGCGATGACCATGGCGTTGCGGGTGCCGACCTTGGAGAACTGCTGCGGTCCGTCGGCCTTCTGAACGTGCACGGCGCGGATCAGTTCGTCGGGCTCCAGCGCGTTGCGCTTCACGCCGGTGTAGAAGGCGTCGATCGGGATGCGGCGCGTGCCGCGCACCGACTCGGCCTCGACCTCGGCGCCGGCGGCGAGCAGCGCCGGGTGGGCGTCCCCGGCCGGGGACGCGGTGCCGAGGTTCCCGCCCACGCCGCCGCGGTGACGGATCTGCGGGGAGGCGACCGTGTGCGAGGCCAGGGCGAGACCCGGCAGCTCGGTGCGCAGGTTCTCCATGATCCGGGTGTAGGGCACGGAGGCACCGAGCCGTACGGAGTCCGCTCCGACCTCCCACTCGGTGAGGTCGGCGATGCGGTTCAGGTCCATCAGGTACTCGGGCCTGCGGTGATCGAAGTTGATCTCGACCATCACGTCGGTACCGCCCGCGATGGGCACAGCGGTGGGGTGCTCGGCCTTCGCGGCGAGCGCCTCCTCCCAGCTGGCGGGGCGAAGGAAGTCCATGACCGGCTCTCTTCCTCGTCTGCGTGCGGTGGTCGTAGAGATCGAGCCAATTCCGTGGGCCGGGGCCCGGCTCGTTCATGTGTTGTTCACGTGGAATGGCCTCAGTACACCGTCGTGTGCTCCACCAGGGTCAGTCGCAGAAACCATGAAGGAGTTGGCTGGCCAGGGCGGGCATCTTGTAGATTCGTATGAACGGAGGTGCTCAGAAGCCTCCCTTTTCTCCTCTGGAATCGGGCGACACAGCCGCGTGACCTGGAACACTTCGAGACAAAGAACGGCGGCGACGAGAATGCGGCTGCGCGCACTGCTGGACACCGACGCGCTGGGCCTCAAGCTGCTCGGCGGCGAGGACGAGCTGGACCGCACGGTCCGCGGCGTGATGACCACCGACCTGCGGGACCCCAGCCGCTATCTCTCGGGCGGCGAGCTGGTGCTCACCGGCCTGGCCTGGCGCCGGGACGCCGCCGACTCCGAGCCGTTCGTCCGCCTCCTCGTGCAGGCCCAGGTGGCCGCGCTGGCCGCCGGTGAGGCGGAGCTGGGGAGCGTGCCGGAGGACCTGGTGGTGGCGTGCGCGCGGCACCGGCTGCCGCTGTTCGCGGTGCACGAGTCGGTGGCCTTCGCGACGATCACCGAGCACGTGGTGCGCCAGGTCTCCGGCGAGCGGGCGGGGGACCTCGCGGCCGTGGTCGACCGGCACCGCCGGATGATGACCTCGGGACCGGCGGGCGGCGGCCCCGACGTGGTCCTCGACCTGCTCGGCTCCGACCTCGACCTGCGGGCCTGGGTGCTCTCCCCCACCGGCCGGCAGGTCGCCGGGCCGAAGGACGCGGAGCCCGCGCTCTCCGCCGAGGTCTGCGCCAAGCTGGCGGCCGAGCACCTCGCGGCCACCCGTACGGGCCGGCGCGCCCCGCACCGGGTGCCCGTGGGCTCCACGACGTACAGCCTCTTCCCGGTGCGCGGCCGGGGGCAGCCCCCCGTGACGCCCCAGGGAGCGCGTGCCCCGCAGGGCGCGGGCGCGGGCCGGGACGTGCGCGAGACGGTGCTGTCCGACTGGCTCCTCGTGGTGGAGGCGGACGCCGGGGACTGGGCCGAGGAGCGGCTCGACCTGCTGTACGGCGTCACCCAGCTGATCGCGGTCGAACGGGACCGGCGAGACGCGGCGCGCACGGTGCGGCGGCGGCTGGCCCAGGAGGTCCTGGAGCTGGTGCAGACGGGCGCCGCGCCGGCCGAGATCGCGGCCCGGCTCCGGGTGGCGGCGCCGGTGCTGCTGCCGGGCCTCGGCGCGGCACCGCACTGGCAGGTCGTGGTGGCCCGGGTGGAGTGGGAGGACGGCGACGAGCAGACCGGCCGGGTCGCGCAGACCCTGCTGGAGGAGATCCTCGTCGACCCGCACGCCACCGGGCCCGAGCAGTCGGACCGCATCGCCGTGGCGCACACCGGCGGGGAAGCGGTCGCCCTCGTACCGCTGCCGGCGGTCTCCACCGAGCACGACGGGAGCGAGGCCGGGGTCCTCGCGGAAGCGCTGCTGGAGTCCGTGCGGGAGCCGCTGTCGGCGGGGCTGGACGGCGACGGGCGGGTCACGCTCGGCGTCAGCGCGGCCGTGCACTCGGCGGAGGGGCTGCGCGGGGCGCTGGAGGAGGCCCGGCACGCGCGCCGGGTCGCCGCGGCGCGCCCCGGCCGGGTCTGTGCGGCCGGCCACCAGGAGCTGGCCTCGCACGTGCTGCTGCTCCCCTTCGTCCCCGACGACGTACGGCGCGCCTTCACCGCCCGGCTGCTCGATCCGCTGAGGGACTACGACCGCCGCCACCGCGCCGAGCTGATCCCGACGCTGGAGGCGTTCCTCGCCAGCGACGGCTCCTGGACGCGCTGTGCCAACCGGCTGCACCTGCACGTCAACACGCTGCGCTACCGCGTCGGGCGGATCGAGCAGTTGACGGGGCGTGATCTGTCGCGCCTGGAGGACAAGCTGGACTTCTTCCTGGCCCTGCGGATGAGCTGAGGCCCGGGGCACGCGGGAGCCCCGGGCGGGCCCGAGGCGTTCCCCAACCTCGACGGCACCAAGTCCACGACTTTGTGAAATCTTTCACCCATCCCCTTGGCCGGGCCGCCGGATCCGTGCTGAGATGCGGCCACCACTCGAGAGCTCGATGGCGTGCTAAGGGGAGGGCGACGTGGCGCATTCCGCCATGGCTGGTTCTGGCTGGGGAACGACCGAAGGTGACGATCCGCTCCAGACCGCGGTATGGCGGTTGCGCTCGCGCGGCTGCTGGGCCGACGCGGCCGCCCTGCTGGAGCCGGTCACCGCGGACACCGCCTTGCGGCGGACCGCGCTGCTGGTGGAGCGGTGCCTGTACACGGAGCAGGGCTGGGCCGAGGCCGAGGACGCGCTGCGCACCGCGGAGGCCCTGGCGCACACCGACGACGAACGCGGGGCCGCCGCCTGTGAACGGGGCCAGCTCGCGTACGCCGCCACGGTGCACGGGGTGCGCGACCGGGCCGACGAGGCGCGGGCCGCGCTGGGCCGGGCGGCGGCGCTGATCGCGCCGGGGGCCGGGGGACGGGCGCTGCTGGATTTCCGGCGCGGGCTGGTCGCGGAGAACCTGACCCGCTCTCCGCAGGCCGCCCGCGCGGCGTACCGGCGGGCCCACGCGGGCGCCACCGCGCACGCCGACCCGCTGCTCCAGTCCTTCACCTGGCGGCATCTGGCCGGACTCGCCCTGCGGGAGGGGGAGCTGGCCGAGGCGCGGCACGGTTTCGCCGAGTCGCTGCGCATCCGCGAGGAGCTGGGGTACCTCGTCGGTACGGCTCCGGCACTGGCCTCGCTCGCGGACGCCGAGTCGGAGCCGGAGGCGTCCCGGCTGCGGGAGGAGGCGCGGCGGCTGTTCCGGCTGCTGGGCGGCGTACCGACGTGGCTGGCCCGGCAGTTGACGCCGCCGGCGGCGGGCGCGGCGACGGCGTGAGGGAGCCGCGCCGGGACGGGCGTCGTCACGGGTGTCTGCTCCAGCGCGGGGCCGTGCTGGCCCAGGCCGCGTCCCACTGGGCGAGGTTGCGCCGGTGCAGCACGAGGCCGGTGGCGGCATGCGCCGCGAGGCCGGTGAGGACGACGCCCAGGAAGGCGAGGATCGCCCAGCCCATCGTGCGGCTGCGGATCTGCTCCACGGTCAGCGGCGGCTCGGTGATCCGGCCCTCCGCGTCGACCCACACCAGGACGGTACTGTCCGCCGGCAGCCCCGGTTCGACCTCGGTCGTGCCGGTTCTGCCCACCCCGTCCGGACCGGTGTAGCCGACCGGCACCGGGTAGCGGGCCTTCTTCGCCTCGTCCGACCCCGGCTCGGGATGGCGCGGGGCGTCGTGGATCAGGACCGCGGGACGGTGGTCCCGGGTCCGTGCCTCGTGCTCGGCGGTGCTCCGGTAGTGCCGGTAGGCGCTGTCGCCGACCCCGAACATCGCCGCCGGGGCCGCCACCAGCACGGCGAGCACCAGCCCGAGCGAGATCCACGCCGCCAGCCGGTCGCTCGGCCGCCGCAACGGGTTGCGCCGCCACCGCCACAGCAGGAGGTAGGGGTGTCGTGCGGGCTCGGCACCGGGATCGGCGGGTGGTGGCTGGGCCTGCGGGATCTCGCCGGCCACGGTGTGCCTCCTTCCTGGCTGGGGGCAGCCGGATCGGCCGCCGTGGCGCCGGGGAACGGCGTCGACGGCGGGTCGGACGGAACGGAGCGGAACGGGACGGCGGGTGGGTGGGGGGTGGGGACGGGGGCGCAGGGCGGACGCGGGGTACGGCCGGCGCCGGGGCGGGCGCCGGCCGTACGAGCGGGGGCGGGATGGCGGGGCTGGGGCCTGGGGCGGGACCCGACGGCGGAGTGGGGGCCGGTCCGGGGCCGGGGCGGGCGGTGCCGGGGCACCGGATCAGTGCGGGTGGTCGTCCGGTGGGTCGGTGCCCGTGGTCGACGGGTGGGTGTGGGCGGCCTCCAGGAGCATCGCGGCGCCGCGTACGGCCGCCGTGTGCGGTGCGGGTACCGCGCGCAGCGGCACGTGCAGCCGGTCGGCGAGCCGGCAGGTGATCTCGGGGCGCAGCGCGCCCCCGCCCGCCAGTCCTGCCGCAGCATCGAGGTCGTCATGTCGGCCAGCGCCTCGCCGATCCGCGCGGACGGGGTCGCGTCGTCGATGTCCCCGGTGCCCAGCGCGGTGCGGCGGGCGTCGAACACGGCGCCGTCCACCAGCAGCACCACCTCCGTGAGATGGGCGCCGATGTCCATGACGAGCAGCGGCCGGGACAGGTCGGCGCCCGCCGCGAGGGCCACCGCCCGCGCGCTGGGCACGGTCAGCACACTGCGCGGGCGCAGCACCTCCACGGCCGTACGGGCCTGGGCCCGGTAGGCGGGCCCGCCCAGCACCGGCGCGGTCACCACCACCACCGGACGGGCGAAGCGGGGCAGCCGGTGGCCCAGCAGCCGGTCGAGCATCCGGGCCGTGCCCTGGGTGTCGACGATGGAGCCGCGCTGGATGGGGTACACCGCGCCCGTGCCGGGGAAGGTCACCGTCGGCACGTCGAGGATCATCCCGCGCCCGGCGACCCAGGCGCGGGTACGGGCGCTGCCCATGTCGAGGGCGACGCCGCCGCACCGCCGGCACAGCGGCCAGGGCCGGTGCCGGGACGGGGCGGCTCGGGACCGCCGGAGCAGGGTCATCGTCCGGCCTCCCGCACCTGCTGGCAGCGGGCGCAGTAGCGGGCCTGCGGCACGATCATCAGCCGGTCGCGGTCGATGGCGCGCCGGCACAGATGACACCGGCCGTAGCGGCCCTCGACGATGCGGTCGAGCGCCGCTTCCACGTCGGCGAGGACCATGCGCGCGGAGGCCGCCAGCTTGACCCGGACCTCGGTCTGCGCGGCGGACCGCCGCTGGACCGGCGCGTCGGTGCGGGCCGGGACCGCGGCGATCTGGCGCAGCTGGTCCTCGCGGAACAGCCGCTGCTCCCGGAGGTCGTCCCGGATTGCGGCGAGGTCCTCGGGCGACAGGGGCGACGGACGCGTGTCGCGGTCGCCGATGATCTGGTTGTTCACCACTTCACCCCTTGGGCAGGGCGGGAGGGACGGTTGTGGACGGGGACCGGGAAACGCCGGTCAGGCGGCGGCGCGGCGCTGGCAGGCGACGCAGTACCGCGTGTAGGGGAGGATTTCCAGGCGCTCCCCCGGGACGGGCTTGCCGCAGCCCAGGCAGGCGCCGTAGGTGCCGTCCTCGACCCGGGCGAAGGCCTCGTCGATCTCCTTGAGCACCCGCTCGATCGCGGCCTTCTGCGCGGACATCAGCTGATCGTCCGCCTGGCCGCTCTCGTCGAGGGCCCGCAGCTGGGTGATGCGGGTGTTGCGGGCGTGTTCGAGGCGCTGGCGCGCCTCGTGAGCGGGCAGCCGCTCGGGGCGGGGTTCGATGCGGGAGGCGTCGAGCGACACGGTGGGTGGTCCTTTTCTCGGAAGGTTCTGCGGGTATGCCGAGCGCCGGGCCGATCGGGCCCGGTCGTCCTCAACCCTGGCCGGGCCGCCCGGGGAAACCCATCGGGCGCAGGACCCATTTGCCCGGGGGCGCGGGATCCACTCGGCGTACGCGCGCGGGGGCGGCCGTATGGGTATGCGGCGAGCCGGAAATGGGGGTCGGGCCCCATCGACCGGACGGGTCCGGGAGGGGCACGCTGGTCGCTTGCTCGGTCGCTACCTGGGCCGCAGCTCCCACCGAGGGTGCGCGATGACCGACAGTAGAGGCGTACCGAATCGACACGTCGCCGAAGGAGGCGTACCCCCGGTGTCCCTGTTCTGGCGGATCTTCGGGCTCAACGCGGTGGTGCTGGGCTTCGCCACGGCGCTGCTGCTGTGGGCTCCGGTGACCGTCTCCGTGCCGATCCTGCTGACCGAGGCCGTCGTCCTCGTGGTCGGCATGGGCGTCATGCTGGTGGCCAACGGCGCCCTGCTGCGCTGGGGCCTGGCCCCGCTGGAGCGGCTCACCAGGCTGATGACCACCGTCGACCTGCTGCGCCCGGGCCAGCGGCTGCCGGTGGCCGGCGGCGGCGAGGTCCCGGAGCTGATCCGCACGTTCAACGCGATGCTGGACCGCCTGGAGAACGAGCGGGCCACGAGCAGTGCCCGCGTCCTGCTCGCCCAGGAGGCGGAGCGGCGCCGCATCGCGCAGGAGCTGCACGACGAGGTCGGGCAGAGCATGACCGCGATCCTGCTGGTCCTGGGGCGGGCGGCGGACGACGCCGACGAGCCGCTGCGCGAGGAGCTGCACCAGGCGCAGGAGATCACCCGGGAGAGCCTGGACGAGGTCCGCCGCCTGGTGCGCCGGCTGCGGCCCGGCGTCCTGGACGACCTCGGGCTGATCAGCGCGCTGTCCTCGCTCACGCACGACTTCGCCACCCACACCGGTCTGCGGGTGGTGCGCCGTTTCGAAGCCGACCTGCCGGTCCTGGACCACGAGACCGAACTGGTCCTCTACCGGGTGGCGCAGGAGAGTCTGACCAACGCCGCCCGCCACGCGGACGCCGAACGCCTGGAGGTGGGTCTGGCCCGCGCCGACGGCGCGGTGACGCTCACCGTCGCCGACGACGGCCGCGGCATCGAGGCGGCGCACGAGGGCGCCGGCATCCGCGGCATGCGGGAGCGGGCCCTGCTCGTCGGGGCCGACCTCGACATCACGTCGGCGCCCGGCGCCGGCACCCGCATCCGGCTCACCGCACCCCTTCCCAGGAAGCAGCCCTGACCATGTACGACCCCTCCCTGTCCGACCCGTCCCGGTCCGAGCCGTCCCGATCCGAGCCGTCCGCCGCGTCGAAGATCCGCATCCTGCTCGCCGACGACCACGCGCTGGTGCGCCGCGGCGTGCGCCTCATCCTCGACCGGGAACCGGACCTGGAGGTGGTGGCCGAGGCCGGGGACGGCGCGGAGGCCATCGACATGGCGCGGGCCCACGAGGCCGACCTCGCGGTCCTGGACATCGCGATGCCCCGCCTCACCGGCCTCCAGGCGGCCCGCGAACTGGCCGCGCTGAAACCGGGGCTGCGCATCCTGATGCTCACGATGCACGACAACGAGCAGTACCTGTTCCAGGCGCTGAAGTCGGGCGCCTGCGGGTACGTGCTCAAGTCGGTCGCCGACCGGGACCTCGTCGCCGCCTGCCGGGCCGCGATGCGCGACGAGCCCTTCCTGTACCCGGGGGCGGTGACGGCGCTCATCCGCAACTACCTCGACCGGGTGCGGCACGGCGAGGAGACCTCCGACCACATCCTCACCCCGCGCGAGGAGGAGGTCCTCAAGCTCGTCGCCGAGGGCCACTCCTCCAAGGAGATCGCCGAGATCCTCTTCATCAGCATCAAGACCGTCCAGCGGCACCGGGCGAACCTGTTGCAGAAGCTGGGCCTGCGCGACCGCCTGGAGCTGACCCGGTACGCCATCCGCGCCGGGCTCATCGAGCCCTGACGGTCCCCCCGCGACCGCCCGTGGCCCTGGCCGTCCACTCCCCGGCCGGGGCCACGGGCTCCCCCGGTCCGCTCACCCACCACGGAAGGGAACGGCGCATGCGCCACCGCCTCGCGACGGTGCTCACGGTGCTGCTGACCGTTCTGCTGCCGCTGGTCCCGGCCTGGCCCGCGGCCGGCGCCCAGGTGGGCCCCGGCGGTCCCCTCGCGGCGGCCGCCGCCACGGCCGTTCCCCATCCGGCCCTCGACCTCCACGCGGACGACGGCTGTACGCCGGTCTGCGCCGCCCAGCCCCGGGCCCGCCACGACCAGGTGGGCGAGCGCCCGGCGGCACCGGACCAGCACGCGGCCACCGCGGCGCGCACCGCGGGCACCGCCCCCGGTGCCCACGCACGGACCTCGGCGACGCCCGGTCCGGTGCCGGTCTCCCCCGGCCGCGCGAGCCACGACAGCGGCCGGGCGCCGCCCGTCTCCTCCGGCACCTGAGACGCACACCCCGACCACCCCGTCATCTTCTTCCGCCGCGGCCGCGCTCGGCCGCCGCCGCGGCGTGCCCGCCGGAGGCCCGTGTTGAAACGCTCCCGTCCCCCTTCCCGCGCCCGTTCGCGGTCCCGCTCCCGCTCCCTGAACGTCCGCGCGCTCGCCGCGCTCGCCGCGCTCGCCGCGTCCGTGGCCATCGCCCTGACCATGCCGGTCCGCCTGGGGCTCGACCTGCGCGGCGGCACCCAGATCGTGCTGGAGACCAAGTCCACCGACACCGCCGAGGCCGACCGGGAGGCCACCGACCGCACCGTGGAGGTGATGCGCGGCCGCATCGACGCCCTCGGTGTCGCCGAGCCGACCATCGTCCGCTCCGGCGAGAACCGCGTCGTCGTCGAACTGCCGGGCGTACAGGACCCGAAGCAGGCCGCCGACGTGCTGGGCCGCACCGCGCAGCTCACCGTCCACTCGGTGCTCGGCCCGGCGGAGAAGCCCGCTGACGGGGCCGGGGGCAAGGAGGAGAAGGCGTCCGGCGCGGACGGCGAGCGGGTGCTGCCCGACGAGTCCGGCCAGTACCTGCGGCTGAAGGCCGCCACGCTGACCGGGCAGGACGTCAAGGGTGCCGACGCGCGCTTCGACCAGCAGGGCGGCGCGGGCTGGCACGTCACCGTCGACTTCAAGGACGCCGGCAGCGACCGTTGGGCCCGGGTGACGGGCGAGGCGGCCTGCAACCCGGCCGGTGACCCGCAGCGCCGGGTCGCCATCGTGCTGGACGGCAAGATCATCTCTTCGCCGCAGGTCGACCCCTCCGTGTCCTGCGGGGCGGGCATCACCGGCGGCTCCACGCAGATCACCGGCTCCTTCGACGACGCCGAGGCCCGCGAACTGGCCCTGCTCGTCAAGGGCGGCGCGCTGCCCGTGCCGGTCGAGACCATCGAGCAGCGCACCATCGGCGCCACCCTGGGCGACGAGGCCATCTCGGCCGGTGCCTGGGCCGCCGTCATCGGCACCGCGCTGACCGCGCTGTTCATCATCGTCGTCTACCGGCTGATGGGCGCCCTGGCGACCGTGGCCCTGCTCTGCTACGGCCTGATCTCCTACGCCGCCCTGGCCGCGGTCGGCGCGACCCTGACCCTGCCGGGCCTCGCGGGCTTCGTGCTGGCGATCGGCATGGCGGTGGACGCCAACGTCCTGGTCTTCGAGCGGGCCCGCGAGGAACAGGCGGCCCGCACCCGTCCCAGCACCCGGTCGGCGCTGACCGCCGGTTTCCGCAGCGCCTTCAGCGCGATCGCCGACTCCAACGTCACCACGCTGATCGCGGCCGCCCTGCTGTTCTTCCTGGCCTCAGGACCGGTGAAGGGCTTCGGCGTCACGCTCGGCATCGGGGTGCTGGCGTCGATGGTCAGCGCCCTGGTGATCACGCGGGTGCTCGCCGAGTTCGCCGCGAGCCGTCCGGCGGTCTTCCGCCGCCCCCGCATCACCGGCATCTCGTCCACCGGCCCGGTCCGCGACGCCCTGCTGCGCCGCGACCCGTTCCTGATGCGCCGGCCGCGCCGCTGGCTGGCGGCGTCCCTGGTCGTTCTCGTGGTGGCGGGCTCCGGCATCCTGGTGCGGGGCCTGGACTTCGGCATCGAGTTCACCGGCGGGCGGCTGATCGAGTACTCCACCGCCGGCCAGGTCGATCCCGACCGGGCCCGGGACGCGCTCGCCGACGCGGGCTTCCCGCGCGCCGTCGTCCAGTCCTCCGGGGACGGGGACCTCACGGTGCGCACCGAGGAGCTGACCGACGCCGAGGCGGCGACCGTCACGAAGGCCGTCGCCGAGCTGGGCGGCGAGACGGAGAAGGTCCGCGACGAGCTGATCGGCCCGAGCCTCGGCGAGGAGCTGCGCCGGGACGCCCTGATCGCCCTCGGCCTGGCCCTGGCCGCGCAGCTGGCGTACCTCGCGGTCCGCTTCCGCCTGTTGTTCGGCACGGCCGCGGTCGGCGCCCTCGCCCACGACGTGGTCATCCTGGTGGGTGTGTTCGCCTGGCTGGGCAAGCCGATCGACGGGGTGTTCCTGGCCGCGCTGCTGACCGTGATCGGCTACTCGGTCAACGACTCGGTGGTCCTGTTCGACCGCGTCCGGGAACTGCTGGGCAAGGAGCGCAAGACGCCGTTCGACCGGCTCACCAACGACGCGATCCTGCAGACCCTGCCGCGCACGGTCAACACGGGCATGGGCGCGGTGCTCATCCTCGCCTCGCTGGCGATCCTGGCCGACGACTCCCTCACCGACTTCGCACTCGCGCTGCTGATCGGCGTGGGAGTCGGCACGTACTCGTCGGTCTTCACCGCCTCTCCCCTGGCCATCGAACTGCACGGCCGCACCACCGGGTCCCGCCCCGGGCGCCGCAGGGGCGGCGAGGGGCGCGGCAGCAGGGAGCCAGGGAGGACCGGGAAGACCGGGAAGCAGGTACCCGCGAGCCGTACGGAACGGCAGGAGGTCCCGTAGCCACAGCCACCCAAGCCGGGCGCCTCCGCTCAGGGGGCGCCCTCGCTCGGACGGTGCCCTGGCTCAGGCGGTGCCCGTGAAGTGCTCCCCGACCAGGGCCCGGACCGTGTCCGGGTCGCCGGCGATCAGCGCGTCCAGCAACGCGGTGTGCTGGTGGGCGTCGGCGACCAGGTCGGCGCGGCCGCGTACGGAGGGCGAGCCGGCCGGCGGCCACTGGGTGCGACGGTGCACGTCACCGGCGATCCGGACGAGCTGTTCGTTGCCGGCCAGCGCGAGCACCGCGCGGTGGAAGGCGCGGTCGGCCTCGGCGTAGGTGGCCGGGCAGCCGGACGACGCGGCCCGGACGGTGGCCTCGGCGAGGGGGCGCAGCTCCGCCCAGCGCTCGGCGGGCACCGTACGGCCCAGCCGGAGCCACACGGGGGCCTCGATCAGGGCCCGGACCTCGGCCAGCTCGGCCAGCTCGCGGTCGCCGCGCTCGACGACGCGGAAGCCGCGGTTGGGGACGACCTCGACGGCGCCCTCCAGGGCGAGCTGCTGCATGGCCTCCCGTACCGGAGTGGCCGAGACGCCGAACCGCTCGCCGAGCACGGGCGCCGAGTAGACCTCGCCGGGCCGCAGTTCACCGGTGACCAGCGCGGAGCGCAGGGCGTCGAGGATCTGCCCGCGCACGGAGGAACGCCGTACGAGGCCGCGCGGGCGCGGCGCGGGCGGTTCGCCGTGGGTGTGCTCACCGCGCGCCGCGCCGTCCGGCTCCCCGGCACCGCGCGCCCGGCCGTCCCGGCCCCGGTCCACGTCCGCCGCCCCGGGCTGCACCGGGATCCGCACCGCTCCGGCCGCCGCACCCGTACCCGTTCCGGCCGCGCCCTGCGCGCTGTGCTTCACGGGTCCTCCTGCGGGACGTGTCGGTACTTGGGGCCATTACGGCGGGTTGTCACCTGTCTGCCAAGCACCATAAGCGCAGGGGCCGTCAGTTCAAATCCCAAGCATTGTGGGTAAGGTAAGGCTTACCTTTAAGCAGCCCGTTGTCCCGACGTGGATCGGTGGTCCCGCATGCCTGTCGCCCGTACGGCCTTCACGGACGCGTACACGCGCCTGTCCGAGGTCCTGCCCGGGCTGGGCGTCACCGAGCTGACCGCGGCCGACGAGGTGCCCGGCGGCGACGGCTGGGTCACCGCCGCCTCGCTCGCCGCGGGCGGCGCCGAGCTGGCGGCGTTCCTCGCCTGGGACGAGGCCCAGGTGCTGCGGGACTACGGACAGCGGGCCCGTCCTGACGTGATCGCGAGCTTCGGCCTGCACCGGTACGCGTGGCCGGCCTGTCTGCTGATCACCGTGCCGTGGTTCCTGCACCGCCGGGTGCCCCGCCACCCCGCGGCCCACGTGGCCTACGACCGCACGGCCCCCGGACTCCCCCTCGGCCGGATGGCCGTACGCGCCACCTCCTTCGCCTGCCTCCCCGGCGACCCCGCCGCCGGTCTGCCCGGCGCCCGGGTGGTCGCCGACGAGGAGGAGCTGCGCGCCGAGGTGCGGGCCGCGGTCGCCGAACACCTGGAGCCGGTCCTGGCCGGATTCGGCCCCCGGATGCGGCGGCGCGGACGCGCCCTGTGGGGCATGGCGACCGACGAGGTCGTCGAGGGCCTGTGGTACGTCGCCCATCTGCTCGACGAGCAGGAGCGGGCGCGGCACGAGCTGGAGCTGCTGCTGCCGGGCGCGACCAAGCCGTACGTCGGGGACGCGGCGTTCCGCGAGCTGAAGGGGCCGGACGGCGAACCGCTGCACACCCGGGACCGGGCGAGCTGCTGCATGTTCTACACCCTGCGCCCCGAGGACACCTGCGCCACCTGCCCGCGGACCTGCGACGCGGACCGCGTCGGCAAGCTGCTCGCCACGGCGGGCTGACGCGCCGTCGGCTAAGATCGTTCGGGTTGTTTCACAACTCCCCCACCCGTCGCGGGAACTTTCCGTGGAACCACTCGTACGGGTAGTCTTATTCGAACTCAACTCCCGCCCCTCATGCGGCAGTTCGAGCAGAACGCCGCCCTGGGCACCCCCTTCGCACTCCCTTGGCGGCCTCTTGCCCCGAAACCCCCTGAGGGCCGCTGGGTTTGGGCCACCATGGCGGGCGTTACGCCCTATCCCACTGCAAGGGACCCCTGATGAGATTGACCGACATATCGCTGAACTGGCTGCTTCCGGGCGCCGTGCTGCTCCTGGGCATGCTGGCGGCGGTGGCGGTGCTCGCGCGCGGCAAGCGTTCCTCGGGGAAGGACGCGGGCGCGGACGACTCGTGGGAGCGCATGGAGGAGCGGCGCCGGCGCAAGGAGGCCCTCTACGGCACCTTCTCCTACGTCCTGCTCTTCTGCTGTGCGGCGGTCGCCGCGGCGCTCTCCTTCCACGGTCTGGTCGGCTTCGGCGAGCAGAACCTCGGCCTGAGCGGCGGCTGGCAGTACCTGGTCCCGTTCGGCCTCGACGGCGCGGCGATGTTCTGCTCCGTCCTCGCGGTGCGCGAGGCCAGCCACGGTGACGCGGCGCTCGGCTCGCGGATACTGGTGTGGGCCTTCGCGTTCGCCGCGGCCTGGTTCAACTGGGTGCACGCGCCCCGCGGCCTGGGCCACGCCGGTGCCCCGCACTTCTTCGCGGGCATGTCCCTGTCGGCGGCGGTGCTGTTCGACCGGGCCCTGAAGCAGACCCGCCGGGCCGCGCTGCGCGAGCAGGGCCTGGTGCCGCGTCCGCTGCCGCAGATCCGCATGGTCCGCTGGCTGCGCGCGCCCCGGGAGACCTACCGCGCCTGGTCGCTGATGCTCCTGGAGGGCGTGCGCAGCCTGGACGAGGCGGTCGAGGAGGTGCGCGACGACCGGCGCCAGAAGGAGGAGAAGAAGCTCCGGCGGCGCGAGCAGGAGCGGCTGGAGCGGGCGCAGCTCAAGGCGATCAGCCGGGGCCACGGCCACCGCGGCTTCCCGGGGCGCGGCGGCCGTCAGGTCGAGGTCGAGGTGCAGCAGGTCGAGCGGGGCTCGGAACGCGCCACCGCGGAGCCTGCCATATCGACCCCGGAGCACCTGCCCGCGGCAAGCCGCCGGCCCTCCCTGCAGCCCGTGCGGAGCGGGTCTGACCAGATGAGCGTGGAGACCGTCGACCTCACCGCGGAGGACGACACCCAAGCCCTGCCCCGTCTGGACTCCCTGGAGCGCAAGCTCAAGGACCTGGAGCAGCAGTTCGGCTAGAGCCGCGCACCGTACCGCAGACGGCCTGAGGCGCCGGGTTCCCGGCGCCTCAGGCCGCTTCCGCGCCCAGTTCGAACCAGACCGACTTGCCCACCTCGCAGGGCCGGACGCCCCAGTCGTCGGCGAGCGACTCGACCAGGACCAGCCCTCGGCCGTTGGTGCTCTCCTCCCGTGGTGCGCGCGGCCGGGGCTGCCGTCCGTGGCCCACGAAGTCCCGCACCTCCACCCGCAGGGCGCGCGGCCCGACCGTCGCGGTCAGGACGGCGCCCTCCTCGGTGTGCACGAGCGCGTTGGTGACCAGCTCGCTGGTGAGCAGCTCCGCGACCTCCGACTGGCCCGGCCCGCCCCAGTGCCTCAGCAGCTCACGCAGGGCCCGCCGGGCCTCGGGCACCGCCCGCAGGTCCGCCCGGCCGAGCCGCCGCCTGAGCTGTGGCAGCCGCTGCTTCCTCATGTCCCCCGTCGGCGCGCTGATGTCGTCTCCCCCTGTCTGTCCCACTGTCTGTCCCGCTCCGGTCGAACATCTTCACGGGGGAAGCCTTGCCCGTTCGGGCCCTCGCCAGTCATCCGGTTTCGGACCGGCTGTCCGCACGGTCACGGCCGGGGGACGTTGCGCAGGTTCGAACGGGCCATCTGGACCATGCGTCCGACGCCGCCGTCCAGCACGATCTTCGAGGCGGACAGGGCGAAGCCGGTGACCATGTCGGCGCTGATCTTCGGTGGGATGGACAGGGCGTTGGGGTCGGTGACGACGTCGACGAGGGCGGGCCCCTTGTGCTTGAACGCCGCCTTCAGCGCCCCCGCCAGGTCCTTGGGCTTCTCCACCCGTACGCCGAAGGCACCGCAGGCCTCGGCGACGGCGGCGAAGTCGGGGTTCTTGTTGGCCACGCCGTGCGAGGGCAGGCCCGCGACGAGCATCTCCAACTCCACCATGCCGAGCGAGGAGTTGTTGAAGAGCACCACCTTCACCGGAAGGTCGTGCTGGACGAGGGTGAGGAAGTCGCCCATCAGCATGGTGAACCCGCCGTCGCCGGACATCGACACGACCTGCCGGCGCCGGTCGGTGAACTGGGCGCCGATCGCCATCGGCAGCGCGTTCGCCATCGAACCGTGGGAGAAGGAGCCGATGATGCGGCGGCGCCCGTTGGGCGAGATGTAACGAGCCGCCCAGACGTTGCACATCCCGGTGTCGACGGTGAACACCGCGTCGTCGTCGGCCATTTCGTCGAGCAGGGCGGCCACGTACTCGGGGTGGATCGGGATGTGCTTGTCGACCTTGCGGGTGTACGCCTTGACCACGCCCTCCAGGGCGTCCGCGTGCTTCTTCAGCATCCGGTCGAGGAAGCGGCGGCTCTTCTTCTCCTTCACCCGGGGGATCAGGCAGCGCAGCGTCTCCCGCGCGTCGCCCCACACCGCGAGGTCCAGCTTGGAGCGCCGCCCCAGGTGCTCGGGCCGGACGTCGATCTGGGCGATCTTCACGTCGTTCGGCAGGAAGGCGTTGTACGGGAAGTCGGTGCCGATCAGGAGCAGCAGGTCGCACTCGTGGGTGGCCTCGTAGGCGGCGCCGTACCCGAGCAGCCCGCTCATGCCGACGTCGTACGGGTTGTCGTACTGGATGAACTCCTTGCCCCGCAGGGCGTGCCCGACCGGTGCCTTGAGCTTCCCGGCGAACTCCATGACCTCGGCGTGCGCGCCCGCGGTGCCGCTGCCGCAGAACAGGGTGACCTTGTCGGCGTCGTCGATCATCCGCACCAGCCGGTCGATCTCCTCGTCGCCGGGCCGGACGGTGGGCCGGGAGGTGACGAGCGCGGTCTCGGCGGCCTTCTCCGGGGCGGGCTCGTCCGCGATGTCGCCGGGCAGCGAGACGACGCTGACGCCGCCCTGGCCGACGGCGTGCTGGATGGCGGTCTGCAGCAGCCTCGGCATCTGCTTCGGGCTGGAGATCAGCTCGCTGTAGTGGCTGCACTCGCGGAACAGCTGGTCGGGGTGGGTCTCCTGGAAGAAGCCGAGGCCGATCTCGCTGGAGGGGATCTGCGAGGCCAGGGCGAGGACGGGGGCCATCGAGCGGTGGGCGTCGTAGAGCCCGTTGATGAGGTGCAGGTTGCCGGGGCCGCAGGAGCCGGCGCACGCGGCCAGCTTCCCGGTGATCTGCGCCTCCGCCCCGGCGGCGAAGGCGGCGGTCTCCTCGTGCCGCACATGCACCCATTCGATGCCGGAATGGCGGCGCACGGCGTCCACCACCGGGTTGAGGCTGTCCCCGACGACTCCGTAGAGGCGCTCGACCCCGGCACGGGTGAGGATGTCGACGAACTGTTCCGCGACGTTCTGTTTGGCCATGGGTCCAGCTATGCCACAGCGAGCGGTCTCACGCCTCCCAAACGGCGGCGGCCGTACGGTCGTCCGCGTATCCCTTGACCCTCACGCCGCTGTCGGCGAGGAACTCCCCCAGTCCGGGCGCCGGGCGGCCCGCCCATCGTCGCGCGAGGAGTTCGCCCAGTCCGGGCTCGTTCAGCAGCGGCTCGGCGAGGCCCGCGGTACACATCAGGAGCACATCACCCGGGCGGGCTACGGAGGCCCGGAAGCGGAAGGGCTCGTGGGGCGGCTCGGCGGTCGGGCCGTCGAACGGGCCCGGGGCCGTGGTGATGCCGAGGTCCATGGTGAGCCGGTCGCCCTCGGGCGTCTCGCTCGGCGCGTCGCCGGGGGCGCCCCTGGGCTCGGAGCCGAAGCCGAGGACGGGCGCGCCGGTGACCTCACCGACGTCCGGCTCCATGTCCTGCCAGGCGCCGTCGCGCAGCCGGAGCAGTCCGCCCGCGCCGACGCCGAAGAAGACCCGCGTGCGGCACTCGGGGTCGGCGGGCAGCAGCAGGCAGCGCAGGGTGGCCGCGTACTCGTCCGGGGCGAGGCCCTGTTCGGCGGCGCCGACCCGGAGCCGGCCGAGGCTGCGGTCGGTGAGGCGGTGCAGGCCGGACTTGAGGTCGCCGCGCCGGGCGGCCCGCAGGTCCTCGGCGAGCCGGGCGTGGCTGCGGCCCACGGCCCGTCCGATCCACCGGCACACCTCGGCCGCCGCGCGGTGCGCCCCGGCGGTGGCGCGGGCGCCGGTGGCCATCGCCACCAGGACCAGCGCCTGCTCACCGGCGCCGAACCGGGCGACGAGCAGCGCGTCGCGCCGTGGCTCGCCCCGGTAGCGCGGGGAGTCCCCGCGCACCGAGACGGCCCGCAGCGTGCAGGTCCCGTACCGGGCGCCCTCCAGCACGGTGTCCGGGACCAGCCCGTCGAGGCCGTCGGGGTCGGCGGGCGGCAGCGCGGTGGGCTCGGCGTCGTAGGTGGGCGGCCCGGTGCCGACGTAGTCCGACGAGGGGAGGAACGGCGGCGGGAGCGGGGGCAGGTCGGTCACGGTCCGGGGCGGCGGGGCCGCCTCGGGCGGCTCGCTGAGGTCGGCGGCACCGGTCCCCGAGGTGGTCAGCCCACGCGGTCCGCCATCCCGGCGGCGCCCACCGGCCCCCGGAGCCGACGCGGCCCCACCCGCACCGGACCGCTCGCCCCCCGTCCTCCCCGGCGGAAAACTCACCGGCCCGGCCGGTCCCGCGGGCGGCGGCTCCCACGGGGCCCCGGGCCGGGGCGGGCCACTGTCGCGCGGGGCATCGTCCCGACGCCCACCCGACCGCGGAGGCGACACGGGCTCCTCCGCACCGGACCCCGGCCCGCCCGCCGGGGCACCGGACCGCTCACCCTCCGGCCGCCGCTGCGGAAAACTCACCGGCCCGGCCGGTATCGCGGGCGGCGGCTCCCACGGGGCCCCGGGCGGCCGGGGCGGGGCGTCGGTGTCGGGTTCTGCGGCGCGGGGGCCGGGGACGGCGGGGGGTTCCGTCCGGGACCACCACGGCTGCCCGGGCGTGGGCGGGGCGGGGTCCGGGAGGGGCCGGTTCGTGGTGTCGTCGGTGCCGGGGTCCGGTCCGCGGGCCACCGTGCCGGACGCCGAGGCGAAGCGGTCGTCCAGGGAATCGGGTGCGGCCGTGGGACCGGTGTCGTCGGTGGAGTCGTCGTACAGCTGCCCCCACCAGTCGTCCTCAGGCTCAGTGGGACCGGTGGGCCTTCCCCCCTGCTGACTCATGCTCCTGATTGTCCACCGACGGAGCCGGATGAGAACGGGGCATCGGAAAATTCGGGCGGACCGGCGTGCGCCGGGCGGCGTGTCGGGGGACGCGTCGAACAGTCCTCCGAGGTGGGTGGCCGGGCGGCCCCACCCCCCACGGGAGGACCGCCCGGCGACGCCACCTTGGCAGAGTGACCGGCGGTACGGCGATGATGTCCGCAGGCGGGTTTGCGCCGTGGCCGTTTTCCGCCACAGAGGATCCCCGCGACTGCTGATGATCATGGTTCTCGGGGAGGGGCGCCTGATGCTGGGAGTGCTGGGGCTGGAGGACACGCACGAGGCGGCGTACCGGGCGCTGGTGTCGGTGGGCGCGGCCGACGTGCCCGATCTGGCGCGGCGGCTGGCGCTCGGCGAGCGGGACACCGAGCGCGCGCTGCGCCGCCTGGAGCAGAACGGGCTCGCCGCCCAGTCCTCGGCCCGCCCGGGACGCTGGGTCGCGGCCCCGCCCGGTGTCGCGCTGGGCGCCCTGCTGACCCAGCAGCGGCACGAGCTGGAGCGGGCGGAACTGGCGGCGGCGCTGCTGGCGGAGGAGTACCGGGCGGCGGCGGCCGAGCCCGCGGTGCACGACCTGGTGGAGGTGGTGACCGGCGCCGCGGCCGTCGCCCAGCGCTTCCTCCAGCTCCAGCTCGGCGCGAGCGAGGAGGTGTGCGCGCTGGTCACCGACAAGCCGGTGGCGGTGACCGGCATGGAGAACGACGCGGAGGAGCAGGCCACCGGGCGCGGTGTCCGCTACCGGGTGGTGGTCGAGCGGTCGGTCCTCGACCTGCCGTCCGGCATCACCGAGCTGACCGCCGCGCTGGGCCGCGACGAGCAGGTCAGGGTCGTGGACCGGGTGCCGACCAAGCTGGTCGTCGCCGACCGCTCGCTCGCCCTGGTGCCGCTCACCGCGCACTCCTCGGAGCCCGCCGCGCTGGTCGTGCACGCCAGCGGCCTGCTCGAACTGCTCTCGGGGCTGTTCGAGGCGGTGTGGCGGGACGCCCTGCCGCTGCGCCTGGGCGGTGCCGGCGTGAGCGAGCACGGCCCGGACGCCCCCGACGGCACCGACCTGGAGATCCTCTCGCTGCTCCTCGCCGGACTGACCGACGCGAGCGTCGCCAAGCAGCTCGACCTGGGCCTGCGGACCGTGCAGCGGCGGGTGAAGCGCCTGATGGAGCTGACCGGGGTCACCACCCGGCTCCAACTGGGCTGGCATGCCTATGAAAGAGACTGGGTGGCCAGGAAGCACTGACGAGCCCCCTTGGCCCGACTTCTGCGGACCGGGCCGGACTCCTGCACCCTGGACAGATGGGAGCGGGAGACCTCCTGCTGGCCGGCCTGGTCATTCTGCTCGGGCTGTGCGGCGTCCTGCTGCCCGGCATGCCCGGGTCGTGGCTGGTGTGGGCCGGGGTCCTGTGGTGGGCGCTGAAGGATCCGCAGCCGCTCGCGTGGGCGGTCCTGGTCGGCGCCACCGTCGCGCTGCTGCTGTCGCGGGCGGTGCGCTGGGCGCTGCCGACCCGCAGGAGACGCCGGGACCGGGCGATGCGCCGGCTGACGGCCTACGCGGGCGCGGGCGCCGTCCTCGGCTTCGTCCTGATCCCGGTGCTCGGCGCGATCCCGGGCTTCATGGGCGGCATCTACCTCGCCGAGCGGCTGCGGCTCGGGCGGCACGGCGAGGCGATGGCGTCGCTGCGGACGGCGATGCGCCAGGGCGGCGCCGACCTGCTGACGGAGCTGTTCGCGTGCCTGCTGATCACCGGGGCGTGGCTGGGAGCGGTACTGGCCGGCTGAGCCGGGCGCCCTCCAGCGACAGCAGCCGGGTCTTGCGTTCCAGTCCGCCCGCGTACCCGGTCAGGGAGCCGTCGGCGCCGATCACCCGGTGGCACGGACGCAGGATCAGCAGCGGGTTGGCGCCGATCGCGCCGCCGACCGCGCGTACCGCCGGTCGCGAGGCCCCGACCCGGGCGGCGATCTCGCCGTAGGTCGTGGTCGCCCCGTAGGGCACCTCGTCCAGGGCGGCCCACACCCGCTCCCGGAAGGCGGTGCCCTCGGCGCGCAGCGGCAGCCGGAACTCCGTCAGCTCCCCGGCGAAGTAGGCGCCGAGCTGCTCCTCGGCGGCCCGGAAGGGCCCGGCGTCGTGCCGCCAGCCGTCCTGGACGCTCCGGCCGCCCTTCTGTCCGGGCACGGAGAGGGAGGTGAGCGCGCCGTCGGGGGCGGCGGTGAGGAGCAGCCGCCCGACGGAGCTGTCCGTCTCGTACCAGTAGGTCGTGGTCGTCATCGGTCGTTCTCCCACTCTCCTGCTGCGCGCAGGTGGTTCAGTGCGTACGAGCGCCAGGGGCGCCAGGTGTCGGGGACGGCGGGGCCGGGCGGGGCGACGTCCGGGTCGCCGAGGGCGCGGGTGCGCACGACGGCGACGGTACGGGCGTCCAGTCCGGGCACGGCGAGCAGGGCGCGCTCGGCGTCGTCCCGGTCGGCGCCCGGGTCCAGGCGTACGGCGCCGTCGGCGAGGGCGGCGGCGAGCGCGCCCGGGGTGCCGTGCGGCGCGGCCTCGGCGAGGACGGCCGGTTCGGGGAAGAGGTGGGTGAGGGTGCCGCAGGGCGCGTCGAGCACCTTGCCGTACCGCTGGACGAGCCGCTCGGCCTCCGCGCGCCCCACCAGGGCCCGCACCGCCAGTTCGTCGGGGTCGGCGGTGCCCGGTGAGCGCAGCCCCGGGCGGGCGGCGACCAGCGGGGCGAGCCGGGGATCGGCGCCGAGCCGCTCGTCGACGGCGTACGGGTCGGCGTCGAGGTCGAACAGCCGCCGCAGCCGCTGTACGGCGGTGGTCAGGTCGCGCAGGTCGGTGAGGTGGAGGCGGGCGTCGAGCCAGCCGCCGCTGCCGGTGCTGGTGCCGGGCGGGCCCGGCCGTTCCTGGACGGCGACGATCCCGGTGCCGTACGGCAGGCGCAGGGTGCGCCGGTAGACGCGGTGGCCGGGGTCGCCGCCGACCTCCTCGACGCCGGCGACGGCCTCCCGCTGGAGCAGGTCGAAGACGGGGCCCACCTGGTAGGGGCCCCGGTGGGCGAGGCGCAGCGGGACACCGGCGGAGGGGGTGGCCGTGCGCCGGGCGGCCCGGTCGCGGGCCGGGGCGGCGGCGCGCAGCTCGCTCGGGGTGGCGGCGTACACGGTCCGGATCGTGTCGTTGAACTGCCGCACGCTGGCGAACCCGGACGCGAAGGCGATCTCGGTGACCGGCAGGCCGGTGGTCTGGAGCAGGACGCGGGCGGTGTGGGCCCGCTGGGCGCGGGCGAGGGCCACGGGTCCGGCGCCCACCTCGGCGGTGAGCTGCCGCTGCACCTGGCGGGCGCTGTAGCCGAGCCGCACGGCGAGTCCGGCGACGCCCTCGCGGTCGACCACGCCGTCGCCGATCAGCCGCATGGCCCGGCCGACGACGTCGGCGCGGACGTTCCAGTCCGCGGAGCCCGGCACGGCGTCGGGACGGCACCGCCGGCAGGCCCGGAAGCCCGATCCCTGCGCGGCGGCGGCCGTCGCGAAGAACCGCACGTTGCGCCGCTTCGGTGTGACCGCGGGGCAGCTGGGCCGGCAGTAGATGCCGGTCGTCTCGACGGCGAAGAAGAACGCGCCGTCGAACCGGGCGTCCCGGCTCCGCACGGCCTCGTACCTGACGTCCTCGTGCGTGTCCGTGTGCTCCGCTGTCCGCGTTGTCCGCGCTGTCCGTGTCACGCTGTCCAGTCTCCGCCAGACCGGAGGACCGGGCTGGCGGAAATCGGACATCGCGTTGCGGGACCGGGAGGGCTAGCGCAGGCCGCCCCTCTTGGCCTCCATCGCCGCCTTGCCGATGGCGCCCCGGCGCTTCCACTCCTTGCGGATCTCGGCCCGCACCCGGGCGTCGGTCTTGGCGACGATGCGCTGGTTCTCCCGCATCAGCTTGCGGTAGCTCTCCAGCCGCCGCTCGGGCAGTTCGCCGCTGTCGATGGCGGCGAGGACGGCACAGCCCGGCTCGCTCTCGTGGGCGCAGTCGTGGAACCGGCACTGCTCGGCCAGCTCCGCGATCTCGGCGAACACCTGGTCCACCCCGCTGCCCGCGTCCCAGAGCCCGACGCCCCGCAGCCCGGGGGTGTCGATCAGCACGCCGCCGCCGGGCAGGGCGAGGAGGTTGCGGGTGGTGGTGGTGTGCCGGCCCTTGCCGTCGACGTCACGAGTGGCCTGGATGTCCATGACGTCCTCGCCGAGCAGCGCGTTGGCGAGGGTGGACTTGCCGGCGCCGGACTGTCCGAGCAGCACGGCGGTGCCGCCGGAGACGACGGCGGCGAGCACGTCGAGCCCCTCGCCCTGCTCGGCGCTGACGGACAGCACCGGCACGCCGGGCGCGGCGGTCTCCACGTCCTGGACGAGGTGGGCCAGGGTCACCGGATCGGGCACGAGGTCGGCCTTGGTGAGGACGACCACGGGCTGCGCCCCCGATTCCCAGGCGAGGGCGAGGAACCGTTCGATCCGGGCGAGGTCCAGCTCGACCGCGAGCGACACGGCGACGATCGCGTGGTCGACGTTGGCCGCGAGGATCTGCCCCTCGGACCGCTTGGAGGAGGTGGAGCGCACGAAGGCGGTACGGCGTGGCAGATACGTGCGCACGTAGCGCGGGTTGCCGTCCGGTTCGACGGCGACCCAGTCGCCGGTGCAGACGACGCGCAGCGGGTCGTGCGGCGTGACGAACGCGGTGTCGGCGCGCAGCACGCCGTCCGCGGTGACGACGTCGCACTGCCCGCGGTCGACCCGGACGACCCGGCCGGGCAGCAGCCCTTCGGCGGCGTGCGGCGCGAACGCGTCGGCCCAGTCGTCGTCCCAGCCGTAGGAGGACAGGGCGGAGTGGGCGGAGGTGGAGGACGTGGAAGTCAAGGGGGGTGACCCTTCGGGGTGCGGCCCCGACGTGGGATCTCAGGGAGCGGCTGAGATCAGCCGGTGGCCAAGGAGGTGGACTCGATGGGCTCCTGGATGCGGGCAGCGCCCGTCACAGTGACAGCCATGGGTCGACACCTCCTCGAAAAACCCCTGTCGGCGGCCGTTGCGGCCGCCGCTCGAACATCCGTCACCTTAGTGGCGCGCTCAGGGAGCGCGCCACCGGATAACCGCGAACCGTCCGCTCAGACCTCCACGGGCGCGTCCGCCGGCAGGCTGTCCATGAAGGAGCTGACCGAGAAGACCGCGTTGCCGGCGCCGGGCGGGCCGTAACCGGGGGGCGAGGAGAGCCCGAAGTCCTCCATGGTCTGGCGGTAGGCCTGGAGCAGGCGGATGTGGTACTCCAGCGGGGCGCCGTCGGGGTTGGTCTTGCCGAGCGGGGTGGTGGGCTCGGGGCACCAGGTGGTGAACCGGGGAGTGATGCCGTGCGACATGAAGAAGCGCAGGCCCTCGGTGGTGGAGGCGATGGCCTCGTCGACGGTCTTGAAGCCGAAGGGCTCGGCCATCTCCACGCCCGCGACGAAGTTGGGGATGACGTTGCGCGCGCCGAAGACCTCGGTGGAGTCGAGGATGCGCCTGTGCCACTCGTCGCGGCCGACGTAGCGCTCCTTGCCGGGGCAGTACATCTTGAACAGGTACTCGTCCCACACCTCGAAGTTGGGGTGGTAGATCTGCACGCCGTAGTCCTTGAAGCGCTGGACGTCCAGCTTGGGCAGGGCCTGGGCGACGACCTTGCCGATCCAGCGGCCGGGGAAGTGCTCCTCGATGGCCTTGGCGTACCGGCCGTAGAAGTCGGCCTCGTCCAGGCCCTGGACCTTCGAGGTGATCGCGCCGCCGGTGAGCGTGTACGCGGTGGAGATCTTGGCGGTGTCGTACTTGTCGATGATCTCCAGCGCTTCCAGGACCTCGTCGACGTCCTTGACGCCCGTGTACGGCCGCCCGGCCGCCTTGTGCTGGCGCCAGTTGTGGTTGATGTCGCAGTACTGGCACTCCTCCTTGGCGCCGAAGTACTGGCAGACGCGGAACGCGGTCAGGTAGATCAGGTAGCCCCACTGGATGGTCGGGGCCACCTCCATGACCGACTTCCCGTTGGAGAGCTTGTGCCGGTAGTACTCGGGCATCGGCGGCACACCGACGTCCGCGATCCGCTTGCCGTCCAGGTAGAGGCCGAGGACCCCGTCCTCGCTCGCGGCGACCCGGTAGGGCGAGGCCGGGTTCACGCGGACCGAGACGACGGTGCGGCGCAGGTCGTAGGGGCCGCCGGTGAGGATGATCTCCTCGGGCGGGCGGCGCAGGGCGGCCTCGCCCAGCTCGGGCAGGGTGCCGTGGTCGAAGGAGAAGATGAAGTACGACTTCGGCTTGACCTCGCCGTCCTCGTTGTCACTGAGGGCGGAGGGATCGAAGGCCACACCGCCGCGCAGCAGGTCCTCCTTGAAGACGGCCTCGCGCGGTACGTGCGGGAACCGCTCCATCAGATCCTCGACCAGCGCGGTACGGCTGTCCATCCCGTGTCTCCTCCCGGGTCCGGCGTTCGACTTCTCACGGTATGCCCCCGCCGGAGAGGCTTCCCGCCCGGGGCCCCTCCAGGCGCGCCGGGTAGGTTTCCGCGCTATGAGCGACATCACGGTGACCAACTGGGCCGGCAACATCACGTACACCGCCAAGGAGCTGCTGCGGCCGCGCTCCCTGGACGCGCTGCGGGCCCTGGTGGCGGACAGCGCCGGGGTGCGGGTGCTGGGCAGCGGGCACTCCTTCAACGAGATCGCCGAGCCGGGCGAGGGCGGCGTGCTGGTGTCGCTGGCGGACCTGCCGTCCGTGGTGGACGTGGACACGGCGGCCCGCACGGTCCGGGTCGGCGGCGGTGTGCGGTACGCGGAGCTGGCCCGGCTGGTGCACGCGCGGGGCCTGGCACTGCCGAACATGGCCTCGCTGCCGCACATCTCGGTCGCCGGGTCGGTGGCGACCGGCACGCACGGCTCCGGGGTGGGCAACGGTTCGCTGGCGTCGGTGGTGCGCGAGGTGGAGCTGGTCACGGCGGACGGTGCGACCGTGGTGATCGCGCGGGGCGACGAGCGGTTCGGCGGGGCGGTGACCTCGCTCGGCGCGCTGGGCGTGGTGACCTCGCTCACCCTCGACCTGGAGCCGGCCTACGAGGTGGAGCAGCACGTCTTCACCGAGCTGCCGCTGGCCGGGCTCGACACCAGGACGTTCGAGACGGTGATGGCGGCGGCGTACAGCGTGAGCCTGTTCACCGACTGGCGGGCGCCCGGTTTCCGGCAGGTGTGGCTCAAGCGCCGCACCGACCGGCCGCTGGACGGCTTCCCGTTCGCGGCACCGGCCACCGAGAAGATGCACCCGGTGCCGGGCATGCCCGCGGTCAACTGCACGGAGCAGTTCGGGGTGCCGGGGCCCTGGCACGAGCGGCTGCCGCACTTCCGTGCCGAGTTCACCCCCAGCAGCGGCGCCGAGCTTCAGTCGGAGTACCTGATGCCCCGGGAGCACGCCCTGGCCGCCCTGCACGCGATGGACGCGATACGCGAGACGCTCGCGCCGGTGCTGCAGACCTGTGAGATCCGCACGGTCGCCGCCGACGAGCAGTGGCTGAGCCCGTCCTACGGCCGGGACACCGTGGCGGCGCACTTCACCTGGGTCGAGGACACGGCGGCGGTGCTGCCGGTGGTGCGGCGGCTGGAGGCGGCGCTCGCCCCGTTCGCGGCCCGCCCGCACTGGGGGAAGGTGTTCACCGTCCCGGCGGGCGAGCTGCGTGCGCTGTACCCGCGGCTGGCCGACTTCCGGGCGCTGACCGGGGCGCTGGACCCGGCGGGGAAGTTCACCAACGCGTTCGTGCGCGGGGTGCTCGCGGGCTGAGCACCCCGCGCCCCTCGGGTGCGGGCCGGGTCAGTGGTCGGCGCAGCAGGGTGTCGGGTCGGGGTCCTCGAAGGGCACCAGGGTGCCGCCCACCGCGGGCATGGCGGCCAGGACGAGGCGGCCGTCCTGCCAGTGCGGGCGGACGTGGTCCCGGGTGACCAGCCGGGTGTCCGGAGCGGGCTCGTCCGGTGTGCCCAGGACGGTCACCCGGTCGATGGCGGAGCGGGCGAGCAGCTCGGCGAGCGTCAGGGTGCCGGTGAGGGTGGCCGCACCGGGGAAGAGGACGGCACGGCCGTTCTCGTCCCAGGCGCCGTCGCGGACCTCGTACCCGCGCGCGGTGAGCCGGTCCCGGGCGGTGCGCAGGACCGGCTCCGCCCCGGCGGCGAGGGACAGGGCGACCCGCGGGCGGCCGTCCCGCACCAGGTGCGTGCAGCCGAAGACACCCTCGGGGAGGGCGAGTTCGGCCGCCAGCGCCTGGAGCAGGTGGTCGGCCTCGCGCAGGGTCGTCGCGTCGGTGTCGACGCCGAGGACGTGGGGCGCGCCGGGCGGTGTCACGACGGCAGGACCCAGACCGGGTTGGAGTAGAACCACAGGTCGCGCCACGGGTCGGCGTCGCCGACGACGTCGATGGCGGGGCCGGCCGGGTCCACCTTGGCGCCCAGCGAGCCGACGGCGGACCGGTTGCCGTCCGTGCCGCGGGTGCGGAGGTAGACGGGGCGGTCGACGCGGCCGAGGTCGTAGGTGAGGCGGACGGCGCCGGTGTCCGTGTTCGCCTCGGTCACCTCGTACGACTTGACGACGCGGGCGGTCGGCGCGGTGAAGGTGTCCCGGTCGGCGGCCGGTCCGGTCACGTCGCCCTGGATGACGTCCACGCGGGCCAGCTTCGGGACGAATCCCGCCCAGTTGGGGCCGCCGGCCAGGGCGACGTCGATGGACAGGGTGACCCGGGTGCCCTTGCGGACGTGCAGGGCGCCGCCGAGCGTGGCCCAGCGGCCGCCGCCCGAGACGCGGACGTCGAGGCCGCTGACGAGCTGCCCGTGGTCGACCCAGACGCGGCCGGCGCGGATGCCGTCCATGACGGCGGCGTAGGAGAAGCCGTCGGAGCCGACGTGGGTGCGGCTGTACTGGCCGGGCCAGAAGTCGTTCTGGGTGATGTCGATCTGCCCGGCGTAGACCGGGTCGTCGTAGCGGCCGTTGCCGTTGAAGTCGCCGCCGCCGCGGGCGCCGGTGTCGGCGTAGACCTGGTGGGAGTCGGAGTTGGCGGTGATCCACCAGGGGCGGCCCTCGGCGATGAGGCTGTCCCACAGGCCGCCGACGGTGGCCGTCATCCAGTCGAAGCCGCCCCAGGTGCGGTAGCTCTCCAGGGGGTAGCCGGCGAAGGAGTTGGCGCTCGGGCTGCCGTCGTAGATGCCGCGGGCGCCGCCCGGCCCGAGGGGCTTCGGCAGACCGCCCGCCTGGTGGCCGGGTGCGCCTTCGAAGCCGACGGCGATCTGGTGGCCGCGGGAGGTGGCGTCCCGCCAGGCGCGGATCTCGTGCGGGGAGTCGATGCCCTTGCGCGCCGGGTGGTTGGCGAGCATCAGGGCGTCCTTGACCTTGCGCCGCTTGACCTGGTCGGCGAGGAAGGAGAGTCCGGCGATGGCGAGGGCCTCGTTGGCGGGGGTGGAGTCGGTGGCGCCCTTGACACCGCCGTCGTAGTCGGTCTCGAACTGCTTGAGGACGGAGACCTCGTGCTTGCCGGGGTGGACGAAGACCGTGCCGTGCTCGGCGGCCGGGATGTTCCACTCCAGGCCCTGGAAGACGAGGGTGTCCTCGTGGGCGTCGCGGGCCTCGCGGATGTCCGGGTTGACCTTCTCCACGCCGATCTTCGCGTGGGTGGTGCTGCCGTGGTCGGTGATGACCAGCCAGTCCATGCCGTGCCGGGCGCCTTGGCGGACCTGGTCGACGACGCGGTACTTGCCGTCGCTGCTGTACTGGGTGTGGATGTGGTGGTCACCGGCCAGCCAGAGGAAGCCCTTGCCGCGGCGGCCGTCGCCCGCGGCGCGCGCGGGGGCGGCGGTGGCGGTTTGGGCGAGGACGGTGCCGGCGGCCAGTCCGGCGCCGAGCAGGCCGGCGCGGCGCAGCAGGCCGCGGCGCGACTGCTGTGCGGGGCTCAGGGCCTCGTCGGGGATGCCGGTGTCGAAGGCGGCGGGCAGGTCCGGCGCGGTGGCGTGCTCGTGGTCGTGCGGGTGACCGTGGTGGTGGTGACCGTGGGTGTGTCCGTGTCCGTGCCCCATGCCTGTTCCTCCCGAAGACCGCCGCCGTGCGCGGCTTCGAGGAGGATCGACGTGGAAGATGAACGTTGAACGACTTACGGGTGATCCGCGACTGCCGCCCTTCCTGCCCTAGCATGAAACCTAGAAGCCCTAGGTTGCAGGAAGGCGGCCCATGCCCCGAGTGGGTCTCACCACGGACCGCGTCGTCGCCGCGGCCGCCGACCTCGCCGACGCGTCCGGGTTCGAGGCGGTCACCGTCTCCGCGCTCGCCCGGCACTTCGGGGTGAAGGACGCCAGCCTGTACACGCACGTGCGCAATCTCCAGGACCTGCGCGTCCGGGTCGCGCTGCTGGCCGGCGGCGAGCTGATCGAGGAGATCGCCGGGGCGGTGGCGGGCCGGGCCGGGAAGGAGGCGCTGGCCGCCTTCGCGGGGGCCTACCGGGCGTACGCCCTGCGCCACCCCGGCCGCTACGCCGCCACCCAGATCCGCGTCGACCAGTCCCCCGCCCTGCGCCGCACCGCCGAGATCACCCACGGCATGCTGCGCGCCTACGGCCTGACCGAGCCCGACCTCACCGACGCGGTACGCCTGCTGCGCTCCACCTTCCACGGGTACTGCGCCCTGGAGGCCTCCGGCGGCTTCGGCGCACCGCGCGACGTACAGGCGTCCTGGGACAAGGTGGTCGACGCCCTGCACGTGGCACTGGAGAACTGGCCGCGCGCATGAGGTCAGCCCAGCGCGCGCACCTCGTCGTACGCGGGTGTCGCACCCTCCGGGGTCCGGCCCGCCCGGACGGCGGTGGCCGTCTCCAGGGCGGCGCCCAGCGCCCGCCGGTAGAGCAGCGAGCCGAGGCTGACCCGGCGTACACCGAGGTCGGCCAAGTGGGCGAGGGTGGGTCCGGTGGGCGAGTACAGGACGTTGAGGGGGACGTCGAAGTGGGCGGCGAGAGCGGCGATGCGGCCGGGATCGGTCAGCCCGGGGACGAAGACGCCGTCGGCACCGGCCTCGCGGTAGGCCGTCAGGCGCCGCAGCGTCTCCGCGGGGTCGCCGTCGCCCGACCAGTACGTGTCCGTACGGGCGTTGACGAACAGGCCGGGGACGGCCGAGCGGACCGCGGCGATCTTCGCGGCGTGCCGGTCGGCGGGGCCGAGGGCGTCCTCCAGGTTGATCCCGACGGCGCCGACCGCCGCCAGCTCCCGCGCGAACTCCCCCACCTGGTCCGGGTCGTCGCTGAAGCCGTCCTCCGCGTCGACGGAGAGCAGGAAGGGTGCCGAGCCGAGGGCGAGGGCCAGCCGCAGGGTCTCGTCCCGGGTCGCCGACGCCCCGTCGGGCAGTCCGCCCGCCGCCGCGACGCCGAGGCTGGTCGTTCCGACGGCGCCGAAGCCCTGCCCCGCGAGGGCGAACGCGGAGGCGTGGTCCCAGGCGCAGGGCAGCAGCAGGGGTTCACCGGCCCGGTGCAGGGCGGCGAAGGCGGTCGCGGTCACGACAGGTCGCCCACCGCGTCGGCGTAGTACCCGGACTCCGCGAGGTGCGCGGCGAGTGCGCGGAAGCTCCAGCCCTCGCCGGGCGAGTGGTCGAGCTGCTCGTCGGTGAGCGCGTCGAGGCGGTTGGCCCAGATGCGGGCGAGCCGGGTGAGGCGGCTGCGGGCCTCGTCGAGGTCCTCGGCGGTGAAGGGCGCGCGGTCCGCGTCGGTGGTGACCAGGGAGGCGTGCCAGTGGTCGGGCTGCGTCTCCTCGCCCGCCAGCCGGGCCTCCAGCTCCGCGAGGTGGTCGACCAGGTGGTCGGCGACCCGCCGGACCGCCTTGTGCGGGGTGTAGACGCGGCCGTCGACGTGTGCCGGGCTCCCGTCCCAGCGGGTCCAGGTGGCGGCCAGGGCCAGGACGTGGTCGACCATGCCGGTGACGGCGTCGGCGGGCGCGGTGACGGTGTTCGTGTCGCTCATGTCCCGCACGCTAGGTGCCGGTTCCTTCGGCGGCGGCCGAAGTGTCCCCGGCGGCCCGCGTCCGGGTCCTCCGCTCAGGTCACCAGTCCGTGGCGGTAGGCGAAGACGACCGCCTGGACGCGGTCGCGCAGGTCGAGTTTGGTGAGGATGCGGGAGACGAAGGTCTTGACGGTCTCGGGGCTGATCACCAGGGCCGCGGCGATCTCGCTGTTGGAGAGGCCGTCCGCGATGAGGCGCAGGACCTCCGTCTCCCGGGGGGTGAGCGGGATGTCCCGGGCGGTGCCCTGGGCGGGGCGGATCCGGGCCGCGTACCGGCCGACGAGGCGGCGCGTCACGTCCGGGTCGAGCAGTGCCGCGCCCATGGCCACGGTGCGGATGCCGTGCAGCAGCCGGTCCGGCGGCGCGTCCTTGAGCAGGAAGCCGCTGGCGCCCGCGCGCAGCGCCTCGTAGACGTACTCGTCGAGGTTGAACGTCGTCACCACGAGCACCTTGACGGGGTGCTCCACCCCGGCACCGGCCAGCAGGCGGGTGGCCTCCAGACCGTCGAGCACCGGCATGCGGATGTCCATCACCACGACGTCCGGGCGCAGTTCGCGGGCCAGGTCGACCCCGGTCCGCCCGTCCCCGCACTCGCCGACCACCTCCAGGTCGGGCTGGGCGTCGACGATCGTGGTGAGACCGGTGCGGATCAGTGCCTGGTCGTCGCAGATCACGACCCGGATCGGCGCGCTCATGCCGTGCTTCCCCCGCTCCCGCCCGGTATCCGGGCCCGGACGACGAAGCCGCCGTCCCTGGCCCGGTCCGCGCTGAACTCGCCGCCCAGCACGTCGACCCGCTCCCGCAGACCGGCCAGCCCCCGCCCGCTGCCGCCGGGGGACGCGGCCCCCGTGCCGGAGCCGTCCGTGCCGACCTCCACCGTGATCTCCCGTTCTCCGTGGCGCACCAGGACCGAGGTCCTGCCGCCGTGGTCGTACTTGAGGGCGTTGGTGAGGGCCTCCTGGACGACACGGTAGGCCACGAGGTCGGAGCTGCCGGTGGCCGCCGCCGGGGTGCCCTCCTCGGTGAACTCCACCGGCTGCCCGGCCCGGCGGGTCTGCTCGACCAGCGTGAGCACCCGGCCGACGGGCGGCGTCCTCGGCTCGGCGGTGCCGTGGTCGGGGTTGAGGAGGTCGAGCAGGTGCCGCAGGTCGGTGATGGCCCGCCGGCCGGTGTCGCTGACGGCGGCCAGCGTCTCGTCGAGCCGCTCGGGCGCGGCGGTCAGGTACCGGGCCGCCTCCGACTGCACGACCATCGCCGTCACGTGGTGGGTCACGACGTCGTGCAACTCGCGGGCGATGCGGGTGCGTTCGGCGCTGCGGGCGTCCTCGGCGACCCGGGTGCGCCGCTCGGCCTCCGCGGCGCGTGCCGAGCGCAGCCACGCCCCGATGCCCCACGCCAGGGCGAGGATCAGGTAGAACGTCACGTACTCGACCGGCGTTTCGTCGCCGCCGCGCGCGTTCAGCCCGACGGCCATGGCCACGTACGCCAGGGTGGCGGCGACCTGCGTGGCACGCCGGTACCTCTCCTGGTGGGAGCCCGCGTTGATCAGCACGATGGGGAGCGCGGCGCCCGCGAACAGGTGGTAGCCGCGCAGTTGGTCGAGGGCGAAACCGAGCGAGACCAGGGTGAGGCAGGCGAGTGTCCACCGCCGTCGCACGGCCAGGGGGACGGATTGCAGGACGGCCGCCACCCCGGCCAGCGCGTCGGCGGGACGGGTCGGCAGGCCCCCGATCTCCGTGCCCTGACCGCGCAGCTCCGGCAGGAGCGAGGCGACGAGGAGCAGCACCCCGAGGGGGAGGTCCCGGACCGTGACGTCGAGCCGACGCCACAGCTTCGGAATCCGCTCCGGGATCCGTCGGCGATCGATCACCGGGGAAGTGTAGCGGCGGAGTCGGCGCGCGCGGCACGCCGCCGGGAACCGAACGGCACGACGTTCCCGCGCCGGTGCGCCAGCCACAGGAACACCAGCGTCAGCAGCGCCCCGAAGCCCACCGAGTACACGCTGCCCTCCGGGCCGAAGTCGCCGCCGGTGAGCAGCTTCGGACCCGACATGGCGGCGTCCAGCAGGCCCTCGCTGTCGCCGTTGCCGGAGACCACGGTGCTGAAAATGCCGCCCGCGGCGAAGTTCCAGCCGAAGTGCACGCCGATCGTCAGCCACAGGTTGCGGGTGGCGGCGTACGCGGCGGCGAGCATGAAGCCGGCCTCGATGGCGATGGCGAGGGCGCCCCACAGGGTGGCGTCCTCGTTGAGCAGGTGCATGAGGCCGAACACGAGGCCGGTCAGGCCCAGTGCGAGGTAGGTGCCGATGTGCTCCTCGATGATCCGGAACAGGACCCCGCGGAACACGACCTCCTCCGTCGCGGCGGCGGCTGCCATGAACCCGACCAGCCCGATCGCTCCCTGGACCGAGCCGAGTCCGTCGACCTCGTAGTACCCGGAGGCGAAGAGGTTCGTGATGACGGCCCCGAACAGTCCGAAGCCGATCAGCGTCCCCCAGCCCGCCTTGGCCGCGGCGCCTTCCAAGGCCACGTCCAGGGCCTCTCGGCGCTCGGTCCGCCGCACCACCCAGGCGTACACGAACACCACGAGCGCTACCGACGTGAGACCGACCACCAGCGTGAGCCAGTCGTTGTCCTTCACCGCCTGGACGGCGATGCCGCCGATGGCGTAGGCCACCAGCACGGCCAGGAACTGCCACACGAACCTCACGGGAACTCCTTCGTCGGGCCCGTGACTCGAGTGCCGCGGGCTGCACCGGACGCTACGGATCCGGCGGCCTCGGATCGTCACCTCACGGTGGACACCTGCCTGTAGCTCGCTCGGGGGACAAGGTCCCGGAGCACGGGTGGGGCGTCGTAGCCTCGGACGCATGACCAGCGACTTCGCCGACACCCTCGCCTCCGGCCCGCTCGTGCTCGACGGCGGGCTGTCCAACCAACTGGAGGCGGCCGGGCACGACCTGGGTGACGCGCTGTGGTCGGCCCGGCTGCTCGCCGAGGACCCCGAGGCGATCACGCGGGCCCATCTCGCCTACTACGAGGCGGGCGCGGACGTGGCGATCACGTCCAGCTACCAGGCCACCTTCGAGGGCTTCGCCCGGCGCGGCATCGGGCGGGAGCGGGCCGCCGAACTGCTGGCGCTCAGCGTGGAGTCGGCGCGGGAGGCCGCCCGCCGGGCGGGGGCGGGCCGCCCGGGGCGCCGGCTGTGGGTGGCGGCGTCGGCGGGCCCGTACGGGGCGATGCTCGCGGACGGCTCGGAGTACCGGGGCCGGTACGGCCTGGGCGTGGACGAGCTGGAGCGGTTCCACCGTCCCCGCCTGGAGGTGCTGGCGGCCGCACGGCCCGACGTCCTCGCGCTGGAGACGGTCCCGGACACCGACGAGGCGGCGGCGCTGCTGCGGGCGGTGCGCGGACTGGGCGTGCCCGCCTGGCTGTCGTACACGGTGGCCGGGGACCGCACGCGCGCCGGGCAGCCGTTGGAGGAGGCCTTCGCCCTGGCCGCCGACGCGGCGGAGGTGGTCGCGGTGGGCGTCAACTGCTGTGCCCCCGAGGACGTGTCCGGCGCGGTGGAGACCGCCGCCCGCGTCACCGGCAGACCGGTCGTCGTCTATCCCAACAGCGGGGAGACGTGGGACGCGGGGTCGCGGCGCTGGCGGGGGCGTTCGTCGTTCGCGGCCGAGCGGGTGCGGGGCTGGCGGGAGCGTGGGGCCCGGCTGGTCGGCGGCTGCTGCCGGGTGGGCCCGGAGACGGTCGCGTCGGTCGCCCGGACGCTGTCCCGGGAGTGACCGGGCGGCGTGTGCCAAGATGGCCGTGAACAGGCGTTCGGGGGCGGCGGGTTCGGCGGGGGGCACGGCATGGAACGCGGGGAGCGGACGGCGCACCGGGCGGCGCCGGGAGTGCGGGTCGCCGCCAGGGTGGTCGCGGCGCTGGCCCTCGCCGCGCTCGCGCTGCGGCCCGCGGAGGGGTTGCTGCACTCCGGCCGGGGCCCGCTCGGCGACTGGGGCTTCGTGGCGATCGGGGCATCCGTCGCCTGGACGTTCGGGGCGTGGACGGTCGTCAAGAACCTTCGCCACCGTTTCGGCGCCGACCGGTTCTCGCTGCCACCGCACGAGGAGCGGCTGCGGGAAGTCGCCGCGCCCCTGCTGCTCGCCGCGGCGGGCGTCATCGGCGTCCTCGCCATGGTCCTGCACCGGTTCTCCACCGGCGACGACACGACGGGGCCGCCCCCGCCCCTCGCGACGGACCCGATGCCCACGCCGACCCTCGTCACTCCCCCGCCCCGGCAGCGGCACGGTGCGACGGACCATTCCTCCCTGCCGCTGTACCTCGTGCTCGCGCTGCTGGCCGCGGTCGCCGTCGTGCTCGTCGTGGTGGCCGTCGTACGGCGGCTGCGCCGGTTCGGGCTGAGGGTGCCGCAACGCCCCGACCGCGCGGGCACCCTGACGGAGGGCGACGACGCGCGGCTGCTCCTGTCCGCCGTGGACTCGGGCCGCCGCGCCCTGGCCGGTACCGGTGACGACGCCCGCGCGGCCGTCATCGCCTGTTACGCGGCGATGGAGGACGCCCTCGCCGCGTCCGGTGTGCCCCGGCACGCCTCCGACAGCCCGGCCGACCTGCTCACCCGCGCCGCCGGCGCGGGCTTCACCCCCGGCCCGGCCGCCCCGCGCCTCACCGCGCTCTTCCGCGAGGCCCGCTACTCCTCGCACCCGATGGGCGGCGCACACCGGGAAGCCGCGGCCGGCGCCCTGGAGGAGATCGCGTCACTGCTGCGGGATCGGGACGTGGACCCGGGCCGGGAGGCAGGACGGTGAACCGGCCCGTGCGGGAGACCCCGGCAGAGGACATGCTCACCCTGCCCCGGCTCGGGCTGCTCGGCGGCGCGGTCGCCGGCTCGGGCCTGCTGCTCGTCCTGCTCCTCGACGGCGCCGGGGCGGCCGGCGCCCTGGTCGCCCTGCTCGTCGCCGTGGCCCTGCTCGTCGCCCGGTACGTCACCGGGGCGGGCGCCCTGGACTCCGCGTACCGGGACGAGGTACGGCTGTTGCGGACCCGGGTGCCCGGCATGGGCGAGTGGCGCCGGAACGTGACCACGTCCACCGGACCCGACGGCGCCCTCTACTACCGTGCGGTGCTGCGGGCCGAACTGCGCCACCTGTACGCCGCCGCGCTCGCCGAGCACCACCACGTGTCCCTGGAGCACCAGCCCGAGCGGGCCGCCGAGTTGGTCGGCCCCGAGCTGTGGCCGTGGCTCGGCCCCGCGACACCGGGCACCGGACCCGACGGCGAGGTCCCCGTCGACGTGCTGCGCCGCCTCGTCGACCGGCTCGAAGCACTCGCCGCGCCCAGCGCCTCCAGCACCCGCAGCACGCCCAGCACCCGCATCCCCCGTACCGGTAAGGACCAAGCGACGTGACGACTCCCTCCACGAACCGGCTCCGCACCGCCGAGCAGGTCGGCGAGCAGGCCGGTGCCGTACTGCGCGAGATCGGCCGTGCCGTCGTCGGCAAGCCGGACGCGCTCGAACTCGTGATGCTGGGCGTGCTGGCCGGCGGCCACGTCCTCGTCGAGGACCTGCCGGGGCTCGGCAAGACACTCCTCGCGCGGTCCTTCGCCACCACGCTCGGCCTGGACTTCCGCCGGATCCAGTTCACGCCCGACCTGCTGCCCTCCGACGTCACCGGAACGCCGCTGTACGACCAGCGCACCGGCGAGATGGTGTTCCACCCCGGCCCGGTCTTCACGCACCTGCTGCTCGCCGACGAGATCAACCGGACGCCGCCGAAGACGCAGGCCGCGCTGCTGGAGGCGATGGCCGAGTCGCAGGTGACCGTGGACGGCGAGACGCGGCCGCTCGCCGACCCGTTCGTGGTGATCGCGACGGCCAACCCGGTGGAGTACGAGGGCACGTACTCGCTGCCCGAGGCACAGCTCGACCGGTTCCAGCTGCGGGTGCGGATGGGGTACCTGTCCGCCCGGGAGGAGCTGGCGATGCTGCGGGCCCGGATCGACCGGGCCGCGCCCGAGGCCGTGCTCGACCGGCTCGCGGGGCCGGACGACGTGGTGGCGTGGCGGGCCGTCGTGGAGCGGGTGGAGATAGACGACGACCTGCTGGAGTACGCCGTCGCGCTCGTCGGCGCGACCCGCGAGCACCCCCAGATCAGCATCGGCGCCTCGCCGCGCGGCGGACTCGCCCTGGTCCAGCTCGCCCGCGCCCGTGCCGTGCTGGACGGCCGCGACTACGTGGTCCCGGAGGACATCAAGGGTCTCGCGGTGCCCGCGCTGGCCCACCGCCCCGACACAGCCACCGCCCCCGCCGCCCGGCGGCCCGCGTCCGAGCGAACGCACCCTGCGGCTGCTGACCGTCGCCGTCGTGGCGCTGGCCGCCGCGCTGCTCACCGGCCGGGCGTGGCTGCTGGCGCTCGCGGCGGCTCCGCTGGTGCTGCTCGCGCTCGCGCTGCCCCGCGCCCACGCCCGCCGCGTGGAGACCTCGACGACCGTCGAACCGGGGCGCTGCTTCGAGGGCGACACGGTCACCGTCCGCATCGCGGTGGCCCACGACGGCGACGCCGTGCGCCTCGACCCCGGGGTCACGCTCGGGCCCGGACTGCGCCTCGACGAGGTCGTCGTCGGCCCGTCCACGGTGACGCTGCGGCACACGGCGCTGCACTGGGGCCGCTGGTCACTCGGCCCGGTGGACGTCGACGTGTACGACCCCGGCGGCACCGTGCGCCGCACCGTGCGCGTCGAGGCGGCCGAGGTGTCCGTGTTCCCGCGCGCCACGCAGGCCCGGTTCACACCGATCCCGGTACGGCTGCCGCAGCGGCTCGGCGAGCACGCCTCGCCGCAGTCCGGGGAGGGCGTCGAGGTCATCGGGGTGGGGCCCTGGGTCCCCGGGGAGCGGCAGCGGCGCATCCACTGGCCGTCGACGACCCGGCGCGGGTCCGTGCAGCTGCACCGGTTCGCGGCCGAGCGGGCCGCCGACACGGTGATGCTGATCGACGCGTTCGGCGACGTGGTCGACCCGGTGACCGGACTGTCGTCCCTGGACGAGACGGTACGGGCCGCCGCCGGGCTCACCCGGGCGTATCTGCGCACCCACGACCGGGTGGGGGTCGTCTCGACCGGCGGCACCACCCGGTGGCTGGCGCCGGGCACCGGGGACGCGGCGTTCTACCGCATCGTGGAGAGCGTCCTCGACGTGCGCAAGGACCGCGGCTTCGGCGGCGACGGTCTTGAGCGGGTCCCGCCGCCCGCACTGCCGGAGGGGGCACTCGTGTACGTGTTCACCCCGCTCAGCGACGCACGGATGCTGGAGGTGCTGCGCGATCTCCAGGCGCGCGGGCGGCGCCCGGTCGTCGTGGAGATACCGAGCGGCGACCCGGTGGTGGAACCGGGCGACGTGGCGGGCGAGTTGGGGCTGCGTCTGTGGCGCGCGGAGCGGGACGCGATGCGGTTCGCGATGCGGGACAGCGGTGTGCCGGTGCTCCGGCACACGCAGGGCGAGTCACTGGATCTGGCGCTGGCGCCGCTGCTGGCGGGGCGGGTCGGCGGAAGGGGGCGCGCGCGATGACGGCGCCGGACACGCGGGTCGGCCTGCGGGAGTACCTCGGCTACTGGATCGGCACGGTGCCGGTGCGGGTGCTGGGGGCGGCGGCCGTCGTGATGGCGTGGCGGCCGTGGGCGACGGTGGGTACCGCCGGGGAGGCGGTGCCCTTCGTCTGCGCCGTCGCCTTCGCGCTGTGGGCCGCGCCCTCGCTGGACCGGCGGCCGTCGGTGGAGGCCGTCTGGTGGTCCTACCGGCTGCTGCGCCACCGGACGACGCTGCTGGCGGCGGGCGTGGTGGTGATCGCGGCCTTCGGGGAACCGGCCCGGTGGGAGGGCGCCTGTGTGGTCGGGCTGCTGGTCGCCTACCTGGTGACCAGCGAGACGTGGCCGTGGCGGTGGGGGCGCGGGACCGCACGGGTGTGGGGCGAGGCGGTCGCGGCCTGCGCGGGCGCGGGTGTGGTGGCGGCAGCGGCGGCCGTCCCGGTGTCCGGGACCGGCTCGGGACTGGGCCGGGTGATCGCCGCCGGGGCGGTGGCGGGTCTGGCGGTGGCCGGTGGCACGGTGCTGCGCGCCCGGTGGCGGGGCGCTGCCCCGAAGTCCCGCGTCCAGGGGCACTGAAGGGCAACGGAATCACGCGTTCGGCCTCGGGAAAGCCGCTTTCACGAAAGCACCCGGACTCCCGTTCCGGCATACGGTCGCAAGACATTCACACCCTGTCAGTTTTCGTCCCAGCCCTTCATATGACGGCTGGTAGCGTGCCCGACGCTTCACCCCCACAGAAGAAGTAACCGATCTTTGGATTTCACTTCATGACTGGTACGCCGGACGAAACCCCCACGAACACCTTCGCCCCGGGCGGACGGCGCAGGCACCGCAGGGCGAGAGTGAGCCGCATCGGCGCACGCCGGGCCCTCGTGCTCGCGATGGCCGTGCCCGTGGCCTCCGCCACGCTGGCCGGCACCTCGGCCTTCGCCGCCGACGACACCACTCCGCAGACCCAGGGCGTCTCCGTCGACGACCTCGCCGCCGACGACGCCCAGTTGGTCAAGAACCTCGATGAGCGCCTCGCCGACAAGCGTCTGGGCACCGACGTCAGCGGCGTCGTGCTCGACGCCGACTCGGACACCGCCCTGTGGGACCACAACGGCTCCACCGCCCTCATGCCGGCCTCCAACGCCAAGCTCGCCACGGCCACCACGGCCCTGACACTGCTGGGCGCGAACCACGAGTTCACCACGAAGGTCGTGTACGGCGAGGGCACCCTCACCCTCGTCGGCGGCGGCGACCGCACCCTCACCAGCGAGGACGTCGCCGAGCTGGCCAAGACCGCCGCCGACGGACTCAAGGCGGCGGGCCGGACCGACGTCCAGGTCCGGGTGGACGACAGCCTGTTCGCCGACCCGAGCCTCGCCGAGGGCTGGAACGAGGGCTACTACCCCACCGAGATCGCCCCGGTCCGTTCCCTCGTCGTCGACGGCGCCGCCGTCCAGGACACGTCCATCGACGCGGGCAAGGTCTTCGCGAAGCAGCTCGCCGCGCAGGGCGTCACCGTCACCGGCGACGTCGCCCGCACGACGGCGAAGCAGTCCGACGTGCCGGTGGCGCAGCACAAGTCGGCGCCGCTGTCGGACATCGTCAAGAAGATGCTGAAGACCAGCCACAACAACATCGCCGAGACCCTGCTGCGGATGACCGCCGTGGAGCTGGGCAAGCCGGCCACCTTCGAGGGCGGCGTCGAGCTGGTCCGCCAGGTGCTCAGCTCGTACGGGATCTCCCTGGACAACTTCGAAATGCACGACGGCAGCGGCCTCTCCCGCGCCGACCGCATCCCGGCCGCGACCCTCGCGCAGCTCCTCGACGCGATCACGGAGTCCCCCGCCCTGGGTTCGATCCTGGAGGGACTGCCGGTCGCGGGCGAGGCCGGGGCCAGCCTCGGCCCGGAGTGGGGGCGCTTCGACGACCCCAACTCCCAGTGCGCCGTCGGCAAGGTGCACGCCAAGACCGGCACGCTCACCGGTGCCATCGCCCTGAGCGGTGTCACCCGGACCGACGACGGCGACTGGCGGATCTTCTCCTTCATCGAGAACAACTCGACGGCCGCCCCGAGCGACATCAAGGACGCCATGGACGGCCTCGCCGCGACCGTGAACGGCTGCTGGGCCTGACCCGTCACAGGTGACGGAGCGTGGAGATCCGGTGAAGGCCCCCGAGGGCAGACGGGCGTGCCCGTCAGTCCACCGGGACGGCGCACTCGAACCACACGACCTTGCCGGGCTCCCGCTCCGTCACGCCCCACTTGTCCGCCAGCTCCGACACCAGCAGCAGCCCGCGCCCGCCCTCGTCCGACCCGCCGGGGTCCAGCGGTACGGCCGGTACGCCGTCCCCGCTGTCATGGACCTCGACGCGTACGCCGTCGCCGCAGGGCAGCAACCGCAGCAGGAAGCCCCGGCCCGGCGGTACGCCGTGCAGCAGGGCGTTGGTCGCCAGTTCACTGACGCACAGCACCACGTCGTCCGCGCGGCCGCGCACCCCCCAGTCGGCGAGCGCCTCCCTCGCGAACTCCCGCGCGGCGGGGACGGACCGGCGCTCCCGGCGATAGAAGCGCTCACGTGGGGACGGGGGTGGAGTTTCGTTGTTCACGGGACGAGGGTCACGCTCCGTGGTCATGATGGGACAGTGCGCATGGCCGTACATCCGGTCTGTACGGGTGCGCGAGGGTGAACGTACGCGCGCGGGTGGGGAGTTCGACCTCATGGGCACGACGACACGGAGGAACGCCTCCGCGATGAAGATGGTGGGGGCGCTGCTCGCCCTCTACCGGCAGGCCGCCGGGCATACCCAGAGGTCGCTGGGCGAGCGATTCGTCATCGGCGAGCAGCAGATCGCCTCGATCGAACAGGGCCGCCGCCCACTGAAGCCGGATCTCGCCGAGCAGCTCGACGAACTCCTGGGGACGAAGGGGGCGTTGTCGATCGCGCTCAGCAAAATGCCGGAGGTGGATCTGGTCCCGCTGTGGGCGGAGGAGTTCCTGGACCGGGAGCGGGAGGCCATCGCCATCTCGTCGTACGAGAACCAGGTGTTGCCGGGTCTACTTCAGACGGAGGCGTACGCGTGGGCGGTGTTCCGCAGCCGCGTGCCCTTCTACGACGAGGACACGATCGCCCGGCTGGCGGCGGCACGCATCGAGCGGCAGGGGATTCTGCAGGGCAAGGAGCCGCCGATCACCTGCTTCGTGGTGTGGGAGCCCGTCGTTCGGGCACCGATTGGCGGACGGACCGTCTGGCGCGAGCAGTTGCGGCATCTGCGCGCGTGCTCGGAGCTACCTGGGCTCATGCTCCAGGTACTGCCTCAGGACCGAACGAGTCACGCAGGACTGAACGGGCCGTTCGTGCTGCTGGAGACACCCGAACACCAGCGGCTCGCCTACACGGAGAACCAGCGCGGCAGTCACCTCATCGCCGACCCCGATGAGGTGGCGATCCTTACGCAGAAATGTGCGATGCTGCGATCTCAGGCCCTCACCCCCGAGGACACGAGGGATCTGCTGGACCGTCTCCTGGGAGAGCAATGAGCGGCAGCGCACTTCGGTGGTTCAAGTCGAGCTACAGCGGAAGCGACGGCGGCAACTGCATCGAAGTCGCCTACGAATGGCACAGGTCCAGCTACAGCGGCGATGAAGGCGGCAACTGCGTCGAGGTCGCCCAAGAAGCCACCGCCGTCCACATCCGCGACTCAAAAGCCCCGCAGGGACACCTCACCGTCGCACCAGACGCCTGGGCCGCGTTCCTCGGGGCGTGGTGACGTCGGCCTTCCACAGGTCGTACTCAGCGTCCAGCGGGCCGTGGGCCGTTCGCGGGGCGCCGTCGCCGAAGACTCGTACGGGGTGCGTGGCGTCCCAGGACGCCCAGCCGGGGTCGCCGGTCTCCACGTACCGCACCCACGCCCCGTGCATCGCGTCGGCCAGCTCCTGCGGCGCCCCCTCGCCCGCGAGCCTGCGCGCGTCGGGGCCGTCGCCGGAGTCGAAGACGAAGCCCAGCTCCAGGGCGTGGCACGCGCCGAGGTCGGGCAGGTTGGACGGCCAGGCGAACTCGTAGACGTGCGAGGAGGCGGGCCGCGCGTCGGCGAGGCGGTGCATCGGGATGCGCAGCAGGTGGTCGGTGACGAGCTGGCCGACGGTCTCGGCGGTCCCCGCGTCGGGGCGCAGCGCGCGGTAGCCGCGTACCACCTCGTTGTCGCAGTGGCAGCGGGCGCGGGCGCCCGCGAGGGCCACCGCGCCGAGCCGGTCGACGCGTTCGAGGAGGCCGCCGGGGACCAGCCAGAGCCGGTACTCGTCGCGGGTCCAGCCCATCATGAGGTCGACGCCCGGGGCCGCGTCGCCGTCGAGGAGCGCCTCCAGGGGATCGCGGGGCAGCACGTCGCCGTCGACGACGAGGCCGAAGCCGGGGCCGCCGAGGACGGGGCTGCTGAATCTGCCCACCTCGGCCTGGGCCCGCAGCAGTTGGTCACGGTCGGCGGCGGCGAAGGCCTCCGCGGTGGCGGGGACCTTCAGGCGGGAGGCCATGCGGCGGACCATGCGCCGCACCTTGTCGCGGTCGGTGGCCTCGGGCGCCCCGCTCTGGAGCACGGCCCGCCGGAACAGGCCCTGGGCCCGCGGTGCGGCGAGGAGCGCGCCGGTGCTGATGGCGCCCGCGGACTGGCCGGCGACGGTGACCCGGTCGGGGTCGCCGCCGAAGGCCGCGATGGAGTCCCGCACCCACTGGAGGGCGGCGATCTGGTCGCGCAGGCCGGCGTTGGCGGGAACGCCCGGGAACAGTCCGTAGCCCTCCACACCCAGTCGGTAGTTGACCGACACGCAGACCACGCCGTCGCGGGCGAAGGTGTGGCCGTCGTAGACCGGTACGGCGGAGGAGCCTCTGGTCAGCGCGCCGCCGTGCAGCCAGACCAGGACGGGCAGGCGGGCGCCGGGGCCGGGTTCGGGGGTCCAGACGTTGAGGTTGAGGCAGTCGTCGCCGGGGATCGCCGGATCGGAGAGGTACCGGGCGAAGGCCTCGGAGTACGGCGGTTTCGGGGCCGTGGGGCCGAAGGAACCCGCGTCCCGGACGCCGTCCCAGGGCTCGGGCGGCAGGGGCGGGCGGAAACGGCCCGGTCCGAAGGGAGGTGCCGCGTAGGGGATGCCCCGGAACACGGCGACACCGTGCTCGTACCTGCCGCGTACCGCGCCGTGGACCGTCCTGACCACGGGGTTCGTCTGGCCTGACCGCATGCGCCCACCAGCCCTTCGCCGCACTCTCGTACCGCGCACAGCACAGCGTCACGCCGTGCGGATCTATTCCGGGACGCCGCGACGGACACCGCTGGGGGACAATGGAGACCGGGCATGCCACGCACGTAGGGCGCCACCGAGGAGGCTGTCGTGACGGACGCACCCGTGAGGATCGCCGAGGCCGACGGGCGGCACGCGGTGCTGGCCTTTTCCGGGGACCTGGACGCCCCCGCGCTGCGCCTGCTGGAGGAACTGCTCCTCGACCCGCGGCTGCGGGAGCCGGGGGCCTGGACCCTGGAGATGAGCGCCCTGGACCACATCGACCTGGCCTGCGCCTACGCGCTGCTGCGGACGGTGACTCGGACGCCGGAGCCGGTCGCCCTCACCGTGCGGGGTGCCCGCCCGGCCGTCCACCGGACGCTGCGGCAGGCCGGGCTGGACACGGTGGCGGCCTTCACGGCGTAGCGGCGGCGGCGTCACCGTCCGCAAGGGTGCCGTGGCGTCACTTCGCGTACCTCGGCGTGCCGAAGCTCGCGTACCTCGGCGCGCCGAAGCCGAGCTGGTCGAAGCCGCCGCTGTTGGAGCCGCAGTCGCCACCTCCGCCCTCGGGGCGGCCGACCTGCGCCCCGTCCTGACGCGGCACTGTCCCGGCTCCCCCGCTCTTCCCCGCCGTGGCACCGCGAACCTAGGATAGGAAGCGCTTTCTATCCGGGGCCCGGGCGGGCCGGAGAGGTGGTCGACCGATGGTCCGAACGGCGAGTGGGAGCACGTCGGCCGGGCCGACGCTGGCGGTGGTGGCCCGGGCGGCGGGAGTCTCGGTGCCGACCGCGTCCAAGGTGGTCAACGGGCGCGAGGACGTGGCCCCCGCGACCCGGCGCCGGGTCGCGGAGGCGCTGGATCGCCTCGGCTATGTCCGCCGCCCCCGTTTCGACACCGCGCGGGCGCCCCGGCTGGTCGACCTCGTCGTGCACTCCCTGGAGAGTTCCTGGTCGGGCGCCGTACTGCACGGCGTGGAGGAGGCGGCGTACGACGCGGGCCTGGAGGTCGTGGTCTCGGCGGGCCTGAACCGGCCCCGCTCCGGGTCCCCCGAGGAGCCGCGGCCCGAAGGCGGCGGGCTGGACCGGCTCGTGATCCGCGGCACCTCCGGAGTCCTGTTCAACCTGGCGGAGTTGACCGCCGCCCAGTACGCCTGGCTGGCGCGGCACCGCATCCCCTTCGTGCTGATCGACCCGGCCGTGGAACCGCCGCCCGGCGTGGTGTCCGTGGGTGCGGCGAACTGGCAGGGCGGGGTGACGGCGACCGAGCACCTGCTGGGCCTCGGCCACGAACGCATCGCCGTCGTCGCGGGCCGGCGGCGCAGGCAGTGCAGCGGCGCACGGGTCGCCGGGTACCGCTCCGCACTCGCCGCGGCGGGAGTGCGCCACCGCCCCGAGTACGTCCGCCACGCCGGTTTCGACCGGGCCACCGCCCGCCGCCGCATGCGGGAGCTGCTGGACCTGCCCGTCCCTCCGACGGCCGTGTTCGTCTGCTCGGACGCGATGGCCCTCGGCGTCTACGAGGCGCTGGCCGAGCGGGGCCTGACGGTCCCCCGGGACATGAGCGTGGTCGGTTTCGACGACCTGCCCGAGGCGCGCTGGGCCGCCCCCGCCCTGACCACGGTCCGCCAGCCCCTGTCGGAGATGGCGGGCCGGGTCAGCCGCCCTCGCCCACGTGGTTGTCGGGGGCACCGTCGCCGAACGGGGGCAGGTCGCCGCGCTCGACCGGCGTGGCGGGCGCGGGTTCGGCGGAGGGCAGGAGGCGTTCGGTCTCGGCGGCGTCCGGGCGGTGGGCGGCGAGGGCGGCCGCGCGCAGGACGTCGCGCGGTACGGTGTCCGTCTCGGCGGAGACGCGTACGACGTGCTCCTCCTCGGGCAGCGCGTACTCGTGGCGTCCGGCACCGGTGCGGTACCAGGCGTCCCCGTCGCGCTCGCAGGTGGTGTGCTCGTCGGACAGGTCGCCGACGGGCTGCTCGGGGCAGGTGCCGGCCGTGATCGTGCCCCGGTCGACGGCCAGGCGCAGCAGCGCGTGGGTGTCGCCGTCGACCCAGGTGGCGGAGAAGCCCTCGTCGCCGAGGACGCCGACGGACTGCTGGGCGAGGGTGAAGCCGGGGGCCTCGGTGACGTAGACCAGTTCGGGGGCCACCCCCATCGCCTGGGCGCGGGAGGCGAGTTCGCCGGTGTCGGGGGCCGCGGCCGGGGCGGCGGCCGAGCCGGAGCCGGACGGGCGGGGGTCGCCCGCCTTCTCCGAGCCGCAGGCGGTGAGCAGCAGCGGGGCCAGCAGCAGCACCGGCAGGACACGCGCGTGACGAATCATGCGGTCATCCTGCCGTACAGGTGTTCCACCGGGGCGGTCCCCGTGCGACTAGGGGGCGTGCGCGGCGGCGTCCTTCGTCAGCCTGACGGCCTGGCGCAGGCTGAGTCCGGGGGTCGCCTCGCGCAGGGTCTTGACCGCCCGGACGGAGTCGACGGGGCCCTCGTGACCGGCCGCGGCGAGGCGTTCGTGGACCCAGCGGGCGAACAGTGCCGCGTCGGGCTCCGCGGCGGCCCGCTCGACCAGGGCCGCGGCGCGCTCCAGTCCGGGCCGTTCCTCGGGCGTCGCCTCGGCGAGCGCCCGGCGGATGCCGTGGGCGACGACGTCCGTGTCGCGCAGGACGAGGACGTTGAGTTCCGGTGGGGCCAGTCGTCCGAACATGCGGCCATGATCGGCCGGGCACCCCGTGTCGTTCAACGGACTTGAGCAGGTTCTGAGGCACGGGTGCCGGCAGCGGGGCGTCCGTTTTCTTCAAGACCGGGACCGCGCGCCCCGCCTACGGTGGCCGCATGACCGCACGATTCGACGCCATCGGCCTCATCGTCTCCGACATGGCCGCCTCCGTGACCTTCTACCGCCGGCTCGGCTTCGCCTTCCCCGCGGGCTCCGAGGCGCAGCCGCACGCCGAGGCCGAGCTGCCGGGCGGCATCCGGCTGCTCCTGGACACCGAGGACTCCGTCCGTTCCTTCACCCCCGGGTGGCAGCCGCCGGCCGGGGGCGGACGGCACTCGCTCGCCCTGCTGTGCGACACGCCCGCCGAGGTGGACGCCTTCTACGCCGAGCTGACCGGCGCCGGCTGCCACGGCGAGCGGGAGCCCTGGGACGCCCCCTGGGGGCAGCGCTACGCCGTCGTCGACGACCCGGACGGCCACGGCGTCGACCTGTTCGCGCCGCTAGCCGCGCAGTAGCTCGACCAGCGTCGCACCCGCCAGTTCCCGCACGTCCCGGGCCAGATGCGCCTGGTCGGCGAAGCCGGTCCGGGCGGCCGTCTCGGCGAGGGGCGTGCCCTCCCGGGCCAGGGCGAGGGCGCGTTGCAGCCGCCGGACGCGGGCCAGCGTCTTGGGGCCGTAGCCGAAGGCCGCCAGGGAGCGGCGGTGCAGCGCGCGGGCGCTGACGCCGAGCGCGTCGGCCGTCGCGGCGACCGGGCGGCCCGCGTCGGCCTCCTCGTACAGGCCCCGCAGCAA
>NZ_MULI01000004.1 GCF_002939385.1 Streptomyces sp. MH60 | reverse complement strand
TGCCGGTGCCGGTGCCGGGGGCCGGAGCGGCGGCGAGCCCCGGGGCACCGGCACCGGCGGTCTGGGCGGTGATCGCGCGCATGCCGGAGCCGTTGGTCTCGTGCATCAGGCGGTCCACCGCCGCCGTGCCCGAGCTGTAGCCGGTCCCGGTGGCCGGCCCGGGCACGGCGGCTCCGCTCCCGGCCCCGTAGAGCACCTGCTCCAGGCCGGACACCAGGCGACGCACGTCCGTCTGGGGGCGCACCACGAGACGCAGGAAGCGGCTGGACGAACCGATCTTGTTGCCGCACTCCCGGACCAGCACCCGGTGCTCGGTGAGCATGCGGTCCCGCACGACGGTGCCCTCCGCGCCCACGGGGAGCCGGACGAAGAGGAAGTTGCCCTGGGACGGGTAGACGGTCAGACCGGGCAGCGCGGACAGCTGGGCGGCCATCTCCAGGCGGTCCCGGCGCACCTGGTGCAGGCTCCGCGCGTACTCGGGACCGTGGTCGCGCAGCATGAACACCACGTGCTCCGCGAAGGAGTTGAGGTTCCACTTGGGGAGCATGGCGCGCACCCGGCCCGCGAGCGCCGGGTTGGCGACGAGGTAGCCGAAGCGGACGCCGTGCAGCCCGAAGTTCTTGCCGAGGCTGCGCAGCACGACGACGTTGGGGCGCAGCATCGCCTCCTGGACCACGCTGGGTTCGGCCTCCGCGTCGGCGAACTCCAGGAAGGACTCGTCGATCACCACCAGGTCCCGGTCGGCCATCGCGTCCATGAACTGCACCAGCGCCTGCTTGTGCAGATAGCCGCCGTCCGGGTTGTTGGGGTTGCAGACGACCACGGCCCGGGTGCCCCTGGCCCGGACGAACTCGGCGTACCGGGCGAGGTCGAGGGCGAAGCCGCCGGCCTCCTGGAGCGGGAACATGTCGACCCGCTTGCCGGTCTCCATGGGCTGGTCGGTCCAGCGGCCGAAGGTGGGGACGGGGACGGCGAGGGACTCCCGGACGAGCAGGTGGTCGATCCAGGTGATCAGCTCGGTGGAGCCGTTGCCCATCGCCACGCACTGCGGCGGGAGCTGGAGCAGGCTGCACAGCTCGGCGGTGATGGTGTCGGCGCTGCTCGGGTAGTACGTGACGATGTCGCGCAGCCGGCCGGCCAGCTCGTCGAACATCGCCGGGGTGGGGAAGTACGGGTTGCAGGGGATGCAGAAGTCCACCGGACCGGCGCCCGCCGCCTCGCCGCTCTCCCGCGCCAGCGCCGCCATCGAGGGGCTGTGCGCCGCGGTGCTGCGGAACAACGAGGTGACGTTGCCGGACAAGTGGACCTCCGTAAGTGGGCGGCCCGCGCGGGGGCACGGGCCGCCCCTGTATACGGAGACGGACGGGGCACCGTTCAACGTGTGTGAAGAAAGTGTGCCCGCGCCTCAGTCGTCGCCTAGGCGTCGAAGGAGTGCACCGTCGACGTCCGGTACGTCTCGCCGGGCCGCAGCACCGTCGACGGGAACGACGGGTGGTTCGGCGAGTCCGGGAAGTGCTGCGTCTCCAGGCACAGGGCGTCGCCCTGGCGGTAGAGGGAGCCGCCGGTGCCGGTCAGGGTGCCGTCGAGGAAGTTGCCCGAGTAGAACTGGAGCCCGGGCTGGTCGGTGGCGATGCGCAGGGTGCGGCCCGAGGCGTTCTCGCGCAGGGTGGCGATGTGCTCGGGGCGGTCGGTGATGCCCTTGTCGAGCACCCAGTTGTGGTCGAAGCCCTTGGCGGTGACCAGCTGCGGGTGGGCGTCCCGGATGTCCCGGCCGATCGGCTTGGCCCGGCGGAAGTCGAAGGGCGTGCCGGACACCCGCGCCAGCTCGCCCGTCGGGATCAGACCCGCGTCGGTGGGCGTGAAGCGGGACGCGGCGATCGACAGCTCGTGGTCCTCGATCGTGCCGCGGCCCTCGCCGGCCAGGTTCCAGTAGACGTGGCTGGTGAGGTTGACGACGGTGGCCTTGTCGGTGGTGGCCTCGTAGTCGATGCGCCAGTCGCCGCGCCGGGTGAGGGTGTAGGTCACCTTCGCCTTCAGCGTGCCCGGGTAGCCCATCTCGCCGTCGACGCTGGTGTAGTGGAGCACCAGGCCGGTGTCGGAGCCCTCGGTGAAGGGCTCGACGTCCCACACCCGGTAGTCGAAGCCCAGGGCGCCGCCGTGCAGGGAGTTCTCCCCGTCGTTGACGGAGAGCTGGTACGCCTTGCCGTCCAGGGTGAAGCGGCCCTTGGCGATGCGGTTGCCGTACCGCCCGATCAGGGCGCCGAAGTGCGGGCTGCGGGCGACGTAGTCGTCGAGGTTGTCGAAGCCCAGGGAGACGTTCGCGTAGCGGCCCCGGCGGTCCGGGATCTCCAGGGACTGCACGACGCCGCCGTACGACAGCACCTTCATCCGCGTGCCGCCGTTCTCCAGCGACCAGCGGTACACCTTCGTCCCGTCGGCCAGTTTGCCGAAGAGTTCCTTCACCGGTTTCCTGCCTCCCGACGCGTGCGCCGTGCCGCCGACCGCGGTGGCGGCCACACCGGCCGCGGCCGCCGACGCGATGACCGTTCGTCTGCTCAGTTCCATACGTGCGGCTCCTGTACTTCCGTGAGAAGAAGCGGGCCCCGCCGTGAGTGGCGGGGCCCGAGATCCGTTACGAACCGACCCTGCGCTTGTTCCACACGTCGAACCCGACCGCCGCCAGCAGCACCGCGCCCTTGATGACCTGCTGCCAGTCGGTGCCGATGCCGACGAGGTTCATGCCGTTGTTCAGCACACCCAGGACCAGACCGCCGATGATCGCGCCGAGGACCGTGCCGACGCCGCCGCTCATCGACGCGCCGCCGATGAACGAGGCGGCGATGGCCTCCAGCTCGAAGTTGAGGCCCGCCTTGGGCGAGGCCGCGTTGAAGCGGGCGGCGAAGACCAGACCCGCCAGGGCCGCGAGCATGCCCATGTTCAGGAAGACCAGGAAGGTGACCTTCTTGTCCTTCACGCCCGACAGCTTGGCCGCGGGCAGGTTGCCGCCGATGGCGTAGATGTGGCGGCCGATGATCGCGTTGCGCATCAGGTAGCCGAAGCCGACCACGAGCACGCCCAGGATGAGCAGCACGATCGGGGCGCCCTTGTAGCTGGCCAGCAGCAGCGTGACCACGAGGACCGCGGCGATCAGCGCGACCAGCTTGAGCAGGAACAGCTTGACCGGCGGTACGTCGAGGGAGAACTCCTGCTGCCGCTTGCGGTCGCGGACCTCCTGGTACACCACGAAGGCGATCAGGGCGAAGCCCAGCAGCAGGGTGAGGTTGTGGTAATTGGTGTTCGGGCCGACCTCGGGCAGGAAGCCGTTGGCGATCTTCTGCAGGTCCTTCGGGAACGGGCCGAGGGTCTGGCCCTTGAGGAAGATCTCCGTCAGACCCCGGAAGAGCAGCATGCCCGCGAGGGTCACGATGAACGACGGTATGCCGAGATAGGCGATGAAGAAGCCCTGCACCGCGCCGGCGGCGGCGCCGATGGCCAGGCAGAGGATCACCGCCAGCGGCCAGGGCAGGTCGTGGTTGACCATCAGGACGGCCGCCGTCGCGCCGACGAAGGCGGTCAGTGAGCCCACCGACAGGTCGATGTGGCCCGCGATGATGACGAGCATCATGCCGATCGCGAGGATCAGGATGTAGCTGTTCTGCAGCACCAGGTTGGAGACGTTGCGCGGCAGCAGCAGGTCGCCGTCGGACCACACCGCGAACAGCACCACGATCAGGCCGAGGGCCATCAGCATGCCGTACTGGCGCATGTTGCGGCGCATGCCGTCGAGCATCAGCTGCAGCAGCCCGCCGCCGGAGGCCGAACCCTCTCTGCCGGGCGGCGCCGGGGTCGGGGTCTTGGCGGTCACGTCCGTGCTCATCGGCTTACCTCTTCGTCCTTCCGGTCCAACTTGTCCTTCGTCATCTGCCGCATCAGCGCTTCCTGCGAGGCCTCGGCCCGCGAGAACTCACCCGTCAGCCGTCCCGCGGCCATCGTGTAGATGCGGTCGCACATGCCGAGCAGCTCCGGCAGTTCGGAGGAGATGAACACGACCGCCTTGCCCTCGGCCGCCAGGCGGTCGATGACCGTGTAGATCTCGTACTTGGCGCCCACGTCGATGCCGCGCGTGGGCTCGTCCAGGATCAGCACCTCGGGACCCGCGAAGATCCACTTGCTGAGGACGACCTTCTGCTGGTTGCCGCCGGACAGCTTGCCGACCGGCTCGAAGACGGTCGGCGCCTTGATGTTCATCGACTTGCGGTAGCCCTCGGCGACCTGTCGCTCGCCGTGCTCGTCGACCACGCCCCGCTTGGAGACCTTGCCCAGCGCGGTCAGCGAGATGTTCCGGTTGATGGTGTCGATGAGGTTGAGGCCGTAGTGCTTGCGGTCCTCGGTGACGTACGCGATCCCGTGCCCGACCGCCTCCGGGACGGTCTTGGTACGGATCTCCTTGCCGTCCCTGAGCACCGTGCCGGCCGCGTGCCGGCCGTAGGTGCGGCCGAAGACGCTCATCGCCAGCTCGGTGCGGCCGGCGCCCATGAGTCCGGCGATGCCGACGATCTCGCCGCGGCGCACCTCGATCGAGACGTCGTCGACGACCTTGCGCTGCTGGTCGATGGGGTGGTGCACGGTCCAGTTGCGGATCTCCAGGGCCGGCGCCGTGCCCTCCTCGGGCTGGTGCGGGGTCCGGTCCGGGAAGCGGTTCTCCAGGTCGCGGCCGACCATGCCGCTGATGATCCGGTCCTCGGTCGTCTCCGCCGCCTTCACGTCGAGCGTCTCGATGGAGCGCCCGTCGCGGATGATGGTGACCGAGTCGGCGACCCGGCGGATCTCGTTGAGCTTGTGCGAGATGATGATCGAGGTCATGCCCTGTTCCTTCAACTGAAGGATCAGGTCGAGGAGTTTGCCGCTGTCCTCGTCGTTGAGCGCCGCCGTCGGCTCGTCGAGGATGAGCAGCTTCACCTTCTTCGACAGCGCCTTGGCGATCTCCACCAGCTGCTGCTTGCCCACGCCGATGTCGGCGACGCGGGTCTCGGGGTGCTCGTCGAGACCGACCCGGCGCAGCAGCTCGGTGGCGTGCTTGAGGGTGTCGTTCCAGTTGATCAGTCCGCGCTTGGCGTGCTCGTTGCCGAGGAAGATGTTCTCCGCGATCGACAGGTACGGCACCAGCGCCAGCTCCTGGTGGATGATCACGATGCCGTGCTGCTCGCTCGCCCGGATGTCCTTGAACCGGCAGGTCTCGCCCTCGAAGAGGACCTCACCCTCGTAACTGCCGTGTGGATGGACGCCGGAGAGCACCTTCATGAGGGTCGACTTGCCGGCGCCGTTCTCCCCGCAGATGGCGTGGACCTCGCCCTGGCGAACGGTCAGCGTGACGTCCGACAGCGCTTTGACACCGGGAAAGGTCTTGACGATCGAGCGCATTTCCAGGACGGGTCCCGCCATGGTCGTGCCTTCCAATCCTTGATGGGGCCCGGTTAGTTGAGCTGGCCCGCGGTGTAGTAGCCGCCGTCGACCAGGATCTTCTGGAAGTTGGACTTGTCGACGCTGACCGGCTGCAGCAGGTAGGCCGGGACGACCTTGGAGCCGTTGTCGTACGACTTGGTGTCGTTGACCTCGGGCTTCTTGTCGTTCAGAACCGCGTCGACCATGTTCGCGGCGACCTTGGCGAGTTCGCGCAGGTCCTTGAAGACGGTCTGGGTCTGCTGGCCCGCCTTGATCGACTTCACCGAGGCGATCTCGGCGTCCTGGCCGGTGACGACCGGCATGGCCTTGCTGCCGGAGCCGTAGCCGTCCGACTTCAGGGCGGACAGGATGCCGATGGAGATGCCGTCGTAGGGCGAGAGCACCGCGTCGACCCGGGCGCTGCGGTAGCTGGAGGTGAGCAGGTCGTCCATGCGCTTCTGCGCGGTGCCGCCGTCCCAGCGCAGGGTGGTGACCTGGTTGAGCGCGGTCTGCTTGGAGCGGACGACCAGCTGGCCCTTGTCCATGTACGGCTTCAGGACCTTCATGGCGCCGTTGAAGAAGTACTTGGTGTTGTTGTCGTCGTTGGAGCCGGCGAACAGCTCGATGTTGAAGGGGCCCTTCTTGCCGGCCTTCAGTCCGAGCTTGTCGACGATGTAGCCGCCCTGCAGCTCGCCGACCTTCTCGTTGTCGAACGAGGCGTAGTAGTCGACGTTCTCCGTGCCGAGGATCAGCCGGTCGTAGGAGATGACCGGGATGTCGGCGTCCTTGGCCTGCTGCATGACGTTGCCGAGGGACTTGTTGTCGATCGCGGCGACGATCAGCGCGTCCACACCCTGCGTGATCATGTTCTCGATCTGCGAGACCTGCTGGTCCGGGTCGTCCTCGCCGTAGACGAGCTTGGTCTTGAGTCCCTTGGCCTTCAGTTCCTTCTCGACGTTGGCGCCGTCGGTGATCCAGCGCTCGGAGGACTTGGTCGGCATCGCGATGCCCACGGTGGCGCCGTCGCTGCCCCCCTTGTCGTCCTCGCTGCCGCCCTCGCCGTTCTGGCCGCAGGCGGTCAGTGTGAGGGCGAGCGAGGCGGCGGAGGCTATCGCGGCGAGTGCGGCTCTGCGGTTGCGCATGGTCATCATCCTTGATGTGAGGACTGGGTCGGCGAGGCAGGTGTGTGGGATTGTGCGCGGTCGTGTCGTCTTTTGTGAAGGGAGTTTCCGGAACGTTATGACGAGATCTCGAACCGGTTGAGCGACCCCGGCAACCTGGTGCCGAGCGGCGCCATGTCCCCGTCCGCCCCGTGCCGGGCGAGCAGGTCCAGGGCGAGCCGTCCGCGCCGCACCCGCTCCTTCGCGGTGGCCAGCGTCAGTTCCCGCAGGTGGTGGCCGTACGGATAGATCCCGGGCGCCTTGGACAGGCCGAACTTCAGGTACAGCGGGGCGCCGCGCCGGATCAGCTCGGCGACCTCGTACATGCGCACATAGCCGCCGAGGTCGTCGGGAGCCTCGATGTACATGTCCATCGGCGCGGCCGAAACCCGCCGTATTTCGGTCAGGTGATCCAGCGTCAGGTCGCTGGGCACGTTGATGGAGTCGGCGCCGAGCCGCTCGTACACCGCGTACGAGGCCGGGTTGACCGGTCCCACGAGCGCCGAGAGCTTCAGCGTGGTGTCGGCGGGGAGGATGCCGGCGCCGCGGGCCCGGTGCAGCGTCCACAGCACCCCCTCGTCGGCGACGAGCAGGCACGTGACGCCCAACTCGGTGGCCCGTACGGCGTCTTCGACGCACCCGGCGACCGCGGCGTGGCCGCGTGCGCGCAGGCCCGCGCCGCCCGAGTCGGTCCGGGTGGAGCCGCCGATGTCCCAGGTGCCGCGCGGGCCGGTGAACAGACAGAGTTCGATGTCGCGTTCGGCGGTGGCCTCGACCATCTCGGTGATCTCGGCGTCGGTCAGCATCCACACGCCGCTGCCCTGGCTGATCCGGTGGATCGGCACGTCAAGGCGGGAGGACTCCTTGAGCACCACCCCCAGCGCCTCCGGCCCCTCGCAGGAGGGGATCTCGGTGCGCCAGCGGCCACCGCCCGGGAAGGAGTGCGGCGAGGCGTCGGCGGGATCGGGGGCGGGCGCGGCCAGGCCGAGGGCGGTGAGGGCCTGCTCACCGGGCCTGCGTGCGGCGGCCGTGGCGGAAGCGTCGGTCACAAGCGTTCCTTAGTGTTCGATATGTCGGACGAAGTTCGCGGCCGTGGGCGTGGGTGGCGTGGGCGCGCGACGTCCGGTCCGGTGGGTGTACGCCGGTGCGCAGGCCGTCAGGTCGCCCCCGCACCGGCGTACGGCTCAGGGGTGGGCGTCCGGGCGCAGCAGCACCTTGCCGACCTTCGGGTCGCCGGAACCCACCAGCTCGATGGCCTCCGAGAAGTCGGCGAGCGGCAGTTCGTGCGTCACCAGCGGCCGCGGATCGAGCAGACCGGCCGCGAAGACCCGCACCGTGTGCGCCCAGGCGTCCGGCGGCGCCCCGAAGACCGTGTGCACCTCCAGCTGCCGTACGACCAGGTCGGTCGGGTCGAGGCCGTCGGCGCCCGGTGCCGGGATGCCGGTCAGCACCAGCCGCCCGCCCCGGCGCAGCAGCGCGGCGGCGGTGCGGGCGGCGTCCGCGGACCCGGCGGTCTCGATCACGACGTCGAAGTCGTCCGGGAGCGGCCGGTCCTTGGTGCGGAAGCCGGTCGCGCCGAACTGCCGCGACAGCGCCTCCCGGTCACCACGGGTACCGACGACCAGCAGCTCGGCCGGGGAGGCGGCCCGCAGGAACTGCACGGCGAACATGCCGAGCGTGCCCGTGCCGACCACGGCGACCCGCTCGCCGGGCCGGGCGTTCGCCTTCAGCGCGGCGGCGGCGATGCAGGCCGCGGGCTCCAGCAGGGCCGCGCCGGTGAGGTCGGCGTCCTCGGGCAGGACGTGCAGCAGCCGGGCGGGCAGCGTCAGCGTCGGCGCCATGGCGCCCGGCTGGGTGAACCCGGTCTCCTCGTACCCGGCCGTGCACAGCGTCGTCTCGCCCGCGTGACAGCGGTCGCACACCTGGCAGTTGCGGAAGCCCTCGCCCACCACCTTCCGGCCGACGAGCGAGCCCGGCACCCCGGCGCCGACCCGCTCCACGGTCCCGGACCACTCGTGCCCGGGGGTGAGCGGGTAACGCACGTACCCCTCGGGCCGGTTGCCCTGGTAGACCTCCCGGTCGCTGCCGCAGATCCCGGCGGCGTGCACCCGCACCAGCGCCTCCCCGGCACCCGGGTCGCGCGGCTCGTGCGGCACGAGCCGGTGCTCGCCCGGCGCCTGGACGACGACCGCGTCGCTCATGCCCCGGTCCCCTTGGGGGCGCGCTTCTCCCAGCCCTCGGCCCACAGGTCGAACCGCGCCTGCTGCTGCGGGAACTCGGCCGCCGCGTCGGTGTCCAGCTCCACCCCGAGACCGGGCGCGTCGGACAGGTGGAAGCACCCGTCCTCCGGGTCCACCTGCGGCGCGCCCTTGACGACCTTCTTGATCTCCGCGTCCGCGAAGTCGTTGAAGTGCTCCAGGATCTTGAAGTTCGGCGAGGTGAACCCGACCTGGAGGGAGGCCGCGGTGAGCACGGAGCCGCCGACGTTGTGCGGGGCGATCAGCGTGTAGTGCGTCTCGGCGGTCGCGGCCAGCTTCCGGGTCTCCCAGATGCCGCCGATGTGACCGACGTCGGGCTGGATGACGTCCACCGACTGGTCCTCGAACAGCTCGCGGAACTCGATCCGGTCGTGGATGCGCTCACCGGTGGCGACCGGGATGTCGACCTTCTCGGCGACCTTCTTCAACGCCCTGAGGTTCTCCGGCGGGACCGGCTCCTCCAGCCAGGCCGGCTTGAACGGCGCGAGTTCACGTGCGAGCCGGACGGCCGTGGAGGGCGAGAAGCGGCCGTGCATCTCCAGCATCAGCTCGGCGTCGGGCCCGATGGCGTCCCGTACGGCCTCGATCAGCGACACCGCGTAGTTCGTCTGCTGCTGGTCCAGCTCGAAGTGCCCGGTGCCGAACGGGTCGATCTTCAGCGCCCGGTACCCGCGCTCCATGACCCCCTGCGCGGCCTTGTGGTACGCCTCCGGCGTCCGCTCGGTGGTGTACCACCCGTTGGCGTACGCCTTGACCTTGTCGGTGACCTTCCCGCCCAGCAGCTGCCACACGGGGACGCCGAGGGCCTTGCCCTTGATGTCCCAGCAGGCCATCTCGACGACCGCGATGCCGGACATCACGATCTCGCCCGCGCGGCCGTAGTCGCCGTACTTCAGGCGGCGGACCAGATCCTCGACAGCGAACGGGTCGGAGCCGAGAATGTGGTTGGCCTCGGCCTCCTTCAGATAGCCGAGGAGCGCGTCGGTGTGCCCCAGCATCCGGGTCTCGCCGACTCCGGTGATGCCCTCGTCGGTGTGCACCTGGACGTAGGTCAGGTTGCGCCACGGCGTCCCGACCACGTGTGTGCTGATTCCGGTGATGCGCACGGCGGCTGCCCTTCGCTCTGTTCGATATTTCGTCACTCGTTCGAAATGCTGGCGTGACAGTAAGGACGGGGTGCTCGGAGTGTCAATGGGTCGGACACATAACGGTTTCGGCAGTTTCGAAAGCGGGGGAGAGGCCGCCTCGCGCGCTTTCCCACACAACCTTCACAGTGGCCTCTAGGAACGCACCCTTCCCGGAACTTAACCTTCCCGCGTCATGGACTACTGCCACCCGTGCCGACGGCACCTCAACGGCGCCCTCGCCTGCCCGGGGTGCGGCACGCCCGCCCAGGAACTCGGCGCCTCCGACACTCACCTGACGGTGGGTGAGGAGACCCCGCCGCGGCTCGACGACGAGGCGGCGGCCGACGAGAACCCCGAAGACGGCGGGGACGACGCCCCACCCGGCGCCCGGTCCAGCCGCCGTGACCGCAAGGCCGCCGCACACCGCAGGCGCCGCCGCCGGACCCTGCTCATCGCCGCGGGCTTCGTCCTGGCCGCCGGCGGACTGAGCCTCGCCGAACTCGGCATGGACGCCCCGCACTCCCCGGACAAGCCGGCCGCGGCGGGCGGCGAGACGACGGACGGCGAGGCGACGAAAGAGGTGGGCGAGGCGTCGGCGGTCCCGGCCGACGACCCCTCGCGCACGACCCCGACCTCGGGTTCCCCGTCCGCCTCCGCATCGGCGCCGACAACGGGGTCGGCGTCCCCTTCGTCCTCCCCGGAGACGACTGAGTCCGGGACGGCGAGCGAGTCCGCCCCTCCGGCGGCCTCCCGCCCCCCGTCCCCGGACCCCACCCGCCCCTCGGACCCGGACCCGTCGTCCCCCGAGTCCGACGACGACCCGCCCCCGACGACGACCCCCGCCCCGCCGCAGCCCCCGGACCCGACCCCGACGGAAACCTGCGACCGCTTCCTGTGGTGGTGCACGTAAAGGCTCTGGTCGTCAGCGTGAGGTCGGCGTCAGAGGCCAGTCGCGTCCTGCGCATGCGGGACGACCACGATCTGTACGTCGTCCTCGTAGATGACCCGTCCCGGATCTGCGGAACGAAGGGCCCGGCAGTCGACGTCGTGCGCGGAAAGGATCTCCAGATAGCCGGAGACGCGAGCGAGGAGATGAGTGGCCGAGGGCTTGAACCAAGCCGCCGCGCCGGGGTTGATCTCTTCGTCGTAGACGTGGGGGTCAACGGTCGAGGGGTCGGCGTACGCGGCGTCGTACCACCTGTTGCCGCGGCGGCGGAAGGCCTCCTGCTCGTCCGAGAGCCTCCCCTCCCTGGCCAGATTGTTGACGAGCCCGAAAACACCGGTGAAGTGGCCTCGACTGTTCCGGTGAGGCGATTGGAACCGTACGTACTGGACGGCCTCGGTGCCGCTGTCGATCATCCCCATCAACACATCGTGCCACTGCCCCGCTCGTGACCCAACGGCGTCCTGTACGGGGGCACACACGAGCGGTAACGCGTCCTGGACCGACGGCATCATCCAGCACGCACCGCCCCGTCAGAAGCCGAAGGAGTTGTGGCGCGGGGAACGTCGAGGAGGCGGGCCCGGAGATGGTTCGTCTGACGGGTGTTGCGCATCGCTCGCCGGCAGAACAAGCATGCCCAGGACGAGTGCCTACGCGAGGTCGTGAACAGGGCGAATGTCGCCTGATGGGGCAGAGGCTGCATCCCGACGGAACAACGCGGTCCACAGGAACGTCACACCGAAGAGTGTTGAATGGGGCGGCTCCTCCCGCATGCGGCGCAGCTCGACCTCCACCAGGTCAGAGAAGATCCAACGCAGCGATTCGGGTGTGTAAGCGAGGCCGCCCTGCAACTTGCGCTCACGGTAGAGGTCCGCGTCGGCGAGTTCCGAACCCATTCCTCCCTCGCCGGCAGCGAAGCTGGTGAGGGCGAGATGGCCGCCGGGGGTCAAGACGCGGTCGAGGAGACGCAAGTAGCTGACCCGGCGGTGCGGTGGCAAGTGGTGGAAGCATCCTGAGTCGACGACCAGGTCGTACGGGCCGCTCAGTTCGGTTGCGGAGAGAGCGAAAGCGTCACCGCAGAGGAGGCGGACATCGACGCCAACCTCGCGAGCCCGGTCCTCGCCCCACGCGACGGCCACCGGGGAGAGGTCGACCGCGTCCACCTCGAAGCCGCGCGAGGCGAGGAACAGAGCATTGCGGCCCGCCCCGCAGCCCAGGTCCAGGGCCCGACCGGGAGCGATCAGGCCCTGGTCGAGATAGGCGGCCAGGTTCTCGTCGGGCTTCGATACGAAGAAAGGGATCGGCTGTGACCGGTCGGCATAGAAGCGATCCCAGAAGTCCTTGCCGTCACCGGTCGCCAAGCGGCCAGCCTCGGATTCAGATGCGAACAGCCCATCCAAGAGCGCGAGAACATCTTCGACGGTGCGTACGGTCCGGTCCACCCGGCCCCCCTTCGACGAGTGCGATCATAGGAGTGAGGGCAATAAAAGGCCAGGTCAGGTGGCATTTCGCCAGGCATGGAGTGGGCTGCTGCCAGCCCGGGAGGAGATCGGGATGTACCCACTCCAGGCCCCGTCCCCGCGTCCGCCCAAGCGCCCCTACGAGGGAAGCCGAGGCCCGCCCCCGGAGACGCCCGGCGGACTTTTTCGACGGGTTTCCAGCGGCGCCGCACCGCGAACGTGGTCTGATGCGGCACTGGTTGTCATTGGCGGGCGGTGAGGCTTCGGGTAAGCCAGTCACCTGGACCTGGTCACCGAAGTTACTGGTACCAACGCCCGGTCGTCCCGGTGTGCCTCCGCGCTGGCGGCCCTGGCCGGTGCCCGATGCTGCTTTCCCGAGGCCGCTGGACGAGGCTTTGTCCTGCGTGGGCGCGACGACTGCGGAATTGCACGCCCGCGGGGGCAGAGCGTCAGTAGGCGATCTCCCCAGTACCCTCGCTCGACGACACGCCTTTGAAAACCACCCAAACGGTCTTGCCGACAACTTCCTGGGTGACCCCCATGTCGTCGGCAACCTCCCGGGCAAGCCGTAAGCCGCGCCCAGAACATGCCTCCGGGTGGGCCTCCCGGACGTCGATGTCGAGTTGCCGGTCGCCGCTGTCCCGCACCGCGAGGCGGATCACCGAGCCGTCCAGCGTGAGGCTCACGCAGTACTCCCTGCCGGGCGGCGCTCCGTGGAGGAGCGCGTTGGTGGCCAACTCCGAAACGCAGAGCGTTATGTCGTCCAGTCGATCGGTGCGACCCCAGCCCGTCAGAACCTGACGAACGAAGGCACGGGCGTCGCGCACCGAGGCGCGCGAGCGTGGGAACCGACGGCGTCGCGAAAAGGACACGAGAGGCCACCTCACGGAGTTGGGGGTGTCCGACGAATGGCTACCTTATCGCTTTTCGTGAAAGGTGGCTAGGTGGCAGGATGATGAAGAACACCCGGGCGAAGTCGCCTAACGTTGGCCCCCGATGGGCGTAGCGTCGGCCGCAAGGAGGGCCTCATGAGTGCGAGCAGTTGGGTCAGCACGTCCCTTCCGTATCTGACGCCGCAGGAGAAGGGTCACGGCGACGCCTGGAGCGCGGAGGCCGAGGCGCAGGGCCGCCGGGGAACCCAGCGCATCCTGCATGCCGGCGAGGTGGCCGCGCCCGTCGAGGTGGCGAAACTGTTCGGCATCGCAGAGGGGGAACCGGTCGTCGTGCGTCGGCGCCTGATCCTCCTCGACGAGACGCCGAACGAGCTGACCGACACGTACTACCCGCTGGCCGTCGCCCAGGGCACCGCCCTGGCGCGCACCGCCAAGATCCGCGGTGGTGCCGTCACCTTGCTCGCCGAACTCGGCCACATCGGCGTCCTGGTCCGCGAGGACGTGACGGCCACGATGCCGGACGAGGAAGAGTGCCGGACCCTGGAGACCGCGCCCGATGAGCCGGTGCTGCGGCTCACCCGAGTGACGCTCGACCGCGACGACCACCCGATCCAGGTGGATCGTATGGTGATGCCTGCCCTGCGGCAGAGGCTGCGCTACGAGATCGAGGTCGGATGACCGTGCCCCAGGCGGAAACGGAAGGCGTCGACCGTCGCTCCCTCCATGAGCGCATCGCCGCCGACCTGCGCGACGGCATCATGAGTGGCGAACTGGCGCCAGGCGCGAGCCTCCCCTCCACGGCGCGGCTCAAGGAGCGCTTCGACGCGTCGAACGCCACGGTGCAGAAGGCGTTGCAACTCCTCAAGGAGGAAGGTCTCGTGGTCGGCAGGGCGGGAGCCTCCGTCACCGTCCGCGAGCACCGGCAGCGTACGGTCTCACCGGCCGCACTCACGACAGCGGACCTCTGGCTCACGGAGGCCGCCAGGCACGGCACCCGCGCCCGTAGCGTCCTCCGTGACGTCGCGGAGGTCTGCCCACCCGCCGACGTGCGTTCGGCCTTCGGCCTCCCCGCGAACGGCACGGCACTTCTGCGCAGTCAGACTCTCCTGATCGACGACGAGCCCGCCGAACTGGTCGACTGCTACTACCCGTTGGCCCTCGTCCGGGACACGCCACTCATGGAGCGGCGTCGGATCAAAGGTGGTGCGCCCGCGCTGCTGGCGGAACTGGGGCACCCCGCGCGCCGCAGCGTGGATCGAGTCTCCGCGCGGATTCCGACCCAGGAGCAGTACCAGGCACTCCACCTCACCAGCAGCACGCCGGTCCTGCGCACCCTCCGGGTCGTCCACGGTGACGGGGGCGGTCCGGTCGAGGTGACGGTCCTGGTGAAGGCGGGGCACCTCTACGAGTTGCAGTACGAGTTCGAATCCGGCTGACGGTCAGCTCTCTGGCGAGCCCTCCCCGACCATCAACCGCAGCGCGTCCCGCAGCGCCACCCGCTCCGCCTCCGACAGTCCCGCCAGCGGCTCCCGGGCGAAGCGGAGCGACTCCCGCAGGCCCCGGGCCACCCGGCGGCCCTCCTCCGTCGCCGCCGCGACCTTCACCCGCCGGTCGCCGGGGTCGGGCCGCCGCTCGACCAGCCCGCGCGCCTCCAGCCGGTCCACGATCCCCGTGACGTTCGACGGCTCGCACTTCAGCTTCTGGGCCAGCTTCCGCATCGGCAGCGGCTCCAGCGACAGCAGGCTCAGCAGCTTGGCCTGCGCCCCGGTCAGGGCGCGCTCCGCCGCCGCCTCCTCGTAGTCCGCGTGGAAGCGGGCCACGACCTCGCCGATCAGCTCGACGACTTCGAGGGTGAGAGCGTCGGGTCGGCGCGTGGTGTCGCGTGGTGTGGCCATGGAATCCAGGGTACCCATTTGTTTGACAACCTGAAATGTTCAGTCGCATGGTTGTTTCAGAGCATGAAACATTCTCGGCAGGCAAACCCCGAGCAAGCCCCAGGAAAGGTGCCCCATGACCGACTCCCCCGCCCTCCCCGCCGCCAACCGCGAATGGCACCTGGTCACCCGCCCGGTCGGCTGGCCCAAGCCCGAGGACTTCGCGCTGGTCGAGGCGGAGGTCCCCACCCCGGGCGACGGGCAGGTGCTGGTGCGCAACCTGTACGTCTCCGTCGACCCGTACATGCGCGGGCGCATGAGTGCCGCCAAGTCCTACGCCGCCCCCTACGAGCTGGGCAAGCCCATGCTGGGCGGCGCGGTCGGCGAGGTCGTCGCCTCGAACGCCGAGGGCATCGCCGTCGGCGACCACGTGCTGCACTTCTTCGGCTGGCGCGAGTACGCCGCCGTGGACGCGAAGAACGCCGTCAAGGTGGACCCGGACGCGGCGCCGCTGTCGACGTACCTGGGCGTGCTCGGCATGACGGGGCTCACCGCCTACGCCGGTCTGCTGCGCACGGCCTCCTTCAAGGAGGGCGACTCCGTCTTCGTCTCGGGCGCCGCGGGTGCCGTCGGCAGCCAGGTGGGGCAGCTCGCCAAGCTCAAGGGCGCCTCGCGGGTGATCGGCTCGGCCGGCTCGGACGAGAAGGTCAAGCTGCTCCTCGACGAGTACGGCTTCGACGCCGCCTTCAACTACAAGAAGGGCGCGGTGAGCGAGCAGCTGCGGGCCGCCGCCCCGGACGGCGTCGACGTCTACTTCGACAACGTGGGCGGCGACCACCTGGAGGCGGCCATCGGCTCCCTCAACCTGAACGGCCGCATCGCCATCTGCGGCGCGATCTCCGTCTACAACAACACCGAGCCCGCGCCCGGCCCGAAGAACCTCGCCCGCCTCATCCAGACCCGCGGCCGCATCGAGGGCTTCCTGGTCGGCGACCACTACGACCTCCAGCCGCAGTTCGTCGAGGAGGTCGGCCCCTGGGTCAGCTCCGGCGAGCTGAAGTACCGCGAGACGGTCGTCGAGGGCATCGAGAACAACCTGGAGGCGTTCCTCGGGGTCCTGCGCGGCGACAACACCGGAAAGATGATCGTCAAGCTCTGACCCGTCGGCGAGGGCGGGAGCGGACTTCACTGGACTTCCGGCATGCGGTAGCGTCATTCCGAAATCCGTCGTGATCGTGGGCGCGAGTCACGGCGGACCGAGGAGGAAGACACCCGTATGCCCATCCAGCAGTCCGAAGTCCTCTACACCGCCGTCGCCACCGCCGAGAACGGCCGCGACGGCCGGGTGGCCACCGATGACGGCAAGCTCGACGTCGTCGTGAACCCGCCCAAGGAGATGGGCGGCAACGGCGCCGGCACCAACCCGGAGCAGCTGTTCGCCGCCGGGTACAGCGCCTGCTTCCAGGGCGCGCTCGGCGTCGTGGCCCGCCAGGAGGGTGCCGACATCACCGGTTCGACCGTGACCGCGAAGGTCGGGATCGGCAAGAACGACGACGGCTTCGGGATCATCGTCGAGATCTCCGCCGAGATCCCGTCCGTCGACGCCGCCACCGCGCGGTCGCTGGTGGAGAAGGCCCACCAGGTCTGCCCGTACTCGAAGGCGACCCGCGGCGACATCACCGTGACGCTCGCCTGACACGGACCGGGACCGGGACAGGCACCGGCACCGGGACAGGCACCGGCACCGGAAACGGTCCGGCGCGCCGACCGGTAGAGTGCCGCCCATGCGTGATCTTGGGGCGGGGTTCGGCCACCTTCTGAAGGGCCAGCGGTGGGTGGCCCGGCACGGCCGGAGCTACGGCTTCGGGCTCGTCCCGGGCCTGATCACCCTGGTCCTGTACGTAGGCGTGCTGGTCGCGCTCGCGCTGTGGGGCGAGGACTTCGTCGGCTGGGCGACCCCCTTCGCCGACGACTGGTCGAGCCCCTGGCTCGGCCTCTTCCGCGGCTTCCTCACCGCCGTGCTCTTCGCCCTCGCCCTGCTCCTGGCCGTGCTCACCTTCACCGCGGTCACCCTGCTGGTCGGCCAGCCCTTCTACGAGGCTCTCTCCGAGCGGGTCGACCGGGACGTCTCCCCGGACGGCACCGCTCCCGAGTCCGGCCTGCCGCTCTGGCGCGAGCTGTGGATCTCCGGCCGCGACAGCCTGCGGATCCTGGTCCGCGCCGCGGTCTGGGGTGTGCTGCTCTTCGCGCTGGGGTTCATCCCGGTAGTCGGCCAGACCGTGGTCCCGGTGGTCGGCTTCTTCGTCACCGGCTTCTTCCTCACCGAGGAGCTGGCCGCCGTCGCCCTCCAGCGCCGCGGGGTCGAACTGCGCGACCGCCTCGCCCTGCTGCGCTCCCGCAGGATGCTGGTCTGGGGCTTCGGCACCCCGCTGGGCGTGTCCTTCCTGGTGCCGTTCGTCGCCGTGTTCCTGATGCCGGGCGCGGTCGCGGGCGCCACGCTCCTCGCCCGGGAACTGCTGGGCGAGGAGATCCGCGACGGCGCCGACGACCGGTCCGAGTCCGGCCCCGCCGACCCGGCGGTCAGCCCCGGTCGGGCCCCGGGGCACTGACCGCCACGGCCACGATCGCCCGGGTCTGCGCCACGATGTCCAGCCGGTTGCGCACGAACTCCGGGTCGGTGACCGACCCCGTCGCCGGATCGGTGTTCCCGGCCGCGAACTGCAGCACCGGTGTGTGCACGTGCCCGCCCGGCAGCGTGCCGTGCAGCCCGAGCCGGTCCCGCAGCAGCGTCGCGCGGTAGGCGATCTCGTTGGAGAGGTAGTTCCCGCCGCCGCCCTCCCGGGCCGTCGAGCCGGGCGTGGGTCCGTCGGGCCGTACGACCGCCTCGGAGCCTCCCGCCGGGATCTCCGTCACGCTCGTGTTGTCGTACACGGGGAAGCGGCCGGTGTCCGCGGCCGTGATCGCCGCGTACGGCAGCGTGGTCGTCGTCCACTGCGGCTGCGAGGCCGGGTCGGCCACGGGGACCGTCTCCGTGCGGGAGACGTTGTCGTTGTCCGGGAAGCCGCCCCGCCAGGCCCCGTTGGTCCGCTCCACGTCGAACCGCCCGACCCGGCCCTGGCTCACGGTGGTGAACAGGTCCACCCGCGGCAGATACGGCCGCAGCGCCCGCTCCACCGCCCCCTCGGCGAAGTCCCGCCAGCGCACCGGGAACACGGCCGTCTCCACCCGGGCGGGACCCTCCGGGGTGTCGATCACCGTGCCGTCCAGGGCCAGCGCGACGGCGCCGGACGGGTTGGAGATCCGGATGTCCCGGTCCAGCGTGAACGGGTCGAAGCCGGTGAGCAGCACCCGCTTCACCCCCTTGCCGTGCCCGCCGCGCGGCAGTCGGAGGTCGCTCTGGCCGCGCGAGGCGCGCTCCAGCTCCGTCAGCAGCACGGCCCGCTGCCGCTCGCCCAGCCCGAACCCGGGCTCCCAGGTGCGCAGTTCCCGGGTCATCCCGAGCCGCGCCCAGTACAGCGGCCGGTCGTCGTCGCGGCTGAGGTCCCCGCGGGCCGGCCCGCGGCCCTGCACCCGGTCCACCGCCCGCCGCCACAGCGCCGCGCCCTCGCGCGCCACGACGGCACGCGCCTCGCGGTAGGAGTCCGCGCGCCCGAGCCCCCGGGCGAACGCCGGTGCCACCGCGGCGAATCCGGAGCGCCGCAGGATCTCCCGCGGCACGTCCCCGTCGAGCCGCCGCTCCTCGACGGTCGGCGCGGGCGCGGAGTCCGCCGGGGGCGCCGCCCCGGCCGCCGTCGCCGTCGTGGGGGCCGCGAGTCCCGCCATCAGGGCCAGTCCGAGTACACCGATCCGAACACGTATGGGTGACAAGGGAGTCCAGGTCCTTCCGTCGCCGTGGGGTGCTGCCGGAACGGCGGCAGTATCGCGTGGCGGAAGGGGTACGCGCCATGGCGCGTGGCCGACCGACTCGTGGCCGTTTGTGAAGGCTTCGTACGAACTCCTGATCGGACACCCGATCGCCGACCGCCGGATCACTGAGGCGATTAACGTCTGATCCGGGACGCCCGCGAGCGCGTCCCCCGTGAACAGCCCCGGCCCGGGACCTGACGGCCGGGCCGGGGCTCAGCCTCCGGGCGGCCTACCGGCGTACCGAGAAGCCGTACACCGTCTCCGAGCGGAACACCTCACCCGGCCGCAGCACCGTGCTCGGGAAGCCGGGCCGGTTCGGGGAGTCCGGGAAGTGCTGGGTCTCCAGCGCGACGCCGTCACCGGGCGCGAAGGGCTCGCCCAGGTGGTCGGCGGTGTACAGCTGGAGGCCCGGCTCGGTCGTCGCCACCGTGAGCACCCGCCCCGACGCCGGGTCGTACAGCTCGGCGACCTCCTCGGCGGTGCGGGTCACGCCCTTGTCGAGGACGAAGTTGTGGTCGTAGCCCGAGCCGATCTTGCGCGCCCGCCGGAAGTCGAAGCGCGTGTCCGTCACGTCGTCGAGGCCGCCCGTCGGGATCAGGCCGGCGTCGACCGGTGTGATCCGGGAGGCGGCCAGCCGCAGTTCGTGCCCGCCCGCGTGCCCGGAGCCGCCCAGGTTGAAGTAGCTGTGGTTCGTCGGGTTCAGCACCGTCGGCGCGTCCGTGACCGCCTCGTACACGATCCGCAGCGCGCCCGAGCCGTCCAGCGTGTACGTCGCCGACATCTCCAGGCGCCCCGGGAAGCCCTCCTCGCCGTGCGGGGAGACCCGGCTCAGCCGGACGCCGTCCGCGACCGCCCGCACGTCCCACACACGCTTGTCGAAGCCCCGCGCGCCGCCGTGCAGCGAGTTCGGCCCCTCGTTGGGCACCAGCGCGTACGTCCGGCCGTCCAGCGCGAAGCGCCCGCCCGCGATCCGGTTGGCGTACCGCCCGACCAGCGCGCCGAAGTAGGGCTCCGGGTGCGTCACATAGCCGTCCAGGTCCGCGAACCCCAGCACCACGTCGGCGGTGTCACCGTCCCGGTCCGGCACCTCCGCCGACTGCACGATCCCGCCGTACGACAGGACCCGTACCCGTACGCCGGCCCGCTCCAGGGTCCAGCGGTGTACCGGGGTGCCGTCGGAAAGTGTGCCGAAGAGTTCGCTCATGTGCGGAACTCTAGGACACGCCCAGGTCAGCGGCCGGATCAGGGACTCTTCGCGGTGACCGCGCGGTAGGCGATCTCCGCCAGCCGCGCCTGGCCGTCCACACTCGGGTGGAACCAGTCCCAGTGGCTCAACTGGTCCGTGCCGAACCGGTACGCGTGCACCGCGCCGTCGTCGGTGCGGCACCGCCGGTCCTTCGCGCAGACCTCCCGCAGCACCTCGTTGTAGTCCTCCACCCGGTCCCGCACCGTGTTGCGCCGCAGGGTCGCCGCCGAGTCCATGGAGTCCGCGTCGCCCAGCATCGACGGACACAGGCCCAGCTTCCACACCTGCTTGCCCAGCGCGTTGGTGCGCCCCTGGGACCACAGCCGCTTCAGGTCCGGGATGCTCGACACGTACACCTGCGCCTTGGGAAGCTTCTCGCGCAGGGTGGCCATCGCCTCCTGGAACTGGGCCCGGAAGTCCGCCACCGGCGTCATCGCCGAGGTCGTGGACCGGCACGCGTCGTTCGCCCCGGCCATCACCGCCACCAGCTCCGGACCGCGCCGCGCCGCCCGCGTCACCTGGGCGGTCAGATCCGCCATCCGGGCCCCGGTCACCGCGTAGTTCCAGCTGTGCCCGGCCGCGTCCGCCTTCCCCAGCAGCCGTACGGCGAGCGAGTCGACCTTCGCGCTGCTGCCGGTCGCCCACGACACCTCCGGGCAGTCCGACAGCACCGCGCAGGCGTCGAAGCCGCGCGTGATGGAGTCGCCCACGGCGGCCACCGACTCGGGGCTCGTGTCCCAGGCCGGGGCGGACTTCGACCGCTGGGACGCGCTGCCGGAGGGGGCGGGGGAGTCGCCGCCCGCCGCGTCGCAGCCCGCCACGCCCAGGACGGCGGCGGTCAGGACGGCGAGCGCGACCCGCGCCCGGCGACGCCCGTACCGCGTCCCCTGGTCCGTCCCTCGACCCATACCGGTCCCACCCCTCGCCTCGTGCCTCCACCGTGCTCAACCCATGACACCCCGCGAGGGTTCCCGAGGGCGGCGATGCAACGTCTCACACCCGTACAAGCGTCCTGCCGGGTGAATGGCGGAGGTTTGTCGGCGGCGGGACCGACGGTACGTCACACTCCTTGTCCCGTCGCACGGTAGCCTCGCCATGAACGTGGCCCGCCCGGTCACGGCCGTTCCACCCCGTTCCGAGATGTCCCGCTCAGCCCGGAGGTTCCGGTGACGACACGTGGAGTCCTGTACGTGCACTCCGCGCCGCGCGCGCTCTGCCCGCACGTCGAGTGGGCCATCGCCGGGGTGCTCGGCACCCGCGTCGGCCTGGACTGGATCCGGCAGCCCGCCGCGCCCGGCACCTGGCGCTCGGAGTTCTCCTGGCAGGGCCAGTCCGGCATCGCCTCCAAGCTCGCCTCCGCACTGCGCGGCTGGCAGCTGCTGCGCTTCGAGGTCACCGCGGAACCCTCCGCGAACGCCGAGGGCGAGCGCTACAGCTGCACCCCGGACCTCGGCATCTTCCACGCCGTCACCGGCATCCACGGCGACATCATGATCCCCGAGGACCGGCTGCGCGCCGCCCTGGTCCGCTCCCAGCGGGGCGAGACGGACCTCGAGTCGGACCTCGCCAAGCTCCTCGGCAAGCCCTGGGACGACGAACTGGAGCCCTTCCGGCACGCGGGCGAGGGCGCCCCGGTCCGCTGGCTGCACCAGGTGGTGTGACCCCCGCCCGCCCCGCTCCGCCCGGTCCGCGCACGCGTGAAGGGCCCCCACCGGCCGGTGGGGGCCCTTCACGCGCGTACAGGGGTCGCTCAGACCGACCGGAAGGCGAGCACCACGTTGTGGCCGCCGAAGCCGAACGAGTCGTTCAGCGCGGCGATACGGCCCTCGACCGGCAGCTTGCGGGCCTCGCCGCGGACGATGTCCGCGTTGGCCTCGGCCTCCGGGTCGAGGTTCTCCACGTTGATGGTCGGCGGCGCCAGCCGGTGGTACAGCGCGAGCACGGTCGCCACGGACTCCACGCCGCCCGCGCCACCGAGGAGGTGACCGGTCATCGACTTGGTGGCGGAGACCGCCATGTGGTCGACGTCGTCGCCGAGGACCTTGCGCAGCGCCTTCAGCTCGGCGATGTCACCGGCCGGCGTCGAGGTGGCGTGCGCGTTGACGTGCACGATCTCGGCCGGGTCCAGGTCGGCCCGGTCCAGCAGGTTCTGCAGCGCGGCGGAGATGCCGCGGCCCTCCGGCTCCGGCTGCACGATGTCGTGGCTGTCGGCGGAGATGCCCTGGCCGACCGCCTCCGCGTAGACGCGGGCGCCGCGCGCGGCGGCGTGCTCGGCGGACTCCAGGACCAGGACGCCGGCGCCCTCGCCGAGGACGAAGCCGTCGCGCGCCGTGTCGAAGGGGCGCGAGGCACCCTGCGGGTCGTCGTTGTTCTTGGACATCGCCATCATGTTGCCGAACGCGGCGATGGGCAGCGGGTGGATCGCCGCCTCCGTGCCACCCGCGACGACGACGTCGGCGCGGCCGGTGCGGATCATCTCGATGGCGTAGCCGATGGCCTCGGCGCCCGAGGCGCAGGCCGAGACCGGCGTGTGCACGCCCGCGCGGGCGCCCACGGCCAGGCCCACGTTGGCCGAGGGGCCGTTCGGCATCAGCATGGGGACGGTGTGCGGGGAGACGCGGCGGACGCCCTTCTCCTTCAGCACGTCGTACTGGTCGAGCAGCGTGGTCACGCCGCCGATGCCGGAGGCGATGACCGCACCGAGCCGGTCGGGGTCGACGTGGGCCCCGTCCTCGGCGGGGCTCTCGCCCGCCTTGCCGACGTACCCGGCGTCCTTCCATGCCTCCTGCGCCGCGATCAGCGCGAACTGCGCCGAGCGGTCCAGGCGGCGGGCCTGCGGCCGCGGGATGACCTCGGAGGGGTCGACGGCGGCCGGCGCGGCGATGCGGACCGCCTGGTCGGCGGCCCACTCCTGCTCCAGGGGCTTGGCTCCGGACCTGCCGGCGACCAGGCCCTCCCAGGTCGAGGCTGCGTCGCCACCCAGCGGTGTGGTTGCGCCGATACCGGTGACGACCACGGTGCGATTGGTCGAGCTCACGGGAATTCTTTCTCCAACGGGATACGGATTCGTACGGCGCCACCGCCGGGTGGCGGGGCAGTCTGCCCGGATCTGCCCGATACTCGGGTTATGCCCGAGTATCGGCGGATCAGGCCTGGTGGTCGAGGATGTACTTCGTCGCGTCGCCGACGGTCTTGAGGTTCTTGACGTCCTCGTCCGGGATCTTGACGTCGAAGCGCTCTTCGGCGGCGACGACGACCTCGACCATGGACAGCGAGTCGACGTCCAGGTCGTCGGTGAAGGACTTGTCCAGCTGGACGTCCTCAACCGGGATGCCGGCGATCTCGTTCACGATCTCCGCGAGACCGGCGACGATCTCTTCCTGAGTGGCGGCCATGGTGGCGCTCCTTCTTTGTTGTCCAGAGGGTGTGGCGGCCCGCCGCGTCGGCGGCAGGCGGTGCTGCTCTCCGTTCCGGACCGCGTGATCCGGCACGGAGTGCCTAGGGGAGGGTAACGACCGTCGCGGCGTAGACGAGACCCGCCCCGAAGCCGATGACGAGCGCGGTGTCGCCGCTCTTCGCGTCGCCGGTCGCCAGGAGCCGCTCCATCGCGAGCGGAATCGAGGCGGCCGAGGTGTTGCCGGTGGTGCGGATGTCACGGGCGACCGTGACGTGCTCCGGCAGCTTCAGTGTCTTCACCATCGAGTCGATGATCCGCACGTTGGCCTGGTGCGGGATGAAGACGTCCAGGTCGTCCGGGCTGATCCCGGCCGCGTCCAGCGCCTGCTGGGCGACCTTCGCCATCTCGAACACGGCCCAGCGGAACACCGCCTGGCCCTCCTGCGTGATCGCAGGAAACTTGACGTTGCCCTCGGAGTCGACGGGGAGTTCGGAGACGTCGCCGGTGGGGGTCCCCCCGCCGGAGCGGGGCCGGAGGTGGGGGAGGAAGCGGTCCCAGGAGACCGTCTGCTTGATCGTTTCGGCCTTGTCGCCCTCCGAGCCCCAGACCGTCGGACCGATCGCCGGCTCCTGGGAGGGGCCGACCACGACCGCGCCGGCGCCGTCGCCGAACAGGAAGGCCGTGGCACGGTCCTCCAGGTCGGTCAGGTCCGACAGCCGCTCGACGCCGATGACCAGCACATACTCGGCCGAGCCCTCGACGATCATGCCCTTGGCCAGGGTCAGGCCGTAGCCGAAGCCCGCGCAGCCGGCCGAGATGTCGAAGGCCGCGGCCTTGTCCGTGCCGAGCCGGTCGGCGATCTCGGTGGCGATGGCCGGGGTCTGGCTGAAGTGCGACACGGTCGAGACGACCACGGCGCCGATCCGCGAGGCGTCGATCCCGGCGTCCGCGAGCGCCTTGCCGGACGCCTCCACGGACATCGCGGCGACGGTCTCCTCGGGTCCGGCCCAGTGCCGGGTCTCGATGCCGGAGCGCGAGCGGATCCACTCGTCGGACGAGTCGATCTTCTCGAGGATCACCTCGTTCGGCACCACCCGGGTCGGACGGTATCCGCCGACGCCGAGGATGCGCGCGTACGGGGCGCCCTTGCTGGGCTTGATCTTCGACATGCTCTCGGGCTCCTTGTCAGGCCTGGGTGTGCTCGGCGACGAGCTCGCGGGCCGCGTCGAGGTCGGCGGGGGTCTTCAGGGCCAGCGTCTTCACACCGGGCAGGGCCCGCTTGGCCAGCCCGGTCAGCGTGCCGCCCGGACACACCTCGATGATCGCGGTGACGCCCAGCTCCTTGAACGTCTCCATGCACAGGTCCCAGCGCACCGGGTTGGCGACCTGGCCGACGAGCCGGTCCAGCACCTCGGTGCCGGCGGCGACGGTCCGGCCGTCCTTGTTGGAGACGTACGTCACCTTCGGGTCGGCCGGCGTCAGTGCCTTCGCGGCCTCGGCGAGCTTGTCCACCGCGGGCGCCATGTGGTGGGTGTGGAAGGCACCGGCCACCTTCAGCGGCACGACCTTGCGGACGCCTTCGGGCTTGTCCTCGTTCAGCGCGGCCAGTTGCTCCATGGTGCCGGCCGCCACGATCTGACCGGCGCCGTTCATGTTCGCCGGGGTCAGGCCGAGCTTCTCCAGGTGCGCGACGCTCACCTCGGGGTCGCCGCCGAGCAGCGCCGACATGCCGGTCTCGGTCACCGCGGCGGCCGCGGCCATGGCCAGACCGCGACGGCGTACGAGGGTCAGCGCGGCGGCGTCGTCGAGGACGCCCGCGAAGACGGCGGCGGTGATCTCGCCGACGCTGTGGCCCGCGACCGCGCCGGGCGCGCCCGCCGCGGTCACGGCAGACGAGTGCGTACCGAGTGCCGCGGCGGAGAGGAGCCCGGCGGCGACCAGCAGCGGCTGGGCCACGGACGTGTCTCGGATCTCGTCCGCGTCGGCCTTGGTGCCGAAGTGGGCGAGATCGAGTCCGATGGCGTCGGACCACGCGGCGACGCGGTCCGCGGCGCCGGGAAGGGCGAGCCAGTCAGTCAGGAAGCCGGGCGTCTGGGCGCCCTGGCCGGGAGCGACGAGTACGAGCACTCTCACACTCTCTCTTGAGGACGGCCACGACCGCCCGTGGGGACAGGGACGAAGAACAAGGGCGGGTTTTGTGGACCCTGCACAAAATCCTAGAGCGGCGGATCTCCGTCGGCCAGACGCCCCAGGATGAGCGCGATCCGCAGTGTGAACGCAGACCGTACATCAGAGGGCGACCATCCGGTGACGTCAGTCACACGTCGGAGCCGGTAGCGCACGGTGTTCGGGTGAACGAAGAGCATCCGGGCGGCACCTTCCAGACTGCTCGCCTGTTCGAGATAGACGCTGAGCGTCTCCAGGAGCGCCGCCCCCGCCTCCTCCAGCGGTCTGTAGATCTCCTCCACCAGTTGCTCACGGGCCGAGGGGTCCGAGGCGATCGCGCGCTCCGGCAGCAGATCGTCGGCGAGCACCGGGCGCGGCGCGTCCTGCCAGGCGGTGCACGCCTTGAGCCCGGCCGCGGCGGCCTGCGCGGACCGGGTCGCGGCCTGCAGGTCCGGCACCACCGGCCCGGCGACGACCGGCCCCTGTGCGAACGGCCCGATCAGCGACTTCGCCACCGCCAGCGGGTCGTTGCGGCCCCCCGCGATCACCACCAGGCGGTCGCCGAGCACCCCGGTCAGCACCTGGAGCTTGGCGTGCCGGGCCGCCCGTCGGATGGCCTCCACGGTCAGCTCGGAGTCCCCGTCGGGAGCGGTGCCCAGCACCACGCACACGTGCTCCGGCGAGTTCCAGCCGAGGGCGGCGGCCCGCGACACGGCCCCCTCGTCGGCCTCCCCGCTGAGCACGGCGTTCACCACCAGCGACTCCAGGCGCGCGTCCCAGGCACCGCGTGCCTCGGCGGCCTGCGCGTACACCTGGGCGGTCGCGAAGGCGATCTCCCGGGCGTACACCAGCAGCGCCTCGCGCAGCACCGACTCGTCACCGGGGGCGGCGACCTCGTCGATCGCGGACTCCATCACCTCGATGGTGGTCCGCACCATCTCCACGGTCTGCCGCAGCGTGATCGCCCGGGTCAGCTCGCGCGGCGCGGTGCCGAAGACGTCGGTGGAGATGGCCTGGGGCGCGTCCGGCCGCCGGAACCACTCGGTGAACGCGGCGATGCCGGCCTGGGCGACCAGCCCGATCCAGGAACGGTTCTCCGGTGGCATCGCCCGGTACCACGGCAGCGTCTCGTCCATGCGCGCGATGGCCTGCGCGGCCAGCGATCCGGAGGACTGCTCCAGCCGCTTGAGCGTCGCGGTGTGCGAGTGGGCGGGCTGGGCGGGGGCGTCGGGCTTGCCGGTTTCGGGTTCGGGCACGGGGACAAGACTGCCTTATCGGGCCGGGCGGGTGTGCCGCCGGGGCTACGGTGAACGACGTGATGGACGTACGCCGCGCCGACGAGCGCTACCCCGGAGGCGACGAGGCCGCGGGCATCGCCTCCCGCCACGCCTTCTCCTTCGGGCCCCACTACGATCCCGACAACCTCCGCTTCGGCGCCCTGCTCGCCTGCAACGAGGAGCGCCTGGAGCCCGGCGCCGGCTTCGACGAGCACCCGCACAGCCACACCGAGATCGTCACCTGGGTGGTCGAGGGCGAGCTGACCCACCGCGACAGCGCGGGCCACGAGACGGTGGTCCGCGCCGGTGACGTGCAGCGCCTCAGCGCGGCGGGCGGCGTCCGCCACGTCGAACGCAACGACGCCGCCGTCCCCCTGACCTTCGTCCAGATGTGGCTGGCCCCGCGCGAGCCCGGCGGCGACCCCGCCTACGAGATCGTCCGCGGCATCGCCGACTCCACCCCGTACGCCGTCCCGGAGGCGGCCGCGATGCTTCACGTACGGCGCCTGGCCGCGGGGGAGCGGACGGCGGTGCCGGACGGGGCGTACGTGTACGTCCACGTCGTGCGCGGCGAAGTGCGCCTCGGTGACGAGGAACTGGGCGCGGGCGACGCGGCCCGGGTCACGGACGCCGAAGGGGTGGACGCGGTGGCGGTGACGCGGGCCGAGGTGCTGCTGTGGGAGATGGCCTAGGACCGGCTCCTTGCCTCGGCCAGCACCGCGTCCGTGAAGGGCGGCCACGCCTCGACCGCCCAGGGGCCGAAGGCCCGGTCGGTGAGGGCGACGCAGGCGAGTTGGGCGTCCGGGTCGATCCAGAGGAACGTGCCGGACTGGCCGAAGTGGCCGAAGGCGCGCGGGGAGGAGGCGGAGCCCGTCCAGTGCGGGGACTTGGAGTCGCGGATCTCGAAGCCGAGGCCCCAGTCGTTGGGGTTCTGGTGGCCGTAGCCCGGCAGGACGCCCTTCGTCCCCGGGTACTGGACCGTCATCGCCTCCGCGACCGTGCGCGGGTCCAGCAGCCGGGGCGCCTGCACCTCGGCCGCGAAGCGGAGCAGGTCCTCGACCGTGGAGACACCGTCCTTCGCCGGGGAGCCGTCCAGGGAGGTGTGCGCCATGCCCAGCGGCTCCAGCACCGCCTGCCGCGCGTACTCGGCGAACGGCATGTCCGCCGCCTTCGCGATGTGGTCGCCGAGCTGCTCGAAACCGGCGTTGGAGTACAGCCGGCGCTCCCCGGGCGCGGAGGTCACCCGGTGCTCGTCGAAGGCGAGCCCCGAGGTGTGCGCGAGCAGGTGGCGGACCGTCGCCCCGGGCGGCCCGGCGGGTTCGTCCAGCTCGATCGCGCCCTCCTCGTACGCCACCAGCGCCGCGTAGGCCGCCAGCGGCTTGGTGACCGAGGCGAGCGGGAAGCGGTGCGCGACGGGGCCGTGGGTGCCGAGGGCCGTGCCGTCCGCCCGTACGACGCCCGCCGCCGCGGTGGGGACCGGCCAGTTCTCGATCGACGCGAGGCTGTTCAAGGACATGGCGTCGAGCCTAAGCGGCTCAGAGGCGCAGCCGCATCGAGGGGGTGGTGTCGCGCGAGAAGCCCATCGACGCGTACAGGGACTCGGCGTCGGGGGAGGCCGTGAGCATGACGTGCCCGGCGCCCCGCTCGCGGAACCACTCCAGCAGCTCGTCCATGCACGCCCGCGCGTACCCGCGGCGCCGGGCGTCCGGATCGGTGGCGACGCTGAAGACGTATCCGATCAGACCGTTCGCCGGACGGCCCGGTCCGCCGATCCGGTACTCCAGCGTCCCCACCACCAGCGCCGCCAGCGCGTCCGGCCGCTCCGGGTGGTCGACCACGAACGCCGCGAAGCTCCCGTCCGGATCCGCCAGTCTGTTCCGCAGGCCGGACAGGGACTCCGCCTGCCACGCGGTGGAAGCACCGGGGTCCATGGAATCGATCATCACCTGTCGGAGGCGGAGTACTTCCCGCGCGTCTTCGACCACGGCACGGCGTACGAGGCTCATGCCCGCACGCTAGTGACCCGCCGGATCGTGTGTCCTGTGTATTTCCCGCCGGACGCGCTTGCTTGGAGTGCACTCCAAGGTCATAGCGTGGAGGTCATGACGGTGATGCAGACCACGGCCGGGACCCTCGGTCCGAACGCCACCAGCAACGCCACGAGAACGGACATCTGCTCCGCCCCGCCCCGGCGCCACCCGCGCCCCGACGGGCAGGACCACTACACCATCAGCGAGGTCGTCGCGTTCACCGGGCTGACGGCCCACACGCTGCGCTGGTACGAGCGGATCGGCCTGATGTCCCACATCGACCGCTCGCACACCGGGCAGCGCCGCTACAGCAACCGCGACCTGGACTGGCTCGACTTCGTCGGCAAACTGCGGATGACCGGCATGCCGGTCGCCGACATGGTGCGGTACGCGGAGCTGGTGCGCGAGGGCGAGAGCACCTACCTCGACCGACGGGAACTGCTGGAGTCCACCCGGCGCGACGTGCTGACGCGGATCGCCGAGCTCCAGGACACCGTCGCCGTACTCGACCGCAAGATCAGTTTCTATGGGGACGCCGGACGTTCCCGTGACACGGAGGGCACCCGATGACCGACAGCGGTATGCCGACGGCCAGGCTCGGCACGGACGGCCCGGAGGTGGGGGCCCAGGGCCTCGGCTGCATGGGCATGAGCTTCGGATACGGCCCCTCCGACGCCGAGGCGTCCCGCGCCACCCTGGAACGGGCGCTGGAACTGGGCGTCACGCTCTACGACACGGCCGACGCGTACGGCGCGGGCGAGAACGAGCGTTTCCTGGCGCCGTTCTTCCAGGCCCACCGCGAGGAGGTCGTCGTCGCGACCAAGTTCGCCCTGTCGATCCCGCCGGACGACCCGACCAGGCGGATCGTCCGCAACGACGCGCCCTACATCCGCGAGGCGGTCGAGGCGAGCCTGCGCCGGCTGGACCTGGACGTCATCGACCTCTACTACATGCACCGGCGCGACGCGAACGTGCCGATCGAGGAGACCGTCGGCGTCATGGCCGACCTGGTCCGCGAGGGCAAGGTCAAGCACCTCGGGCTGAGCGAGGTGACGGGCGAGGAACTGCGGGCCGCTCGGACGGTGCACCCGATCGCCGCCGTGCAGTCGGAGTGGTCGCTGTTCAGCCGGGACATCGAGGCGGGCGTGGTGCCGGCCGCCCGCGAACTGGGCGTGGCCCTCGTCCCGTACTCGCCGCTCGGCCGGGGCTTCCTCACCGGCTCCTTCGCCAACGCCGAGCAGGACCTCACGGAGGGCGACTTCCGGCGCCAGCAGCCCCGCTTCACCGGCGAGAACGCGGCGGCCAACGCGGCGCTCCTCGCCCCGGTCCGCGCCGTGGCCGAGGCCCACGGCGCCACCCTCGGCCAGATCGCCCTGGCCTGGGTCCACCAGCGCGCCCAGGTCCACGGCCTCCCGGTGATCCCGATCCCGGGCACCCGCAAGCCGACGCGGGTGGCGGAGAACACGGCGGCGACCCGCATCGTCCTGACGGACGACGAGCTGTCGTCGCTGGAACCGATCGCGGAGAAGGTGGCGGGGGACCGCTACGCGGACATGACGTTCACTTCCGCCGGACGCGAGTAGAGACACCCGGGGGCGCGGGGCCGCATCGATGTGCGGCTCCGCCGCGCGGGCGCGACCAGCCACAACGGGCCCGCACCCGAAAACGGAACAGAATCCGGCAGACGCTAAAGCTCCGCCAGCAACTCCGCCTTCTTCGAGGAGAACTCCTCGTCCGTCACCAGCCCCTGCTGATGCAACTCCCCGAGATGCCGGATCCGCTCGGCGATGTCGGCCGGGTCCCGCCGAGGCGCCGGCACGGACACCGGCACGGGCGCCGAGCCGCTCCGTTCCCGCACCGCGGCCAGCACCGCCGCGGCGAACGGCAGCGACTCGTGCACCGGCCCGTACCCGAGCCCGAACACGACGGCCGCCGGATCCTGGTCGGCCTGCGGGACGACCGGCGCGGCAGCGGCGGCCGAGGCGTCGGCGTCGCGCGGCAGCAGCCGCAGGTACCCCTCGAACATCTCGGGGGAGCGCCACTCCACCCCGCCCAGGTCGGCGACCGGGAAGCTCTGGTCGCCGGCCTTCCATTTCGCCGAGGACGCGCCCGTCCAGGACCACCGGAAGGACACCGCGTCGCCGTCGAAGGACGCCTTTCCGTCGTACGCCTTGAACTGAAGGGGCGCCTCGGGCGGAGCCACCAGGTAGCGCTCGGTCTTGCCGGACTCGGTCAGCAGCGCCCGCAGCTCGTCGGCGTAGTACTCCGCGAGCGTCTCCCGTTCGGCGGGCAGCACCAGCCGGTAGGGGTCGCCGCTCTCCTTCAGCTGTCCGGCCGCCGCCTCGATCAGCGGATCGGCGCCCGCGCGCGGTTCGACGCGCAGCACGACGGTGCCGCGTCTGCCGGGCGTGAGGGTCACGCCCTCGATCGCCTCCAGGGGCACACGGCGTTCCCCCAGGGCCTGGAAGAGCTTGGGTGTTCGAATCCCCCGTTCGTAGCGGATGAGCACGGAGTCGGACTCGAACTCCCAGGCGGCATGAAATCCGGCCAGTACGTCACCCATGCGGCTCATCGTATGCGGCACGAGCCTTCCCGTCCCCTCCCCGCGCAAACCGGAGTATCTGCGCCTCTACGCGCGTCCGGCCGCCGTCGCCGCGGACAAACCCGCCCGGCATGTGTCGTCTTCGTCGGCGCAGGCCACCGTGCGGTATGCGCCAACCCCGATCCCCGCGAAGTTCCGCAGGCTGTCCGTGCCGGGCACGAAGTAGCCGCTGTGCCCCTGGGCGTCCCGCGCGGACAGCACCCGTGCCCCGAAGCCGGCGGACACCGGATCGGCGCCGTGCCCGAGGCCGCCGACCTCCAGGTACGGCACGTCCTGGATCCAGTCGTCGGCGTCCCGCATCGCCCACACCCGGGCGGAGGTGTCCAGGCGGGAGGCGTTCTCGGCACGCATGCCGGGACTGCCGGCCACCGCTATGTCGCTCACCCGGCCGGGCAGCCGGTCGGCGGCGAGGCCGCACACCACGGAGCCGTAGCTGTGGCAGAAGAGGGAGACGGGGGCCTTGCCGGGCAGCGCGCGCAGCAGCGCGTTCAGACGTACGGCCCCGTGTTCGGCGCGGTTCGCGGTGGCCGCCTCCATGCCGAGCCCGCTGGGGGAGGTGTAGTCGGCCCAGGCGATCACGGCCGTGCCGGTGCCGGGGCTGGCCGCGCGCTCGGCCGCGTACAGCGACTCGGCCATGCCGACCGGCGCCGCGTACCTCTTGCGGTCGGTGCGCTGGAAGGTGAGCAGTTCGGTGTCCACGCCGGGCACGACCACGGAGACGCGGTCGGCGCGGTTCAGGTCGCCGAACACCTCGGCGACCTTGCCCGAGCCCGCCGGGTCGAAGGCGAGGATGTGCCGACCGGGGTCGAGCAGCGACTCGTAGTTGCGCACCCGCCGGCCGGCCTCGCGCTGCCCGGCCGGGGACAGATGCTCGTCGTGCGTGCGGGCGCGCTCGACCGACCGCGCCTTCTGCAGCGCGGAGCGGTTGGCGAGGTAGCGCAGCTGGACGGGGGCGCCGTTCATGTTGCCGACGGCCAGGGGGTACCGGTGGGCCAGGCTCGTGCGCTGCCAGGCGGTCAGCGAGGCGAAGAAGCGGGCCAGCCGGGCGGGTGCCGCCTGGGCGTCGGGCAGCCGCCGTCCGTCGATCCGGCCGTGCTCCCAGGCCGTGACCGACGCTTCGAGTGCCGTGGGGCCCCGCTGGTCGCGCAGGGCGGTCCAGCCGGTGGTCGCCAGCATCACGAACACCACGGCCAGGGCGAGCAGGGCGCGCCAGACGTTCAGCTGCGGGGAGGTGTCGAAGGAAGTCACTGGGAGGACACACTAGGAGAACGGGACGGTCTCGCGTGAATCCAGTGACACGGATCACGTTTCGGAGCGGTGCCAGTTCCCGGTGAGCGCGGGCGCCACCTGGTCGAGGTAAGCGGCCGTCAGATCGCGCAGGGCCGCCAGGCCGGCGTCGTCGCGCGCCGACCAGATCCGTTCGGTCACCCGCATCACCGCTCCGAAGACGGCCACGACCACGCGGGGCCGCGGGTCCGCGTCCAGGTCGAGCCCCTCGCGGGCCGCGATGACGCGGGCGATCCGCTCCTCCAGCTCCGTGGCGCGCCGCAGGTGGGCGGCGAGCAGCGCGGGCGTCGACTCGATCACCCGGTAGAAGCGCATGTGCAGCTCCAGCGGGACCAGCTGCTCGACGGCCTCGCCGATGGTGCCCCAGCTCTCCGTGAGGGCCAGGCGCAGCGCGTCCAGGGGCGCCTCCTCGGGCGGGCGGGCGAGCACGGCCTCCATGAAGTGCGACTCCGCGAGCCGTGCCACGAAGAACGCCGCGTCCTCCTTGGAGGCGAAGTAGCGGAAGAAGGTGCGCTGCGAGACGTCGGCGGCCTCGGCGATGTCGTCGACGGTCGTCTCCTCGTAACCGCGCTCGGTGAACAGTTCGAGGGCGGAGCGCAGCAGCAGGTCCCGGGTGCGCTGCTTCTTGAGTTCACGCAGGCCGGGACGGGAGGCCGCGGATGCCGCGGTCTCCGACGGCGGCGAGCTGCCGGCCACCTTCAAAAGTTCTCTCCTTCATACGGTTTGCGCAGTTCAGGCTATACGGGCGATGTCGTGTCAGTTACTGACCGGTGAATTGGTTTGTCAACTGTCAGTGGCTGTCATTAGCCTCAGCGGTATGACTAGTCAGACCACGCTCGGCAAGCCGGGGCCGGGTGACGGAGCACCGGCGGATTCACCGCCCGCCAAGGGATGGCGCGGCCATCCGTGGGTCACCCTCGTCACCGTCGCGGTCGGGGTCATGATGGTGGCCCTGGACGGCACCATCGTGGCGATCGCCAACCCCGCCATCCAGAACGATCTGGGCGCCAGTCTCGCGGACGTCCAGTGGATCACCAACGCCTACTTCCTCGCCCTCGCGGTCGCCCTGATCACCGCGGGCAAGCTCGGTGACCGCTTCGGCCACCGGCAGACCTTCCTCATCGGCGTGGCGGGCTTCGCGGTCTCCTCCGGTGCCATCGGACTGTCCGGCAGTATCGGGGCGGTCATCGTCTTCCGTGTCTTCCAGGGCCTGTTCGGCGCGCTGCTGATGCCGGCCGCGCTCGGCCTGCTGCGGGCCACCTTCCCGGCCGAGAAGCTCAACATGGCCATCGGCATCTGGGGCATGGTCATCGGCGCCTCCACCGCGGCCGGCCCGATCCTCGGCGGCGTGCTGGTCGAGCACGTCAACTGGCAGTCCGTGTTCTTCATCAACGTGCCGGTGGGCGTCGTGGCCGTCGTGCTCGGCGTCATGATCCTGCTCGACCACCGGGCCGAGAACGCGCCGCGCTCCTTCGACATCCTCGGCATCGTGCTGCTGTCGGCCTCGATGTTCGCGCTCGTCTGGGCGCTGATCAAGGCTCCCGAGTGGGGCTGGGGCTCCGGCCAGACCTGGCTGTACATCGGCGGGTCGGTGGTGGGCTTCGCCCTGTTCTCCGTCTGGGAGACCAAGGTCAAGGAGCCGCTGATCCCGCTGGCGATGTTCCGCTCGGTGCCGCTGTCGGCCGGTGTGGTCCTGATGGTCCTGATGGCCATCGCCTTCATGGGCGGCCTGTTCTTCGTCACCTTCTACCTGCAGAACGTCCACGGCATGAGCCCGGTCGACGCCGGTCTGCACCTGCTGCCGCTCACCGGCATGATGATCGTCGCCTCGCCGCTGGCCGGTGCGATGATCACCAAGGTCGGCCCGCGCATCCCGCTGGCCGGCGGCATGGCGTGCACCGCGGTCGCCATGTTCGGCATCTCCACGCTCGAGACGGACACCGGCAGCGGTGTGATGTCGATCTGGTTCGCCCTGCTGGGCCTCGGGCTGGCGCCCGTCATGGTCGGCGCCACCGAGGTCATCGTCGGCAACGCGCCGATGGAGCTCTCCGGCGTGGCCGGCGGTCTCCAGCAGGCGGCGATGCAGATCGGCGGCAGCCTCGGCACGGCCGTGCTGGGCGCCGTGATGGCCTCCAAGGTCGACAGCGACCTCCCGGGCAACTGGGCGGACGCGGGCCTGCCCGAGCTGACGCCGGAACAGGCGCACCAGGCGTCCGAGGCGGTCCGGGTCGGCGTTCCGCCGGTGGCGGAGGGCACCCCCGCCGAGGTCGCCGGGAAGATCGCGAACGTCGCCCACGACACCTTCATCTCCGGCATGAGCCTGGCCTCGCTCGTGGCCGCCGGGGTCGCGGTCGTGGCGGTGTTCGTCGCCTTCCTCACCAAGCGGGGCGACAACGCGGAGGCGGGCACGGGCGTCGGACACATCTGACCCGCGCCCATGAGGTGATCCGCGCCCCCGAGGTCCGCGGGCCCGCGCATTCCCGGCCCCGGCACCCTGGTTCGTCCATCAGGGTGACGGGGCCCGCGAACCCTCCCCTCCGCCGGACACCGCAGGTCACAGTGGGTCAAGTCCTCCGCAGGGCACGGAGGGCGAGAGGCTGCGGCGCGCTGCCGGAGGGGGGCGGCGCGCAGGCAGCACGTTCGAAGCAGGCATGACACGCCGTACGGGGGTACCCGAACTCCACGGAGAGTTCAGGGAGTTGACGATGGCGAGCTTCGGACAGGGATCGCGCAGGCACCCCCGCTCACGTGGCCGGACGTGGTCACGGACCGGGCCGGACCGCGCGACCCTCGCGATCGTGGGAGTCGTCTGCGCGGTCGCCGGTTTCTTCGCGCTGGGCATCGTTCTCGGCCCCGCGGCGATCGTCTGCGGCTGGCTCGCGATGGGCCGCAGCTGGGCGGGTTCCCGCCCGGTCCCGGCCGTGGTCGCCCTGGTCCTGGGAGCCATCGACACGCTCCTGGCGCTCATCGGGCTCATCGGAGCGACGACTCCGGGCTACGGCGTGTTCTAGGGCCGTACGGCGGCTTCACCTGTCGCCCGGATGTTCCCCACCCCCGCCCGTTACGGACGGGGGTGAGCCATGTACGGCACCGGCCGCCGTGGGACACGGCGGCCGGCGTCACGTCCTACGCGTCCCCGCCGGCCACTCCCGGGTCCGCCGCCCTCACGTCGAGCAGCCGGTACCGGTCGATCGCCTGCTTCAGCACCGACCGGTCGACCTTCCCCTCCCGCGCCAGCTCGCTCAGCACGCCCACCACGATCGACTCCGCGTCGATGTGGAAGAACCGCCGCGCCGCCCCCCGCGTGTCCGCGAAGCCGAACCCGTCCGCGCCCAGCGACTGGTACGTCCCCGGCACCCAGCGCGCGATCTGGTCCGGCACCGACCGCATCCAGTCGGACACCGCCACGAACGGCCCCTGCGCGCCCGCCAGCTTGCGGGTCACGTACGGGACCTGCTGCTCCTCCTCGGGGTGCAGCAGGTTGTGCTCCTCGCAGGCCACCGCCTCGCGCCGCAGCTCGTTCCAGGAGGTCGCCGACCAGACGTCGGCACGCACGTTCCACTCGTCGGCGAGGATGCGCTGCGCCTCCACCGCCCACGGCACCGCGACGCCCGACGCCATGATCTGCGCCGGGATCGAGCCGCCCGTGCCCTCGCTGAAGCGGTACACGCCCTTGAGGATGCCCTCGACGTCCACGTTCTCGGGCTCGGCCGGGTGCCGGATGGGCTCGTTGTAGACGGTGAGGTAGTAGAAGACGTCCTCGCCGTGCGGGTGCCGCTCGTCCCCGCCGTACATCCGGCGCAGCCCGTCCTTGACGATGTGCGCGATCTCGAACCCGAAGGCGGGGTCGTACGCCACGCACGCCGGGTTGGTCGAGGCCAGCAACTGCGAGTGGCCGTCCGCGTGCTGGAGGCCCTCACCGGTCAGCGTCGTACGGCCCGCGGTCGCGCCCAGGACGAAACCGCGCGCCAACTGGTCGCCCATCTGCCAGAACTGGTCGCCGGTGCGCTGGAAACCGAACATCGAGTAGAAGACGTACACCGGGATGAGCGGCTCGCCGTGCGTGGCGTAGGCCGAGCCCGCCGCGATCAGCGAGGCCGTGCAGCCGGCCTCGGAGATGCCGTCGTGCAGCATCTGCCCGTTCGGCGCCTCCTTGTAGGCGAGCAGCAGATCGCGGTCCACGGACTCGTACTGCTGTCCGAGCGGGTTGTAGATCTTCGCGCTCGGGAAGAACGAGTCCATGCCGAACGTGCGGTACTCGTCCGGCGCGATCAGCACGAACCGCTTGCCGATCTCCTTGTCCCGCATGAGGTCCTTCAGCAGTCGCACAAAGGCCATCGTCGTCGCGATGGACTGCTGACCCGACCCCTTCTTCACGGTCGCGTACGTCTTGTCGTCCGGCAGGGGGAGCGGCTTCGAGCGGACGACGCGGGTCGGCACGTACCCGCCGCAGCCCAGGCGCCGGTCGTGCATGTACTGCATCTCCTCGGTGTCCCGGCCCGGGTGGTAGTACGGCGGCGGACCGGACTCCAGCTCCTTGTCGGAGATCGGCAGGTGCAGCCGGTCGCGGAAGCGTTTGAGGTCGTCGACCGTCAGCTTCTTCATCTGGTGCGTGGCGTTGCGGCCCTCGAAGTTCGGACCCAGCGTCCAGCCCTTGATCGTCTTGGCCAGGATCACCGTCGGCTGGCCCTTGTGCTCCAGCGCCGCCTTGTACGCCGCGTAGATCTTCCGGTGGTCGTGACCGCCGCGGCCCAGGTGCAGGATCTGGTCGTCGGTCATGTTCTCGACCATCGCGCGCAGCCGGTGGTCGTCGCCGAAGAAGTGGTCGCGGATGTACGCGCCGGACTCGGTGGCGTACGTCTGGAACTGGCCGTCCGGGGTCGTGTTCATGCGGTTGACCAGCACGCCGTCGCGGTCCTGGGCGAGCAGCGGGTCCCAGGTGCGGTCCCAGACCAGCTTGATCACGTTCCAGCCGGCGCCCCGGAAGATCGACTCCAGCTCCTGGATGATCTTCCCGTTGCCGCGCACCGGGCCGTCCAGGCGCTGGAGGTTGCAGTTGACCACGAAGGTCAGGTTGTCCAGGCCCTCCCGGGCCGCGATGGACAGCTGGCCCAGCGACTCCGGCTCGTCCATCTCGCCGTCGCCGAGGAAGGCCCACACGTGCGACTTGGACGTGTCCGCGATCCCGCGCGCGTGCATGTAGCGGTTCATCCGCGCCTGGAAGATCGCGCCGATCGGGCCGAGGCCCATGGAGACCGTCGGGAACTCCCAGAAGTCCGGCATCGACCGCGGGTGCGGGTACGACGACAGCATGTGCGGCGCCTTGGACTTCTCCTGGCGGAAGCCGTCCAGGTGCTCCTCGCTGAGCCGGTCCAGCAGGTAGGCGCGCGCGTAGATGCCGGGGGAGGCGTGCCCCTGGAAGAAGACCTGGTCGCCGCCGTCGCCCTCGTCCTTGCCCCGGAAGAAGTGGTTGAAGCCCACGTCGTACAGCGAGGCGGAGGAGGCGAAGGTGGCGATGTGGCCGCCGACGCCGATGCCGGGCCGCTGCGCGCGCGAGACCATCACCGCCGCGTTCCAGCGGGTGGCGTTGAGGATCTTGCGCTCGATCTCCTCGTTGCCGGGGAAGAACGGCTCGCTCTTGGTCGGGATGGTGTTGACGTAGTCCGTGCTGCGCATCTCGGGCACGGCCACGCGCTTCTCGCGGGCCCGCTCGATCAGCCGCAGCATCAGGTACCGGGCCCGCTCCCGGCCGCGCTCGTCGACGGCGGCGTCGAGGGAGTCGAGCCACTCCTGGGTTTCCTCGGGATCGAAGTCAGGGACCTGACTCGGAAGGCCGCCAATGATGATCGGACTGCGATCACTGCGATCGGATGCGGAAGCCACGCTGTTCCTTCGCTGTCAGAGGGCCGTATTTCCGGTGCCTTGCCGGGTTTCCTACCGGGATTCTCTCCGGGTTCCTGCGCCGTTTCCCCCGCCGGTTCCCCATCGTGTACCTCGCGGGGGCGATCGTCATCTGTACCGTGGGGTAACCGGTTCTCCCGTGAGGATCGGGGGCACGTTCATTCGAGTCTCGTACCCACACATGGTTCCCAAATACGCAAACGGGGCAGATAGGTGTGGTGTACGTCACCTTCGGGCTGGACGGCATGGCTGGAGTTGCGACGACACGGCCGGGATCGTCACCGTTTCGGCGGTCCCAGACGCCGGGTACTTGCGCGATCCGTCCCGCCCGTGTGGACTACGGCCAAGCTTCGCGCACGCGCGTGGCTGAAGACATCTACCGAAACATGATCAGGAGGCAACCCGTGAGCGCGACCGCGGACCACGCGGAGGAGCGGACGAACCCTGCCGCCAGGCTGGGTTTCCAGCCCGGGCAGGTGGTCCAGGAGATCGGCTACGACGACGACGTCGACCAGGAGCTCCGCGAGGCCATTGAGGGCGCCGTCGAGGGCGAGCTGGTGGACGAGGACTACGAGGACGTGGCCGATGCCGTCGTGCTGTGGTTCCGTGACGACGACGGCGACCTGACGGATGCGCTGGTGGATGCCACCACGTACATCGAAGAGGGCGGGTCGATCCTCCTTCTCACGCCGAAGACCGGCCGTGACGGTTACGTCGAGGCCAGTGACATCTCGGAAGCCTCGACGACCGCCGGACTGACGGCGTCCAAGAGCGTCAGCGTCGGCAAGGACTGGAGCGGCAGCCGGCTGGCGACGCCCAAGGCCGCCAAGTCCAAGCGGTAGCCCGCCGGGCTCCGTGACACCCCGGACCCCGGACGGGCCGGCAGCCGACCGCTGTCGGCCCGTCCGCGGGTCCGCGACCGTCCCTGCGTAGGGTGTTTCCAGCGCATCACGGAAAACCTCCTGCTGAAGGGACGAACGGGACATGGCGATCCAGGTCGGCGACAAGGCCCCCGACTTCGAACTCAAGGACAACCACGGCAGGGCCGTCCGGCTGTCCGAGTTCCGCGGCCGGAAGAACGTCGTGCTGCTCTTCTACCCCTTCGCCTTCACCGGTGTGTGCACCGGCGAGCTCTGCGAGGTGCGCGACAACCTGCCGCAGTTCTCCGACCGTGACACCCAGGTGCTCGCCGTCTCCAACGACTCCATCCACACCCTGCGCGTCTTCGCCGAGCAGGAGGGCCTGGAGTACCCCCTGCTGTCCGACTTCTGGCCGCACGGCAACGTCTCGCGCGCCTACGGCGTCTTCGACGAGGACAAGGGTTGCGCCGTTCGCGGCACCTTCGTGATCGACCAGGAGGGCGTCGTGCGCTGGACCGTGGTCAACGGTCTGCCGGACGCCCGTGACCTGACCGAGTACGTGAAGGCGCTCGACGCCCTGTGACCGTCGCCCGCCGGGCCGACACCACGTGATTTGTCGGCTCCGGGGACTGCGGGGCGCGGGAACCCGTCACTAGGATCGACTCGTTGATCCGATATCCACGCACTACGGGGCACCCCGCCCCTGGACACCAATGGAGGACTCGTGGGAGTCAGCCTCAGCAAGGGCGGCAACGTTTCGCTGACCAAGGAGGCCCCCGGCCTGACCGCGGTCATCGTCGGTCTGGGGTGGGACATCCGCACCACCACCGGTACCGACTTCGACCTCGACGCCAGCGCGCTGCTGCTGAACAGCGGCGGCAAGGTCGCCAGCGACGCGCACTTCATCTTCTTCAACAACCTGAAGAGCCCGGACGGATCGGTCGAGCACACCGGCGACAACATCACCGGTGAGGGCGAGGGCGACGACGAGCAGATCAAGATCAACCTCGCCACGGTCCCCGCCGACATCGAGAAGATCGTCTTCCCGGTCTCGATCTACGACGCCGAGAACCGCCAGCAGTCCTTCGGCCAGGTGCGCAACGCGTTCATCCGCGTCGTCAACCAGGCCGGCGAGGCCGAGATCGCCCGCTACGACCTGAGCGAGGACGCCTCCACGGAGACCGCCATGGTCTTCGGCGAGCTGTACCGCCACGGCGCGGAGTGGAAGTTCCGCGCCATCGGCCAGGGCTACGCCTCCGGCCTGCGCGGCATCGCCCAGGACTTCGGCGTGAACGTCTGAGCGACTGTCTCGACACGTCCGGCGCCGCACGGTTTACGTGCGGCGCCGGACGCGCAGGAAACCCAAGAACCATCACCCGGGGAGGGACCATCACCATGGGCGTCACGCTTGCCAAGGGCGGCAACGTCTCCCTGTCCAAGGCCGCACCGAACCTCACACAGGTACTGGTCGGGCTCGGCTGGGACGCGCGTTCCACCACCGGAGCACCCTTCGACCTCGACGCGAGCGCACTCGTGTGCAGCAGCGGCCGGGTGCTCGGCGACGAGTGGTTCGTCTTCTACAACCAGCTCAAGAGCCCGGACGGCTCGATCGAGCACACCGGCGACAACCTCACCGGCGAGGGTGACGGCGACGACGAGTCGCTGCTGGTCGACCTCTCCAAGGTGCCGGCCCACTGCGACAAGATCGTCTTCCCGGTCTCGATCCACATGGCCGACGAGCGCGGCCAGACCTTCGGCCAGGTCAGCAACGCCTTCATCCGGGTCGTCAACCAGGCCGACGGCCAGGAGCTGGCCCGCTACGACCTCAGCGAGGACGCCTCCACGGAGACCGCGATGATCTTCGGCGAGCTCTACCGCTACCAGGGCGAGTGGAAGTTCCGTGCAGTGGGGCAGGGGTACGCGTCGGGGCTTCGGGGCATCGCTCTAGACTTCGGAGTCAACGTTTCGTAAAGCCGAGTACGGCGCGGGGGAGCCCCGTACACACACGATTGGGTAGCCAGTGCTTCTGAAAACCTTCGGCTGGTCGTTCGCGGTCACCGCGCTCGGCCTGGTCGCGGCGGTCTTCTACGGGGGGTGGACCGCCTTCGGCATCGTCGCGATCCTCTCCATCATGGAGATCTCGCTGTCCTTCGACAACGCGGTGGTCAACGCCGGGATCCTGAAGAAGATGAATGCCTTCTGGCAGAAGATCTTCCTCACCATCGGCATCCTCATCGCCGTGTTCGGCATGCGCCTGGTCTTCCCGGTCGTGATCGTGGCGATCAGCGCCCAGCTCGGGCCGATCGAGGCCGTCGACCTCGCGCTCACCGACAAGGACCGCTATCAGGAGCTGGTGACGGACGCCCATCCGTCGATCGCCGCCTTCGGTGGCATGTTCCTTCTGATGATCTTCCTCGACTTCATCTTCGAGGACCGGGACATCAAGTGGCTGGCCTGGCTGGAGCGTCCGCTGGCCAAGCTCGGCAAGGTCGACATGCTGTCGGTCTGCATCGCCCTGATCGTGCTGCTCGTCTCCGCGATCACCTTCGGCGCCCACGCCCACCAGCACGGCGGCGCCCATGCCGACAAGGCCGAGACGGTCCTGCTGGCGGGCATCGCGGGCCTGATCACCTACATGATCGTCGGCGGTCTCTCCGGCTACTTCGAGGACAAACTCGAAGAGGAGGAGGAACGGGAGCACGAGGAGGAAGAGGCAGCCGCGCGCACCGGCAAGCCCAAGTCGGCCGTCAAGCTGGCCGGCAAGGCCGCGTTCTTCATGTTCCTCTACCTGGAGGTCCTGGACGCGTCGTTCTCCTTCGACGGCGTCATCGGTGCCTTCGCCATCACCAACGACATCGTCCTGATGGCCCTGGGTCTGGGCATCGGCGCCATGTACGTCCGTTCGCTCACGGTCTACCTGGTCCGCCAGGGCACCCTCGACGACTACGTCTACCTGGAGCACGGCGCGCACTACGCCATCGGCGCCCTCGCCGTGATCCTGCTGGTCACCATCCAGTACGAGATCCACGAGATCATCACCGGTCTCGTCGGCGTCGCCCTGATCGGCTGGTCCTTCTTCTCCTCCGTGCGCCGCAACCGCGCACTGGCGGCGGCCGGGGGAGACGGCGACCAGAAGAAGGCGGAGGTCTCCTCCGGGGTGTGAAACCCCTGATCCCCGGGCCGGGCGCGCCCCCGGTGCGCCCGCACTCCTGGTGTGAACCCGGTCCGGACGAGGAACGCTCTGAGCGGGGCGGCCGACGAGGACGACTCCTCGGGGCCGCCCCGTCGGCGGTGACGCGAAGGTGGGGCGGGAATGGGCTTCCTGGACGGGCTGTGGCGCGGCCGCGAGTCCGAGTTCGACTCGGGCAGTGCGGCGACCAACTCCATACAGCTGACCAAACGGCACAGCCAGGTCTCCCTGACCAAGCAGGGCGCGGCGACCGGCAACCTCCGCATCAACCTCTCCTGGCGGATGCGGACCTCCGACATCTCGGGCACCCAGCGGGAGAGCCTGCTGCGGCACCCCTTCAAGGCGCTCAAGCCCCCCGAGGTCGTCGGCCACAGCCAGAGCATGGTCAACGTCGACCTCGACCTCGGCTGCCTCTACGAACTCCAGGACGGCACCCGGGGGGTGGTGCAGCCGCTCGGCGGCTTCCTGGGCGACGTCAACGCCCCGCCCTACGTCAAGCTCAGCGGCGACGACCGCTTCGGCTCGGCCTCCGGCGAGACGATCTACGTCAACCTCGACCACAAGGACGCCATCAAGCGCCTGCTGCTCTTCGCCTACATCTACGACCAGACCCCCGCCTTCGACCGGACCCACGCCATCGTCACGCTCTACCCGAGCAACGGCCCCCGCATCGAGATAGGCCTGGACGAACGCCATCCGCAGGCCCGGTCCTGCGCCGTGGTGATGATCGAGAACGTCAAGGACGAGATCCTCGTCCGCCGGGAGGTGAAGTTCGTCTACGGCTTCCAGGGCGAACTGGACCGGCTGTACGGCTGGGGCCTGCAATGGGGCCGGGGGCACAAGAGCAAGGCGGAGCGCTGAGCCCCGCCCGCACCGCCGCGGCCTGCCGCGGCCGAGCCCGGCCCGTGGCGGTTACCGGCCGACGAACTGCGGTCCCTGCGGGGGCAGCCGGAAGTCCGGATCGGGTGTACCGGTGACCGGTTGCGGATAGCCGTAGCCGGACTGCGCCCCGGTGACCCCGGCCGCCGCGGGCGCCTGCGGATACCCGTACCCCGGCCGCCCGGCGTCCGGCTGGGGGTAGCCGTAGGCGGGCGGGGCCGTCGGCGGCTGCTGCGGATAGCCGTACGCGGGCTGCGCCGGTACGCCGGTGGGCTGCTCCGGCGGCAGTGGCCGCGAGGTCTCCGGGAGGGGCTGCACGGCCGTCGGGTGGTCGGGGCCGACGGCCTGCGGAGCGGGCATGGACTGGGCGGGCGTGGGCTGCTCGGGTGTGGCCTGGGACGGTGCGGACGGGGCCGCCGGCGTCTGTTCGGGCCGAGGGGCCGAGATGGGGTCGTCCGCCCCCTCCGACTCGTCCACCGAGATGCCGAAGTCGGTCGCCAGGCCCTTGAGCCCGTTGGAGTAGCCCTCGCCCAGCGCCCGGAACTTCCAGCCGTCCCCGCGCCGGTACAGCTCGCCGCAGATCAGCGCCGTCTCCTGGCCGGTCTCCGGTGTGACGTCGAAGTAGGCCAGCGGCTCCGCGTCGGCCGCGGCGTCGTGCAGCAGGATGCGCAGCGACCGGACGTGTTCGAAGGGCACGCCGTCCGCCGAGGCGACCAGCAGGATGCGGCCCACGGAGGGCTCGACGCCGGACAGGTCCGTCTGGATGGTGTCGGTCAGGCCCTCGGCGACGCGCTTCTTGCCGAGCCGCCAGACCTGACCGGAGGGGTGCCGTGGCTGGTTGTAGAAGACGAAGTCCTCGTCGGAACGCACACGGTCGTCCGGCCCCAGCAGCAGCGCGGAGGCGTCGACGTCGGGGACCCCCTGCCCGGGAGTCCAGCGCAGCACGGCGCGTACCGTGGTGGCTTGCAGCGGGACGTTCGACCCCTTCAGCATCGCGTGCGTCATGTCGTCATCCTGCCCTCTCGGTCCTGGTCACGACAACGCGGGGGCGGGTACTCGGCCCGTGTCCGCCCGCCCCGGGTCGCCTTCGCCGACACGGCCGGGTTACCTGGAATTCATGCCCGGTGGGAACCTCCGACATGGATACCTACGTACTATTACCGGCCACCTTTCGACGATTCCAGGTCGCCCAGACACCGCGGGGGAGTTTAAATGCGTCATTTCGGACAGATAGCCCCTGATGTACGGAAGCGTCTCTTTCACCAGGAGCCCTGCTCCTTCACGGCGGACTCGCCGGCCAAGCTGCTGTCCGCGGCCCTGGGCGCCACGCTCTACAGCCCGGCCACCCGGCCGAGCCTCGCCGACGACATCCTGAAGCAGGGCGCGCGCGGACTGGTGTCGATGGTGCTGTGCCTGGAGGACTCGATCGACGACGCCGACGTCCCCGTCGGCGAGGCGAACCTCGTCCGTCAGCTCATGGACCTGGAGAAACGTTCCGACGGTGACGTCCCCCTGCTGTTCATCCGGGTCCGCACCCCCGAACAGATCCCCGACCTCGTACGGCGCCTCGGCCCCGCCGTCCGGCTGCTGTCCGGATTCGTGCTGCCGAAGTTCACCGAGGAACGCGGCATGCCCTTCCTGGAGGCGCTCGCCGCCGCCGAGGCCGGCAGCGGCCGCAGGCTCTTCGCCATGCCCGTGCTCGAATCCCCGGACCTGCTGTACCGGGAGTCCCGGGTGCAGACGCTGGAGGGCATCTTCCGCGCGGTCGACAAGTACCGGGACCGGGTGCTCGCCCTGCGGCTCGGCGTGACCGACTTCTGCTCCTCCTACGGGCTGCGCCGAGGCCCCGACATGACCGCCTACGACGTCCAGATCGTCGCCTCCGTGATCGCCGACGTGGTCAACATGCTCGCCCGCGCCGACGGCACCGGATTCACGGTGACCGGGCCCGTGTGGGAGTACTTCCGCGTCCAGGAGCGGATGTTCAAACCGCAACTGCGGCAGAGCCCCTTCCTGGAGGGGCAGGCCGTCGAACTGCGCCAGAAGCTCATCGAGCACTCCATGGACGGCCTGCTGCGCGAGATCTCCCTGGACCGGGCCAACGGCCTGCTGGGCAAGACCTGCATCCACCCCTCGCACGTGCTGCCCGTGCACGCGCTGTCCGTGGTCAGCCACGAGGAGTTCAGCGACGCCCAGGACATCCTGCGGCCCGAACGATGCGGCGGCGGCGTGATGAGGTCGGCCTACACGAACAAGATGAACGAGGTGAAGCCCCACCGCGCCTGGGCCGAGCGGACCCTGCTGCGCGCCGAGATCTTCGGGGTGGCGAACGAGGACATCGGCTTCGTGGAACTGCTCGCCGCCGGCCTGTCCGACTGAACGCCGGGCGACCGGACGCAAGCGATCCATGACCGACGCCGGGGCCCGTGCCGCGGCGGACAACGGGAGGCACGAGTACATGACCGACAGGGCGCACGCCGAGGGCCACGCCGAAGAGCGCGCCGGAGCCTGGTCCGGCAGCTGGGTCGCCGAGCGGCTCGGCGTCGAACTCACCGGCGACGAGGCGCTGACCGGCCTGCTGGGGCTCGCCCTGCGCCGCAACCCCAAGCGGGCGCACCTGCTCGTCTCCAACGTGCTCGGCAAACACGTCCCGCAGTCTCCCTCCGTCGTCTACGGCCACGGCGTCGCCCTCGGCCGACGCGTCCGCGACCTGCTCGGTGCCAAGGCCGCCGGACGCGCCGTCGTCCTCGGCTACGCGGAGACCGCCACCGGACTCGGCCACTCCGTCGCCGACGGCCTGGGTCCCGCCCCCTATCTGCACTCCACCCGCCGTCCGGTCACCGGAGTCGCCCGGGCGGGCGGCTTCGAGGAGTCCCACTCGCACGCGACCTCCCACCTCCTGCTGCCCGAGGACCCCGGGCTGCTGGCCGGGGACGGGCCGCTGGTCCTCGTCGACGACGAGTTCTCCACCGGCAACACGGTGCTCAACACCGTCCGCGCCCTGCACGAGCGCTATCCCCGCAAGCGGTACGTCGTGGTGGCCCTGGTCGACATGCGCTCGCCCGCGGACGCCGGCCGGCTGGACGACTTCGCCCGGGAGATCGGCGCCCGCGTGGACCTGGTGACCACCGCCTCCGGCACCGTCCGACTGCCCCCGGGAGTGCTGGAGAAGGGCCAGGAACTGGTCGCCCGCCACGAGACGGCGGCCACGGACCCGCTCACGGACCCGTCCGGTCGGGCCCCGGCCGCGGCGGCGTCCGGCACCGTCCGGCGCGTCGAGCTGCACTGGCCCCACGACGTGCCCGACGGCGGACGGCACGGCTTCACCGCGGCCCACCGGGCCCGGCTGGAGGCCGCCCTGCCCGCCATGGCGGCGCGGATCGCCGAGGCGCTGCCCGCCGGGGCCCGCCGCGTCCTCGTCCTCGGCTTCGAGGAACTCATGTACGCCCCCCTCCGTCTGGCCCGGGCACTGGAGCAGACCGTCGGCGGCGTCGCCGTGCGCTACTCCACCACCACCCGCTCTCCCGTCCTCGCCGTCGACGACCCCGGCTACGCCATACGCACCCGCTTGGTCTTCCCCGCGCACGACGACCCGGCCGACGGCCCCGGCGAGCGCTACGCCTACAACGTCGCGGGCGCCGGCTTCGACGCCGTCGTCGCCGTCGTCGACTCGGCCGCCGACACCCCCGCGCTGCACGCCCCGGACGGACTGCCGGCCCGGCTCGCCGCCCACGTCCCGCACGTCCTGCTCGCGGTCGTCCCGTCGTACGTCCCGACCGCCCCGCACGCCCCCGAAAGGCCCTCCATGCTGCCCGAGCCCCTGCGCGGCCCCGACTTCTCCTCGTACGCGCCCGACGAGGTCGGCTGGCTGCTCCAGGACCTCTCGGACGTGACGCTGGAGGCGCCGACCGAGGAGCGCGAGGAGGCGATCCAGCGCGGCGGCGCGCACTACGCGGAGTCGCTGCCCGTGGAGTACCAGCCCAGCGAGCAGTACCAGGAGCTGTTCCACGCGGCGCTGGAGACGTCCGCCGCGCGGCTGGCGCGCGCCGTCGGCGCCGTCACCGAGATCGTCCTCGCGGAACGCTCGCCCCGTCCGGTCCTGGTCTCCCTGGCCCGCGCGGGGACCCCCGTCGGCGTTCTGATGCGCCGCTGGGCGCGGTTCCGCCATGGTCTCGACCTCCCTCACTACGCCGTGTCGATCGTCCGGGGCCGCGGCATCGACGCCAACGCGCTGCGCTGGCTGGCCGGCCACCACGACCCCGCCGACGTCGTCTTCGTCGACGGCTGGACCGGCAAGGGCGCCATCACCCGCGAACTCGCCGCCGCCCTGCGCGCGTTCGAGGACTCCGACGGCATCACCGGCTTCGACCCGGAGATCGCCGTACTGGCCGACCCCGGCTCCTGCGTACGCACCTACGGCACCCGGGACGACTTCCTCATCCCCTCCGCCTGCCTCAACTCCACCGTCTCCGGCCTGATATCCCGCACCGTGCTCCGCGCCGACCTGGTCGGCCCGCACGACTTCCACGGCGCGAAGTTCTACCGCGAACTCGCCGGCGCCGACCTGTCACCGGCCTTCCTCGACGCCGTCTCCGCCCGCTTCCCCGAGGTCACGGACACGGTCGACGCGCAGGCGAAGGACCTCCTCTCCGCCGACCGCACCCCCACCTGGGAAGGCTGGGCCGCCGTCGAGCGCATCAGCGAGGAGTACGGCATCCACGACGTGAACCTCGTCAAGCCCGGCGTCGGCGAGACCACCCGGGTGATGCTGCGCCGCGTCCCGTGGAAGGTGCTGGCCCGGGCCGGCGCCGGCGCCGACCTGGACCACGTCCGCCTGCTGGCCGAGCAGCGGGGCGTTCCCGTGGAGGAGGTCGCCGACCTCCCGTACACCTGCGTCGGGCTGATCCACCCCCAGTACACGCGGGGCGCCACCGGCGCCGACGGCAAGGCGGTGACGCTCTGATGCCGGTGCTCGTCGCCAGCGACCTCGACCGCACGCTCATCTACTCCGCGGCCGCCCTCGGACTGACCATGCCCGACCTGAGGGCGCCCCGCCTGCTGTGCGTGGAGGTCTACGAGAGCAGACCCCTGTCCTACCTGACCGAGACGGCCGCCCACCTGCTCACCGACCTCGGCGACTCGGCCCTCTTCGTGCCCACCACCACCCGGACCCGCAAGCAGTACCAGCGGATCAACCTCCCCGGCCCGCCGTCGAAGTACGCGATCTGCGCCAACGGCGGCCACCTGCTGGTGGACGGCGTCTCCGACCCCGGCTGGCACGCCCGGGTGACCGCACGGCTGGCCGACGAATGCGCCTCGCTGGCCGAGGTCCGCGACCACCTGATGAACACCGCCGACCCGCTGTGGGTGCGCAAGCACCGGGTCGCCGAGGACCTCTTCGCCTACCTCGTCGTCGAACGCGACCTGCTGCCGCCGGACTGGGTGAAGGAACTCGCCGTGTGGGCGGAGAACCGCGGCTGGACCGTGTCCCTCCAGGGCCGCAAGATCTACGCCGTCCCCCAACCGCTCACCAAGAGCGCCGCCGTGCACGAGGTCGCCCGCCGCACCGGAGCCGAACTCACTCTCGCGGCCGGCGACTCGCTCCTCGACGCCGACCTGCTCCTGGCCGCCGACCGCGGCTGGCGTCCGGGCCACGGCGAACTGGCCGACTCCGGGTGGACGGCTCCGACGATCAGCGCCTTGCCCGAGCGCGGCGTCCTGGCCGGTGAGCGGATCCTCCGCGAGTTCCTGCGTGCGGCGGGCCCGGCTCGCTGAACCCGCCGTCCGGGTCCCCGGCACCGCCCCCGGTGCCGGGACCGCCGTCGTCGTCGGCCGGCGGCCGTGTGTCCTGCCGCCCGTCGTCTCCGCGGCCCCGCCGCCGGTGACCGGCGCCCGGCCGCAGCAGACGCATGACGACGAAGACCACCAGCGCCAGGGCGGCTGCCGCGAGGATCACCTTCGAGTAGGTGGAGGCGATGCCCGAGACCGTCGACCAGTTGTCCCCCAGCGCGTAGCCCGCGAGCACGAACACGGTGTTCCAGATCGCACTGCCCAGCGTCGTCAGGGCGAGGAAGACCGGCAGCCGCATCCGCTCCACGCCCGCCGGCACGGAGATCAGGCTGCGGAAGATGGGGATCATCCGGCCGAAGAACACCGCCTTGGTCCCGTGCCGGAGGAACCACGCCTCCGTCTTCTCTATGTCGGACACCTTCACCAGCGGCAGCTTCCCCGCTATCGCCACCGTGCGGTCCCGGCCGAGCAGGGCACCGATTCCGTACAGGGCGAGCGCGCCGATCACCGACCCCGCGGTCGTCCACAGCAGGACGGCGATCAGGTTCATCCGGCCGGAGCCGGCCGCGAATCCGGCGAGCGGCAGGATCACCTCGCTCGGCAGGGGAGGAAAGAGATTCTCCAGAGCGATGGCGAGACCGGCGCCGGGGGCACCGAGGGCGTCCATGAGGTCGTTGATCCACTGCGGTGCCGCACCGCTGTCCGCGGCCGACTGCGCTGCGAGGGCTGTCATGAGGGCCACGCTAGAAAACCGCGGCTGAAGGGACCCTGAGGAAGACCGCACGATCGGCCGCACACCGCGGGCGGGAAGCGCGGTGCGGCGGGGTCGGCCTCATCACCTGGACCCTGGGCGTCCCGGGCAGGCTTCTGCTGGACGGCATACGCGACCCCGGTTCACTGGTCCTGGGCAGTCTGGGCGGCTCGTTCCGCGGGTTCCTCGCCGGGCGGGGAATATGCGGCGTGGCCGGCAGCTGACCGAGCGGCCTCAGCCGCAGCAGCCGCCACCGCAGCAACCCCCGCCACCGCCGCCGCCCGACGACGGTGCCGGCGCGGAGGCCGAGCCGCCGACCGCGACCGTCGACAGCAGCTTCACCGTGTCGTCGTGGCCCGCCGGGCAGGCGGCCGGAGCCGAGGACTCGGCCATCGGACGGCTCAGTTCGAAGGTGTCGCCGCAGCTGCGGCAGCGGTACTCGTAGCGAGGCATGCGCACAGATTAACCGCCACCGGTCGGCTGAGGGTCCTGGTTCTCCGACGGTCCTGGTCGCCCGATGAAGTCCCGGTCGCCCGACTCCGGTGATCAGTGCCCGGCGCCGCGCTCCTCGCGGATCTGCGTGACCACGTGGGCCACCGTCTGCCGGACCGCTTCCGTCTCCGTCAAAAAGTGCCAGTAGTCGGGGTGCCGGCCCTCCAGCGTGGTGATCGCCCGTTCCAGCCGGGCCACGGCGTCGTCCAGGGGGCGCGCATGACGGGGCTCGGGAGTGTTGCGTCCGGCCATGGCCAGGCGCTGGGCGTCGCGGATGGCGAAGCGGGTGCGCTCGATCTCCTGCTGCGGGTCCTTCTGCACGGCGTTCAGCCGCCGCAGCCGGTCGCCGGCCGCCGAGACGGCCTCGTCGGTCGAGTTCAGCAGCGCCCGTACCGTCGACAGCAGGGCGGTGGCGTCGGGCCAGCGCTGTTCGTCGCGGGCGGTCTGCGCCTCGGCCAGCTTCCGCTCGGCCTGCCGTACCGATTCGGCAGCCTGCTCCGGCACGTGCTGGAGGTCCTGCCAGCAGGCAGCGGTGAACCGGCGCCGCAGCTCGCTGAGCACCGGCTCCACCTGTTCGGTGCGGGTGGTCAGCGCCTGGGCGCGGGTGCGCAGGGAGACCAGGCGGTGACCGATCTCGGCGGCGCGCTCGGGCAGCCGTTCCGCCTCGGCGCGGACCGCCTCGGCCTCGCGGGTGACCCGTTCGGCCCGCTCGAGCGTCTGGGGCACTCCGTGCTGTCCCGCGCCCTGGTTCAGCCGGGTCAGCTCCGGACCGAGGGTGGCGAGACGGGTGGCGAGGTCGTCCGCCTTCAGCCCGGAGCCACGCGCGGCGTCCAGGGCGTTGGAGGCGGCGAGCAGGGCCTGCCGGGCACGCTCGACGACGGGTGCCAGCCGGGCCAGCTGGGTCTCGGCCTTGCCGAGGAGGGGGCCGAGGCCCTCGGCGAAGCGGTCCAGTTCCTGTTTGACCCGGCCCAGCTCGGTCTTGGCGGCGGTGAGTTCGGTGCGGGCGCGGGAGGCGGCCGATGCCTCCAGGTCGTCCCGGTCCAGGTCGTGGGCGTCGACGGCGCTGATGTACTGGCGGCTGACCTCGTCGATGCGCCGGCCCAGCGCCTCGAAGTCGGAGACCGCGCGCCGGGCGGCGGGGGAGGAGTCGACGGCCGCGATCGTCTCTATCGAGATCCGAAGGTCCCGCTGGGCGGTGTCCAGTTCGTAAAAGGCGGCGGCCGCGTCGTCCTTCGCGGTCTGGGCCTCGGCCCGCTGGCTCTCGGCCCGCCCGCCGAACCAGCGCCGGGTGCCGCCCCCGGCGAACGCCGCGGGCAGCGCCAACACGGCGAGCAGGGGCAGACCCATCAGGGTGAGCGTGTCACGGACCGCGCCCCTGCGGCGCCGGCGGGAGCGGTGCGGCAGGCGCCGGGCGCGCGCGACCATCGGCGAGTACGGCTGCGATGGTGTCGCCGTCACATCCCTCTCCCGTGTCGTCCGTCCTGCCCGGGTTCATTCTCCCACCCGTTAGGGACGAACACACGGGCCGGTCAGTTCGCGGTTCGGACGGTGATTCTGCCGTCACCGGACCGGGCGTCCACCACATGCGCGCTGCTGTCGTCGGTGGGCACGGACACGTCGACCGAGCCGTCACCGGTGTCGGTGGACACCTTGTACGTGGCCCGGGGCAGCGAGATCGTCACGGAGCCGTCGCCGGTGCGGGACTCCACCTGGTCCGGGACGGTGCCCAGTTCCAGCCGGACCGAGCCGTCGCCGGTGTGCGCCCGCACCCGGCGGGAGGTGACCGCGGCACGTACGGAACCGTCGCTGGTCCGCAGTTCCAGCGGCCCGGAGGAGTCGGTGACGTGCACGGAGCCGTCGCCGGTACGGATGTTCAGCGCGTCCTCGAACCCGCTCGCCCGCACGCTGCCGTCCCCGTCCTTCACCTTGACGGCGACGCCGCGCGGCACCTCGACGCGGTGCTTGGCCGCGCAGTCGGCGACCACACCGGAGCAGTGCATCCGCAGCACCAGCCGGTCGCCGTCCATCCTCCAGGTCACCTCGGGATCCGAGCCGACCGCGACCGAGCCGGAGAACCACCGTGTGACCTCGATCTTCCCGGCCGGGTGATCGTCCGAGGCGACGATCTCCAGGGCGGAGTCGTCGGAGTCGACGGTGAGCGTGCGGCCCTGGAGGGCGAAGGACCGGTGCTCGGGCTCCTTGTCGTCCGAGGCGGAGGCGCAGGCGCTCAGGCCCGCGACGAGGACGGCGACGGCGCCGACGGCGGTGAACGCGCGGACGGGAACGGTACGGGCGGGCATGGCGGTCTCCCCCTGGGACGGACGACGAGGTGCCGCACCCGGGGCCTGCCGCGGTGGGCGGAGACCTGCTCGATGAGGCTCTTCGACCGTACGGAGCACGGGCCCCCGGCGGGATCCGGGCCGCTACCGGATCGGGGGTGGGGTTAACCCCCGGAGCGCGGCGCCCACGCGTTTGCCGGGCCGCGTCCCGGGCCATGTAGGCTGTCGACTCGTCCTGGGTGCGTAGCTCAGGGGTAGAGCGCCTGCCTTACAAGCAGGATGTCGGCGGTTCGAAACCGTCCGCGCCCACCAGGAACGGCGTCGTCGCCGGTGCGCAAGGCCCCCGGAGAGCTTCCGGGGGCCTTACGCGTGCGGTCGTTCCCCACGCGCCCTCGAACGCCTCGACGGGCGCGACGGCAGCGCGTCGGCCGTGCTCACGAGTCCTGCCCGGGTGACGCTCCTCAGGCGTCCCCGGGCGGGGACTTCGGCAACGGTGCCTCATGGGCGTGCTTCAGCTCCGAGCGGGCGCTCATCTGGTCGGGGCCGGTCATCTCCGACCAGTAGCGATGGGTGCTGACGAACACGGCCAGCTCGCGCTCGCGCCGACGGAGCTTCTCGACCTCGGCCTGCTCGTCCTCCGACCAGCCCGGGGAGGCCGGGCGCTCGACCTTCCGCCAGCCGTTGTCGTCGCTGAACCCGTCGAGCGGCTCGACAGACCAGGGAAGTCTCTTCAGCAGGGCCGACAGCTCGGCCCGGACCTGATGCAGTTCCTCCTGACCGGCGAGGAGATCACTGGGAAAATCATAGGTCGTAGCCACGTGCCAATGATACGCCTGTTCGATTTTGAGGCGCGCGTTCCCTTCAGTGGTTCACGCGAACGAGTGGCCCCGCGAACCGGCCCCACTGTCAGACCCCTGCCCTACCGTGAAAGACATGGACGGCGTGGACGGGCGGGGAGCGCGCCGCTTCCGGCGCGGTCTGCCGAGGAGCCGGGTGCACGCTGCTCGGGCAGGTCGATTTCGAGTATCCGAAGGGCCACTGGAGCGGGTCGAACGACTGGTGGGTGGACCTGGAGAGGGGAGAGTGACGTCATGTGCCGCAGCATCAAGACCCTGCGTCCACCCGTGCTGGCCGAGGAGGCCACCGAGGACGAGATCAGGGCCGCCGCCCTTCAGTACGTACGCAAGATCTCCGGATTCCGTGCGCCGGCCGCGCACAACCAGGAGGTCTTCGACCGCGCCGTCGACGCCGTCGCCGAGGCCACGTCCGAGCTGCTGGCCGGTCTGGAGATACGGGGAGGCGCCGGAGCGCGACGGGCTTCCTGACGCCCGACGGTGACTCCGCACGGCCCGCGGCCCGGCCTGTCGCTACGAGGCTGGTGCCGCTGCGAGGCTTGCGGCGCCGCGGGACCTCCCCGCCACGTCGCTTCCCCGCCCCAGGGCCTCCGCCGCCCGCGGCGCTACGACGCCTCCGCGGTCAGCGGGGCTACGACGCCTCCGTCGTCCGGGGCTGGCGGCGCATCAGGTACGCCGCTCCGGCCCCCGCGCCGAACAGCGCCACCAGCGACACGCCCGTCGCCAGCCAGGTCGTGCCCAGCCACTGGCCGCCGAAGTAGCCGAGGGCGACGCTGTACGCGGCCCAGGCCAGTCCGGCCAGCGCCGACCAGGGGAGGAACTCGCGGATCCGGCGATGCGCCGCGCCGGCGACGAGCGAGACGACCGAGCGGCCGGCCGGGGCGAAACGGGCCAGGACGACGAGGGCACCGCCGCCGCGGGCCAGCGCGCCGCCGAGACGTTCCTGCGCGGTGGTCAGCCGCCGGGAACGGGCGATCGCGCGGTCCAGCCGTGCCCCGCCGCGCCAGGCGAGGCGGTAGACGGCCAGGTCGCCGACGACGGAGGCGGTCGCCGCGCAGAGCGTGAGGACGAGGATGTCGGGAACGTCCTGCGGGACCCGCCCGGCTGCCGCCGCTCCCGACCCCGCGGCCGCCGCCGTCGCCGCCGTGATCACGAGGACACCGCTGGGCAGCACCGGCAGGAAGATGTCGAGGAGCACCGAAACGGCCACCAGCGCATAGATCCAAGGGCTGCTGACCAGCGACCCGATACTTCCCAGACCTTCGACCACCACAACTCCCCGATATTCCCCCGTGGGCCGGGCCATGCCGCGAGAGGCGGGGACGGCAGGAGCGACCGATGACAGCCATACAGCGTACGCCCGGGGTGTGACAGAGGGTTCACAGGGGGCTTGTGTGATCGACGCACGGCGTTCACACGCGCGACAGCGGTGCCTCCGCGTCCGGGCGGCACCGCTGTCGGGTCCTGCGGGAGGGGCCGTGGGGAACCGGGGGCGGAATCCCGGAAACCCCGTGGCGGTCGGATCAGGCCGCGACCGGCGTCTGCCGCTCCGGGGCGGACTCCTCCCGCTCGGACGTGCGCCGGGCGAGGAGCCGGTCCAGGCCGAAGGCCCCGGAACCGGTGAAGGCGAGCAGCAGGAAGGCCCAGCAGAACATGGCGGGGGCCTCGCCGCCGTTCTCCAGCGGCCACAGGGCGCCCGGCTGGTGCACCTTGAAGTACGCGTAGGCCATGGAGCCGGAGCAGATGACCGCCGCCGGCCGGGTGCCGAGGCCCAGCAGGACGAGGCCGCCGCCGACCAGTTGGATCACGGCCGCGTACCAGCCCGGCCAGGTGCCGGCGTCGAGCGTGCCGCCCGATCCCGCGGCGCCGCCGAGGACGCCGAAGAGGGAGGCGGCGCCGTGGCAGGCGAAGAGCAGGCTGACCACGATGCGGAACAGGCCGAGTACGTAGGGCTGGGTACTGGCGCTGTTGAGGCGTCCGGGCATGGGGGAGTGCTCCTTCGGTCGGCCGGCCGGGGCGGGCCGGTGGGGGACGGAACCGAGTGGGCTGCCCACGTTAGGTGAGCCTAATGAGTGCTTGCAAGTTCAACATTTCGCCATAGCCTGACGTGCAGTCACCTGCCCGCCGTTGCCCCCGGGCCAGGTGGGAGCGCTCCCACGCTCGCGGTGCGACCCGCGAACGTGACTCGATTCATACCCCGCCCCGCCCCCGTCCCATGCCGGACGAGCCGGTCCCTGTTCGGCAGCGGACCGGCTCGTCCCCGGCTACGCCAGCTCCCGGTCCGTGACCGTCCGCAGTGCGGTCGTCCCGTCCCGGCGCGCCCGGGCCTGTTCCAGCCGCAGCCGCGCCGACCTCCCCCGCAGGGTCAGCGTCATGATCTGGTTGCCGAACCAGGGCCCGCCCGTCCGGCGCCAGCTCACCGCCGGGGGCGCGCAGCGTCCGTGCCGGGCGATCCACCGCCCCAGGGCACGCGCCGGGGCGCTCCAGCCGAAGCGGAAGCCGAGGCGGATCGAGAGCGGCACGGAGTTGTGGACGGGGGAGCAGGTCAGCTGGGCCACCCGCGCGTCCGGTGCCCGCCCCGGCCACGAGGGCTCGGCCACGTAGGCGTGGTGGACGTCGCCCGAGAGCACGCTCACCGTCGCGGGTGCCCCCGGCCCGGTACCGGCCTCGGCGATCAGGTCGCCGAGGGCGTCGAAGGACGAGGGGAACGCGGACCAGTGCTCCAGGTCGGCCCCGCGCCGTATCCGTTCCCCGAGCCGCGCCCAGCGCGCGCCCCGTTCGCCGCCGCACATCGCGGCGTTCCACGTCTCCACGTCGTGCACCAGGTGGGGCAGCAGCCAGGGCAGGGAGGTGCCGATCAGCAGGTGGTCGTACGCGCCGCGGCCGTCGCCGCCCCCGCCCTCGTCCCGCCCGTCCAGGACCTGTTCGCGCAGCCACGCGGCCTCGCCCGGGTCGAGCATCGTACGGCGGTCCTCGTCCAGCACGCGGGCCGCGCGGGAGTCGACCATCACGAGCCTGGTGCGTCCGAAGTCGCGCCGGTAGCTCCAGCGGACGGAGGCCGGATCGGCGTCGGCCCGTGCGGCGAACTCCCGCAGGGCGTCGGTGCCGTCGGGCGCTTCGCGGACGGCCGTGTACAGCGGGTCGGCGGCCAGTTCGTCCGGGGAGAGGTTGCCCAGTTGCTGGTACACCCAGTACGACATCAGCCCGCTCAGCAGCCGCTCCTGCCACCAGTCGGTGGCCCGCATGTCGGCGAGCCAGGCGGCGGAGGTGTTCCAGTCGTCGATGACGTCGTGGTCGTCGAAGATCATGCAGCTGGGCACGGTGGACAGCAGCCAGCGCACCTCGGGGTCGAGCCAGGACTCGTAGTAGAGGCGGGTGTACTCCTCGTAGTCGGCGACCTGGTCACCGGGAGGCCGCTCCAGGTCGCGGCGGCCCGCGATCCACCGACGCGTGGCGTCGGAGACCTCGTCGGCGTACACCTGGTCGCCGATCAGCAGCAGCACGTCGGGGCGGGCGCCCCCGGGGTCGGCCGCGACGCGTGCGGAGAGGGTGTCCAGGGCGTCCGGGCCCACCGGGTCCTTGCCGCCGGCCGGTGGCGCCGCCCAGCGGCAGGAGCCGAAGGCGACGCGCACGCCGTCCTCGTCCGTGGGTGTGGCGATCACCGAGGGCGGGAAGCGGGAGTCCGGCAGCGGCCACACGGGCGTGCCGTCGAGGAACACCTCGTACTCCGTCGCCGTACCGGGGGTCAGGCCGCCGACCGGCACCAGGGCGTAGTGGTGGTCCGCGATCCGGAAGCCGGGGGCCGTGCCGCGGGCGCCGTCGGCGCAGCGCACCTCGGCCGTGCAGGGGCCGTCCGTCTCGACCCAGACGGTCGCGCGGGAACCGTCGGTGTACCTCAGCAGTGGCCCCAGGCGCAGTTCCGCCATGATGATCCTCTCCTTTGTCGCCCCGTACGGTACGGGGCGACAATGGCCGGTGGGGAGGGTCCGCGCCGAACGGACGGCGGGCGGGGGCGTCAGCAGTTCGCGAGATAGCCCTGCAGGGCGGACTTCTCCGCCGAGTCGACCGAGAGGTCGTAGTAGTACTTCACCTGCACCCAGGCGCGTACGTACGTGCAGCGGTAGGCGCTGCGCGAGGGCATCCAGGTGGCCGGGTCCTGGTCGCCCTTGGCCTGGTTGACGTTGTCGGTGACGGCGAGGAGCTGGGGCCGGGTCAGGTCGTTGGCGAAGGACTGCCGCCGCGAGGTGGTCCAGGAGTCGGCGCCGGAGTCCCACGCCTCGGCGAGCGGCACCAGGTGGTCGATGTCGACGTCGGAGGAGGCGGACCAGGTGGCGCCGTCGTAGGGGGAGTACCAACTGCCGCTGGTGGCGGCGCAGGAGGAGTCGGTGACGACGTTCGTGCCGTCGCGCTTGAGGATGGTCTCGCGGGTGTTGCAGGTGCCCGACTGCGTGATCCAGTGCGGGAAGAGGTCGCGGTCGTAGCCGGTGCGGTCCTCGGTGGCCACCGTGAGGGAGGCGAGGTAGGTGCGGGCGGTGGCCGCGCTGACCGGGGTGGGGAGGGCGGCGGAGGCGGCCGGGCCGTTGAGGAGCCCGGCGGAGGCTATGAGTCCGGTGAACGCGGCGAGGAAACCGAGCCGTCGACGCGCGTAGAACTTCGGCATGCGAACTCCCTTGGGATGTGGGGGTGTTGGGGCGCGGGCAGGGGAATGCTCGCGACGCCGCATGGCGTACGGGTGTGCGGACGGTTAGAAGTTAGTGACGTGTGCATGGCACGTCTAGGAGTGCGGCGAGACTCGTGACACGCGTCGGGCTCAGGCGCGGCGGGACCTTCGGCCCTCGGCGCCGCCCCGGGGTTCGCGTACTATGGACGGCGCAGAAGGGGAGTAGCTCTTCGCCGGACCGTCGACATACTGCTCAGCTCGTCTGAGCCGGCGCCCGGAGGCAGGACTCGTACGCGGGGCCGGCCAGCGAGACCTTCGGCAAGCAGTGCACGCCCGTGCCGTACGGCAGGGGTGGATCAGTGTGCTGCCGTGCCGAGGTGTCGCGTGTCGCGGGGATCGTGAGGTCCGCGCAATCAGCACTCTCGGTGGGGTGGCCCCGACCGATTGAGGAATCTTGATCAGCCTGACCGTGACGGCGCTCGTCTTCGGTGTCGTCTTCCTCGCCGAACTGCCCGACAAGACCGCGCTCGCCGGCCTCGTCCTTGGCACCCGCTACCGCGCCTCGTACGTCTTCGCGGGCGTGGCCGCCGCCTTCCTGCTGCACGTCGTGCTCGCGGTCGCGGCCGGCAGCGTGCTGACCCTGCTGCCCCAGCAGATCGTGCACGCGGTGACCGGGGTGCTGTTCCTGGGCGGCGCCGCCGTGCTGCTGATGAAGAAGGACGACGAGGACGAGGAGATCCGCAAACCGCGGGACCAGTCCTTCTGGAAGGTCGCCGGGGCCGGCTTCATGCTCATCCTGGTCGCCGAGTTCGGTGACCTGACGCAGATCATGACGGCCAACCTCGCGGCCCGCTACGACGACCCGCTCTCCGTCGGCCTCGGCGCGGTGCTCGCCCTGTGGGCGGTGGCCGGGCTCGGCATCGTCGGTGGAAAGGCCCTGATGAAGCGGGTGCCGCTGGGGCTGATCACGAAGATCGCGGCGGTGCTCATGCTGGGTCTCGGCGTGTGGAGCCTGTGGGAGGCGATCGCCGGCTGAGCGACGGTCGCCGGGTTTCGGCGGTTCCGGTCGGCGGGTGCCGGTGGCGCGAACCCCGGTCTGTTTTGTACCGTGGATGAACAAAGTGGCTCCCGCCCGCTCTCCCTGACCGGCGGGCGGGGCCGCCTTGTTCCCTCCCCGCGCCTTGGAGTCTGCCGATGACGGCCACCACCACCGTTCTGCCCGCCCGTGCCCTGCTGCTCGACATGGACGGCACCCTCGTCAACTCGGACGCCGCCGTGGAGCGCGTCTGGCGGCGCTGGGCCGACCGGCACGGGCTGGACGGCGACGAGGTCATGAAGGTCGTCCACGGACGGCAGGGCTACGCCTCGATGGCGCTGCTGCTGCCCGACCGGCCCATGGAGCAGAACCACGCCGACAACGCGCGCATGCTCGCCGAGGAGACCGCCGACACCGAGGGCGTCGTCGCGATCCCCGGCGCGCCGGACTTCCTCGCCTCGCTGCGCGGTCTGCCGCACGCGCTGGTGACCTCGGCCGACGTGGCGCTGTCCACCGCGCGGATGGCCGCCGCCGGGCTCGCGCAGCCGGACGTCCGGGTCACCGCCGAGTCGGTCGGCGCGAGCAAGCCCGACCCGGAGGGCTTCCTCAAGGGCGCCGCCGAACTGGGCGTCGCCCCCGCCGACTGCATCGCCTTCGAGGACTCCGGCGCCGGCATCGCGGCCGCGCGCGCCGCCGGGATGCGGGTCGTCGGGGTCGGGCCGCGCGCCGCGTTCCACGGGCCGGACGTGGTCGTGGAGGACCTGACGCGGGTACGGGTCGAGGCCGACGCGGACGGCATCCTGCGCCTGCACATCGGCTGAGGGCGCCTGCCGGGTCCGTGAGCCCACCTCGGCTGACGCCGCCCGCCGAGGACCCCAGGCCCTACGGCTCCCGCGTCTCCGACTCCAGCCTGCGGCGGGTGTCCGGGCCGTAGACGCCGGCCCCGTCGGTGCGTATGCCGCGCTCCCACTGGTACTGGCGGACGGCGTCCTCGACCTGGCGGTCGAAGTTGCCGTCGAGGTCGCCCCAGTACATCCACTTCTCTTTCAGGCGTTGCTGGAGCTCCACGACCTCCGGGCCCTGGTCGCCGCGCTGCAGCGTGGGGCCGACGCCGGAGTCGCCGTCGTCCTCGTCCTCGGGCTCCTGCGAGGCGTCGGCGTCCGGCGCGGTCGTGCTGTGCGTCGGCTCGGCCGACCGGGACGGTGTGGGCGAGGCGCTCGACGCCGACGGGGACGGTGCGGCCGAAGCGCTCTCCTCGCCCGACGGGGAGGCGGACGCGGAGGCGGAGGGGGACGCGGAGGGCGAGGGCGCGGCGGACGACGCGCTCGGTTCCGCGCTCGGCGCGGCCTCGCTGGTCGACGGGTCCGGCACGCTCGCCCGGACCTCGTCCGGCAGCGCCCCGTCCCGCGACGGGGTGTCGTACGAGAACAGCCCGCTCGCGAATCCCGCCGCGCCGATCACGACCACGACCGCTCCGGCGGCACTCAGCAGCACGCCCTTGCGCCGCCTCCGCGGTGGCCGGCCGCCGCCGTCCGTGCCCCCCGTCCCCGGGTCCGCCCGGGGGAGGGGTGCGGTGGCGGAGGTCTCGAACAGGCGCAGGTCGCGCGTGCTGGGCGAGCCGGTCGACGGGGCCAGGGGCGTCGGCAGCGCGGAGGTCGCCTCCGTGCCCCCGTCGGGCGAGCCGGCACCGGAAGCGGCGGCGGAGCCCGCACCGGCTCCAGAACCCGCACCGGCTCCGGCGTCGACGGCCCGCAGTGCCATGGTGGCGTCCGGGTCGGACACCGGCGACGCGGACTCCACGGGGGGCGCGGGCGACGCGGGCGCGGCCAGGTGCTCCGCGGGCCCGCCGGACGCGTCGGGCGGGTCCGGGGCCTCCCCGGCGCCGTCCAGCTCGACGTACGGCCGTATGCGCAGCGGGTCGAAGTCCTCCGCCGCCGCTGCCTGGGCCGTGCGGGCGTCGCGCAGGGCGTCGGACGCCCTGGTGCCGCAGGCGCAGGACGGGGTGTTGTCCGCCGCCCTGGGTGCGCCGCACTCCGGGCATGGGGCCCCCGCAGGCCGCTCCTGCGACGGCTCCTTGTGCTGATCCACGCGTTCGTCCCTCCCCTCGCGACTCCCCTCGCGAACTCCAGAGATTATGCAGATCTTCTCCACACTTCGGCGCACACGCCCCCGGAATGTCGGCTTCCCGGAGGACTGAAACGGCCATAACCGGTCACACCGACCGGGATGGGCAGTGCGCGTCGACACCCGTGAGGGTCATGACACCTGTGGAGGTCGCGATGGCCGAAGATGTGCGCGAGGCGAGGGAGCCGGACCCGGCGGGGCCCGCGGCACCCGGCGAGCGGGAGCAGGTCTCCAGCGGCGTGCTCGTCTCCATCGGAGCCCTGCTCCTCGGCATGCTGCTCGCCGCGCTCGACCAGACCATCGTGTCGACCGCGCTGCCGACCATCGTCAGCGACCTGGGGGGCCTGGAGCACCTGTCCTGGGTGGTCACCGCCTATCTGCTGGCGGCCACCGCCGCTACCCCGCTGTGGGGCAAGCTCGGCGACCAGTACGGACGCAAGAAGCTGTTCCAGCTGGCGATCGGGATCTTCCTGGTCGGTTCCGCGCTGTGCGGCATCGCGCAGGGCATGTCGGAGCTGATCGCCTTCCGCGCCCTCCAGGGGCTGGGCGGCGGCGGGCTGATGGTGCTGTCGATGGCGATCGTCGGCGACCTGGTCCCGCCCCGCGAACGAGGCCGCTACCAGGGGCTGTTCGGGGCGGTCTTCGGTGCGACCAGCGTGCTCGGGCCGCTGCTCGGCGGGGTCTTCACCGAGCACCTCAGCTGGCGCTGGGTCTTCTACATCAACCTGCCCATCGGCGTCGTCGCGCTCGCCGTGATCGCGGCGGTCCTGCACATTCCGCGCCGCACCACCCGGCACGTCATCGACTACCTCGGCACCCTGCTCATCGCCTCCGTCGCCACCTGCCTGGTCCTGGTGGCCTCGCTCGGCGGCACGACCTGGGCCTGGGGCTCCCCGCAGATCATCGGCCTCGCGGTGCTCGCGGTCGTCCTGGCCGCCCTCTTCGTGGCCGTGGAGCGCAGGGCCGCCGAGCCCGTCCTGCCCCTCAAGCTCTTCCGCGTCCGCACCTTCACGCTCTCCGCCGTCATCAGCTTCGTCATCGGCTTCGCGATGTTCGGCGCGATGACCTACCTGCCGACGTTCTTGCAGGTCGTGCGGGGCGTCACGCCCACCATGTCCGGTGTGTACATGCTGCCGATGGTGTTCGGCCTGCTGCTGTCGTCGACCGTCTCCGGGCAGATCGTCAGCCGTACCGGCCGCTGGAAGGTGTTCCCCGTCGCGGGCACCGCCGTCACCACCCTCGGACTGCTCCTGCTGCACCGGCTCGACGAGAACAGCTCCACCGCCGAGGTGAGCGCCTACTTCTTCGTCTTCGGCCTGGGCCTCGGCCTGGTGATGCAGGTCCTCGTCCTCATCGTGCAGAACGCCGTCCCCTACGAGGACCTGGGCGTCGCCACCTCCGGCGCGACCTTCTTCCGGTCCATCGGCGCGTCGTTCGGCGTGGCCATCTTCGGCACGGTCTTCGCGAGCCGCCTCGGCACCCAGCTCACGGACGCCTTCCGGGGCGCCGCCCTGCCGCCCGGCGTCTCCGTGGACACCCTCAAGGCCGACCCGCGCGGCATCGGCGCCCTGCCGCCCGCGCTGCGCCCCGAGGCGATCCACGCCTACGCCTCCTCCATCACCGACGTCTTCCTGTACGCCGCCCCCGTCGCCCTCGTCGCCTTCCTGCTGGCCTGGTTCCTCAAGGAGGACCGGCTGCGCGGCTCGGTCACGGCGCCGGACGCCGCCCAGACCCTCGCGAGCAACCCGGTGGAACGCTCCTCGCACGACGAGGTGTGCCGTGCCCTGTCGGTCCTCGGCACCCGGGAGGGCCGCCGGGAGATCTACCGCAGGATCACCGCGCGGGCCGGCTACGACCTGCTGCCCGCGTCGAGCTGGATGCTGCTGCGGGTCAGGAAGTACGGCCGGGTCGAGCCGGCCCAGCTCGCGGAGCGCAGCCCGGTCCCGCTGGCCACCGTGATGGCCGCCGCCCGCCAGGTCGAGGAGCGGCACCTGGCCGTCCGCGAGGGCCCCGACCTGGTCCTCACCGGCCGGGGCCGGGAGGTCGCCGAACGGCTGGCGCTGGCCCGCGAGGACTCCCTCGCCGAGCTGCTCGGCGACTGGTGGGGCCCGGACCGCCCGACCGACCTGGTGCGGCTGGTGCGGGAGCTGACCGGCGAACTGTGCGGCTCGGAGCGGGAGCGCCCGCACGAGGGACGTACGCCCGCACGGGCGGGCTGAGCGCTCCCGGGAGCCGCCCGGGAGCCCTCCGACGAGCCCTGTTCCGAGAGCCGTCTCAGGACTCCCGGCGCAGCGCCTTGTGGAACCAGTGCTCGGCGTACGGGCTCTCGTTGTACGCCTCGGTCTCGGTGTAGCCGAGGCGTGCGTACAGGGCGCGGGCCTCGACGAGGTCGCCCCGCGTGTCGAGGACCATGCGGCGGGCCCCGAGCGCCCGTGCCGCGTCCTCGGCGGCCCGTACGAGCAGCGCGGCGCCGCCCCGGCCGCGCATCGCGCCGTACAGGAACACCCGGGTCAGCTCGGCGGTGGTGGCGTCCAGCAGCCGTACGCCCGAGGTGCCGGCCGGTTCACCGCCGTAGCGCGCGACCAGCAACTGCCCCCGGGGCGGCACGAGGTCGGCGCCGGGGTACGCGGCGATCTCCCGCTCCAGCTCGGCCGGGTCGGTGGAGCGCCCCTCGTACAGCTGGTACCAGCGGTCGCTCACCTCCGTGTAGTACGCACGCCAGAGGGCGGTGGCTACGGGGGAGTCGTACGGTTCCGGGGCGACGGTCCAGGTCATGACGGGCATTGTCGGCGGGGGACCGGTGCGGTGGGCAAGCGTATTTTCCCACCGGTGTGCCGTCGGCGCACGCGGTGCGCCGTTTGAGCGCGGACTGCGGGGCAACACGAACGGCGAACCGGCCCGCTCGGAGAGCCGGCAGGCCGAAGAACCCGGAAGGCACTCATGTCCACAGGCGTGATCATCGCTTTGATCGTGGTCGTGGCGGCCGTGCTCGTCGTCGCGGCCGTCCTTGCCCTGCGCGCACGGGGCCCCCAGCACGGCGGAAGCCTGAAGCGGCGCTTCGGGCCCGAGTACGACCTGGCCGTGGCCCGGCACGACGGCGACACCAAGGCCGCGGAGCGGGAACTGGCCGAACGGGTGCGGCGACACGGGTCGCTGCGCACCCGGCCCCTGGAGCCCGCCGAGCGCGAGCGCTTCGAGGCGCGCTGGGCCGCGGCCCAGGAGCGCTTCGTCGACTCCCCGCGCGAGGCGGTCGGCGAGGCGGACCGGCTGCTCGCGGAACTGGCCGCCGCGCGGGGCTTCCCGGACGGCGGACAGTACGAGGAGCAGCTCACGGCGCTGTCCGTGCACCACGCCCACCATGTCGAGGGCTACCGCCGCGTGCACCGCGTGACGCACGCGCGCGTGGACGAGGCGGAGGGCGGCGGTGCGGGCACGGAGGAGATGCGCGCGTCCATGGTCGAGGCCCGCGCGCTGTTCGAGGCCCTGGTACGCCCGGGCCGCCACGACGCCGGGCGGCAGCGGGCCGGTACGGAAGCCGGCGAACCGGCTCCCGCCGCCCCCGCACCCCACGAGCCCCACGCGTGGTCGCTCGGCAAGCGCCGACCGAAGGAGAGCTGAAACGATGCCCGACATGGCAGGCGAACCCGGCCGCGACACCGCGGTCGAGCCCGGCACCCCCGCCGAGCCCCAGCCCGGCACCACCGCCGAACCCGGCACGACCGCTCGGCGCGACACCCCCGCCCGGTCCGACGCCGGGACTACCGCCCGCTCGGAGCCCGGGATCACCGCCGAGTCCGAGGCCGGCACCCCCGCCGAGCACCAGCCCGGCACCACCGCTCGACGCGGCACCCCCGCCCGGTCCGACGCCGGGACTACCGCCCGGTCCGAGACCGGGAGCACCGCCGCAGTGCCTCCGGCGGCCACCCCGGCGGACGCCTCCGCCCCCGCCTCCACCTCAGCCTCCGCCCCCGCGTCGGCCGTCGGGCCGCTCCTGCCGGCCGATGAGCTGGACCGGCTCGGTCAGCGGCTGCACCGCGCGGTGGCCGGGTTCGTCGACGCGCCACGCGCTTCCGTCGAGGAGGCCGACCGCGTCCTGGAGGAGGTCGCCGCCCGCTTCACGGACGCCGTGACCCACCACCGCCGCACCCTGCGCACCGCCTGGCAGGAGGCCGGACCGGACAGCGGCGCGCCGAGTACGGACACCGAGCAGCTCCGCCTGGCCCTGCGGGACTACCGCGAGCTGGCGGACCGCCTGATGCGCGTGTGAACCACGGGCGTCACCCCGCCGCCCGGCCCTCCCGCCACCGCCGTACGACCTCTTCGACGTCGTAGGGCTTCAGACCCAGCGGAGGGCCGGGCGGCGGCTTGAACATGACGTCGCGGATCTTGACGTTGATCTCCTCGACGATGCGGCGGACCACCCGCTCCGACGGCGCCTTCGCCGCCGCCTCCAGGGCGTCCTCCGCCTCCTTGCGCAGGGCCAGCGTGGGCGGCAGCACGGAGAAGCCTTCGCGGGCCATCTTCCGCTTGACCCACCACAGTTCGTCGTAGGTGCTGTCCATCTCGCTGGGCAGGGGCTTGCCCACGCCGGGCAGGTCGGCGAACTCGCCGCGGGCGTCGGCGTCTCGAATCTGTTTGTCGACCCAGGACTCGAAGTCGACGCCGGGTGGCTTTCGCTCGGTCATGACCCCATTGTGCCGGACACCACTCCACCGGTCGATCTATCATGCGGCGGCGACAAGCCAACGGACCCGAAGGAGCGCACCGTGCTCGAACTCACCATGGCCGCCGTCACCGCGGCGGACGCGGGCGCCACGGCCGGCATGCAGATGGCCGACGCGCCCAGCGAGCCGGACGCGGTGCTGCGGGTGGGCAGGGACAGGTCCGTGTGCCGGCTGTCGACGCCGGACGACTGGCTGTTCGTCTCCCGGGTCCACCTGGAGTTCCGGTGCGGCCAGGACGGCACCTGGCGGCTGACCTGGCTCCGCGGCTCCCAGCCCGACCCCTCCTGCGAGGTCCGGCTGACCGTCGCCGGACACGCGCAGGCGCAGCCCATGCCGTACGGCGGCACCGTGCCGCTGCCCAGGGGCGGCAGCGGCGAGGTGGTGGTCCAGGACCGCGCGGAGCCGCGCAGCGTCAACGTCGGCTTCTACCACGAGGTGTAGGCCCCGCCCGCGTTCAGGGCAGCACGCGCGCCAGCGCGAACCCGTCGTACCCCTTGCCGCCGACCGTCTGGAGCGCGGTGCCGCTGAGCCGGGGATGGCTGCCGATCAGCTCGATGGCGGCGCGGGTGCCGCGCACGTCGCCGGCACTGTCGCCGGCGTCGGCCACCCGGCCGCCGCGGACCACGTTGTCGAGGACGATCAGGCTGCCGGCGCTGGTGAGTCTCAGGGCCCACTCGAGGTAGTGCGGGTTGTTGCCCTTGTCGGCGTCGATGAAGACCAGGTCGAAGGGCGGCGGGTTCTCGTCGGCGAGCTTCGGCAGGGACTCCAGGGCCGGGCCCACGCGTACGTCGACGAGGGCGTCGAGGCCGGCCCGGGCGATGTTGCGGACGGCGACCTCCGCGTGCCGGGCGTTGTACTCCAGCGTGACCAGCCGGCCGTCGGCGGGCAGGGCGCGGCCCAGCCAGATGGTGCTGTAGCCGCCGAGGGTGCCGATCTCCAGGACGGTGCGGGCGCCCTGGAGCTGAGCGAGGAGCTGGAGGAGCTTGCCCTGGTTGGCGGTGACGTTCACCGGCGGCAGCCCGGCGGCGTCACTCTCCCTGCGGGCGGCCGCCAGGGCCTCGTCGTCGGGTGCGAGGTGGCTGATGAAGTAGGTGTCGACGTCGTCCCAGAGCTGCGACTCGCTCATGCGGGGCCTCCTGCGGCAACGGTGCGGCGGAAGAGAAGTCCCGCTCTTCCGCGAGTCTGACCCATCACCCCGGCAGTCTGGCAGAGCGGCCCGGGGGTCGCAGGCGAAGCGCGACGGTTCCGGCCGCTCCGGGCTACTTACGTTCCTCGACCGCCGGTGCCGAGCCCGGCAGCGGGCGTCCCGCCGACTCCGTCATGAACCACACCGCCACGCCGCCGACCACGGCCGCGGCCATCATGTAGTACGCGGGCATCATCATGTTGCCCGTCGCCCCGATCAGCGCCGTCACCACCAGCGGCGTCGTCCCGCCGAACAGGGACACCGAGACGTTGAAGCCGATCGACAGCGAGCCGTACCGCACCCGCGTCGGGAACAGCGCCGGCAGCGCCGACGGCATCGAGGCCGTGAAACACACCAGCAGCAGGCCCAGCGCGGCCATGCCCAGCGCCACCGCGAGCAGGCTGCCCTGGCGGATCAACAGCAGCGCGGGGACGGACAGCAGCAGGAAGCCCGCGCAGCCCGCGGCGATCACCGGCCGCCGCCCGACCCGGTCGGTGAGCGCGCCCGCGAACGGCTGGACGACCATCATCAGCGCCATCACGGCCAGCACCACCAGCAGCCCGTGCGTCTCGTCGTACTTCAGCTCGCTGGTCAGGTAGCTCGGCATGTACGACAGCAGCATGTAGTCGGTGACGTTGAAGACCAGCACCAGGCCGACGCAGAGCAGCAGCGCCCGCCACTGACCGGTGACCATCTCCCGCAGCGGCACCTTGCGCCGCGTCGTCTCCGCCTTCTCCACCTCGGCCGCGAACGCCGGCGTCTCCTCGAGGCGCATCCGCAGGTACAGCCCGACGATGCCCATCGGCCCGGCGATCAGGAACGGGATCCGCCAGCCCCAGGACATCAGGTCGCCGTCCGACAGCAGCGCCGTCATCAGCGTCACCAGACCGGCGCCGCCGATGTACCCGGCGAGCGTGCCGAACTCCAGCCAGCTCCCCAGGAACCCGCGCCGCCGGTCCGGCGCGTACTCGGCGATGAACGTGGACGCGCCCGCGTACTCACCGCCGGTGGAGAAGCCCTGCACCAGCCGCGCGGCCAGCAGCAGCACCGGCGCCCAGACGCCGATCGTGGCGTACGACGGGATCAGGCCGATGGCGAACGTGCCCGCCGCCATCATGATCATCGTCACGGCGAGCACCTTCTGCCGCCCGACCCGGTCCCCGAGCGGACCGAAGACCATGCCGCCCAGCGGCCGGACCAGGAACGCCGCCGCGAAGGCGCCGAACGTGGAGAGCAGCTGCGCGGTCGGGTTGCCCGACGGGAAGAAGACCTTGCCCAGCGTCACGGCGATGTAGCTGTAGACGCCGAAGTCGAACCACTCCATCGCGTTGCCCAGCGCCGCCGCCTTGACGGCGCGCCGGACGAGCGCGGGATCGGTGGCGGTGGGCGCGCCGGCGGCACGCGGGACGGGGGCGGGGGCCGTACGGGACGGAGGAGCAGCGGCGACGGGGGCGGCCGACAAAACTACGCTCGCCTACTTTCGACGGGGACAGGGACGGAGGCGGGAACGCCACGACCCGCACGGCGGCGCTGTCGCCGGGCCGGAAAGAACCCGCGGCTCTCGGCCACGGGCGGAAAAGCGACCATAGGCGCTGATGCGCCGCTTACGCCCGGTATGCTTTTCGTTGCACAGTGCACCAAAAAGGCGTCCACGCAGGGCACATGCGCGTGCCGCGCGCCGTCCGTCCCTCCGCGAGCTGTGATCCTTCTCGCTCCCCGGAGCAAAAAGCGGGCGGCTGTCAGGTTGAGAGGGGGGTGCTCGCGTCTCCCTCCGGGGGTGGTGCGAGCCTCATAGGGTTCGCAGGGACGACACACCGCGTACACGAACGCGGTACGTACGGTACGTACGGACGTGACGAACGGGGCGGAGGCCGACGAGGCGTGGCGAATGCGGAGCACAGTGGGCGACCGGCGGAGTCCTTCGGAGCCTCGGCCGCCGACGCGACCAGAGCACGACTGCGCGTCGCACGCCTCGGCCTGTGGCTGATCGCCGCCGTCCTGGCCGTACGACAGGTGGCCGCGGTCCTCGGCACACCGCGCGGGGAACGGCTGACGGACCTGGAGACCTGGGTCGGCGAGCACGGCGTCCTGCACGTGGAGGGGTCCCTCTACGACTCCACGCAGTTCACCGGCACCCCGTTCGTCGGCCTCGTCCTCAAACCCTTCACCCGCGCCGCCGAGCAGGCCCTCGGCTGGGGCTGGACCTTCGGCTCGCTGCTGCTGGTCGTCGCCCTCGGCCTGGTCGCGGCCCGCGCCCTGCCCCGGCCGGTCGGACGCCGTACGGCGCTGCTGGCGGCGCCGGTCGCCATCAGCCTGCTGATGCTGTCGCTGCCGGTGCGCAACGCGTTCTGGCTCGGCCAGACCAGCATCATCCCGGTCCTCCTCGTCCTCCTCGGCTGCTTCGCCGTGCGCGGGGCCCAGGGCGACCGGGTGGGCGGCGTGCTGATCGGTGTCGCCGCCGCCTTCCAGCCGACCGTCCTCCTCTTCGTCCCGCTGCTGTGGTTCACCGACCGCAGACGCGCCGCCGTGACGACCGGGATCACGTTCGTCGCCTGCACGGCCGTCGCCTGGGCGGCCATGGCGCACGATTCCTACACGTACTGGGTGCACCACATGGCCGGCGTCGGCCTGGGCGGCGAGGCCGACGACCTCGCCAACCAGTCGCTGCACGGCGCCCTGCTCCGCCTCGGCCTCAACGGCCCGCTGGAGATCGCCCTCTTCCTGCTGCTCGGCGCGGCCGTCGCCGTCCTCGCCCTGCGCCGCGCCGTGCGCTACGCCCGCGACGGCCAGCTGCTGCTCGCGGTCGCCGTCACCGGCTGCGCGGCCGTCGTCGTTTCCCCGGCCACCTGGCAGCACCAGCTGCTGTGGGTGCTGCCCGCGGTCGTCGGCCGGGTCGGCAAACGGGCGTCCGACCGGCTGGTGTGGCCGGTCGCCGTCGTCCTGGTGATGACGCTGCCCGCGAAGATGATGCTGCCGAACATGGCCGCCCTGTACCCGCTGCGGGACAACGTCGTGCTGCTCGCCGCGCTGGCCGCCGCCGTCGCCGTGCCCTTCCTGCCGCGCACGTCGCCGTACTTCGGGATGCCGGTCCCGACGGCCTACGCGCCGCCGGTCCCGACCCGCTTCAAGCACGTCCCGCTGCTGCCGTTCCTGCGCCGGGTCCTCACCCGCCCCAACCTCCTCCTGGAGCTGCTCCTCATCCGGGTCACCTACGCCGCCTACTCCCAGGTCCGCCTCGCGGCGACCGGCGGCAGCAACTCGGCGGGCCGGGCGCGCGCCGAGGAGCACGGGACGCAGATCCTCGACATCGAGCGCTTCCTGCACATCGACATCGAGCACGCGATCAACCACGCGGTGGTCGAGGTCGGCTGGCTGCGGGACTTCTTCGACTTCTACTACACGTCGTTCCACTTCATCGTCCCGCTGACCGTCCTCGGCGTCCTGTACTGGCGCCGCCCGGTCGACTACCGCTGGGCCCGCGCCTCCCTGGGCTTCGCCACGCTGCTGGCCCTGGTCGGCTTCTGGCTCTACCCGCTCGCCCCGCCGCGGCTGATGCCGGGGCTCGGGATCATCGACACCGTGCACGGCGTGCAGGACTTCACCAAGCCGGACTACGGCACGCTGACGCACCTCACCAACCAGTACGCGGCGATGCCGTCGCTGCACTTCGGCTGGTCGCTGTGGTGCGGGGTGGTGATCGCGATCATCGCGCCGAGGGTGTGGATGAAGGCCCTGGGCCTGCTCCACCCGCTCTTCACGGTCTCGGCGATCGTGGCGACCGGCAACCACTGGGTCCTGGACGCGGTGGGCGGCGCGGCGGTGGTCGCGGCGGGCTTCGGGCTGACGTACTGGTTCCAGGGCCCGCGGGCCAGGACGGTCACGGCGGTGGCGGCGGCCAGGACGGCCGCGGAACCGGCGGCGGACGTCAGCAGCGGTCCCCCGGCCCCGGCGAAGGACCGTACCGGGAGCTGATCCGGTACTCGCCCGGCGCCTCCACGGTCAGCCGGGTGAACTCGCCCTCCTGCGCGAGGCACCCGCCGTCGCTGCGCAGCCACGGCGACCAGGCGACCCGCACGGTCACCGCGCCGGGCCTCGCCACCCGCAGGACGAGGTCGGCGGGGGAGGTGGTCACGACGGTGCCGGGCGCGGAGGCGAGCGGTACGGCGTCCCGCACCCGGTAGACCTGCCAGTGCGCGTCCCGCCAGACGGGCTCCAGCCACTCGGGCCGCAGCTCCGGGTCCCGCACCAGCGCCGCCTCGGCCTCGGCGGGGCCGTCCGGCTTGCCGGCCGGGAGGACGACGAAGCCCACCGCCCAGCGGTCCAGCCACTCCCGGTAGGTGGCCGCGGAGAAGGTGCCGTCGTAGAAGAGGCGCCCGCGTTCCACGTCCAGCTGCCGGTTCCAGCCGCGGGCCAGGTTGACGTGCGGCGCGAGCAGGGTGGCCTCGCGGTGGTTGCGGGCGGGCACCACCTCCACCCGCGTCCGGTCGGCGCCGAGCCCCTTCAGGGCGCCCACGACACCGTCCGCGTTCGCCGCCCAGGCCGGGACGACGGTGGACACCTTCAGATCGTCGACGGTCTTCTTGCCCACCCACCCGGCGGAGTAGACGAGCGCGCCGGCCAGCAGCCCCGACAGCAGCCGCCGCGACCGCGCCGCGGTGAGCGCGGGAGGAGCGGAGAGCAGCGCGGCCAGCAGCACGGCGGGCGCGAACAGCTCCGCGAACCGCTCGACGTTGGTGCCGACCGGCGAGGCGATCAGATACGTCAGCACGGTCCCGAGCGCGTAGACGGCCCCGCTCCACCGGGCGACCCGCCAGGTACGCGGGGCCAGCACGGTGACGGCGAGGCCGAGCAGGACCGGCGGCCATATGCGGCCCGCCGGCATGGGCTGCTCCCCGGTGAAGGGGAAGAACAGCGTGGTCACCCCGACGACGGCGGCCGGGGGTATGAGCAGCACGAGGGCCCGCCGCCAGTCCCGTACCAGCAGGAAGGCCGCCCCCACGACGGCCAGGAACAGCCCGGCCACCGGTGACGCCATCGTGGCGAGCGCCGCGTACCCGGCGGCGAGCCACAGCCGCCGCTCCCGCACCAGCGGCACGCAGGCGGCCAGCGCGAGGGCGATGCCGAGCGCGAAGGTGGTCCGGCCCGAGGCGACGTCGCACCACAGCGCGAGGGAGGCGAGCAGCGCGGGCCACCCGGGCCGTCGCACCCCGCACCGCGCCATCAGCACGGCCGCCAGCCAGGAGGCGGCGAGACCGGACACGACCGTGACCGTGCGCACGCCCACCAGTGCCATCAAGTACGGTGAGAAGACGCTGTAGTTGGCGGTGTGCGCCCCGCCGTACCAGAACAGCCCGTACGCCGAACCCCCGTGCCGCGAGACGAAGTCCGCCCACGCCTCCTGCGCGGCGAGGTCACCGCCGCCCGTGGCGAGAAGCGCCCACCACACCACGTACAGCGGGATGGTGGGCAACGTGGCGAGCAGCGGCACGCGATGCCGGTGTCCGAAGTCGCGCAGGGCGTCGCTCGGACGTCTGTCCCGACGCCGTTCGGGCCGGAGGACGGTGAGTTCGGCAGGGGCCACGGTCGGGGGGTTCCGTTCGGCGTCGTCGGGGGTGCCCGGTATGGACACACGTGCGAAGACGATAAATCGAACAGAAAAGTTGGCCCGGACCGGGGCCGAGGAGGGCCCCGGCGCTCCTAGCCGAGGGACTCCTGCGACGGTACGACGACGCCGTACATGTCGGCGACGGTGGCGAGGGCGCTGTGGTGCACCTGGTGGGCGTCGAGTTCGGTGTCCGCGACCGGCAGCGCGCGGGTGGCGCAGGCGTCGGCGACGACCGTGGGGCGGTTGCCGCGCAGGAAGGCGCCCTGGGCGGTGAAGGCCACACACATGTGGGTCATGAAGCCGACGACGACGAGGTCGTTGTTGCCGGCCGCGTCGACGTGCTCACCGAGGTCGGTGCCGAAGAACGAGTCGGGCGCCTTCTTGGTGACGACGGGTTCGCCGTCGGCCGGTGCGACGCTCGGGTGGATCTGCCCGATCTCGGCCCGGAGGTCGTACGGGCTGCCCTCGCCGCCGTCGTGGACGACGTGGATGACCTTGGCGCCTTCCCGGCGGGCGCGGGCCAGCAGCCGGGCGCCCGCGTCCAGCGCGGCCTGCCAGCCGTCGAGTTCCATCACGCCGGTCGTGTAGGTGTTCTGGTAGTCGACGAGGACCAGCGTGGAGTCAGCGAGCTTGGCGGGGGTGTCGTCGAGCCCGCTGAGGCGGCGCAGCGTGGTTCTGGGCATGGGAACTCCCTGGTGTCGTTCGGGGCGGTGCGGTGACTGATCGACCCGCGGCTACGACGCTAGGGCCGGTCATGCGATGTCGGCAATGTCGTCTAACCTGCAGATACCGACATGACCGCGCGACCGTGGGAGATACCCGTGAACTCCGTCGGACGACTGATCGTCGTCGTGCTCTTCGAGGGCGTCGACCTGCTCGACGTCACCGGACCCCCGGAGGTGTTCTCCCTCGCGCGGCGCGAGACGGAGGACGCGGCGGGCTACGAGGTGGTCCTGGCCGCCGGGACCACGGACCCGGTCACCACCGCCGCGGGTGTCCGCGTCCTGCCCGACGCCACCTTCGACGACCTGTCCGGGCGGCGGATCGACACCCTGATCGTGCCCGGCGCGGTCGAGATCGACGGCCGGCGCCGGGTCCGGGCGCTCACCGACCCCGTCGTGGTCGAGTGGGTGCGGCGCCTCGCGGCACGGACCCGGCGGGTCACCTCCGTCTGCGTCGGGGCGCATGTGCTGGCCGCCGCCGGGCTGCTCGACGGCAAGCGCGCCACCACGCACTGGTCGACCGCGCGGCAGCTCGCCGACGAGCATCCGGACGTCGAGGTCGACGCCGACCCGATCTTCATCCGCGAGGGCGACGTGTGGACCGGCGCGGGCATCAGCTCCTGCCTCGACCTCTCCCTGGCCCTCGTCGCCGACGACCTCGGCGAGGCGGTGGCGCTGCGGGTGGCCCGGCAGCTGGTGATGTACCTGAAACGGCCCAGTGGGCAGAGCCAGTTCAGCGTCCCGCTGGAGCAGGTCGCCACCACCCGGCGCGTCGAGGACCTCCGCCACCACATCATGCGCAACATCGCCGCACCGCTCACCGTCGCCGAACTCGCGGACCACGCCCACGTCAGCGACCGGCAGCTCACCCGCATCTTCAAGACCGAACTCGGCACGACCCCGTACGCCTACGTCGAGTCGGCACGTGTGGAAGCGGCACGCCAGCAGCTCGAATCCACCGACGCGACCCTGGAACGCGTCGCCTCCGCCTGCGGTTTCGGCACCGTCGACACCCTGGTCAGAGCCTTCCGCCGCAGACTCGACACGACCCCGACGGAGTACCGCCGCCGGTTCCGGACGAGCGTGAGCGCCCACCGCTAGCCCGGCCGTGCCACAGGAAGGCGGGAAGGGCGTGTTCGCGGTCCTCAGTCGATGCAGAACTCGTTGCCCTCGATGTCCTGCATGGGGATGCACGCGTCGTTGCCGTCGTACAGCGTTCGCACGTGTACCGCGCCGAGCGGGACCAGGCGCGCGCACTCGGCCTCAAGGGCGGCGAGGCGCTCCTCGCCCACGAGACCGGTGCCCACCCGCACGTCGAGATGCAGCCGGTTCTTGGCGGCCTTCCCCTCGGGAACGCGCTGGAAGTACAGTCGCGGGCCCACGCCCGAGGGGTCGATGCAGGCGAACCACGCGTCCCGCCGCTCAGGTGGCAGCGAGCGGCGGTAATCGTCCCAAGTGCCGAACTCCGCCGGTGGCGGCGGGACGACGTACCCCAGCACCTCGCACCAGAATCGGGCCAGGCGCTCGGGTTCCGCGCAGTCGAAGGTGACTTGGAACTCCTTGATCGACGTCATCGGGCCACCATAGGGGCGCGTGCGCTCACCGTCGGCCGGTTTTCCGCTACGACGGGCGGCTCACCTCGTCGGACTTCTCGAACGTGACCGGCGTCTCGAAGGCCGCCCTGCGGGTCGCGCGGCGCAGTGCCTTCAGGACCGGGGTGCCGAGGGCGAGGGTCAGGACGACCGTCATGGCGGCGCGGCCACCGTCCCAGCCCAGCGACGTCGCCAGGCAGTAGGCGAGGAAGCGGGCCAGGTTGTCCGCGATCGACGCGTCCGGGTCGAAGGCGATGTTCGAGGCGAGGGTGTTCATGAAGGTCCAGCCCGCCAGGTTCATCACCGTGCCGTAGGCGAAGGCCGCCAGGAAGCCGTACGCCGCCAGCATCAGCAGTTCCGCGCGGCCGCGCAGGCGGTCGGGGCCCGGCAGCAGGCCCGCGCCCATCGTGAACCAGCCCATCGCCAGCATCTGGAACGGCATCCACGGCCCCACCCCGCCGGTGAGCAGCGCGGACGCGAACATCGTGACCGAGCCGAGGACGAAGCCGAAACCGGGGCCGAGGACCCGGCCGCTGAGCACCATGAGGAAGAACATCGGCTCCAGGCCCGCCGTCCCCGCGCCGATGGGGCGCAGGGCCGCGCCCGCCGCCGCCAGCACGCCGAGCATCGCCACGGCCTTCGGGCCCAGCACCGACTCCGAGATCGTCGCCGCCACCACCGCCACCAGCAGCACCAGCAGGCCCGCGAACAGCCACGGCGCGTCCTGCGCGTGCGCGTTGAGCGAGGCGTCCGGCGGGGCCAGGAAAGGCCACCCGAAGCCCGCCACGCCGACCGCGCTGACCAGTACGAGGGCGGCGACCGAGCGGGGGCCGAGGCGCACGGCGCGGGCCTGGCGCTGGGGAGGGGAGGCGCCGGTCACGACAGGGCCTCCCGTACCTGTGCCACGGTCAGCCACTTGCGCGGCGCCAGCACCTTGGCGACCTGCGGCGCGTAGGACGGGGAGGCCACCACCACGTCCGCCGCCGGGCCGTCGGCGATCACCTCTCCGTCGGCGAGCAGGACGACGCGGTGGGCCAGCTCGGCGGCCAGTTCCACGTCGTGCGTGGCCAGCACGATCGCGTGGCCCTCGGCGGCCAGACCGCGCAGGATGCGGGCCAGGCGGGCCTTCGCCGCGTAGTCCAGGCCGCGCGTCGGCTCGTCCAGGAGGAGGAGCGGAGGGCGGGCGGTCAGGACGACGGCCAGGGCCACGGTGAGGCGCTGGCCCTCGGAGAGGTCCCGGGGGTGGGTGTCGTCCGTGACGCCGGGGAGCAGCTCTGTGAGCAGGGCGCGGCAGGTGCCCGGGGCCGCCTCCGCGTCCCGGTCGGCGGCCGCGCACTCCGCGGCGACCGTGTCGGCGTACAGCAGGTCGCGCGGCTCCTGCGGGACCAGGCCGACGCGCCGTACGAGGTCGCGCGGCGCCGTGCGGTGCGGCACGGCGTCCCCGGCGCGGACCGAACCCGCCGACGGTTCGACCAGGCCGACGAGCGCCGAGAGCAGGGTCGACTTCCCGGCGCCGTTGCGGCCCATCAGGGCGACCGTCTCGCCGGGGGAGACGGTCAGGTCGACGTGGCGCAGGGCCTGGACACCGTCGCGGCGCACGGCGAGGGAACGCACCTGGGCGGCGTACGGGCTGGGGCCCGAGGTGGTCTCCGGGAGTTTCCGGCGGCGGCGCCAACGGGAGGTGACGGGGCGCGCGGCGGGGGGCGCCGGGAGCGGGGCGGACGGCGGCGGGGTGTGGTCCGGGATGTCCCGGCCGGCCAGGCGGTCCCGCAGCGGAGCCGCCCGGCGGCGCGCGTCCCGGATCGTCAGCGGCAGCGGGGACCAGCCCGCCAGCCTGCCCAGGCCCACCACCGGCGGGTACACCGGGGACACCGCCATCACGTCCGCCGGGGCGCCGATGATGGGCGCCGCACCGGGGGCCGGGAGCAGGACGACCTGGTCGGCGTACTGGACGACCCGCTCCAGGCGGTGCTCGGCCATCAGGACCGTCGTACCGAGGTCGTGGACCAGGCGCTGGAGGACGGCCAGGACCTCCTCGGCGGCGGCGGGGTCCAGGGCGGAGGTCGGCTCGTCCAGGACCAGGACGTCCGGGTGCGGGGTGAGGACCGAGCCGATGGCGACCCGCTGCTGCTGGCCGCCGGAGAGCGTGGCGATCGGGCGGGACCGGAGGTCGGCCAGGCCCAGCAGGTCGAGGGTCTCCTCGACGCGGCGGCGCATCACGTCCGGGGCCAGGCCCAGGGACTCCATGCCGTAGGCCAGTTCGTCCTCGACGGTGTCCGTCACGAAGTGGGACAGCGGGTCCTGGCCGACCGTGCCCACCACGTCGGCGAGTTCGCGCGGCTTGTGGGTGCGGGTGTCGCGGCCGGCCACGGTGACCCGGCCGCTCAGCGTGCCGCCGGTGAAGTGCGGGACGAGGCCGCCGACCGCGCCGAGGACGGTGGACTTGCCGACGCCGGAGGGACCGGCGAGCAGGACCAGTTCGCCCTCCGGGACCTCGAAGTCCACGTGCCGGACGGTGGGTTCGGCCGCACCGTCGTACGTGACCGACACGTCCTCGAAGCGGATCACGACGGCTCCTTCACGGCGGTCTGCGCGGATGTCTGCGCGGCGGTCTCGGGTGCGGGGGTGATGAACGCCGGGAGCAGGCCGACGAGTACGGCCGCCGCGGGCCACAGCGGGAGGGACGGCGCGACCAGGGGGACCACGCCCGGGTGCAGTGCCGCCGGGTCGCGGGCGGCGGCGAGGAACAGGAGCGCCGCGACCGTCGCGCCGGAGGCGGTGACCAGCCAGGCGCGGGCGTCCCAGCGGTCGGGACGGTAGCGGGTGCGGACCGTGCGCCGGCCGCCGAGCCACAGGCCCGCGAGTGCGGCGGCGACACCGGCCAGGAGCACGGGGACGCCGTACGTGCCGCCCGCCGCGGTCAGCAGTCCGTACGTGCCGGCGCAGACACCGAGCAGGCCGCCCAGGGTGAGGGCGGCGGTGGTCCGGCGGACCCGGGCCGGGACCCGGGCGGTACGGCCGTAGCCGCGGGCGTCCATCGCGGCGGCGAGGGCGACGGAGCGTTCCAGGGCGCCCTCCAGGACGGGGAGCCCCACCTGGAGCAGGCCCCGGACGCCGTGGTCCGGGCGGCCGCGCAGCCGGCGGGCGGCGCGCAGGCGCTGGACGTCCGCGATGAGGTTGGGCGCGAAGGTGAGGGCCACGACGACGGCGACGCCCATCTCGTACAGCGCGCCGGGGAGGGACTTGAGGAGGCGGGAGGGGTTGGCGAGGGCGTTCGCCGCGCCGACGCAGATGAGGAGGGTGGCCAGCTTCAGCGCGTCGTACAGCGCGAAGGTGAGGCCCTCCGCGGTGACCCGGCCGCCGAGACGGACGCCCTGCGCCCAGTCGGGGAGGGGGACTTCGGGGAGGGTGAGGAGGGTGTGGGTGCCGGGGACGGGGGAGCCGAGGACGGTGGTGAACAGGAGGCGGATGAGGAGGACGGCGAGGGCGAGTTTGACGAAGGCGCCGTAGGAGCGGGACCAAGGGGCGTGCGGGCGGCGGGTGATGACGACGTAGGCGGAGACGGTGATGAGGAGGGCGAGGAGGAGCGGGTTGGTGGTGCGGGTGGCGGCGGTGCCGAGGGCCAGGGCCCAGAGCCACCAGGCGCCGGGGTGGAGGGTCTCGCGGCGCCGGCGGGGGGTGGGGGCGCTTGCCGGCGCTGACAGGGTGCCTCCCCCGGAGGGGGTCCCCCCAGCGGCACGACTGCCCGCAGGGGGAGCGGCACAATGGCCCGCAGGGTTAGCGGGTTGCATTCCTGCGCCGCCTTGCCTGCCAGGTTGCCGCGCCGGCCAGGGCCGCCACGACGGCTATGCCCGCGTAGAGGCCGACCGACGGGCCTTCGTCGTCCTCCGCGGTGCCCGGGGCGGCCGTGGGCTTCGCGCTCTGCTGCTGTGACACCTGTTCCCCGCAGCCCGACTTCGGGTAGCCCGCGATCGCGCACAGCAGGGCGTTGGTGTCGTAGCGGAGGGGGCCGGCGACGGCGGCCAGGGCGTCGGCCGCCGTCGCGTCGGGGGAGACCTGCGCGCAGGCCGTGCGCGGGGCGGGCGGGGTCTCGCCGGACGGGGCGTCGGGTGCCGTGCCGAAGTCGAGGACCAACGCCACCCGTTTCTTGCCGTCCTCGGCCGGGGTCTTCGCGCAGATCGACGCGAAGTCCGCCGTGCCGCGCGGTCGGGCCGCGTCGCCCGAGTTCTCGCTCACCGCGAAGCGGAAGCCCTGCACATCGCCGTCGGAGGGGCGGACCAGGGACGGGCCCTGGGTGGCGTAGACCCACTTCCCGCCGTCGCGGTCCCAGAAGGACCAGTAGCGGTACCCGGCGGCCTGCGCCTGGCCCGCGGTCCCGGTCAGCAGGACCGCGGCCAGGAAGAGGAGGACGAGGCGGCGGGTGGTCACGGCTGCTGCTTCTTGTTGCGGTTGCTGAGCAGGAAGCCGATGCCGATGCCGAAGACCAGGCAGACGCCGACGAACCACCAGACGCCGAACGGGGAGTCGTCGTCCTTCTTCTCGTCCGACTTCTCGTCCGCGTTCGCGGACGCGTTGTCCTTCGCCGTCGCCCCCTGCGGAGCCGGTCCCGTCGCGTTCAGCTTCTCCACCAGGTCGGTGCCCCCGAAGTCGCGCGGGTCGGTGCCCGTGGCGTGGGCGGCGAAGATCAGCTGGGCGTAGGCGGCGGGACCGCTCTGCGCGGCCCACTTCGCGGCGTTCTTCTTCAGCCAGGCCAGCGGCTCGGCCGCCTTGTCCGCGCCGCCCTGCGCCGCGAGGGCGACGACGGCGTCAGCGGTGTTGCCGTAGTCGGGCTGGTCGGCGGAGCCGCCGAGGGCGGAGACCAGGTGGCCGTCCTTGGCGAGCGTGTCGGTGAGATACGCGGCGGCGTTGGCGGCGGCGCGCTCGCGGGTGGGCTGGCCCGCGTCGGCGCACGAGGCGGCGTCGGCCTTCTCACCGGCCTCGGCGACCAGGCCCTTGCCGAGCGCGCCGAGGACACCGGCGGCGGTCGCGTCCGCGTTGGCGAGCAGCTTGCCGTCCTTGTCTGGCTGGAAGGCGAAGGCGCCCGCGCCCTTGTCCTTCGCACAGGGCAGGGCGAACGTCAGCAGGGCGTCGTACGGGGACGCGCCGCCCTTCTCGACGTCCTCGGGGTTCGTCTCGGTAGCGGTCAGGGCGCCGATGACGACGGAGGTGGAGTTGGCGTCACTGGGAGTGCCGGGGCTGTAGCCCCAGCCGCCGTCCTTGTTCTGCACGGACTTCAGCCAGCCCAGGGCGTCCTCGATCACGTCGCCGTGCCCGCCGACGGCCCAGAGCGCCTGGACGGCGGCGGCCGTGTTGTTGGTGTCGATCGGCGTCTTGGCGTCGCAGGACTTGGCCGGGTCGGCGCGGAAGGGGGCGAAGGCGCCGTTCGCGCACTGCTGATCCGTGAGCCACTTCACGGCCGTCGAGGACGGGACCACGCCCGCCGTGTCCTGCGCGAGCAGCGCGAGGGACTGGCGCCAGACACCGTCGTACTGGGGGTCGGTGGTCCCGTACAGCCCGGACGGTGCGGACGCGGACGGGGAGGCGGACGGTGACGGATCGGCGGCGGCCGCGGGTGCGGTGGCGGCGCCGATCACGGCTATGGCGGCCAGAGCCGCGGCGCTGCTGCGACGGCGGACGTTCATGATCGGCGGGTGCCTTTCCCTGTGCGGGGCCCGGCAGCACGGGGCACCCCCGGCGGCTCGGCCCCGTATGCCTCGACGGTGCCCGCGCACCGGCGGGCGCCGGGCACGTGAGCCGGTCACATCCGTGCGGGGCAGTCCGGCTCACCGGCCGGGAGCCTCAAGGGGCTCGGCGGGCGGCTCACGGTTGCGGGTCAGCGCCGGAATTGCACCGGCTTCCCCCCGTACGGGTGATGACGACGCCGCCACTTTACCCGCCCCCCGGGGCCGGGCCGAGGGGCGGCCGGACGGGAGGAGCGGCCGGGGGATACGTTCCCGGCATGCGCACGGGGAGACTGATCGGGGCGGGGCGCACGGCCGACGTGTACGAGGCCGGTGCGGGGTGGGTGCTGCGGCGCGACCGGGAGGGCGTCGGGGACGCGGTGGCCGAGGGCGCGGTGATGGAACACGTACGGGCGCACGGCTACCCGGTGCCACGGGTGCGGCCTTCCGACCCGGAAGCGCCGGAGACGGACCCGCGCAGGGACCTGGTCATGGAGCGGCTGACCGGGCCGACGATGCTGCGGGCCTGCCTGGACGGGGCGTTGACGCCCCAGGACGCCGGCGGCATGCTCGCGCGGTTGCTGCGGCTGCTGCACCAGGTGCCCCCGTACCGCTCCGCCGGCCCGGGCGTGCGCGTCCTCCACCTGGACCTGCACCCGGACAACGTGATCCTCACGGCCGACGGGCCCCGGGTGATCGACTGGTCCAACGCCGAGGAGGGCGACCCCGGTCTGGACTGGGCCACGTCCGCGGTGATCCTCGCCCAGGTGGCGGCCGTCGGCGGCCCGATGGCCGAGCCCGCCGGAGTCATGCTGGCCGCGCTGCTCGCCGATCCGTCCGCCCTCACACCGGACGGTCTCGCCGAGGCGCTGCGGCGACGGGCAGCCAACCCCACCATGGGTCCGCAGGAGGTGGCGGCGCTGCCCGCGGCCGAGGAGCTGATCCGCTCCCGCCTGGGGTGAACCGCGGGGGCGGACGGCGGGGGTGAAGGGCGGGAGTGGACGGCGGGGGTGAAGGGCGGAAGCGGACGGCGGGGGTGGACGGCGGCGGCCCTCAGCGGTGCGCGGCCTCCTCGTCCCGCCCGGCCTCGGTCAGGTCGATCAGCCGGCACACCGTCTCGATGTCCACCCGTACCTGGGCCAGGGAGGTACGGCCGGCGAGCCAGGTGATCAGGGTCGAGAGCCAGGTGTGCTCGACGACCCGGACCGCCGACAGCTGCTCGGCGGTCGGGTTCTCCAGGCCGCCCATCGCGTCCAGGATGATCGCCGTGGTCTGCCGCGAGACCTGGTCGACCTCCGGGGAGACGCTGCGGTCGGCGAAGGTCAGGGCGCGGGCCATCGCCTCGGCCAGCCGGGGCTCGCGCTGCAAGGCGCCGAAGGCCCGCATCAGGGTCTGCGCCACCCGGTCCGCGGCCGTCTCGCCGGTGGGCGGGCTCTTGCGCAGGGTGCCGTGCAGCCGCTCCAACTGGTCGTGCATGGTCGCGACCAGCAGGTGCACCTTGGACGGGAAGTACCGGTACAGCGTGCCGAGGGCGACCTGCGAGGACTCCGCGACCTCCCGCATCTGCACCGCCTCGAAGCCGCCCCGGCAGGCCAGCTGCGCGGTCGCGTGCAGGATGCGGCGGCGGCGCTCCCGCTGCCGCTCGGTCAAGGGCGGTGCGGAGGAGCGGTGCGCCGGACCGGATGCCTCCGCCGCCTGGCCCGGGTGGTCCACCTCGCTCACCTTCTCCCCCGTGGCGTGAATCACCTGATCCACTCGTCACAGCCCGGCTACCTGCCGGTAGATTCGAAGCCGCTGACGATCAAGTCTGAAACTTGTTCTAGATTAACCTCCCGACGTAGTGTCGCGGGACAGCGCAGTGAGAAGGGGGCCCAGAGTGACCGCCGAGGCCAGTCAGAGGGGTCCCCGTCCGGAGCCCGCCGCCGACGGCTCGCCACCGCTGCGCATCGCACTCCTCACCTACAAGGGGAACCCGTTCTGCGGCGGCCAGGGCGTCTACGTCCGCCACCTCTCCCGCGAACTGGCCCGCCTCGGCCACCGCGTCGAGGTCATCGGCGCCCAGCCCTATCCCGTCCTGGACGTCCTGGACGGGCGCGAGGACCGGCTGTCCCTCACCGAGCTGCCCAGCCTCGACCTCTACCGCCAGCCCGACCCCTTCCGCACCCCGAAGCGCGGCGAGTACCGCGACTGGATCGACGCGCTCGAGGTCGGCACGATGTGGACCGGCGGCTTCCCGGAGCCGCTGACGTTCTCGCTGCGCGCCCGCCGCCATCTGCGGTCCCGTCGTGGCGACTTCGACGTCGTGCACGACAACCAGACCCTCGGCTACGGCCTGCTGGGCGACGTGGGCGCACCCCTCGTCACCACCATCCACCACCCCATCACCGTCGACCGGCAGCTGGAACTCGACGCCGCGGACAGCCGCAAGCGCCGCTACTCCGTGCGCCGTTGGTACGCCTTCACCCGGATGCAGAAACGCGTCGCGCGCCGCCTGCCCTCCGTGCTCACCGTCTCCGGCACCTCCCGCCAGGAGATCGTCGACCACCTCGGCGTGCGGGACGACCGCATCCACGTCGTCCACATCGGTGCCGACACCGACCTGTTCTCGCCCGACCCGTCGGTGCCCCGGGTGCCGGGCCGGATCGTGACGACGTCCAGCGCGGACGTGCCGCTCAAGGGCCTGGTCTTCCTCGTCGAGGCGCTCGCGAAGGCGCGCACCGAGCATCCCCGGGCCCACCTCGTCGTCGTCGGCAAGCGGCCCGCCGAGGGGCCCGTCGCCCAGGCGATCGAGCGCTACGGCCTCGAAGGCGCCGTCGAGTTCGTCAAGGGCATCTCCGACGCCGAACTGGTCGACCTGGTGCGCTCGTCGGAGGTCGCGTGCGTGCCGTCGCTGTACGAGGGGTTCTCGCTGCCCGCCGCCGAGGCCATGGCGACCGGCACGGCGCTGCTCGCCACCACCGGCGGGGCGGTCCCCGAGGTCGCCGGACCCGACGGGGAGACCTGCCTCGCGGTGCCGCCGGGCGACGCCGACGCGCTGGCCGCCGGGCTGAACCGGCTGCTGGGCGACCGCGAACTGCGGGTCAGGCTCGGCGCCGCCGGACGTGAACGCGTACTGCGGCACTTCACCTGGGCGCGCGCCGCCGAGGGCACCGTCGCCCGTTACCGCGAGGCCATCGGCTCCGCCCCCACGACCACCCCGAGGATCGTGCCCGCGACCCCGACCACCAGTGACACCGGCGTCTACCCCGAAAGCAGGGCCACGTGCTGACCGTCGACTTCTCCCGGTTCCCGCTCGCCCCGGGCGACCGCGTCCTGGACCTCGGCTGCGGCGCCGGCCGGCACGCGTTCGAGTGCTACCGGCGCGGGGCCAGGGTCGTCGCGCTGGACCGGAACGCCGAGGAGATCCGCGAGGTCGCCCAGTGGTTCGCCGCGATGGAGGAGGCCGGTGAGGCCCCGGCCGGCGCCACCGCCACCGCCATGGAGGGCGACGCCCTGGCCCTGCCCTTCCCGGACGAGTCCTTCGACGTCGTCATCATCTCCGAGGTGATGGAGCACATCCCCGACGACAAGGGCGTCCTCGCCGAGATGGTCCGCGTCCTCAAGCCCGGCGGGCGCATCGCGATCACCGTGCCGCGCTACGGCCCCGAGAAGGTCTGCTGGACCCTCTCCGACGCCTACCACGAGGTCGAGGGCGGCCACATCCGCATCTACCGGGCCGACCAGCTCCTCGCCCGCATCCGCGAGGCCGGGCTCAAGCCGTACGGCACCCACCACGCGCACGCGCTGCACTCGCCGTACTGGTGGCTGAAGTGCGCGTTCGGCGTCGACAACGACAAGGCGCTGCCGGTGCGGGCGTACCACAAGCTGCTGGTGTGGGACATCATGAAGAAGCCGCTGGCCACCCGGGTCGCCGAGCAGGCCCTGAACCCGCTGATCGGCAAGAGCTTCGTGGCCTACGCGACCAAGCCGCACCTGCCGCCGGTGGACGCCGCGTGACGACCTCGCGCTCGCCCCGCACTCCCCGTACCGAACACCTGGTCCTGCCCGGCGTCCTCACCGAGGCCGAGGCCGCCGCGACCGTCCGCGGCATCCTCGCCGTCCAGCGCGAGGACGGCGCCATCCCGTGGTTCCGCGGACACCACCTCGACCCGTGGGACCACGTCGAGGCCGCCATGGCCCTGGACACGGCCGACGAGCACGAGGCCGCCGAGCGGGCGTACGCGTGGCTGGCCCGGCACCAGAACCCCGACGGCTCCTGGTACGCCGCCTACGCCGACGGGGACTTCGCCGACGTCACCGACCGCGGCCGGGAGACCAACTTCGTCGCCTACGTCGCGGTCGGCGTCTGGCACCACTACCTCGCCACCGGCGACGACACCTTCCTGGAGAGGATGTGGCCCGTCGTCCACGCGGCGGTCGAGTTCGTGCTGCGCCTCCAGCAGCCCGGCGGACAGATCGGCTGGCGCCGGGACGACGACGGCACCGACACCACGGACGCGCTGCTGACCGGCAGTTCCTCCGTCCACCAGGCGCTGCGCTGCGCGCTCGCCATCGCCGAGCAGCGCGAAGAGCCGCAGCCCGACTGGGAGTTGGCGGCGGGCGCGCTGCGGCACGCCATCCGCCGCCACCCGGAGCGGTTCCTGGACAAGGACCGCTACTCGATGGACTGGTACTACCCCGTGCTGGGCGGCGCGCTGACCGGCACGGAGGCCAGGTCACGCATCCAGGAGAGCTGGGACCGTTTCGTGGTCCCGGGCTTCGGCGTGCGCTGCGTCGTCCCCAACCCGTGGGTGACGGGCGGCGAGTCGGCCGAACTCGCGCTCGCCCTGTGGGCGGTGGGGGAGTCGGACCACGCCCTGGAGATCCTCCAGTCCATCCAGCACCTGCGGGACGCGGACAGCGGCCTGTACTGGACGGGCTACGTCTTCGATGACGACGCCATATGGCCCCGCGAGCTGACCACCTGGACGGCCGGTTCGCTGCTGCTCGCCGTCGCCGCGCTCGGCGGGCACGAGGCCACCTGCCAGGTCTTCGCGGGCGACCGGCTGCCCAGGGGACTGGACCCGGACTGCTGCGTCTGAGCGGCCGGGCCCGGGGTCAGTGACGGCCGAGACGATTGGCGACGGCGTGTCCGACGAAGAGGTAGACGACCGCGGCCAGTCCGTAGCCGGCGACGACCCGGGCCCAGTCCTCGTCGAAGGTGAAGAGGTCGTGCGACCAGCCGGCCAGCCAGTTGGCCGCGTCATGGACGAACTGCACCAGGTCGTTGGCCCGGTTGGCGTCCAACAGGTACATCAGGATCCACAGGCCGAGTATGAAGGCCATGATGTCCGCGACGATCGCGATGGCCCGGCCGGCGGAGGTGGAGCCGTGGTATCTAGACATGCCTTCCGTATGGCCCCGCAGGCCCGGAGGAAACCTGTGCCGACGGCCCCCCGTCCGGAACCGGTTCCGGACGAGGGGCCGTTGAGGTGTCGGCGGCGTCGGCGCGATCAGCCGCGCTGGATGCCCGAGGTGTCCTGCAGGACGCCGCGACGGCCGTCCTGGGTCTGCGCGACCAGGTTGGCGCCGCGCTGCTCGACGGCCAGGTACCAGGTGCCCGGCGCCAGCTCGGCGATCGGCGTCGGGGAGCCGTCCTCCGCGAACAGCGGACGCGGCACCGGCACGGCGAACCAGAACGGGGAGAAGTCCCCGGCCGGCTGGGCCTGCGCCTGCTGCGGTGCCTGCGGCTGACCGGGCTGGGGCTGACCGGGCTGGGGCTGCCCCGGCTGCGGCTGGCCGCCGAAGGCCGGACCCGGCTGACCCGGCTGCCCGGGGTGGCCCGGCTGGCCGCCGTACGGCTGCTGCTGGGCGCCCGGGTAGCCGTAACCACCCTGGGGCTGGCCGCCGTAGGGCTGCGGCGCGGCCGGGCGGGGGGCCGGGATCAGGGTGCCCTTGAGGGCGGGGAGCAGCGGCGTGGCCACGGCCGCGGCGGCCATGAGCAGCGTGGCGATGAGGGCGAGGATCAGGCCGATCCCGGCCCCGATGTTGTCCAGGCCCCCGTCGTTGTCGAAGGCGCCCGCCGGGTCGAAGATGTTGCCGAGCGCGCACCACGCGGCGAAGACCGTGAACGCGGTGCCGAACTGGCCGAGGTCGAGACCGGCCACCTTCATGGGCTGCGGCATGGCGCGGTTCACGACGACGAGCGCGGCGCCGATGACGCCCGCCAGGACGACACCGAGCACGACCGAGCCACTGCCCCACAGGCTGGGGATCTCCGCGCTGTCCGGCGCACCGTCGATCGAGTAGATGTCGAGGAACGACGCGATCAACAGCAACACCGCTGCTCCGATCACCACGCCGTCGCCTCGAGTGAGCGAGCGGATATTCACTTCAGGTCCTTCGTAGGTCGTCTCGTCGTCGGTAGAGGCGTCGCTGTCACGATGGCGCCGAAAGGTTCCGGTGTGAAGCGCGGGGGTGGCCCCTCATCGTACGGACGACACTATCGTCCGGACCTCGGGGCTGTCCGCAGGGACCGGAGCGCCGATCGCTACCCGCGCAGGAAACTCACGATTCCCTCAGACATCCCTTGCGCCGCCTTCTGCCGCCAACTGCCGCTGGTCAGCAGGGCCGCGTCCTTGCCGTCGCGCATGTTGCCGCACTCGATGAACACCTTGGGAACCGTTGACAGATTGAGACCGCCCAGGTCCGTGCGCGTGACCAGACCGGTGCCGTCGCCGAGGTAGTTGGCGGGTGCGGTGCCCGTGACCCGCACGAAACCGCCCGCGACCCGCTCGCCCAGTTCGGCGGAGGGCGCCACGATCGCACGGGTGTCGGCGGGCCCGTCGTGCACCTGCCCCGGCAGGATCACGTGGAAGCCGCGGTTGCCGGCCCCCGACCCGTCGGCGTGGATCGAGATCGCGGCGTCGGCCTTCGCCTCGTTGCCGATCCGGGCCCGCTCGTCCACACAGGGTCCGTACGGACGGTTGCCGTCCTGCGTCAGCTTCACCGTCGCGCCCTGCGCCTCCAGCAGGGTGCGCAGCCGGTGGGCCACGTCGAGGGTGAACTTCGCCTCGGGCCAGCCCGCGTCGGTGGCCGTGCCCGTGGTGTCGCACTCCTTCCAGTGCGTACCGACGTTCACCTTGCGGTTGATCTCGGACGCGTGCCGGAAGTTGGCGGGGTTGTGGCCCGGGTCGATGACGACGACCTTGCCCTTGAGGGTGCCGGAGCCCGCGGCGGGCGCGGACTTCGAGGCGGACGCGGACGGCTTCTCGGACGTGGGCGCCGGTGACGGACCCGCGGGCTTCCTGGCGTCGCGGCCCGGGGAGCCGGGGGCGTCGGACGAGGCAGCCGCCGACGTCCGTACGCCCGCCGCGCGGCCGCTGTCGCCGCCCCCGTCGTCCGGGCCGCCGACCGCCGCGTACACCCCCCAGCCGAGCAGCGCCCCGGGCACGAGCGCGGCGACCGCCACGGTCAGCGGGCGGCGCAGCGGGGAGCGGCGGGGGTGGGGAGGGTCGAAGTCCGGGCCTGTGTACGACACGTCAGCGACTCTAACCGTGCCCTCAGATCCCCGCGCCGGTTCGCCGCAGGACGCGCAGCGAGTCGGTCGCGGCGACCTCGGTGAACGCGCCGGACGCCAGCGCCCTGAGGTAGACCCGGTACGGGGCCTGGCCGGTGAACTCGTCGGCCGGGTCCGGGAAGACGTCGTGGATGACCAGCAGCCCGCCGTCGGCCACGTGCGGGGCCCAGCCCTCGTAGTCGGCGTTCGCGTGCTCGTCGGTGTGGCCGCCGTCGATGAAGACGAGGCCGAGCGGGGTGTTCCAGACCGCCGCGACCTGGGGGGAGCGTCCGACCAGGGCGACCACGTGCTCCTCCAGACCGGCCCGGTGCAGGGTGCGGCGGAAGGTGGGCAGGGTGTCCATCACGCCCAGCTCCGGGTCGACCGTCTCCGGGTCGTGGTAGTCCCAGCCCGGCTGCTGCTCCTCGCTGCCCCGGTGGTGGTCGACGGTGAGCGCGGTGACCCCGGCCCGGCGGGCCGCGTCGGCCAGCAGCACGGTGGAGCGCCCGCAGTAGGTGCCGACCTCCAGCAGCGGCAGCCCGAGCCCGCCCGCCGCCACGGCGGCGGCGTACAGCGCGCGGCCCTCGTGCGCGGGCATGAACCCCTTCGCGGCCTCGAAGACGGCCAGGACGTCGGGGGAGGGGGAGGGAGCGGAGTCGGGGATGGAGTCGGGGGCCGCGGTCATGGGGGCCTTTCGGTGGTGCGGGTGCGGGTGCGGGTGCGGGTGCGTGGGGACGGGGGCGCCGGTCCGGTGGCGGGGGTGTGCCGGCGCCCCATGCTGCCGCACCCCCTGCCGCGTGGTGCGACAGGGGGTGCGGGGACCGGCCGGGGCCGGGTGGGGTCAGGCCGGGACCGTCTCGCCCGGCAGCGACAGGTCCAGGTCGACCGGGCGGTCGCCGCCGTGGGTGGCCGCGTGGGCGAGCGGGGCGTGGCCCGCGGCGCGGGCGGCCAGGACGTACGGGCCCTCGGCGGGCACGGCGAGGGCGTAGCTGCCGTCGCCCGCGGAGAGGGTCGCGCCCGCCTGCCGTCCGTGCCGGTCGATGAGCGTGACCTTGGCGCGGGGGACGGGGGCGCCGTCGGCGGCCAGCACCCGGCCGCGGAAGCCGTGCGGCGGCTGTCCGGCCCCGGCGAGCGCCTGCTCGGCGCGGGCCAGGTTCGCGTCCTCCTCGCTGCTCGCCCGCAGCTGCGAGACCGCGGACGGGGTGCGGCGCGGGAGGAAGAAGGCCAGCACCAGGCCGACGACGACGGCGCCCGCCGCGATCATGAAGGAGACGCGGAAGCCGTGCAGGGTGGGGACGGCGACACCGCCCGCGTCGTTCGCCGTGTTGGCGAGCACCATGCCGATGACGGCGCTCGACACCGACGTACCGATGGACCGCATCAGCGTGTTGAGGCCGTTGGCGGCGCCCGTCTCGGAGGCCGGGACCGCGCTGATGATCAGGGCGGGCAGGGAGGAGTAGGCGAGGCCGATGCCCGCGCCGATCAGCACCGAGGTGACGACGGTCTGCCAGGCGGCGCTCATCAGGCCGAGGCCGCCGGCGTAGCCGATCCCGATGATCACCAGGCCGATGATGAGGGTGGTGCGGGGGCCGTAGCGGGCGGACAGGCGGGCGTAGACCGGGGCGGTGAACATCATCGTCAGGCCCAGCGGGGCCACGCACAGGCCCGCGACGACCATCGACTGACCGAGGCCGTAGCCGGTCTCGGAGGGCAGCTGGAGGAGCTGCGGCAGGACGAGGGAGATGACGAAGAAGGAGACGCCGACCATGATCGAGGCGAGGTTGGTGAGCAGCACCTCGCGGCGCGCCGTGGTGCGCAGGTCGACCAGCGGGGCCGCGACGCGCAGCTCCATCAGGCCCCACAGGAGCAGGACCACGACGGCGGCGGCGAACAGGCCGAGCGTGGTGGGCGACGACCAGCCCCAGTCGCTGCCCTTGCTGATCGGCAGCAGGAAGAGGATCAGACCGGCCGTCAGGCCCAGCGCGCCCGGCAGGTCGAAGGAGCCCTTGGCGCGCAGCGGGGACTCCGGCACGACCAGCAGGGTCAGGGCGATGGAGACGACACCGAGGCCGGCGGCGCCGTAGTACAGGACGTGCCAGTCGGTGTGCTGCGCGACCAGGGCCGCGGCGGGCAGCGCGAGGCCGCCGCCGACGCCGATCGAGGAACTCATCAGCGCCATCGCCGAGCCCAGCCGCTCACGGGGCAGCATGTCGCGCATCAGGCCGATGCCGAGGGGTATGGCGCCCATCGCGAAGCCCTGGAGCGTACGGCCGACGATCATCGGGATCAGGGCGTCGGTGAGCGCGCTGAGCAGTGCGCCGACGACCATCACCGACAGGCTGGCGATCAGCATGCGGCGCTTGCCGAACAGGTCGCCGAGCCGGCCCATGATCGGGGTGGCCACGGCTCCGGACAGGAGCGTGGAGGTCAGGACCCAGGTGGCGTTGCTGGGTGAGGTGTCCAGAAGTCGGGGCAGGTCCTTGATGACCGGGACCAGCAGGGTCTGCATCACCGCGACGACGATGCCCGCGAACGCGAGTACCGGGACGGTGGCCCCGCTCGCTCGCCGCGCGGGTTCGTCGGTCGTCGTGTGGGACATGGGGTGGGGCCTCCAGGCCGGAGTGTGTGGACGCGGTGCGTGATCGGATACGTGCAGACTGAACCTCGTGCGCCGGGGCAACTATTCCGTTGCTTCGAGTCGCTAACTAATTCTTGACCTTCTCTTGGGGTGACCGCCAGAGGGCGATTACGTCGCGGGACCTAGGCCGGTCCGGGGCCGAAATACCGATGCAAGGGGTGCACCGGGGTTGAGACCATGACACCCATGCTGGAAGCCAGCGGTACCTCCACCGCCCCCCGAATATCGCCGCGCCGTACCCCACCCACCTGGCTGGTCGTCGCGATCGCCTGCGCCGGACAGTTCCTGGTTGTCCTCGACGTGTCCGTCGTCAACGTCGCCCTGCCGTCGATGCGGGCCGACCTCGGGTTGAGCGCGCAGGGGCTCCAGTGGGTGGTCAACGCCTACGCCATCGCCTTCGCCGGGTTCATGCTGCTCGGCGGACGGGCCGGTGACCTGTACGGGCGCAAGCGGATGTTCCTGGTCGGGCTCGGGCTCTTCACGCTGGCCTCGCTGGGCGGCGGTCTCGCCCAGGAGGGCTGGCAGCTGCTGGCCGCCCGCGCCGTCCAGGGGCTCGGTGCCGCCGTGCTCGCCCCCTCGACGCTGACCATCCTGACCGCCGCGGTGCCGGAGGGCGCGGCGCGGGCCCGCGCGATCGCGACCTGGACCGCGGTGGGCGCGGGCGGCGGTGCCGCGGGCGGCCTGGTGGGCGGCGCCCTGGTGGACGGGCTGTCCTGGCGCTGGGTACTGCTGATCAACGTGCCGGTGGGCGCGGTCGTGCTGGGCGGCGCCGCGCTGTGGCTGGCCGAGAGCAAGGGCGGCCCGCGGCGCCGCCTCGACCTGCCGGGCGCGCTGCTGGTGACCGCCGGTCTGGCCACGCTGGCCTACGGCATCTCGCAGACCGAGTCCGAGGGGTGGGCGGCGACGGCGACCCTGGTGCCACTGCTGGCCGGGCTCGCGCTGCTCGGGCTCTTCCTCCTCGTCGAGGCGCGGACGGCGGCGCCGCTGATGCCGCTCGGGCTGCTGCGGCTGCGGTCGGTCGCGTCGGCGAACGTGGCGATGCTGGTGTCCGGCTCGTCGATGTTCTCGATGTGGTTCTTCATGACCCTGTACGCGCAGAACGTGCTCGGCTACTCCCCGCTGGAGGCGGGCCTGGCCCTCGTGCCCAGCTCCCTGGCGGTGATCCTCGGCTCGAAGGCGGCCCCGCGGTTCCTGCCGGTGCTCGGGGCCCGCAACGTGGCCGTGCTCGGCACGCTCGTCGCGGCGGTCGGCTTCGGCTGGCAGTCGACGATGACCGCGGACGGCGGCTATCTGACCGCGATCATGATCCCCGGCGTGCTGATGATGCTGGGCGCGGGCATCGCGGCGACCCCGCTGGCCTCGCTGGCCATCTCCGGCGCGGCGCCCGGGGACGCCGGACTGGTCTCCGGGCTGATCAACACCTCCCGGACGATGGGCGGTTCGCTGGGACTCGCGGTGATGTCGACGATCGCGGCGGCGCGGGCCGGGGGCGAGGACGCGGACCCGGTGGCCCTGACGGACGGCTACGCGCTGGTCTTCCGCACGGCGGCGGCCGTCCTCCTCGCCGCGGCCCTGCTGATGTGGTCCTGGCTCCCACCGGGACGCCCGAAGCCCGAGCCGACGGCCCACAGCACGGACTGATCGCCCCCAAGGGGCACCCTCTCGCGCCGGGTTCCTGGAGCGCCCCAAAGGGGCGCGGGGCCGTATCCATGTGCGGCTCCGCCGCGGGGCGCGAACGGCCCCCACCGGCCCGCGGCCGACGAACCGCTCCGCCCCGCGGCCGACGAACCGCTCCGCCCCGCGGCCGGTCAGAGCCACCCCTGCCGCCGCGCCGCGCGGAGCGCCTCCGTGCGGTTGCGCGTCGCGGTCTTGCCGATCGCGGCGGAGAGGTAGTTGCGGACCGTGGACTCGGACAGATGCAGCGCGCCGGCGATGTCGGCGACCGTCGCACCGTCCGCCGAGGCCCGCAGGACGTCGCACTCCCGCGCCGTGAGCGGGCTGGGCCCCGCGCTCAGCGCGGCCGCGGCGAGCGCCGGGTCGACGACCGTCTCTCCGGCCAGCACCCGGCGGATCGCGCCGGCCAGCTCCTCCACCGGGCCGTCCTTGACCAGGAAACCCGCGGCGCCCGCCTCCATGGCCCGCCGCAGATACCCGGGGCGGCCGAACGTCGTCAGGATCAGCACCCGGCAGCCCGGCATCCGCTTGCGCAGCTCGGCGGCGGCGTCCAGGCCGCTCAGGCCCGGCAGTTCGATGTCGAGGAGGGCGATGTCGGGGCGGTGCGTGAGCGCGGCGGGGACGATCTCGTCACCGGCCGCCACCTGCGCGACCACCTCGATGTCCGCCTCCATCCCGAGCAGCAGCGCCAGCGCGCCCCGCATCATGCCCTGGTCCTCGGCGAGGAGGACGCGGACGGGATGGGCGCGGGGCGTCTGGTCGGTCACGGGGCAAGGGTAGAGGGCGGGCGCGGCGGGGGCCGGGGTGTCGCACGGCGCGAGGGCTACGCCGGTGCGCCCACCGGTTTCCCCTCCGCCGGCACCGGCAGTTCCGCCGTCACCGAGAAGCCGCCCCGCGGCTCCGCCCCCGCCGTCAGCGAACCGCCCGCCGTGGCGAGGCGTTCCCTGAGCCCGGTCAGACCGGTGCCCGGCCCCTGGGCGGAGAGCGCGGTGCCCGCGCCGTTGTCCGTGACCGTCAGCCGCACCCGGTCTCCGCTGCCCGCGACCGCGATCTCGCACCGGCTCGCCCCGCTGTGCCGTACGACGTTGGTGACCGCCTCCCGCACCACCCACCCCAGCAGCGCCTCCGCCTGCGGGGGCAGCGGCGGGCCGGAGCGGCGCACCACCGGGTCCACGTCCGCCGCGCTCAGCGCGGAGCGCGCCCGGTCCAGCTCGGTGCCGAGGCTGCCCTCCCGGTAGCCGGTGACCGCCTCGCGGACCTCGGTCAACGCCTGGCGGCCGACCGACTCGATGTCCGTGATCTGGGTCAGCGCCGCGTCCAGGTCGCGGGGCGCCAGCCGACGGGCCGCCTCCGACTTGACCACGATCACCGACAGCGTGTGCCCCAGCAGGTCGTGCAGGTCCCGCGAGAACCGCAGCCGCTCCTCCGCCACCGCCCGCGTGGCCAGTTCCTCCCTGGCGGCGCGCAACTGCCGTACGGCGTCGGACAGGCTCAGGATCGCGGCCGTCACCATGGTCGACAGGAAGGTCCCGTAGGCGATGTTCAGACCGTTCCAGCCGTCCTTGACGCCCGCCACGACACCCGCCGCCACCGCCAGCGACCAGCCCCAGCGGCCCAGCCACCGGCCGCGCAGCGCCGCCCCCGCGGCCAGGCCGAGCAGCGGGAAGAACAGCAGCCAACTGCCCCCGTACGCCAGGGCCAGACCGCAGGTCACCAGCGCCATGGCGGCCAGCGCCAGCCGGGTGGACGGCGACTCGCGCAACTCCTTGTCGAAGGACCGGAAGGCGACATAGATGTAGAGCGAGTTGAAGACGAACAGGCCCGCCCCGCCGATCCAGGGGTTGGAGTCGTTCCCCTGGAAGATGTTCGCGAGGCTGCCCAGCCCCATCAGCAGCCACGGCAGCAGCGTGAAACCGGTGGGCGGCGGCCCCATCCGCTCCGACCGCTCGCCCGCCCCGGCCGCGTCGGCCGGATCCGACTGCCGTGCCAGCTGCCACGCGTCCAGGCGGCACGACATACCGCGCAGCCGCCCTCGGGTCCCGGTCATGGGTGTCGGCTCCTTTCCACTTGGGCGTTCGGGCGCTCAGTCGGTCGCCGCGACACGGCGGTAGGACAGGACGGCGTACGCGCCGAAGGCCAGCAGCCATCCCGTCAGGACGAGAATGGCACCCGCGGGAGGCGCGTGCCCTGTGGCGACCGAGGTGCCCAGCTGGGCGAAGCGGTTGGTCGGGGTGTACGCCGACACCGCGCGCAGCCACTGAGGGAACAGCGCCAGCGGGAACCACAGTCCGCCGAGCACCGCGAGACCGAGGTTGGCCACCATGTTCGCCACCCCCGTGGTCTGCCCGGTCAGCCGGTAGCCGTTGCCGAGCCCCAGCAGCGTGAAGGGCACCGACCCCAGCCAGAGCAGCAGCGCCAGCGCCGCCCACTGCCAGGCGTCCAGCCGTACGCCGTTGAGCAGGCCGCCCGCGGCCAGCACGGCCGTGATCGCCGGCAGCACGGTGACCGAGGCGGTCAGGGCACGGCCCACGACCACCTGGTGCGGGCGCATCGGAGTCACCCGCAACTGCCGCAGCCAGCCGATGGCACGGTCCTCGGCGACCCCGCCGCCGGTGTTGAGGGCGGAGCCGACCGCGCCGTACGCGGCCATGCCGACCATCGCGCCCGTCTTCCAGTCGCCCGCGTCGCCCCCGAGGTTGGTGAACAGCAGGTACATCAGCACCGGCATGGCCACCCCGCCGACGACGAAACCGGGGTCGCGCAGCGTGCGGCGGGTTTCGAGGATCAGGTAGTCCCTCATCGCACGCTCTCCTTCTCCGGCACCGGTGCCGCCGTCGTCAGGGCCAGGAACGCGTCGTCCAGGGACGCGGGGGCGACCTCCAGGCCGCGTATCGCGCCGAGCCGGGCGAGGGCGATCACGGTCGCGTCGGAGTCGTCGGTGCGCAGCACCGCGCGGTCCCCGCGCACCTCCAGTGCACGGACCCCGGGCAGCAGCGCCAGGTCCTCGGTGGGCCGTCCGGCCAGGTCGAAGGAGACGCGGCTGCCGCCCGCCGCCCGGCGCAGCTCGTCGCCGGTGCCGTCGGCGACGACCCGCCCCCGGTCGACGACCAGGATCCGGTCGGCGTGCGCCTCGGCCTCCTCCAGGTAGTGGGTGGAGAAGAGGACCGTGCTGCCGCGCCGGGCGTAGGCCCGCATCGACCGCCAGAAGGCGTGCCGGGCCTCCACGTCCAGGGCCGCCGTCGGCTCGTCCAGGACCAGCAGGTCGGGGCGGCCGGCCAGGGCGAGCGCGAACCGCACGCGCTGGGTCTGCCCGCCGGACAGCCGGTCCACGCGCCGCCCGGCCAACGGCCCGATCCCGGCCAGCTCCAGGGCCTCCCCGACGGGCATCGGCGCCGGATAACGGCCGGCCACGAAGGCGACCAGCTCGCCCACGGTGACCCGGGGCACCGCCCGTGCCTCCTGGAGCATGGCGCCCACCCGGCCGGCGCGCACGGCCCGCTCCGGAGGCCCGCCGAACAGCTCCACGGTGCCCCCGTCGGGCGGGCACAGGCCGAGCAGCAGCGCGATCGCCGTCGACTTGCCCGCGCCGTTGCGGCCGAGCAGCGCGACCGTCTCACCGCGCTCGATGTCCAGATCCACGCCGTCGACGGCGCGGACGTCGCCGTACGCCTTGGATGCCCCCGTGAAGGACACGGCGGGAGTGGCGCCCTGTGTCGGTCTCATACCGGTGACGCTACGGAGCGGGCGGGGACGGGCGGCAGATGCGGTTGTCCGGAGTTGGCGATGACAAATGTCATGGGTGGCCGGCGTCCCGTACGGTCGGGGCTGTCCGTGATCGTCGTCGTGCCCGGGTCGTCGTGACCGGGTCGTCTTGCCAGGGTCGTCGTGCCCGGGTTGTCGTGCCCGGGTTGTCGTACCGGGGAGGAGCAGGAGGGTCATGCCCATCGACGCGGCCGGGGTACTCGGCGCCGCACCCCGGGTCCGGGAGATCGCCTGGGACCACAAGGACGTCCAGCTCTACCACCTCGGCGTCGGCGCCGGCCGTCCCGCCACCGACCCGCGCGAGCTGCGCTACACCCTGGAGTCCCGGCTGCACGTCCTGCCGAGCTTCGCGACGGTGGCCGGCGGCGACGCCCCGGGCGTGATCCGCGCGCTGTCCGTGCCCGGCGTCGACGTCGACCTCGCCCACGTCCTGCACGGCGGGCAGCGACTGCGCCTGCACCGGTCCCTTCCGGTGCGCGGCCGGGCCACCGCGGCCTCGCGCGTCGTCGCCGCGTACGACAAGGGCACGGCGGCCGTCCTGGCGCTGCGCACCGAGGTCACCGACGCGGACGGACCGCTGTGGACCGACGAGGCCGAGGTCTACGTACGCGGGGAAGGCGGCTGGGGCGGTGAGCGGGGCCCGTCCGGACGCCCCTCGCCCCCGCCCGCCGGGCCGCCGGACCACGTCGTCGAACGGGCCCTGAGGGAGGACCAGGCGCTGCTCTACCGGCTCTCCGGCGACTGGAACCCCCTGCACGCCGACCCGGAGTTCGCCGCGCGCGCCGGCTTCGAACGGCCCGTCCTGCACGGCCTGTGCACCTACGGCGCCACCCTCAAGACGGTCGTGGACACGCTGCTGGACGGCGACGTGTCCCGGGTGCGCGCCTACCGCACGCGGTTCGCCGGGGTGGTGTACCCGGGGGAGACGCTGCGGGTGCGGATGTGGGGGCCCGCCGGGGCGGGTGGTGCCGGTGCGGGAGAGGTCCGGGTGGCCGTGAGCGCCGTCGAGCGCGACGACGCGCCCGTCCTCGCCGACACCGTCGTCCGGTACGGGTGAACGACCACGGCCCCGTCCGCCGGATGCGACGAACGGGGCCGGAGCCGCTTGCTTTCCGTACCTGTACCTGTACCTGTACCTGTGCCTGACCTGCACCTGTGCGGGTGCCGGTCCGTGCCGTCAGGCGGCCGTCTCGGACTCCTCGGCCGGCCTGCGGTGGCGGCCCCTGGGAGTCGCCACGCCCTCCTGGCTGGAGACCGGTCCGCGGTGCTTGCCGTGGCCGGTGTCGGACTCGGGAACGTCGGCACCGGCGGCCTGTATCGGCTGGGTCGTGCTGGTGTCGTTCATCGGAAGGAATTCACCCCGTCAACATGATCTTTCCTACAGCCGGGCGAGTCTAACCGGCACACCTCGGGCGGAATCCAGGCGGCCGCGCCAACCGGCACTACTTCGTTACAAGCCGTGCCAGCGGGGCCTGTTGCAGCGGTACGGGGCGGGGCTGAGCCGGGGTGGGAGCGGGCGTCGAGGTGTCCGTCACGCCGGGTTCGCGGGGTTCGCGGGGTTCGCCCGGAGCCGTATCGTCCGGAGTCGGTTCTTCCGGGTCCCCGGGCCGCTCGCCGCCCGCGCCGGGAACGCCGCGAACGCCGGGTGCGGCGAGCCGGGCCACGCCGCAGGGCGACCGCGGGGTGGAGCACGGCAGCCGCAGCTCGCCGTCCGGGGTCCACAGCCCGGCGCCCGTCAACCACCCCTCGGGCGCCGGAAGATGCCGTACGTGCCGCTCGGCGGGCCGCCACACTCCGACCCAGCTGCCGAACGCGCCGTCCACCCGCAGGGCCACCGCGCAGCGTTCCGGAGTCAGCACCTGCCCCGGCTGGACGGCGAACGGCGTCACGACGCAGTCCGGCAGCCGCAGGCACTCCGGGAAGCGCACCGGCAGCGTGCTGCCCAGCACCCCCCAGCCGAGCCGCTCCCGCCCCGGCGAGGGCGCGTCCGAGCCGATCAGCACCAGCCCGCTGTCGGGGTCGGCCAGCAGGAGCCGGTCGTCGCTGTCCGCCGCGATCTGCAGCAGCGGCGACACCTCGCCCTCCCGCTCCAGGTCCACCACGACCGCCTTGACGCGCCCGCCGGTCTCCCGGTCCACCGCCAGCATCCGGCCGGTGCGGTCCAGCCAGACCCCGCCCGAGCACCGGCCGGGGATCTCGGCCACCCGCTCCGGCCCGAAGGCACCGCCCGCCACCTGCCACAGCACCGTCGACCGCGGACCGGCCGCGAGGGCGTACGCCCGCTCGCCGCCCGGAACCGGCGGCAGCAGCCGCAGCCCGGTACCGTCCGCCGGGCACTCGACCGCGCCGAGCGGCAGCTCGCCGGTACCGGGCCCGGTCGGGTACAGCAGCGCGAAGACGTGCCGGCCGGCCGCGATCCGGTGGACCAGGACCCGCCCGTCGCCCATCGGCTGCACCTCGGTGCCGGGCTCCTCGGGCTGGTTGCCCGGCAGCGGCACCGCGTACGGCTCGGGGCCGTCCAGGGTCCAGCGCTCCGGGAACCACGAGTCGCCGCCCTCCCCGCTCCGGGCGAGACGCGCGGCGTAGGCACCCTCCGCGGTGATGCTGCAGCCCGCCCGCGGACCCCCGCCGTTCCCGGGGTCCGCCGAAGGCTCGATCGCACAGGCCGTCATCGTTCGGTCACCTCCGGCGACGAAGCTAGTTTTCGTACGCGCGGGCGGGGGACCGGCAGCCGCCCCCATCACACATACGTGTGTCACAGGAACGATTCACCTGAGGGAAGGGCACGGCGTGTGCTGCGCCGGAGCGGACGGCCGCGGCGGCGGGCGGCGTGCGCATCGGCGGGTACAACGGCCCAGAACCTCCAGGTAGCCTTGCACGCGTGCCCCGTCTGTCAGAAGTCATCGCCGCGCTGGACAACCTGTGGCCCGCCGAGCGGGCCGAGTCCTGGGACGCGGTCGGCACCGTCGTGGGCGAGCCCGGCCAGGAGGTCTCCCGCGTCCTGTTCGCCGTGGACCCCGTCCAGGAGATCGTCGACGAGGCCGTGAAGCTCGGCGCCGACCTGCTCGTCACCCACCACCCGCTGTATCTGCGCGGGACGACGACGGTCGCGGCGTCCACCTTCAAGGGCCGCGTGGTGCACACGCTCATCAAGAACGACATCGCCCTGCACGTCGCCCACACCAACGCCGACGCCGCCGACCCGGGCGTCTCCGACGCGCTGGCCGGTGCCCTCGACCTGAGCGTCGTACGGCCCCTGGTGCCGGACCCGAGCGACCCCGAGGGGCGCCGCGGCCTGGGCAGGGTGTGCGAGGTGCGGCACCCCCTGACGGTCCGCGAGTTCGCCGCCCGCGCCGCCGAGCGGCTGCCCGCCACGGCGCAGGGCATCCGCGTCGCCGGCGACCCGGAGGCGACCGTGCGCACCGTCGCCGTCAGCGGCGGCTCCGGCGACAGCCTCTTCGACCACGTACGGGCGGCCGGCGTCGACGCCTTCCTCACCGCGGACCTGCGACACCACCCCGTGTCCGAGTTCTCAGCGTTCTCTGCGTTCTCCGCGAACCGCGCCCACAGTCCCCTCGCGCTGCTCGACGCGGCGCACTGGGCCACCGAGTGGCCCTGGTGCGAGCTGGGCGCGGCCCAGCTCGACGAGATCTCCGACCGCAACGGCTGGGACCTCAGGGTCCACGTCTCGAAGACGGTCACCGACCCCTGGACCGCCCACGTGGCGTCCGCCCCGACCTCTAGCGCAATGGGAGCCCCCAACTGAAAGCCGCGCCCGCCGACCAGATCCGACTCCTCGACGTCCAGGGCCTCGACACGCGTCTCCAGCAGCTCGCGCACAAGCGCCGGTCCCTGCCCGAGCACGCCGAGATCGAGTCGCTGACCAAGGACCACACCCAGCTGCGCGACCTGCTCGTGGCCGCGCAGACCGAGGAGAGCGACTGCGCCCGCGAGCAGACCAAGGCCGAGCAGGACGTGGACCAGGTGCGCCAGCGCGCCGGCCGCGACCAGCAGCGGCTGGACTCCGGCGCCGTCACCTCCCCGAAGGACCTGGAGAACCTCCAGCGCGAGATCGCCTCCCTCGCCAAGCGCCAGGGCGACCTGGAGGACGTCGTCCTGGAGGTGATGGAGCGCCGCGAGTCCGCGCAGGAGCGGGTCGCCGAGCTGACCGAGCGGGTCGGTGCGGTGCAGGGCAAGATCGACGACGCCACCGCGCGCCGTGACGCGGCCGTCGAGGAGCTGGACGGCGAGATGGCCTCGGTGACCAAGGAGCGCGAGGTCATCGCCGGCTCCGTCCCCGACGACCTGCTGAAGCTCTACGACAAGCTGCGCGAGCAGCAGGGCGGCGTCGGCGCGGCCAAGCTGTACCAGCGCAGCTGCCAGGGCTGCCGCCAGGAGCTGGCCATCACCGAGCTGAGCGAGATCCGCTCCGCGGCACCCGACACGGTCGTACGCTGCGAGAACTGCCGCCGCATCCTGGTGCGTACGGCGGACTCCGGGCTGTAGGGGGCCGGTCGGTGGCTGATCGGCGGGAGACGCGGTGACCGGTTCCGCGCGGGAGTTCGTGGTCGAGGCCGACGGCGGGTCACGGGGCAACCCGGGGCCCGCGGGCTACGGCGCGGTGGTGCTGGACGCGGCGACGGGGGAGACCCTGGCGGAGGCCGCCGAGTACCTCGGGGTCGTCACGAACAACGTCGCCGAGTACCGGGGCCTGCTGGCCGGCCTGCGCGCGGCGAGGGAGCTGGACCCGGACGCCGCCGTGCACGTCCGCATGGACTCCAAGCTCGTCGTCGAGCAGATGTCGGGCCGCTGGAAGATCAAGCACCCGGACATGAAGCCCCTGGCGGCCGAGGCGGCCCGCGTCTTCCCACCGGGGCGCGTGACGTACGAGTGGATCCCCCGCGCGAACAACAAGCACGCCGACCGCCTGGCCAACGAGGCGATGGACGCGGGCGCACGCGGCGAACAGTGGTCACCGTCCACGTCGACGGCGGACCTGGACTCGGGCGACGCCGTCGACGTTCCCGCAGCCCGTGTCACCGCCGAGACCTCGGGCGAGGCCGACGTGCGGGCCGCGAAGGCCGTGGCCTCGCCCGGCTGGGGACCTCCCGACATGGGTGCCCCCGCCACCTTCGTCCTCCTGCGGCACGGGGAGACGCCCCTCACCCCGCAGAAGCGGTTCTCCGGGAGCGGCGGCAGCGACCCCTCCCTGTCGCCCGTCGGCCGCGAGCAGGCCGAGAAGGTCGCCGAGAGCCTCGCCCGGCGCGGCACGATCGAGGCGGTCGTCGCCTCGCCCCTGGCCCGCACCCGCGAGACCGCCGGCATCGTCGCCGCCCGCCTGGGGCTGGAGGTGACGGTCGAGGAGGGGCTGCGCGAGACCGACTTCGGCGCGTGGGAGGGGCTCACCTTCGGCGAGGTGCGCGACCGCTACCCCGCCGACCTGGACGCCTGGCTGGCCTCCCCGGACGCGGAACCGACCGGCGGCGGCGAGAGCTTCGCGGCCACCGGCGCCCGGATCGCCGTCACCCGCGACCGGCTCGTCACGGCGTACGCGGGCCGCACGGTGCTGCTGGTCTCCCACGTCACGCCGATCAAGACGTTCCTGCGACTCGCCCTGGGCGCCCCGCCCGAGTCGCTGTTCCGGATGGAGCTGTCGGCGGCGTCGCTGTCGGCGGTGGCGTACTACGCGGACGGCGGCGCCAGTGTCCGCCTGTTCAACGAGACGTCCCACCTGCGCTGAGTCCACCCGCGCCGAGTCCGCCTGCGCCGAGCGCCGCCGCCTCCCGGGCCAGTGCTTCGACGCGCCCCCAGTCCCGGCCGGCCACCGCGTCCTTGGGCAGCATCCAACTCCCCCCGACGCAGCCGACGTTGGGCAGCGCCAGATACTCCGGCGCGGAGGCCGCGGAGATGCCGCCGGTCGGGCAGAAGCGGGCCTGCGGCAGCGGCGCGGCGAGCGCCTTGAGATAGGCGGTGCCGCCCGCGGCCTCGGCCGGGAAGAACTTCATCTCCCGCACCCCGCGCTCCAGCAGCGCCACCACCTCCGACGTGGTCGACACCCCCGGCAGGAACGGCACCCCGGACGCCCGCATCGCCTCCAGCAGCGCGTCCGTCCACCCCGGGCTGACCAGGAACCGCGCCCCGGCCGCCACGACCTCCGCGACCTGCTCCGCCGTGATGACCGTGCCCGCGCCGACCACCGCGCCCGGTACCTCACCGGCGATGGCCCGGATCGCGTCGAGGGCGACCGGCGTCCGCAGCGTCACCTCGATCGCGGGCAGCCCACCGGCGACGAGCGCCCTGGCGAGCGGCACGGCGTCGGCGAGGTCGTCGACGACCACGACGGGCACGACGGGCGCGAGATCCAGTACCGAGGCGGGGGAGGAGGGCAGCGGAGAACTCATGCCCTCATCGTGCCGCCCAAACGCACTCCCTGCAATCTCCGTTGCAGTCAGCGCAACGGTCGCGATCGGCGCATCGATCGGCGCATCGATCGGCGGATCAGTGCACCTCGTCCACCAGCACGTCCAGCGACCACGGCCGCCCGGCCTTCGCGGGCGCCGCCGCCTCCACCTCGTACCCCAGGTCCCGCAGGGACTCCACCAGCTCCGCGGGCCCCGCGGGCGCGGTCCCGGACGCCAGCAGACTCCGTACGATCCGCCCCTTGGTCGCCTTGTTGAAGTGGCTGACCACCTTCCGGGTCGGCGCGTGCAGCACCCGCACGGTCGCCGTCCGCGAGGCGACCTCGCCCGTCGGCTTCCACGCCGCCGCGTACGCCGCCGAACGCAGGTCGAGCACCAGCCCGTTCCCGGCCGCCTCCGGCAGGGCCTCGGCCATCGGCACCCGCCAGTGCGCGCCCAGTGCACCGAGCCCGGGCAGCTTCACACCCATCGAGCACCGGTAGGAGGGGATCCGGTCGGTCACCCGTACGGCACCCCACAACCCCGAGAACACCAGCAGCGACCTGGCGGCCCGCCGCTTGGCGGCGGCGTCCAGCGAGGCCAGGTCCAGGGCGTCGTACAGCACACCGGTGTAGATCTCCCCGGCCGGACGCGCGCCCGCCGTCAGCAGCTCCACGTTCTTGGCGACCTCGCCGCGCAGCCCCTCGCTCAGCCCGAGCACCTCGCGCGCCTTCTCCTCGTCGGCGGCGCACAGCTCCACCAGCTCGCCGAGGACGGCCTCCCGGGCCGCGGTGAGCCCCGGCAGGGACAGCGACCCGGTCTTCAGCGGGGCGCCCCGGCCGGACGCGGCCTTCCCCTCGGACGGCGGCAGCAGGACAAGCACACGTACTCCTTCACGACAAGCTCCGGGCCCCCGGTCAGGGTACGGCGTACCCCTCCCGTGTCTGCTCGACGGCCCGTACGAGCGCCCCGGGGTCGTCGGCGTGACACCGCACCACGCGGACCTCGCGCCGCCGCCCGAAGAAGGAGACGTGGGCGACGGGCTCGGCCAGTTCGACGGTGACGGAGGTCTGGGACCCCACGGCGAGATCCAGCTCGCCGTCGGCCCGTGCGTGCGTCGTACGCAGCTCACGCCGGACGGAGGCGATCCGCTCCAGCGGTATCCGCACGTCGACGTGGACGGCCCGCCGGATCCGCAGCGTCCCGGCGGCCGGGTCCAGGACGTGCGGCCGGACCACGGACGCGGCGTGCAGCCCGACCACGATCAAGACCGTGTACACGTCCAGCACCAGCACCACGTGGTGCACGGCGGGCCAGCTCCGCAGCAGCACGGACAGCATCACGGACTCGACGACACACACGAACGCGAACCCGGACATCATCGCGCCCTGCCCCCGCGCGTACCCGAAGACCGACCCGCCGGCCACCGCCCCGTGGGTCCGCCGGACCGCCCACAGCCACAGACTGGCCAGCAGCCGCAGCTCGTGCCGGAGCAGGAGGTACGGGACCGTGACGAGAGACGCGCCCGGGCCCGTCATGACCGCCGCTCCCGCGACACGAGGGCGAGCGCCTGCCGCACCGCCTCCGCCTGCCCCGGCGCGAAGTCGGCGTACATGGCGCGCAGGACGCCGTGGCCGGAGTCGAGGTCCACGCCCCCGGTGGGCAGCAGCTCCGCCGGGATGCAGTCGGCGAGCGTCCGCGCGGCCCCGGCCACCCGGGGATCGTCGGCATCGGCGTCCGCCAGCTCGTCCAGCAGGGCGTACGCCCGGTGGGCGCGCGCCACCGACTCCGGCGACTCGAACGCGCCCCGCAGCGTGGCCAGCAGCCCCTCCCGCTCCTCCGGGCCCACCGCGCTCTCCATGAACGCCAGCATCTCCCGGTCCCGGACGGCCATCGGCGAACCGGACACGTCCCCCATCCCGGCGAACAACCCGGCCAGCTCCGGCGAGACCGGCCCCTCGGCCGGCAGCCCGCCCTCCGTCTCCAGCAGCGCCCGCAACCGCGCCCGGCGCTCCCGGATCGCCGCCTCCTGCCGCGCGAGATCCGCGTCCAGTTCCTCCAGCACCTCGGCGAGATCCTTCCCGGCCTCGTCCGCGAGCACGTCCCGCACCTCCGCGAGCCCGAGCCCCAGCTCGGTCAGCCGCCGGATCCGGGCCAGCACGACGACGTGCCGCAGGGTGTACGTCCGATACCCGTTGGCCAGCCGCTCCGGCTCGGGCAACAGGCCCTGGTGGTGGTAGTGCCGCACGGTCCGCGTGGTGATGCCCACGGCGCCGGCGAGTTCTCCGATCCGCATGGCCCCAGTAGAAACGTTGACGCTGCGACAGGGTCAAGCGCGACGAGCCCGCCTTCCGGACAGGGACCTCGCGCCTGTGCCACGATCGAGGAAACGTTTCCGATGATCGAGGAAACGGCTCCCGATCTCCTCGGACAGGTGGCTCCTTCGACCTGGACACCACCGACTTCCTCTGATCCCGTAGGGGCAGGGGGTGGGCGGCGGTGGACGCACGCGGCGAGCAGGCACGCTGGACCAGGGCACGGCTGGGGACGGCCGGCCCGCCCCTCGACCTCCTCACCGCCCGCTTCGACCGGCACGTCTACGCCCCGCACGCCCACGACGAGTACACGGTCGGCGTCACCGTCGGCGGCCTGGAGGTCATCGCCTACCGGGGCGGGCACATCCACTCCGGGCCGGGCTCCCTCGTCGTCCTGGAGCCGGGCGAGGTGCACACCGGCGGCCCCGCCGCCCCCGACGGCTACTCGTACCGCGCCCTGTACGCGACCCCGAACCTCCTCACCGACGGCACCCGCGGCGCCGCCCTCCCGCACTTCCGCGAGCCCGTCCTCGACGATCCCGAACTCGCCGCCGCGCTGCGCGCCGCCCACATGGACCTGGCCCGCTGCCCCGACCCCCTGGAGGCGGAGTCCCGCCTGCCCTGGCTGCTCACGGCGCTCGCCCGCCGCCACTCCACGGCCCGCGCGGCCGACGACCCGGTCCCCGGCGCCGACCGCGTCGCCCGCGTCGTACGCGACCGCCTCGCCGACGAACTCCTCGCCCCGCCGTCCCTGGCGGCCCTCGCCACCGACCTCGGCCTGTCCCGCTACCAACTCCTGCGGGCCTTCCGTACGGCGACGGGGATACCGCCGTACGCCTGGCTCGCCCAGCACCGGGTGACCAGGGCGCGCGGACTCCTGGAGACGGGCCTGCGCCCCGCCGAGGTGGCGGCGCTGGTGGGCTTCGCCGACCAGGCACATCTGACCCGCTGGTTCCGGCGGGTCCTCGGGGTGACCCCGGCGGCGTACCGCAACAGCGTTCAAGACCACGTGGGGTGAGACGGCCGAGACTCGCCGCATGACTGCACGCGGCTGGTTCCTGTTCTCCCTGATGGGAGTGGTCTGGGGCGTTCCCTACCTGATGATCAAGGTGGCGGTGGACGAGGTGTCCCCGTCCGGAGTGGTGTTCGCGCGCTGCGCCCTCGGCGCGGCCCTCCTGCTCCCCTTCGCCCTGCGCAAGGGAGACCTCCTCGGCACCGTGCGACGCCACTGGAAGCCGATGCTCGCCTTCGCGGTGATCGAGATCATCGGCCCCTGGTGGACCCTGACGGACGCCGAACGCCACCTGTCCAGCTCCACCGCCGGACTGCTGATCGCGGGCGTGCCGATCGTCGCCGTCCTCCTGGCCCGCTTCTTCGGCGCCGAGGAACGAGTCGGCGCCCGCCGCGTCACCGGACTCGGCCTCGGCCTCGGGGGCGTCGCCGTCCTCACCGTGCCGCACCTCACCGGCGGCGACGCCCGTTCGCTGGCCGAGGTGCTGGTGACGGTCGTCGGTTACGCCACCGCCCCCCTGATAGCCGCCCGCCACCTCAAGGACGTCCCCACCCTCCAACTCATCACCCCCTGCCTCACGCTGGCCGCCGTCGTCTACGCTCCGGCCGCCTTCCTGACCCGGCCCGCCGCCCTGCCCTCGGGGGAGGCCCTGGCAGCCCTGGCCGGCCTCGGCCTCGTCTGCACCGCGATCGCCTTCGTGGCCTTCCTGGAGCTGATCAAGGAGGTCGGCCCGACCCGGGCCGGCGTCATCACCTACGTCAACCCGGCGGTCGCCGTCGCCGCGGGCGCCCTCCTCCTGGACGAGGACCTCACCCTCGGCATCGGCGTCGCCTTCACCCTGATCCTGGCCGGCTCGGTCCTCGCGACGGCCGCCGCCGGTCCGGGGCGGGAGGTCCGCCGGGTACCATGGTCGACACGGCAGACGAGCCGGGCGGGCGGCCGCGTGGAGTCCCTCACGGGACTTCCCGAGGAACGTCCGGGCTCCACAGGGCAGGGTGATGGCTAACGGCCACCCGGGGTGACCCGCGGGACAGTGCCACAGAAAGCAGACCGCCGGAGGCTTCGGCCCCCGGTAAGGGTGAAACGGTGGTGTAAGAGACCACCAGTGCCCAGGGCGACCTGGGCAGCTAGGTAAACCCCACCCGGAGCAAGGTCAAGAGGAGACGCCTTCTCGCAAGAAGAGGCGCCTCTGCGCGGACGATCGAGGGCTGCCCGCCCGAGTCCGCGGGTAGACCGCTGGAGGCCGGTGGCAACGCCGGCCCTAGATGGATGGCCGTCGCCGACGGGACCGCGAGGCCCCGTCGGAACAGAACCCGGCGTACAGCCCGACTCGTCTGCCGCCCTCCGCCGCTTTGCCTGAGGAAGGGCCTCTGAACTGCACCGGAGACCCTTTCCGGTGGGCTATTCGGGATTCCAGGCGCCGCTGAACAGAGCCAGCTCGAGCACGTCCGGAGCCGCGGGCCAGTCGATCGTCGCGGCCGTGAGTCGAGCATGGGCCGCGTGCATCCACCGAAGGTAGACGTCGTATCGGTGGGGACTCCAGCCACCGTCGCGCCAGATCCACCGGGCGACCGCCCCGGACCATTCGTAGCCATGCGCGCGTCCGGCCTTCGAGGCGTGCCTGCGCAGGACACCGGCCAGCACTCGGTCGAGGATCAGGGGGCGCGGGCCCTTCACCTCCGGCAGCGCCAGACCCGCGAAGTAGAGGAACTTGGTGAAAAACGACGGCCCGAGGCCATGGAGCGTATTCAGCAGCTCGTAGGCCGCGACCGCGCCCTCATCGACGAGCAGGGACACCGCTTCCGTGAGGACGGCCTCGGCGTTGGGCTGGGCGAGCACCTGACGAGTGCGGTATGGGCCGTAGCCGCTACCGCCGTACCCCCAGACCTGCGTCGCCACGAATGCCTTCGCCCAGCTCTCGGACCGCTCCGCGGCCCGGACTGCGGCTACGACCTCGGCTCGGCTCACCGAGGCCGACTCGTCCACCGCCCGGTCGGCGAAGGTGATGGGCCAAGGCGTTACGGCCGTCCACTTGGCCGGCGCGTACAGGATGGTGTGAGGGCCGCTGCCGTCCGCGTACCGCCGACCGCGCTCCGGGTCGGCCAGCCACCGACCCAGTGCCTTCACCGCGCTGTCCGGCAGCGGTGGTTCGAGCATCGCCTCATCGAGCTGGTCGGCCCGCCGCTGGTCGTACCTCGTCACTGTCGTCGCCCGAGCTTCAGCGGCAGCCGGTCCTGGACGGGCCGGGCGAAGGTGAACAGGCCGTCGTAGGAGAAGAACTCGCCCTCGTACGTGATGGCGCCCTCGTCGAGGAAGGTGCGCAGGCGTGGAATCCGAGGTCGTCGGCGAGCCGGATCGGCTCCAGGGGCTCGGCCAGGGGGTGGTCGGGGAGCATCGCGTAGCTGAACTTCACGAGCGCCAGCCCCCGTTGTGGGGAACGGTGCTCTGCCTCAACCGAGGATGTGAGTCCGGGCGGGGCCGTCCAGGGAGCGGTGCGTCGAAATTTTCGGTGGTGGGCATCCCTCTTTCCGGTGGGACTGGTGAGGGGGTTCCGCTTGCGGGGCGCAGTCCTGGGGTGAGTGCGGGGTGATCTGCGTATTCGGCACACCAGAGCCGCCACCCCGCGCGTCGAAGGTTTCGAAACATCTACCGAAACTGTTGACGCTTGATGGGTGCAGGTCAACACTGTCGCCGATGTCCGAACCCGCAGGAGAGGAACACCCCCCATGAACCTGCTCGTCCCACCGAGGCGTCGCAGACGAGGTCCCGTCACCCTGCTCATCAGGAGCGCGTGGGCCGTCGCCCTCGCCGCGCTCGCCGCGCTGATGCTGCCGGGCACCGCCCAGGCCGACACGGTCGTCACGACCAACCAGGAGGGCACCAACAACGGCTACTACTACTCGTTCTGGACCGACAGCCAGGGCACCGTCTCCATGAACATGGGCTCCGGCGGTCAGTACAGCACCTCGTGGCGCAACACCGGCAACTTCGTCGCGGGCAAGGGCTGGAGCAACGGCGGGCGCAGGACGGTGCAGTACTCGGGCAGCTTCAACCCGTCCGGCAACGCGTACCTGGCGCTCTACGGGTGGACGTCGAACCCGCTCGTCGAGTACTACATCGTCGACAACTGGGGCACCTACCGGCCCACGGGTGAGTTCAAGGGCACCGTCACCACCGACGGCGGTACGTACGACATCTACAAGACGACGCGCTACAACGCCCCCTCCGTCGAGGGCACCCGCACCTTCGACCAGTACTGGAGCGTCAGGCAGTCGAAGCGGACCGGCGGCACCATCACCACCGGCAACCACTTCGACGCGTGGGCGCGGGCCGGGATGCCGCTCGGCAACTTCAGCTACTACATGATCATGGCCACCGAGGGCTACCAGAGCAGCGGCAGCTCCAACATCAACGTCGGGGGGACCGGCGGCGGTGGCGGCGACAACGGGGGCGGTGGTGGCGGCGCGTGCACCGCGACGCTGTCCGCCGGGCAGAAGTGGAGCGACCGGTACAACCTCAACGTCTCGGTCAGCGGTGCCAGCGACTGGACGGTGACGATGAACGTGCCGTCCCCGGCGAAGGTCCTGTCGACCTGGAACGTCAACGCGAGTTATCCCAGCGCGCAGACGCTGACCGCGAAGTCGAACGGGAGCGGCAGCAACTGGGGCGCCACCATCCAGGCCAACGGCAACTGGACCTGGCCGAGCGTGTCCTGCAGCGCGGGCTGACCCACCCCACCAGCGGAGAGGAGGAATCACTCGTATGCGTACCAGACCACGTGCGTCCTCGCGCCCCCTGCGCACCCTGGCCACCGGCGTCGCCGTCACCGCGCTCGCCGCCGCGGGCACCGTCGTGGCCGGCGCCGCCCCGGCCCAGGCCGCGGCCTGCAACGGCTACGTCGGGCTCACCTTCGACGACGGCCCCTCCGGCACCACCCAGTCCCTGCTCAACGCGCTCAGGCAGAACGGGCTGCGGGCCACCATGTTCAACCAGGGGCAGTACGCCGCCCAGAACCCGTCCCTGGTCCGGGCCCAGGTCGACGCCGGTATGTGGGTCGCCAACCACAGCTACACCCACCCGCACATGACCCAGCTCAGCCAGGCCCAGATGGACTCGGAGATCTCCCGGACCCAGCAGGCGATCGCGGGCGCGGGGGGCGGGACGCCCCGGCTGTTCCGGCCGCCGTACGGCGAGACCAACGCGACGCTCCGGTCGGTCGAGGCCAAGTACGGGCTGACCGAGGTGATCTGGGACGTCGACTCCCAGGACTGGAACAACGCCAGTACCGACGCGATCGTGCAGGCCGTCTCACGCCTCGGCAACGGCCAGGTCATCCTCATGCACGACTGGCCCGCCAACACGCTCGCGGCCATTCCTCGCATCGCGCAGACCCTGGCCGGCAAGGGACTGTGCTCCGGCATGATCTCGCCGCAGACCGGCCGCGCCGTCGCCCCCGACGGCAGCGGCGGCGGAGGAGGCGGAGGAGGCGGGGGCGGCGGGGGTGCCTGTACCGCGACGCTGTCCGCCGGCCAGCGGTGGGGCGACCGGTACAACCTCAACGTCTCCGTGAGCGGTGCCGCCGACTGGACGGTGACGATGAACGTGCCGTCCCCGGCGAAGGTCATGACGACCTGGAACGTCAACGCGAGTTATCCCAGCGCGCAGACGCTGACCGCCAAGTCGAACGGCAGCGGCGACAACTGGGGTGCCACCATCCAGGCCAACGGCAACTGGACCTGGCCGAGCGTGTCGTGCAGCGCGGGCTGACCAGGCGGTGACCGGTCCGCACCCGTGACCGACTCCCACGGGTGCGGGCCTTCTGGCTGCCCCGGCCCCCTCACTCACCCAGCGAGCGTCCCGCCACCCGCGCCAGGTGCCGGCCGAAGACCTCCCGGGCCTCGGGTGTCAGGGTCCGCAGGGCCACCATCGCCGTGATCACGACGTCGCACAGCTCCGCCGCCACGTCGTCCCAGGTGTGGGTGACGCCCTTCCTCGGATTCTGGCCGGTCGCGCCGATCACCGCCTCGGCGACCTCGCCGACCTCCTCCGACAGCTTCAGCATGCGCAGCAGCAGGCCCTCCCGGCCGCCGACGGGCTGGTCCGCCTCCAGCCACTTCCACAGGTTCTCGACGGTGTTCCAGAGGTCGTCGGCCCGCGCGCCGTCCGTCGTGTCGCTCATGTGGAGCAGCGTGCCCCGTTCCCGCGGGCGTCAGTCGAAGAGTGCTTCCTGCCGCCCCTCGGCGGCCCTGCGCAGCCGCCTGTTCCGCGCGCCCACGACCACCGTCGTGGCCGCCGCCGTCACCGCGAGGGCGGCCGGGACCATCCAGTTCCGGTTGACCGCGTGGCCGAGGGCGTGGTCGAGGGAGAGGCGGCCGGGTCCCGAGACGGCGAGGCCCGCGGCGGTCAGACCGAGGGAGACCGCGTACTCGTAGCCGCCGGCCTGGGCGAAGAAGCCGTTCGGGGCGTGCACCGCCGCGGCGCCCGCCATCGCGCCGGCCGCGGCCGCGCCCGCGGCCGGAGTGGCCAGGCCCAGCGCCAGCAGTGTCCCGCCGCCCGCCTCGGCGAGGCCCGCCGCGGTGGCGCTGGCCCGGCCCGGTGCGTAGCCCATGGCCTCCATGGCCCGGCCGGTCTCCCCGAGGCCGGTGCCGCCGAACCAGCCGAGCAGCTTCTGTGTGCCGTGCGCGGCCAGGACGCCGCCGGTCCCCAGGCGGAGCAGCAGCAGCCCCAGATCACGCCGGTCACAGCACTTCACGTCGACTCCTCGCGGACGGTGGCGGCTCATCTGTCCACCGTCGCCCGTCGGCGGCGTCCGGGCCCGTCACCGGGCGCCGTTCGGGTGGCGGCGGGTGGGTGGAGGGCGGCGGCCCGGTGGCGGGGGTGCGGGGCCGGTGTGACGCTGCGGCCATGACGATTCAGACCACGCGACTCAGCGACCCGGCCGTCCGCGCCTTCGTCGCCGCCGTCAACGCCCACGACCGCGAGGGCTTCCTCGCGCTGCTCGCGCCGGACGCCACCATGGCCGACGACGGGGACGACCGGAACCTCGACCAGTGGATCGACCAGGAGATCTTCTCCTCCAACGGTCACCTGGAGGTCGACCGGGAGACGAACGGCGGTCGCGCCCTCATCGCCCGCTACCGCAACGACACCTGGGGCGAGATGCGGACCCGGTGGGACTTCACCGTGGACGAGGACGGCCGGATCGCACGCTTCGAGACCGGGCAGGCGTAACCGGGAAATGGTGCGGCAGCCGTTCCGTGCACCGGAGTGCCGGTGGACGGAACGGCTGCCGCCTCCCCCCTCGGTATGGTCCGTGGAGCGTTGCGGAAGGGCCTTGCGGAAGCCCAACGCCTCAAGTGTGAAGTTCCGGTGAAGGAGATTTGAGCATACGTTCTCCACCGGCCGCAATACCGTGGATGTTGAAATTCCGATTGTGTGAACCGGCTCAGCCGCGCCCCACGTACGGCATCGCCGTCGCCATGACCGTCGCGAACTGCACGTTGGCCTCCAGGGGCAGCCCGGCCATGTGCCGCACCGTGCGCGCGACGTCGGCGACGTCCATCACGGGCTCGGGTGCCGTCTCCCCGTTGGCCTGGAGCGCGCCGGTCTGCATGCCGGCCGTCATGTCGGTCGCCGCGTTGCCGATGTCGATCTGGCCGACCGCGATGCCGTAGCGGCGGCCGTCCAGCGACAGCGACTTGGTCAGGCCGGTCAGCGCGTGCTTGGTCGCCGTGTACGCCACCGAGTGCGGTCGCGGCGTGTGTGCCGAGATCGAGCCGTTGTTGATGATCCGGCCGCCCTGCGGGTCCTGCTCCTTCATCTGCCGGTACGCCGCCTGCGCGCACAGGAACGCCCCGTTGAGGTTGGTGTCCACCACGTGCCGCCAGGCCTCGTAGGGCAGTTCCTCGACCGGCACCCCGCCGGGGCCGAACGTACCGGCGTTGTTGAACAGCAGGTCCAGCCGCCCGAACCGGTCGCGCACGGCGTCGAACAGGGCCGCCACGTCCTCGGGGCGCGACACGTCGGCGCGGACGGTGAGGGCCGTGCCGCCGCCCGACGGTGCCGTCGCGGCCGTCTCCGCCAGCGGCTCGGGGCGGCGGCCGGCCAGGGCCACCGACCAGCCGGCGGTGAGCAGCTCGACGGCGACCGCCCGGCCGATGCCGGATCCGGCACCCGTGACGACGGCGACCTTCGGTGCGCCGGTGCTTTCCTCGTCGCTGGTTCTCACGGTGTTCATGAGTCGGCAGGGTACGGGTCGCGGAACATGCGGAACTCATCCGTCCGACATGCGATCGCCATGTCCGCGCCAAGCTCGGGTCGTTCCCGGCCCTTCGAATTCCCCTTGCAACCACCGCAAGGGGAGGAACGGATGACACCCGCGAACCACCAGGCCCCGACCCCGGTCCCGGCCCAGTCGCAGTCCTCGCACGCGCCCGAACTCCGCGCCGCCGCCCGCAGCATGGGCCGCCGCCGCTTCCTGACCGTCACCGGTGCCGCCGCCGCGCTCGCCTTCTCCGTGAACCTGCCGGCCGCCGGCACCGCGAGCGCCGCCGAGCTGGACGCCGCGCAGCTCTCCGCCGACCCCTTCACGCTCGGCGTCGCCTCGGGCGACCCCCAGCCCGGCTCCGTGCTGCTGTGGACGCGCCTGGCCCCGGTCCCGTACCAGGCCGACAGCGGACTGCCCGCCAAACGCGTCGAGGTGAGCTGGGAGGTGGCCCTGGACGAACGCTTCCGCCGCGTCGTCAGAAGGGGCCGGGCCACCGCCCACCCCGAGTTCCACCACACCGTGCACGTCGAGGTCGACCACCTCGCGCCCGGCCACGTCTACTACTACCGCTTCCGCGCCGGCCGGTACGTCAGCCCGGCCGGCCGCACCCGCACCGCGCCCGCCCAGCACAGCCGGGTCTCCGACCTCACCTTCGGCCTCGTCTCCTGCCAGAAGTACGACGAGGGCTACTACACCGCGTACAAGCACCTGGCCCAGGAGGACGTGGACGTCGTCTTCCACCTCGGCGACTACCTCTACGAGTACGCCGTCAAAGCCACCGGCGGCTCCCGCGCCTACCCCGCGGGCACCCTGCCCGCCCACTTCAACCACGAGACGGTGACGCTGGAGGACTACCGCCTGCGGTACGCCCTCTACAAGTCGGACCCCGACCTGCGGGCCGCGCACGCCGCGCACCCGTTCGTCGTGACCTGGGACGACCACGAGACCGAGAACAACTACGCCGACGAGACGCCGGAGAACAGTGTCCCGCCGGAGGAGTTCCTCATCCGCCGGGCCGCCGCCTACCGCGCCTACTGGGAGAACATGCCGCTGCGCCGGCCCCAGCTGCCCGACGGCCCCGACCTGAAGCTCTACCGCCGCCTGCACTGGGGGCGCCTGGCCCAGTTCGACGTGCTCGACACCCGGCAGTACCGCTCCAACCAGGCGTACGGCGACGGCTGGCAGTTCCCCGGGCCCGAGTCCGAGGACCCGGGCCGCACGCTCACCGGCGACGCCCAGGAGCGCTGGCTGATCAACGGCTGGCACCGGTCCGACGCCCTGTGGAATGTGGTGCCCCAGCAGGTCACCTTCGCCCAGCGCTACAACATGACCACCACGCCGTCCAAGGTCTCCATGGACTCCTGGGACGGCTACCCGGCCTCCCGCGAGCGGGTCCTGGCCGGTGCGCAGGCCGCCGGGATCGAGAACCTCATGGTCCTCACCGGCGACGTGCACGTCTCCTACGGCTTCGACATCAAGCGCGACTTCGACGACCCGGACTCCCGGACCCTGGGCACGGAGATCGTCACCACCTCGATCACCAGCGGCGGCGACGGCTCGGCGAAGCCGTCCAACTGGGACACCCTCATGACCGCCAACCCGCACCTGAAGTTCTTCAACGGGCTGCGCGGCTACGCGACGGTGTCACTGGGCCGCGAGTCGGCGCGCGCCGACTTCAAGACGGTGTCCCACGTCAGCAGCGAGGGCGCGCCGCTCACGACCGCCGGGTCCTTCGTGACGGAGGCGGGGGAGCCGGGGCTCAAGCCGGCGTGACGACCGGCTCCGCCGCGTCTCCCAGCCCTCCCTGCTCGCCCTGTTCGCCCTGCTCTCCCGGGTAGCGGACGCCGACGCGGTCCCGGATCGCGTCGAGCGTCCGCATCACGGCCAGCGTGCCGTCGAGGGGCACCAGCGGTGACTCGGTCTCCCCGGCGCGCAGGGCCCGCATCACCTCCTCGGCCTCGTGCCGCAGGCTCTCGCGGGGCCCGTCGGCCGGGTCGGCGCGGAACTCCTGCGGGTCCCGGCCGGTGCGGTGCAGCACGAAGTGGTCCGGGAAGAAAAAGCCGTTCGGGACGTCGATGCGGCCCTCGGAGCCGGTGATCGACGCGGAGTTGGGCGTACCGCCGGTGATGGAGCAGTGCACCGAGGCGAGAGCGCCGCTCTCGTAGGAGAGCAGTGCGCCCGTCTGGAGATCGACCCCCTCCTCGGAGAGCACCGCTCGCGCCGCGACGTCCGAGGGCTCACCGAGCAGCAGCTGTGCGAACGACACCGGGTACACCCCCAGGTCCAGCAGCGCGCCGCCGCCCTGCGCGGGATCGCGGAGCCGGTGCGCGGGCGGGAAGGGGCCCGCGAGGCCGAAGTCCGCCTGGAGGCTGCGGACCTCGCCGATCGCGCCGTCGCCGACCAGCGCCTTCAGGCGCCGCACCAGCGGGTTGCAGTACATCCACATCGCTTCCATGAGGAAGACGTTCTTCTCCCGGGCGAGCGCGACCAGTTCCGCCGCCTCCCGCGCGTTCAGCGTGAACGGCTTCTCGCACAGCACGTTCCGGCCCGCCTCCAGGCACAGGCCGGCCGCGGTCCGGTGCGCCGAGTGCGGGGTCGCGACGTACACCACGTCGACGTCCTCGTCCCGCGCCAGCGTCTCCCACGCGCCGTACGCCCGGGGTATCCCGAACCGCTCGGCGAACGCCTTCGCCGACGCCTCGGTCCGCGACGCCACCGCCACGACCTCCGCGTCCGGCAGATCGACCAGATCCGCCGTGAACCGCGCCGCCATCCCGCCGGTCGCGAGAATCCCCCAGCGCACCTTCTGTCCGGTCACCGCTGACACCCTGCCCCACCCTCACTCAGGTTCGTTCGTCGTTCGTCGTTCGTTCGTCGTGCGTGCGTCGTTCGAGTTTGTTCGTTCGAGTCCGTACGAGCTGAGAGCATAGGTGGCGGATCTGTAGAAGAGGGAGGGGCACATCACATGCCCGAGCGCGGGCCGTCCATACCGCACCAGTCACCGGACACGACCACCACACCAACGACCCGTCACACACCGACGACCGTCCCTTCGCTGCCCGCCGCCCGGCGCATCGGTCTGCTCGTCACCCTCATCCTCGGCAGCCTGACCGCCACGCCGCCGCTGGCGATGGACATGTACCTCCCCGCGCTCCCGGAGGTCACCCGGTCCCTGAGCGCACCGGCCGCGACCGTCCAGCTCACGCTCACCGCCTGCCTGGCCGGCATGGCCCTCGGGCAGATCGTGGTCGGCCCGATGAGCGACAAGTGGGGGCGCAGGCGTCCCCTGCTGGCCGGTCTCGCCGTCTACGTCGTCGCCACCGCGCTGTGCGCCGTCGCGCCGAACGTGGAACTCCTCGTCGCCTTCCGGCTGGTGCAGGGGCTCGCGGGCGCCGCCGGGATCGTCATCGCCCGAGCCGTCGTACGCGACCTGTACGACGGCGTGGCCATGGCCCGCTTCTTCTCCACCCTCATGCTGATCTCGGGTGTCGCGCCGGTCGTCGCGCCGCTCATCGGCGGGCAGATCCTGCGCGTGACGGACTGGCGGGGTGTGTTCGTCGTCCTCGTGGTCGTCGGGGTGGTACTGGGCGTCGTCGTGTGGGCCAGGCTGCCGGAGACGCTGCCCGTCGAGGAGCGGCACGCGGGCGGGGTCGGCGACACCCTGCGCGCGATGCGCGGCCTGCTCGCCGACCGGGCCTTCACCGGGTACATGCTCGTCGGCGGCTTCGCCTTCGCCTCGCTGTTCGCCTACGTCGCGGCGTCGCCGTTCGTCATGCAGGAGATCTACGGGGCGTCCGCGCAGACGTTCAGCCTGCTGTTCGGCCTCAACTCGATCGGCCTCGTGGTGGTCGGGCAGATCAACGGCAAGATCCTCGTCGGGCGGGTCAGGATGGACCGGGTGCTCGGCCTCGGCCTCGTCGTCGTGATCGCCGCCGCGACCGTGCTGCTGCTGATGTCCCTGGGCGTCTTCGGCGAGGTCGGGCTCGGGCCGGTCGCCGCCGTGCTGTTCGTACTGATGTCGGCGATGGGCATCAGCCTGCCCAACACGCAGGCGCTCGCGCTGATGCGGGTCAAGAAGTCCGCCGGTTCCGCCTCCGCGCTGCTCGGCACGTCCTCCTTCCTCATCGGCGCGGTGGCCTCGCCGCTGGTCGGGATCGCGGGGGAGGACACCGCCGTACCGATGGCCGTGGTCCAGCTGGTGGCGGCGGTGGTGGCGCTCGGGTTCCTCGTCACCCTGTGCCGGCCCTCCGCCAAGGGGGAGGACAGCTGAGCGCTCCGAGACTGCGCCTCGACACCCCGGAGCGGGCCGGACTCGACCCCGGGCAGCTCCGTCGTGCCGTCGCCCAGGTGCGCGGCCTCACCACCGGCGAACGGCCCTGGGCGGCGGGCGCGGTCGTGGCCGTCGGACGCGGGCCCGTGCTCGCCGTCGAGGAGGCGGCGGGCTGGGCCGTGCGCTACGCCTCCTACGACCCGCGCACCGACACGGGCGTGGAGCTGCCGGCGGCCTCGCGGGTGCCGGTGACCGTGGACACGCCGTTCGACCTCGCCTCGCTGACGAAGCTGTTCACTGCGGTCGCCGCCGTGCAGCAGATCGAGCGGGGCACGCTCGGCATCGACGCGGAGGTCGGCGCCTACCTGCCGGACTTCCGGGCCGCGGCCCGGCACCACGTCACCGTACGGCAACTGCTCACCCACACCTCCGGACTGCGGCCCGAACTCCCGCTGTACGACTGTGCCGACGGCGAGGAACGGCTGCGGCGGCTGCGGGCGGAGCCGCCGGTGGGGGTGCCGGGCACGTACTGCTACTCGGACCTGAACATGCTGCTCCTGCAGCAGGTGCTGGAGCGGATCACCGGGCGGGGTCTGGACGTCCTGGTCCGGGACGGGATCACCCGGCCGCTGGGCATGACGGCGACGCGCTTCGGACCGTGTCCGGACGCCGCGGCCACGGAGGACCAGCGGCGGCCGTGGGCCAAGGTGGACCGGGGGATGCTGCGCGGGGTCGTCCACGACGAGAACGCCTGGGCGCTGGGCGGGGTGGCGGGGCACGCGGGGCTGTTCTCGACGGGGCGGGACCTCGCGGTCTTCTGCCGGACGCTGCTCGCGGGCGGCTCCCACGGGCCGGCGCGGATCCTCGGGCCGGACTTCGTGGAGCTGCTGCTGGCCGCGCCGGGGCTGGGCTTCGCCCTGGACCAGCCGTGGTTCATGGGTGAGCTGGCGGGGCGTGGGGCGGCGGGGCACACCGGGTTCACGGGGACGATGCTGGTCCTCGACCGGGCGACGGACACCTTCGCGGTCCTCCTCGCCAACACGGTCCACCCACGCCGCCGGGCTCCGGACAACCGGCCACGCGCGGCGCTGTGCACACGGGTGGCACGGGCGGTGCGGGTCTGATCGCTGCGGGGTGCCTGCGGCGCCGGTGCGGGTTCGGTGGGGGTGCGCGTAGCGCCTGGGGTCCGGTGGGTGGGTCGGGGCCGCGCCGGGGGATGTCCGTCCTCGGAACGGCGCGGAATCGGGTGCTTACAGGGCTCGCGGCGTTGACGCGCCAACCGCTGCGGGCGGACACCCCCCGACACGACCCCTTCCCGCCGTACGCGGCTGCGGCTCGCCATCCCTCCAGGGGCCCGCCCCGCCGTGCGCGGCTGTCCGTCCATCCCGCTCAGCTGCGGGCCCCCCATGCCTGAACGGCCTGGGAGGTGCCCCCAGGCGGCACGGGTGGGTGCAGCGGCACCCGCTACGCCGAGCCGCGCGCCCCACCCCCGCGCCGGGTGGCCGAGGAACCCCGCCCCACGGAGTGCCTCGTACAATCGCCGGGTGAGTCACCCCGCCGCCCCCGCCGACACCCTGCGGGCCGCCCTCGCCGACCTCGTCGACGGGTTGCCGCCCCGGCAGGCCGCGCAGGCCGTGGAGCGGCTGATCGCCAACTACCGCGGGGACACCCCGACCGACGCCCCCATCCTGCGCGACCGCGCCGACGTCGTCGCCTACGCCGCCTACCGCATGCCCGCCACCTTCGCCGCCGTGCGCTCGGCGCTGGACGCGTTCGCCGCGGCCGTGCCGGGATGGGTGCCCGGCGGTCACGTGGACGTGGGCGGGGGGACCGGCGCCGCGACCTGGGCCGTCAGCGACACCTGGGACGGGACCCGTCCGGTGACCGTGCTCGACTGGGCCGAACCCGCCCTCGCCCTGGGGCGGGAGATCGCCGCCTCGCTCCCCGCCCTGCACGAGGTCCGCTGGCAGCGTGCACGGATCGGAGCGGCGCTCGCCATCGAGAGCGCCGACCTCGTCACGGTGTCCTACGTACTCAACGAGCTGACCGGTGCCGACCGCGCCGCCCTCGTCGACGCCGCCGCCGCTGCCGCGCGGGCGGTCGTGATCGTCGAGGCCGGCACCCCCGCCGGATACGCCCGTGTCATCGAGGCCCGCGACCGGCTGATCGCCGCCGGGTTCCGGGTCGCCGCACCCTGCCCGCACAGCGCCGCCTGCCCCATCGTGCCCGGCACGGACTGGTGCCACTTCGCGGCCCGCGTCAGCCGGTCCAGCCTGCACCGGCAGGTCAAGAGCGGGTCCCTCGCCTACGAGGACGAGAAGTTCAGCTACGTCGCCGCCACCCGGCTCCCCGCCGAACCCGCTGCCTCCCGGGTGGTCCGGCGACCCCAGATCCGCAAGGGCCAGGTACTGCTCGACCTCTGCGAGCCCGACGAGCGACTGCGGCGCCGTACGGTCACCAAGCGGCACGGCGACCTCTACAAGGCGGCCCGCGACGCGGCCTGGGGCGACTCCTGGCCGGCAGGGGAAGACTGACCCGCCCGACGAGACCTGGAAGTGGACCTCCCCGTGGAACGTGACGTGCACCGCGCCCTGCGGATCGTGATCGCCGAGGACGATCCGCTGCTGCGCGAGGGGCTTGCCCTGCTGCTGCGGGCCGAGGGCCTGGACGTGGTCGCCACCGCGGACACCGCCGACTCGGTGCTCGCCGCCATCGACGAGCACGAGCCCGACGTGGCCATCCTCGACGTGCGCATGCCGCCCACACACACCGACGAGGGGGTCCGCGCGGCCGTCGAGGCGCGGCGGCGGCGCCCGGGACTCGCCGTCCTGGTGCTGTCCGCGTACGTGGAGCAGTCCTTCGCCACCGACCTGCTGACCGGGGGAGTGGGCGGCCTCGGCTATCTGCTCAAGGAACGCGTCGGGCGGGTCGAGGAGTTCATGGACGCCCTCGGCCGGGTCGCGGGGGGCGGTACCGCCATCGACCCGGAGGTCGTCGCCCAGCTGTTCACCCGGACCCGGCAGGACACCCGGCTGGAGCGTCTCAGCCCGCGCGAGCGGGAGGTGCTCGGTCTGATGGCCGAGGGCCTGGGCAACAGTGCCATCGCCGGACGGCTCGTGGTCACCGACGGTGCCGTCCACAAGCACATCCGCAGCATCTTCGCCAAGCTCGACCTCTCCCCGGCCGACCAGGTCGACCGGCGGGTGGCGGCCGTACTGCACTATCTGGAGAACGCGCGGGCACCACGCCACTGAGCGGCCGCACCGACGGCGAGACGTTCCGTCTTGTCAACCTGGTAGCTTCGGAGCATGGCCACCATCCGGACATCCGCCCACCCCACGCATCCTGCCTCCGAGCGGCCGCACCCCGACGCCAGCCGGCGCAGCCAGCGGTCCCGCCAGGCCATCTACGACGCCGCCCTCGCCCTGGTCGGCGAGGTCGGCTACCCGAAGACCACCATCGAGGGCATCGCCGCCCGCGCCGGCGTCGGCAAGCAGACGATCTACCGGTGGTGGTCCTCGAAGGCGGACGTCCTGCTGGAGGCCTTCCTCGACCTGGGCGAGCGGCTCGTGGAGGCCGCCGGCGAGGAGGCGTACACCATCCCGGACACGGGTGACGTCGCAGCCGACCTCAAGGTCGTTCTGCGCGCCACCGTCGACGAACTGCGCAATCCGAAGTTCGAGGCCCCCTACCGCGCCCTGGCCGCGGAGGGCGTCGTCAACGAACAACTGGGCCGGACCTTCGTCGCCCGGCTCCTGGAGCCGTCGCTCCAGCTCCACGCCGACCGGCTGCGGGTCGCCCAGGAGGCAGGCCAGGTACGGCAGGACATCGACCTGCGGATCGCGCTGGAGCTGTTCGTCTCCCCGCTCGCCCAGCGCTGGCTCCAGCACACGGGGCCGTTCTCCCACGCCTACACCGACACCCTCGTCGACTACGCGCTGCACGGGCTCGCCCCGCGGTGACCAAGGAAGCCTGACCAGGGGAGTTTGTCCCTTCGCGACCCCGAAGCGCGGAATGGTGCGACGATAGGGCATGCTGGTGCGCACGACGGCGAGGCAAGGGGATAGATGAGCGCGGAGTTCGGCGGTCGGAGCGGTCTGCAGGGCAAACTCTCCTCGTGGCTGCGCGGACGCCGGCCCAAGGAGGCCGCCGGAGACGGTGGCCGGGAGGATCTGCTGCTCGCCGCCGCCGGTGCCGGACTGCCCCTGGCGCCCGCCGCGCACCCCGCCGGATACCGTTGCTCCTGCGACCGTGTGGGCTGTCCCACCCCCGCCCGGCACCCGGTGTCGTTCGCCTGGCAGACGCAGTCCACCACCGACCGCTCCCAGATCGAGCGCTGGGCCCGGCACCAGCCCGAGGCCAACTTCATCACCGCGACCGGCATGGTGCACGACGTCCTGGACGTGCCGCTGGAGGCCGGCCGGGAGGCGCTGGAGCGGCTGCTCGCCGCCGGTGTCGAGGTCGGGCCGGTCGCCGAGAGCGACGACGGACGCATGCTGCTGTTCACCCTCACCCGCGGCACCCCCGAGGACGAGGACGAGTGGTGGCCCTGCGAGCTGGACTGCCACCCCGAGACCATGGACGAGCACCCCGGGCTGCGCTGGCACTGCCGCGGTTCCTACGTGCTGGTGCCGCCGGCCCGGCTGCCCGGCGAGGACCGGACCGTGCACTGGGTGCGCGGCCCCGAGCATCCGCTGCCCGACCCGCTGACGCTGCTGGAGACCCTCACCGACGCCTGCGGCCGGCACGCCGGTGAGGAGAGCGACCACGAGGGAGCCTCCTGGCCGCTGCGCCGCTGAGCGTTTCCGGCGGGAGGGCTACTCGCCCTTCCCCGACGTCAGGCCCTGGACCCGGCCCAGCACCTGCACCTGTCCGTCCGCCGGGTCGAGCGCGACCTCGTTGGAGACGAACTCCATCGTCAGCGACTGCTTGATCTCGCCGTCCGTCAGCGCCAGCACGTCCTTGTTCGGCGTCGGCACGGACGCGCCCCGCGCGGCGGTCCGCTTCTCGAAGTGCCGCGTGGTGAAGAACACCAGCGCGTCGCCGTCCTTCGTGCGCAGCGCCAGCGGCGCGTAGTCGCCGTTCGTCAGCGGCTCGTCGATGTACTGGGTGACCAGGCCGGGGCGGATCGACCGCTTCTCGCGCAGCGCGCGCCAGGAGCTGGTGTGCACGCCGTCCGCGAAGCTCTTGCCGCCGTCCTGCAGATACGTCGTGTACCCCTTGCTCAGACCGGCCGGCGGGACGCTCACGTCGGTGGAGTTCGCGGGCACGGCCTCGGCCCAGCCGTCCGGGTCGGTCTTGAACTCGGGCATCTTGCCGGGGGCGACCAGCGTCAGGTACGCCGCCTCCCAGGTCTCCTCCAGGCCGTTGCGGGTGAACACCAGCAACCAGCGTGCCGTGCCACCCTTGTTGGCCTTGGTGTCCGCGACGAACCAGCGCGGCCAGCCCGCCTTCTTCGGGATCGTGAACTTCGCGTCGGTCAGCTCCAGCGGCTCGTGCGCCGGATTGCCGTCCGGGTGGTTGGCCGCCCCCGCCTTCAGCCGCGCCGCGTCGATCGCGCCGAGGGCGCCGGTGGTGTAATCGGCGTCCAGGGAGGCGTCGTACGCCTTGTCGGCCGCGTTGTACGCGGTGGCGAACTCCTCCAGCGCCTTCGCGGCCTCGGCCCGGGTGGCCGAGGGGAGCACCTCGCGCTCACCGTGCACCACCACGCAGCCGCTCGCCGTCAACGACAAAGCGGTCGCCGAGGCGGATATGAGCGCGTACTTCTCAAGCCTGCGGGGCCTTCGAGGGCCGCGATCCTGGCTCATCAGGTTCCTTCACCTTCCCCTTCCCGGAGGCGAACCCTACCGGGGCGAGGAAGAGCGCGAGCGTCGGGACCAGGTACAGCAGCCACACCGTGACCTGGAGGACGGTCGGATCGGGCTGGAAGTTGAACACGCCCTTGAGCAGGGTGCCGTACCAGCTGGCGGGGTCGACCGTGTTGCTGATGTCGAAGGCCAGGTTCGTCAGGCCCGGCACCAGGTCGGCCTCCTGCAAGTCGTGCACGCCGTACGCCAGGACGCCCGCCGCCACGACGACCAGCATGCCGCCGGTCCAGGTGAAGAACTTGGCCAGGTTGATGCGCAGCGCGCCCCGGTAGAACAGCCAGCCGAGCAGGACCGCGGTGGCCAGCCCGAGGGCCACGCCGATCAGCGGGCGCGGGGTGCCGTCGCTCGCCGCGTGCACCGACGCCCACACGAACAGGGCGGTCTCCAGGCCCTCCCGGCCGACGGCCAGGAACGCGGTGGCCACCAGCGCGCCGGTGCCCATCGCGAGGGCCGCGTCCAGCCTGCCGTGCAGCTCCGCCTTCAGGTGCCGGGCGGTGCGCCGCATCCAGAAGACCATCCACGTCACCAGGACCACGGCCAGGATGGAGAGCGAACCGCCCAGCGCCTCCTGCGCCTTGAAGGTCAGCTCCTGCGAGCCGAACTCCAGCGCGCAGCCGAAGCCGAACGCGATGGCGATCGCGACGCCGATGCCCGCCCAGATGGGCTTCAGGGCGTCCCGGCGGCCCGTCTTGACCAGATAGGCGATCAGGATGCAGACGACGAGTGAGGCCTCCAGGCCCTCGCGCAGTCCGATCAGGTAGTTGGAGAACACGGTTACGCCTCCTTGCCGAACAGCGTGCTGCCCCACCAGTCGTCCGCGTCGCGGACCCCGGGCGGCACGGCGAAGACCGCCGAACCCACGTGCTGGATGTACTCGTTGAGCGCGTCCGTCGCCAGATTCCGCTGGACGGGGACGAAGCCGGTGCGGATGTCGCGCTGGTAGGCCAGGAAGAACAGGCCGGCGTCCAGGCGGCCCAGGCCGTCCGTGCCGTCGGTGAAGGAGTAGCCGCGGCGCAGCAGCGTCGCCCCGCCGTTGGAGTCGGGGTGCGCGAGCCGGACGTGCGCGTCGGGCTTCATCGCCTTCAGGAACGGCTCGTCCCGCTCCTTGGCCTTGCCGACCGGGGCGCCCTCGCCCTTGTCGCGGCCGAACACGTCCTCCTGCTCCTGGAGGGAAGCCCGGTCCCAGGTCTCGATGTGCATGCGGATGCGCCGGGCGACCAGGTAGGAGCCGCCCGCCATCCACGCCGGGCCGTCCTTCTCGGCGGCCCAGACGAACTTCTCCAGCCGGTCCCGCTCCGTGCCCGCGATGTTGCGGGTGCCGTCCTTGAAGCCGAGCAGGTTGCGCGGGGTCTGTTCGCCGGGCGTCGTGGACGAGGTCTTGCCGAAGCCGAGCTGCGACCAGCGCACCACGACCTTGCCGAAGCCGATGCGGGCGAGGTTGCGGATCGCGTGCACGGCGACCTGGGGGTCGTCGGCGCAGGCCTGGACGCACAGGTCGCCGCCGCTGCGGGCCTTGTCCAGGTTGTCCCCGGGGAACTTCGGCAGGTCGGCCAGGGCCTCGGGGCGCCGGTCGGCGAGACCGAACTTCGCGAAGAGCGACGGCCCGAAGCCGATGGTGAGGGTCAGCCGCGACGGCCTGAGGCCCAGCGCCTCGCCGGTGTCGTCGGGCGGGGCCTCGGGCAGTCCGCCGTAGGCGCCCTCGCCCACCGCGTGACCGGCGGTCATCCGGCGGGCCGCCGCCGTCCACTCCTTGAGCAGCGCCACGAACGCGGCACGGTCCTCGGTCGCCACGTCGAACGCCGCGAAGTGCAGGCGGTCCTGCACCGGCGTGGCGATGCCCGCCTGGTGCGCCCCGTGGAAGGGGACGGCGGAACCCGCGCCGGCACCGGCCGGGTCCACGTCGTCGCCGGCGCGGTCCATCGCCACCGCCCCGCCGGCCGCCGCGGCGGCGCCGAGCGCGAGGCCCGCGCCGCCCCAGCCGATCAGCGCCCGCCGGGAGGGGGAGGGTGCGGGGGAATCGGTGTCCGTCATCGTCGTCTCCCCGCGCCTACTTGGTGACCACGGCCGCGGCGAGCTTGGACAGCGGCTCCGCGAGCGCGTTGACCGCGTCCGACAGCTCCTTGCGGTCCGCCTTGCCGACCTTGTCGTAGGAGGTGAACTCGTAGGAGCCGGGGTTCGGGCGGTACTGGTCGAGCAGCTTGTCCAGCGCCGCGAACTGGCCGTCCAGCTCCGTCGTCAGCGCCGCGTCGTTCTCCTTCGCGACCGGCTTCAGCAGCGCGTACGACTGCTGCGCGCCCTCCACGTTGGCCTTGAAGTCGACCAGGTCGGTGTGCGAGTAGCGCTCCTCCTCGCCGGTGACCTTGCCGGTGGCGACCTCGTCGAGCAGCTCCTTGGCGCCGTTGGCCATGGAGGTGGGGGTGATCTCGGCCGAGCCGACCCGGTTCTGCCAGTCCTTCAGGTCGGTGACCAGGGTGGCGGCGAGTTCCTTCTCCCGGTCGCCGATCCTGCCGTCCTGCCAGAGCGCCTTCTCCAGGCGGTGCCAGCCGGTCCAGTCGGTCGCCGGGTCCTGGCCCCCCTCCAGACCGTCCTCGCGGACGTCGACCTTCGGGTCGATGTCGCCGAAGGACTCCGCGACCGGCTCGGTGCGCTCCCAGCCGATGCGGGACGGGGCGTACGCCTTCTTCGCGGCCTCCACATCACCGGCCCGGACGGCCTTCGCGAACGCCTCGGCCTTCGGCAGGGTCTCGTCGGCCTGCTGCTGGACGTACTGGCGGTAGGCGGCCACGGCCTTGTCGAGGCGCGGGTCACGCGCGGCGGCCTTGCCGCCGGTGGCCCTGACGTCCTGGCGGATGCCCTTGCCCTTCATGCCGGGCTTGCAGGCGATCCGGTAGTCGCCCGCCTTCACCTCCGCGGTGACCCGCTGCTTGGTGCCGGGACCGATGTTCTCCCGCTCGGTGACCACCCGGTCGTCGGGGAAGAGGAGGTAGACCTCGGTGACCTTGGAGCCCTTGTTCTCGACGGCGAGTTCGACGTGACCGGCCGGGAACTCCGACTTCGACACCTCGCAGGCGTCGTCCGTCGCCGTCACCGTGATGACGTGCTCGCCGTCCTCGGCGCCGCTCTTCTCCGTGCAGCCCGTGACGGCGGCCAGGGCCGCGGCGGTGGCGACGGCGGTGACGACGGAGAGTCTGGCGGCTCGCATGCGGGGCTCCAAAGGATGGCCGAAAGTACGCGTGACGGGCCTCATAGGGAAGGTGAGGCTGGCCTAACATACCTAAGGATTTCCTAAGCAAAACCCGTTCATGCGGTGATCCGAATCTCATGGACGGTGTATGGGCACGGGCCGGTCACGGTGGCTCAATGAAGTGCCCATAGGAGAGTCAAGGGACCGTCAAGGATGGCCTGCCGGGGGACGGCCGGCGTCACGGCGAGCGGCGCGGGACGACGGCAGGGGCGGTCGGACCCGGCGCGCTCCGGCCGCCCGGGGGCGATGCTTGAATGCCCCGGTGACCGACTACGACGTACTGCGCGTCTTCTGCGCTCCGAACGGCGGATACGGCAACGAACTCGGCGTCGTCCGGGAGGGTTCCGTGCTGCCGGAGCCCGAGCGGCGGCAGGAGCTGGCCGCCAAGCTGGGCTTCAGCGAGACCGTGTTCGTCGACGACCCGGAGCGCGGCGTCGTCGACATCTACACGCCCACCCTGCGGCTGCCCTTCGCCGGCCATCCCTGCGTCGGCGCCGCCTGGCTGCTCGACGTGCCCGAACTCGTCACCCCGGCCGGGGTGGTGGGCGCCCGGCTGGACGGGGAGTTCAGCTGGATCGAGGCCCGCCCCGAGTGGGCACCGCCGCGCACCCTGCGCCGGTACGCCACCGTCGCCGAGGTCGACGACCTCGCGGTGCCGCCGAAGGGGGAGTGGATCTACGCCTGGGCGTGGGAGGACGAGGCGGCGGGACGGGTACGCGCCCGTGCGTTCCCCGGGCGTGACGACGGCATCGACGAGGACGAGGCGACCGGTGCGGCGGCGCTGCTGCTGACCGGACGGCTGGGCCGCGCCCTCAACATCACCCAGGGGGTCGGCTCCCAGATCCTCACCGCCCCGCAGCCCGAGGGCTGGGTCGAGATCGGCGGGCGGGTGCGCCTGGAGCGGTGACGGGAGACCCGTACGGCACCTCCGTACGGGTGGAACAGCGTGTGCGCGCGACGGTGAGGGGGGACCTCTGGGCCTGACCGCTCAGTCTCCCCGAGAGGAAACCCATGCGCATCCGCTCCGCCCTCGCCACGGTCCTGCTGACCGCCGCCATGACCGCCGGTGGTGCCGCGACCGCCACCGCCTTCGACGGCCCCATGCACGGTGACGAGGACGCCACCTGCAGCCCGTACTTCGGCGCCATCACCACGGACAGCACCGGCGACCTGTACTTCGGCGGCATCAACTGCCGCAGCGACGACTACGACATCGACAACTGAGTCGGTCCGGCCGTTCGCTCTCCCGGTCCCCCTCGGCCCAGACGGCCGAGGGGGACCGGTGTGTCCGCGGGGCACCGGCTCCGGCGTCGCTCACGCGGAGAGCGGGAACTCCTCGCCCAGTGCCCGGAAGACCGCCGTGTTCAGGTCGAAGGCGCGCTTGCACTCCGCGACGACCCGCTGCTTCTCCAGGTCGTCCGCGCGGATGCCGTCCAGCAGTGCGCGGTACTCCCGCTTGAAGGCGGCCGGGTTGGAGATCTCCTGGAAGACGTAGAAGCGGACTCCGTCGCCCTTCCTGGCGAAGCCCCACGTCCGCTCGGCCTTGTCGCGGATGATCTGACCCCCCGACAGGTCGCCTAGGTAGCGCGTGTAGTGGTGGGCGACGTACCCCGCCGGCCAGTCCTCGGCGCACTCGCGCACCCGGTCCGCGTACGCCTCGGTCGCGGGCAGGGCGGTCAGCCCCGCGCGCCAGCCGGCGCCGCGCAGGTGCGCCAGGTCCCGCTCCAGGGAGGCCAGCCGCAGCAGCTCCGGCCGGACGAACGGCCCGGCCACCGGGTCCGCCGCCAGCCGTCCGGCGGGCGCCTCCAGGGCTTCGTAGACGAACCACAGCTGCTCGGTGTAGCGCGCGTACGCGTCCACGCCGAGCCGGCCCCCCAGCAGGTCGCTCATGAAGGTGGAGGTCTCCGCCTCCACGTGCTGCTCGTGGGACGCCGTGCGGATGAGGGTCGAGAAGGAGTCCATGGAGGTGATTTTCTGTGGTTAGGCTTGCCTAAGTCAATAGGTTGCCGACGGGCTGTCGGTAAAAGCCTACCCACTGGGACGCCAAACGGCCCGCCCTCCGAGGAGAGCGGGCCGTCCGGGGACGTGCGAGGTCAGGGAAGCGTGAGGATCTCCGCGCCCGAGTCCGTCACCACCAGCGTGTGCTCGAACTGCGCCGTGCGCCTGCGGTCCTTCGTCACGACCGTCCAGCCGTCGTCCCACATGTCGTACTCGTGGGTCCCGAGCGTCAGCATCGGTTCGATCGTGAAGGTCATCCCGGGCTGGATGACGGTCGTCGCGTGCGGGCTGTCGTAGTGCGGGACGATGAGCCCCGAGTGGAACGACGAGTTGATGCCGTGGCCGGTGAAGTCCCGCACCACCCCGTACCCGAACCGCTTGGCGTACGACTCGATGACCCGGCCGATGATGTTGATCTGCCGGCCCGGCCTGACCGCCTTGATCGCGCGGGCCAGCGACTCCCGGGTCCGCTCGACCAGCAGGCGGCTCTCCTCGTCCACGTCGCCGACCAGGTAGGTCGCGTTGTTGTCGCCGTGCACCCCGCCGATGTACGCCGTCACGTCGAGGTTCACGATGTCGCCGTCGCGCAGCACCGTGGAGTCGGGGATGCCGTGGCAGATGACCTCGTTGACCGAGCTGCACAGGGACTTCGGATAACCGCGGTAGCCGAGCGTCGAGGGGTAGGCGCCGTGGTCGCACATGTACTCGTGCGCCACCCGGTCCAGCTCGTCCGTCGTCACGCCGGGCGCGATGTGCTTCGCGGCCTCCTCCATCGCCCGCGCCGCGATCCGCCCGGCCACGCGCATCGCCTCGACGGTCTCGGGCGTCTGCACCTCCGGCCCGGTGTACGGCGTCGGCGCGGGTTTGCCGACGTACTCGGGCCGGCGGATGTTTCCGGGCACGGAACGGGTGGGAGACAGCTCCCCTGGTACGAGCAGCGACTGGCCAGACATGCAGCGAGTCTAACCAGCACGCATGGGGGAACATGTCGGTGGCGAGAGGAGCTGCCCATGGCCCTGTTCAAGAAGCGCACGGTCGGCAAACCGGGCGAGTGGTACTACTGCCTGGAGCACCAGAAGGTCGAGGAGGGCCCGGACTGCCCGGGCAGGGACCGCTTCGGGCCGTACGCCTCCCGCACCGAGGCCGAGCACGCGATGCAGACCGCCCGCGAACGCAACCTGGAGTGGGAGAACGACCCCAGGTGGCACGACGCCTCCGCCCCGGGAAGCGCCGACGGCGACCGGGACGACTGATCAGCCGCCCGCGGCGGCTGCGCGCTTCTCGCGCAGCCGCACCGCGTGCTCGTTGGTCCGCACGTCGTACGTCATCATCGTCGGCAGGCACAGCGCCAGCAGCCCCACCGCGCCCGCGCACAGCAGCCCGCCCGACCACACCGACGCCCGCACCCCCGCGAGCGCGGCCGTGCCGCCCGCCCGGACCTGGCCGAGCTGCGGGCCCACCGAGTACGACAGCAGCTCGATCCCGGCGAGCCGGCCGCGCAGCTCGTCGGGGATGGTCTGGTTCCACATCGCGCTGCGGAAGACACCGCTGACCATGTCGCAGGCCCCGGCGAGCACGAAGCACAGCAGCACCAGCCACACGTTCCCGGCGAAGCCCGCCGCGGCGATCGCCACCCCCCACCCGGCCGCCGCGAGCACCACCATCCGCCCGTGCCGGTGCACCCGCGAGGTCCACCCGCTGCTCACACTCACCAGCAGCGAGCCCGCCGGGATCGCCGCGTACATCAGTCCGAGCGACCACTCGGCGTCCAACTCGTCGGCCAGGAACGGCAGCACCGCGAGCGGCATCGCCAGGAGCATCGCCGCGATGTCGACCGCGTACGTGCCCAGCAGCTCCTTGCGGCTCCACGCGTACCTGGCCCCCTCCGCGATCGCCGCCCACGACGGGCTGCGCGCCTCGTGCGAGGCCGGTGCGGAGGCGAGGCCCGCCACCAGGGCCACCGAGGCGAGGAAGGTGACCAGGTCCACCGCGTACGCCCAGCCGAGGCCCGCGTACGCCACCACCACGCCCGCCAGCGCCGGTCCCGCGATCCCGCCGACCTGCCAGCGCAGCGAGTTCAGCGAGGCGGCGGCCGGCAGGTGCTCGTGGGCCACGATCCGCGGGATCAGCGAGTCCAGGGCCGGGCGCTGCACCGCGCCGAGTGCCGAGGTGAACGCGGCGATCACGTACAGCGGCCACACGGCGGGGCTCGGCATCAGCGCGTTGACCAGCAGCGCCGCGCACAGCGCGCCCTGACCGGCCTCCGTCCACAGGATCAGCTTCCGCTTGTCCCAGGCGTCGGCGAGCGCACCCCCGTACAGCCCGAACACCACCAGCGGCACCAGCTCCACGGCACCGATCGCGCCCACCGCCGCCGCCGAGCCTGTCAGCTCCTTGATCTGCACCGGCAGGGCGACGAACGTCAGGAAGCTCCCGAAGTTCGTGATCAGACCCGAGACCCAGAGCCGCCGGAAGTCCCGGGAGGCCCGCCAGGGGGAGAGATCGGGCAGCAGGGCACGCAGGCCTGTGGGCGCGCCGACGGCCTTCTCGGCGGAGGCGTCGGCGGGGGAGGTGTCGGTCACGAGGGGTCATCGTCGGGCGACCGCACGAGCACCGGCAACCGGTTTTCCCCGGGGCGGCGGGGGCGCGGCCCTCTTGGGCCGGGCGGTGAAGGGTCCGGCCGGGTCGCGGTGGGCGCGGTGGTCAGCGGGCGGGTCCCGGGCCCTACCAGCCGGACGGCGGGGGTGCCGTGAGGTGGTCGGCGAGGCGGGACAGGCGGTCACGGAAGCGGCGGCGGCCCCGGGGCGGCGGCACCGCGTTCTCCCCGGCCGACGCGCTGACCAGGTGCTGCACCGTGTCCAGGTCCAGCTCGGCGCCGTCCGGGACGGTCAGCGTCTCGTGCGCCATCGCCGTCAGCTCCCGCTCGCCCGGTGCGCGGTCGGTGCCCAGCGCCAGCACCGTCGCACCGGCCCGGCGGGCGTCGTGCACCCGCTCGAGCAGCGGAGCACCGGGGTCGTCGGGCGTGACCACCAGCAGCGTCTCCCCGCGCCGGGCCGCAGCCAGCCGCCCCAGGCCGACCGCGAGGTGCGCCGGGTCCGACGGGCGCGCGCCGTGCCGCACCAGCGTCGGTGCCAGCTCCGGCGTTCCCGACCAGGCGGCCTCGTCCACCAGGTGCGCCGCCAGGTGCCAGGGCTCGAACCCGGGGGTGCCCACCAGCAGCAGGCCGCCCCCGTGCGGGACCACCGACCCCCGCAGCGCCCCCGCGAACCTCCGGGTGGCCCCCAGCCACTCCGTCCCGGCGAGCACTTCCCGCAGCAGCGCGACCCGTACGGCGTCCATGCGGCCGCATCCTGCCGCAACCCGGTGCGCGCGGTCCGGCGTTCGCCCCGGATTCACCCGGCCCGGGGACCGCCGCCCGCCGGGCGGCACCCGTCCCCGTGGGCCCGCCCTCGCGGACGTAGGGTCGCCCCATGACCTCTACCGACAGTGCTGCACAGAAGGCCCCCGCCAAGGCTCCGGCCAAGGACCCCTGGGACCTGCCCGACGTGTCCGGGCTGGTCGTCGGCGTGCTCGGCGGCACCGGGCCCCAGGGCAGGGGCCTCGCGTACCGCCTCGCCAAGGCCGGCCAGAAGGTGATCGTCGGCTCCCGCGCCGCCGAGCGCGCCGCGGCCGCCGCCGAGGAGATCGGACACGGCGTCGAGGGCGCCGACAACGCCGAGACCGCCCGCCGCAGCGACGTCGTGATCGTCGCCGTGCCCTGGGACGGACACGGCAAGACCCTCGCATCCCTGCGCGCGGAACTGTCCGGCAAGCTCGTCGTCGACTGCGTCAACCCGCTCGGCTTCGACAAGAAGGGCGCCTACGCGCTCAAGCCCGAGGAGGGCAGCGCCGCCGAGCAGGCCGCCGCCCTGCTGCCGGACAGCCGGGTCGCCGCCGCCTTCCACCACCTCTCGGCGGTCCTCCTCCAGGACCCGGAGATCGACGAGATCGACACCGACGTGATGGTGCTCGGCGAGGAGCGGGCGGATGTGGAGATCGTGCAGGCCCTCGCGGGCCGCATCCCCGGCATGCGCGGCGTCTTCGCCGGGCGGCTGCGAGGCGCCCACCAGGTCGAGTCGCTGGTCGCCAACCTGATCTCCGTCAACCGCCGCTACAAGGCACACGCCGGGCTCCGCGTCACGGACGTATGAGGCGATGGGGGACACTGGTCGGTACCAGTGTCCCCCCGACAGGAGCCGTTCCCATGCCCCGCCTCGCCCTCTACGCCCTGGTCGTCTGCGTGCTCGCCGTGGCCGCCGCCGTCGTCTCCTTCGTGCGGGGCGGCGTCGCGATCGGCGTCGTGTGGGTGCTGCTGTCGGGCCTGTCGTCGAACATGTGCTGGTACTACGCCAAGCGCGGCCGGGACGCCCGCCGCGCCGACTCGTCCACCTCCGTCACCGGCTGAGCGGTCTCAGCCGCCCGGCGTGCACAGCGGGTCGGTCTGCCAGAAGCGGTACAGCTCGAAGCCGCAGTACGTGTCGGTCTCGCCGATCCCCAGGCCGCGCAGCAGCGCGTCGATCGCGTCGAAGAACACGCCGTTGAGCGCCGGGATCCACAGCAGCGCGAACACGATCAGCAGCCCGAACGGCGCGAGCGGCTCCACCTGCCGCCGCACGTTGTACGACAGCCAGGGCTCGATCACGCCGTAGCCGTCCAGGCCGGGCACCGGCAGGAAGTTCAGGATCGCGGCCGTGACCTGGAGCAGCGCGAGGAACGCCAGCGCCAGCCGGAAGTCGCGCGGCACGCCGTCCAGCGCGTCCAGCCAGAACGGCGCCGTGCACACGACGGCGAACAGCACGTTCGTCAGCGGGCCCGCCGCCGAGATCAGACTGTGCCGCCAGCGCCCCCGGATCCGCCCGCGCTCGATGAAGACCGCGCCGCCGGGCAGGCCGATGCCGCCCATGATGACGAACAGCACCGGGAGCACGATGCTCAGCAGCGCGTGCGTGTACTTCACCGGGTTCAGCGTGAGGTAGCCCTTCGCGCCGACCGAGATGTCGCCGCTGTGCAGCGCGGTGCGGGCGTGCGCGTACTCGTGCAGGCACAGCGACACGACCCACGCGGCCGTGACGAAGAGGAACACGGCGAGACCCGGCTGCTCGGCGAAGCCGGTCCAGGTGGCCCAGCCCGTGACCGCGGCGACGGCGACGATCCCGAGGAAGACGGGGCTGATCCGCCGGTCGCTGGGGCGGGCGGTGGCGGTGGACATGGAACTCCCTGACGGTCGGGCACGCGTGACGGGCACCCGCGGGGTGCGGGACTGCCCGACCGTACCGGGCGCACGGGGAGAACGTCTCGTGCGGGGCGGACGGTTCCGGGACGGGCGGGGAGGGCGGCGGAGGCCTCGGCCGCGCCGTGCGGCCAAAACCCCGTGACCGGCTCCGACGGCAGCGGGGACAATGGTCCCGTGCGCTATCGCATCCTCGGCACCACACAGGCACTCCGTCCCGACGGCACGGCCGTCCCGCTCGGCGGGGCGCGGCTGCGTGCCCTGCTAACCGTGCTCGCCCTCCGGACCGGCCGCGCCGTCCCCGCGGGGCTGCTGGTGGAGGAGGTCTGGGACGGGGACCGGCCCGCCGACGCGCCGGGCGCCCTGCAGGCGCTGGTGGGGCGGCTGCGCCGGGCGCTGGGCGCGGACTCGGTCGCCTCCGCCGACGGCGGCTACCGGCTGGCCGCCGCCCCCGACGACGTCGACCTGCACCGCTTCGACCGGCTCGCGGGGGAGGGCACCCGCGCCCTCGCCGACGGCGACCCGGCCAAGGCCGCCGTCGTGCTCGACGACGCCCTCTCCCTGTGGCGCGACCCCGTCCTGCCCGACCTGCCCGACCGCACCGCCGAGGCGGCCCGCTGGACGACCCGGTGCCTGGACGCCCTGCGCGCCCGCCACACCGCCGCCCTCGACCTCGGGCAGGCCGAGTACGCGCTGCCCGAGCTGACCGCGCTGTGCGACGGCCACCCCCTGGACGAGCCCCTCCAGGCGCTGCGGCTGCGCGCCCTGCGCGACACCGGCCGCACCGCCGAGGCACTGGCCGCCTACGAGGCCGTACGCCGCCTCCTGGCCGACCGCCTCGGCGCCGACCCGGGACCCGAACTCCGCGCCCTCCACACGGAACTCCTCAGCCCCGCACCCGGCCCGGCGTCCCGCCCCGGCCCGGGTGCGGTGTCTGGTTCGGCCCCGGGTTCCGGTCCGGCCCCGCGACCCGCCGTCGCGCCCGGCTCCGGTACGGGGTCTGCCTCAGGGGGGTGGCCTGCCTCCGGCACGGGACCCGAGTCGGGTTCGCGGGCTGCTTCCGGGGGACGGCCCGCCCCTGGCACGGCGCCCGCCACCGGCCAGGGGGCCGCCACCGGACCGCGGCCGACCAGCAACCCAGCCGCCGGTACCGCGCCCGCGCCCGGCACGGCCTCCGCCCCTGGTACGGCCCCCACCACCGGACCGCAGTCGACCCGCGACCCAGCTGCCGGCACGGCCCCCGTGCCCGGTACCGCGCCCGCGTCCGCCATACCGTCGGAAGCCGGCGCCGCGGCGTCCGATGCCGTCGCCGTGCCCGTCCCGGAGGGGTTCCGACCCCGGGGCAACCTGCGCGCCCGGCTCACCTCCTTCGTCGGGCGGGACGGCGACGTGGAGGCGTTGCGTGCCGACCTGGCGGCCACCCGGCTCGTCACCCTCCTCGGTCCCGGCGGCGCCGGAAAGACCCGGCTGTCGCAGGAGGCCGCCGAGGGGGCCGGGGACACGGCGCGGGACGGGGTGTGGCTGGCCGAGCTGGCCCCCGTCGACGACCCCGCCGACGTACCGGAGGCCGTGCTGACCGCCGTAGGCGCCCGCGAGACCGTGCTCTACCGCGCCGGTGCCGAGGAGATGCGGGCCGTCACCGGCGCCGACGGGCAGGCCGGCGCCGTCGAGCGGCTCGTCGAGCACTGCGGCCGGCGCCGCATGCTGATCGTCCTCGACAACTGCGAGCACGTCGTCGACGCCGCCGCCCGCCTCACCGAGGAACTCCTCGCCCGCTGCCCCCACCTGACCGTCCTCGCCACCAGCCGCGAACCCCTCGGCGTACCGGGGGAGTCGCTGCGCCCCGTGGAGCCGCTGCCCGAGCCCGCCGCGCTGCGGCTGCTCGCCGACCGGGGCGCCGCCGCCCGGCCCGGGTTCCGCGTCGACGCCGACGAGGGGACCGCGGCCGCCTGCGCCGAGATCTGCCGCCGCCTCGACGGCCTGCCGCTGGCCATCGAACTGGCCGCCGCCCGGCTGCGCATGCTCACCCCGCGCCAGATCGCCGACCGGCTCGACGACCGCTTCCGCCTGCTCACCTCCGGCAGCCGCACCGTCCTGCCCCGCCAGCAGACCCTGCGCGCGGTCGTCGACTGGTCCTGGGACCTGCTCGACGCGGACGAGCGCGAGGTGCTGGGGCGGCTGTCCGTCTTCGCGGGCGGCTGCGACCTCGCCGCCGCCGAGGCCGTGTGCGGCCCCGCCGCGCTGGACGCCCTCGGCTCCCTCGTCGACAAGTCCCTCGTCGTGGCCGCGCCCGTGACCGACCGCCTGTCCGGCGACGGCATGCGCTACCGGCTCCTGGAGACCGTGGCCGAGTACGCCGGCGAGCGCCTCGACGAGTCCGGCGCCCGCCCCGCCGCCGCCCGCGCCCACCTCACGTACTACCGCGAACTCGCCCGCACCACCGACCCGTTGCTCCGCGGCCCGCAGCAGCTCGCCGCCATCGAGCGGCTGGAGCGCGAGTACGAGAACCTGCGCACCGCCCTGCGGCACGCCATCGCCGAGCGCGACGAGCAGGAGGCCCTGTGCCTGTCGCTGTCGCTGGTCTGGTACTGGCAGATGCGCGACCTGCGGGTGGAGGCGCGGAACTGGTTCGCCGAGGTGATGGCGCTCGGCCCGGACCCCTTCGCCGAACCGGTCAGCCCCGCCCAGCCGGTGTGGGAGCGGTGCACCTCCGCCCCGCCCCCGATGACCGGCGAACTCCTCGCCGAGGCTCGGCGCGGGGTGCACCTGGCCCATCTGGCCTGCATGGACACGGAGCTGGACGCCTGGCAGAACCCGGCGGCCCAGCGCAAGCTGCGCACCATCGCGGAGACGTACGAGCCGGGCATGCCGCAGACCTGTTCCAGCCCCGGCCTGCTCTGGTTCTTCGCCGTGATGCTCACCGGTGACATGGAACGGCTGCGCGAGATCATGGACGCCACCGTGCGCACCTGCCGCGAGACCCCGGGCTACGAGTGGGAGCTGGCCGGCGGCCTGCAGATGCGCGCCAACATGCTCGCCAACCGCACCGCCTGGGCGGGGGACGCGGCCCGCGACGCCGACGAGGCGCTGGAGATCTACCGCCGCCTCGGCGACGCCTGGGGCATGGCCGAGGCACTCTCCGGGCGGGCCGAGGCCCGCGAGCGCGTCGGCGAGTACGAGCTCGCCGCCGCCGACTACCGGGCCGCCGCGGAACACGCCGAGCGGCTCGGCGCCCACGCCCAGGTGGACATCCTCGACGCCCGCCTCGGCAGCGTGCTCCTTGAGGCGGGCGACACGGAGCGGGGCGAGCGCGTCCTGCGCGGGGTGCTCGACCGTACGGCGGGCACGGGCCACAACGGCGCGATGCCCGCCGCCCGGCTGTTCCTCGCCGGGTACCTGGGCATGACCGGCCGCCGGGCCGAGGCCGGCGAGCAGCTGCGGCTGCTGCGCGAGGAGTTCTCCATCGCCCACTTCGTGGTCTTCGACGCCTTCATCCTCGCCGCCGAGGCCTGGCTCGCCACGCTGGAGGACCGGCACGAGGAGTGTCTGTGCCGGATCCGCAGGGCGCTGCGGAAGGCCGAGGACCCGCTGTCCGCGGCCATCGCCCCGCACATGCGCTCCGCGTACCTGACCATCGCCGCGATGGCCCTGGCCCGCCTGGACGGCGGGCACGGCGCCGCGGACGGCGCCCGGTGCCTCGGGGCGGCCGACGCGCTGCTGCCGCCGGGGCACGTGTCGACGGGCATGGAGCGGGACGCGCGCGGGCGGGCCGTCGAGCGGGTCCGCGAGGCGCTCGGCACCGAGGCGTACGACACCGCGTACGCCGAGGGCGGCCGGCTCTCCGTGGAGGAGGCCGTCGCCCTCGTCTGACGCGTGCGCCCGTCAGCTCTTCGTGCGGAACTTGTGGACGGCGATCGGCGCCATCACCGCCGTCAGCACGGCGGACCAGGCCAGCGTCACCCACAGGTCGTGCGCGATGGGGCCGCCCACCATCAGGCCGCGCGCGGTGTCGGCCAGCGAGGACAGCGGGTTGTAGTCCGTGAACGCCCGCAGCCATCCCGGCATCGACTCGGTCGGTGCGAAGATCGACGAGCCGAACTGCAGCGGCATCAGCACCAGGAACCCCATCGCCTGCACGGACTGCGCGTTCTTCATGATCACGCCGAGGGTCAGGAACACCCACATCAGCGCCGAGCCGAACACCGCGGACAGCCCCACCGAGGCCAGGAGCCCCGCCCAGTCGGTGATGTCGAAACCGACCAGGACGGCGACGACCATCAGCACCGCGGTCGCGAACAGCATCCGCAGCAACTCCACCGCGATCTTCGCGAACAGCACCGAGCCGCGGCCGATCGGCAGCGACCGGAAGCGGTCCATGACACCGGAGTTGAAGTCCTGGTTGAAGCCGGTCCCGACCCCCTGGGCCATGTTCATGCCCATCATGGCCATCAGGCCGGGGATGACGTACTGCACGTACGCCTGCTGACCGCCGCCCAGGGACTGCCCGATGGAGCCGCCGAACACGTAGACGAACAGCAGCGTGAAGACGATCGGGAAGAGGATGGCGTCGAACATCGACTCCGGGTCCTGCCGGATCCACAGCAGGTTGCGGCGGATCAGCGCGCCGGTGTGCCGCAGGTGGGCGCGCGGGGTGATCCGCGCGTCCGGGGTGATCGTGGTGTCGGGGGTGTACGTGGTGGCGCTCATACGGCGACCTCCTCGCGGGTGTCGTCGGTGGCGGGAGCGGGATCCTGCGGGGCACTGGCGCGGTGGCCGGTGAGGGACAGGAAGACCTCGTCCAGGCTGGGGAGTTCGGTGGTGACGGAGGAGACGGTGATGCCGCGCGCGGTGACCGCGCCGACCACGGCCGTCAGCTGCTCGTCGCTGAGGATCGGCACCAGGACGGTCCCGCGCTCGGTGTCCACCGTGGAACTGGCGAGCCCGGTGATGCCCAGCTCGTCCAGGTAGGCGGCGAGCGGACGCAGCTGGAGCGGGTCGGCCGGGCGGACCCGCAGGGTGCGGCCGCCGACCTTGGCCTTCAGCTCCTCGATGCCACCGTTCGCGATGACCTTGCCGCGGTCCACGACGGTCAGCTCGGAGGCGAGCTGCTCGGCCTCCTCCATGTACTGGGTGGTGAGCAGCACGGTGACGCCGTCGCCGACCATGCGCTTGACCTCGTCCCACACCTCGTTGCGGGTGCGCGGGTCGAGGCCGGTGGTGGGCTCGTCCAGGAACAGCACGGCCGGGTGCCCGATCATGGAGGCGGCCAGGTCGAGGCGGCGCCGCATGCCGCCGGAGTAGGTGGCGGCGGGCCGCTTGCCGGCCTCGGTGAGCGAGAACCGCTCCAGCAGCTCGTCGGCGCGGGTGCGCGCGTCCCGGCGGGACAGGTCGAGCAGCCGGCCGATCATGTAGAGGTTCTCCCAGCCGGGGAGCTTCTCGTCCACGGAGGCGTACTGCCCGGTCAGTCCTATGACCCGGCGCAGCTGCCGCGGCTGCCGTACGACGTCGTACCCGGCGACGTGCGCCCGGCCGGAGTCGGGGGTGATGAGGGTGGACAGGATGCGTACGAGGGTGGTCTTGCCGGCGCCGTTCGGCCCGAGCACGCCCATCACGGTGCCCTCGCGCACATCCACGTCGACGCCGTCCAGTGCCTTGGTCTCGCCGTAGTGCTTGACCAGCCCCCGCACGGTGACCGCGCTGTCCGCGGCCCGGGGGATGTCGTCGATTCGCTTCATGCCCCAGACGATGGCAGGCCCCACCGACAAACCGCCGACATCCCACCGACAGCAGGACCTGCGGCGCCGACATCCCACCGACAGCGCGCCCCGGCCCGGGGAAGCACTCGGCCCCGCCGACGGGGGAAGATCGGCGGGGCCGGTGGTCGTACCGCGATGGCCTACTGGTGGACGGTGCCGGTGGACGGAGCTAGTGGACGGAGTGCTCGTCCGCGGGGAACGTCCCGCCGACGACGTCCTCGGCGTACGCCTTCGCCGCGTCGCCCATGACCTTGCGCAGGTCGGCGTACTGCTTGACGAACTTCGGCACCCGGCCGCCGGTCAGCCCGAGCATGTCGGTCCACACCAGCACCTGCGCGTCGGTGTCCGGGCCCGCGCCGATGCCGACCGTCGGGATGTGCAGGGTCCGCGTGACCTCGGCGGCCAGCTCGGCCGGCACCAGCTCCAGGACGACCGCGAAGGCGCCCGCGTCCTGCACCGACTTGGCGTCGCGCAGCAGCTGCTGGGCCGCCTCCTCGCCGCGGCCCTGCACCCGGTAGCCCATGGAGTTGACGGACTGCGGGGTGAGGCCGATGTGCGCCATCACCGGGATGCCGGACTCCACCAGCAGCTCGATCTGCCGGTGCGAGCGCTCACCGCCCTCCAGCTTGACCGCCCCGACCCCGGCCTCCTTGACCAGCCGGGTCGCCGAGCGCAGCGCCTGCACCGGGCCCTCCTGGTAGGAACCGAAGGGCAGGTCGCCCACGATCAGGGCGCGGCCGGTGCCCCGTACGACCGCCGCCGAGAGCATCGTCATCTCGTCCAGCGTGACGGGCACGGTGGTCTCGTAGCCCAGGTGGCAGTTGCCCGCGGAGTCGCCGACGAGCATCACCGGGATGCCGGACTCGTCGAAGACGGAGGCGGTCATGGCGTCGTACGCGGTGAGCATGGGCCACTTCTCGCCGCGCTCCTTGGCGGCGGTGATGTCCCGGACGGTGATACGGCGGTTGATCTTGCCCCCGTACAGCGCCCTGCTCCCGTCGGCGGGGGTGCGCTGCGGCGTCTGGGCAGCCGAAAGCTGCGTCATGGCAACGGCTCCTTCATGTCATCTCGAGGCGCCCTGACGGCGTCCCCGGATCCCTTCCATGGTGGCACTGGTGGCGCCCCGACGGCTAGGGGACCCCCGTCACGTACCCCGTCACGGGTCAGAGCGTGTCTCATGGGGTCGAATGTGCCCGTTCTGTCACAGAGCCGCCCGTCCCGGTGCGGCGCGGAACTCCGCGGGGCGGCCCGTACGTCCTCGTGCCGTACGGCCGTCCAGGGACGGCGGGATCGGAACCGATCATCCCCTATGGTGCTGAGTCACAGGGGGCGACGGTGTGCACAGCAGGCAGTGAGGCAACGGTATGGCGCAGCAGGCGTACGTGACGGAGACGGACGGCGGCGGCTCGGACTCCGAGCGCCGGGGAACCCGGATTCGACGCCTGTTCGGCCGGACGGTCAGCGGCTGGCGCGGCGACCGGCGGATCTGGCGCCGGGGCCTGGTCACGGCCGTGGTCGCGCTGCTCCTGGCGGCGGTCATGGCGGCCCACTCGCACATCCCGAACGCCATCGGCAACCTCGGCAGCCTCACCGAGACCTTCCTGCCGTGGTTCGGCCTGCTGATCCCGGTCCTGCTGGTGATCGCCCTGGTCCGCAAGTCGGTGACGGCGCTGATCGCGCTGGTGCTGCCGGTGAGCGTGTGGCTCAACCTCTTCGGCGGCCTGCTCTTCGACAAGACCGGCTCCGGCGGCGACCTCACCGTGGCCACCCACAACGTCAACGCCGACAACGCCGACCCGGAGGGCACCGCCCGCGCGGTGGCCGCCGCCGGCGCGGACGTGATGGCCCTGGAGGAACTGAAGGCGTCCGCCGTCCCGACGTACGAGAAGGCGCTGGCGGCGAAGTACCCGCACCACGCGGTCGTCGGCACCGTCGGGCTGTGGAGCAAGTACCCGGTCAGCGACGTGAAGCCGGTCGACATCGAGCTGGGCTGGAAGCGCGCGATGCGCGCCACCGTCGCCACGCCGTCCGGACCGATCGCGGTGTACGTCGCCCACCTGCCCTCCGTACGGGTGAAGCTGGAGGCCGGTTTCACCGCCCGGCAGCGGGACAAGAGCGCCCAGGCCCTCGGCGAGGCCATCGGCCACGAGAAGCTGCCCCGCAAGATCCTCCTCGGCGACCTCAACGGCACCATGAACGACCGGTCGCTCACCGCGATCACCTCCCAGCTGCGCTCCCCGCAGGGTGCGGTGGGCGACGGCTTCGGCTTCAGCTGGCCGGCGTCCTTCCCGATGGCCCGGATCGACCAGATCCTGGTCACCGGCGTGGAACCCATGACCAGCTGGACCCTCCCGGCGACCGGCAGCGACCATCTGCCGATCGCCGCGCGTGTGAAGGTCGACACAACGGCTTCCTAGAATTCGTCTGCGGAATACCCGCCCTGAGAGTCTTTGTTCCGTACGGGAACATACAGTCGTCCCCCTGTGCCCCGTCCTCCCGTACGGACCCCGCTCTCGAAAGGCGAGACCCTTCATGCCCCTGGCCCTGCTCGCCCTTGCCGTGGGCGCCTTCGGCATCGGTACCACCGAGTTCGTGATGATGGGCCTGCTGCCCGACGTCGCGGACGACCTGAACATCTCCCTCCCCACCGCCGGACACCTCGTCTCCGCCTACGCGCTGGGCGTCGTCATCGGCGCCCCGCTGCTCGCGGCGGCGACGACCCGGATGTCCCGCCGTGCCGTCCTGATCGCCCTCATGGCGCTGTTCGTGGTGGGCAACGCCCTGTCGGCCGTCGCCCCCGGCGAGATCTCCCTGCTGGCCGCCCGCTTCGTCAGCGGCCTGCCGCACGGCGCCTTCTTCGGCGTCGGCGCGGTCGTCGCCACCGGCATGGTCGCGCCGGAACGCAAGGCCCGCTCCGTCTCGCTGATGTTCCTCGGCCTCACCGTCGCCAACATCGTCGGCGTCCCCGCCGCCACGGCCATGGGCCAGCAGCTCGGCTGGCGGGCCACCTTCCTCGGCGTGAGCGCGATCGGCGTGGCGGCGATAGCGGCGCTGGCCCTGCTGATCCCGCGCGACAGCGCCCCCGCCCCCGCCACGGGCCTGCGCGGCGAACTGGCCGCCCTGCGCTCCCTGCCCGTCTGGCTGGCGCTGGGCACGACGGTCGCGGGCTTCGGCGCGCTCTTCGCGGCGTACAGCTACATCACGCCGATGCTGACCGACGCCGCCGGGTTCGCCGAGACCAGCGTTACGCTGCTGCTCGCCCTGTTCGGCGTCGGCGCCACCGCGGGCAACCTGCTGGGCGGCCGCCTCGCCGACCACTCCCTGCGCGGCACCCTCTTCGGCGGCCTGGCCTCTCTCGTCGTCGTCCTGGCGTTGTTCCCCCTCCTCATGCGTACGCCGGTCACGGCGGCCGCGTCGGTGGCCCTGCTCGGCATGGCCGCCTTCGTCACCGGCTCGCCCCTCCAGCTCATGGTCATGGAGAAGGCCGCCGCGGCCCCGTCCCTGGCCTCCTCCGCCAACCAGGCCGCCTTCAACCTGGCCAACGCGGGCGGCGCCTGGATCGGCGGCCTCGCCCTGGCCGCGGGCCTCGGTACCACGTCCCCGGCGACGGCGGGCGCGGCCCTGGCGGTCCTCGGCCTCGCGGTCGCGGGCACGGCGTGGGTGGTGGACCGCCGTCGTACCGTCCCCGGCGCGGTGCCCGCACGGGAACGTGTGGTCGCGGGACACGTACCGGAGGCGGTGGAGTCGGTACGGCGCTGAGGGCGCCCGGCACGGGCCGGGCAGCGCGGCTCGGCGGGCCCTGCCGGGCCCCGGGCCCCGGGCGCGCTGGTCCGGGGCCGGGGGTGGTGCGGGGCTGCGGTCAGACGCTCGTCGTGTGGGCGTGGGCCGCCGCGCCGCCGAAGGGTGCCGAGGCGCCGAGGCCGGTGGTGAGGGAGAACGCGCCGGCCTCCGCGTACAGGCCGGCACCGAGCGCGCCGTCGCCCGCTATCAGGGCCGTGCTGATGGCGAGACCGCCGGAGACCTGGTCAAGGGCCGCGTCGGAGATCTCGGCCGTGTCGACCCGGGGGACAGTGTTCATGGCAGGTCTGTTCCTTTCGTGGGGAAGGGGAGCGGTGCGGTGCGCAGGCCCGGCCTCCGGAGTTCGGGGCCTCCGGACGGGCCGCCGGCGTGCCGCGCACCGATCAAAGCACGGGGGTGAACGGCCCACCATCGACGAGCCGTTGACCGCCGCCGCCCGGCGTCGCCGGATTCACCGGTGTGTGAATGCGGTCAGGGAAAGCGGTCGGATCTTCACGTCATCCCCCGGGGCACGGGGCTCTTCGGCGCCGCGACACGCGCAGCCTGCCCGGAGGGCCCACACCATGTCCCGACCGTGCGGCCGAGCGATGGACGCTGTGGAGATTCCCGGGTTTTCCGGGACCGATCCAGGGCCGCGTTCCGGCGCGAGGGGTGTGACACATCGGCGCCCAGCGGCACGGGTCAGACCACGGCGAGTCGGTCCACGAGCAGTTCCACCCGCTGTTCGGTGTACTCCGGCGGCAGCCGTCCCGACCGGGTCAGGGTCGCCACCCCGTGCAGGGACGCCCAGAACACCTCGGTGAACAGCCCGAGTTCGATGCCGCTCCCGGCGACCTCTCCGAGGCACTCCAGCAGCGCGGCGAAGGCGTCCTTGAGCGGTTCCGGAGTGTCTTCCTGTGCGTACGCCAGCCCGCCGTCGAGTTGGAAGATGGCGTCGTAGACGGCCGGGTTGCGTTCGGCGAAGGCCAGGTAGGCGCGGGCGAGGGCGTACACCCGGGCGCGCGGGCCGTCGGCGGCGGCGGTCGCGGCCCGCACCGCCGCGGCCATCTCGGTGGCGCCCTGGAGGGCGACGGCGCCGATGATCTCGCGCTTGCCGCGGAAGTGGCTGTAGAGGACGGGCTGGCTGTACTCGATGCGCTCGGCGAGCCGACGGGTGGTGACCGCGTCCCAGCCCTGCTGCTCGGCGAGTTCACGGGCCGTCGCCACGATGAGGCGCTCGCGCTCCGCCCGTTCCCGCTGCTTGCGTTCCTGTACCGACATGATTCGATCCTAGCATCGCTAGACAACGGAGCATCGGCAGTACTAGCTTTGCCTCATCAGCTAGCAACGCTAGATTTTGAAGGGGTCGCCATGCTCAACGCACTCGAGGTCATCACCACGGTCGTCGTCGGAGTGATGGTGGGGGTGGAGTTCGCCGTCGCCTTCGTCATGAACCCGATCCTCAACGCCCTCCCGGAGGACAGCCGTCAACTCGGCCACGCGCACGGGGGCCGGATGCTCGGCGCCGTGATGCCGGTCTGGTACATCGGCTCGGTCGTCCTCGTCGCCATATGGGCCGCAGCCGGATGGCATCACCACGGCACCGGCCTCGTCGTCACCGCCGGCGGACTGCTGATCCTCAGCGTGGTCATGTCGCTTCTGCTGCTCGTCCCGATCAACAACCGGAACAAGACGTGGACCCCCGAGAACCGGCCCGAGGACTGGAAGGAGCAGACGCAGCGCTGGTTGCGCTGGCACTACGTCCGCCTTGCCGTCATCCTCGCCGCCTTCGCCCTGCTGGTCACCGCCCTCGCCTGAGCCTCCGGGCTCCGCCGGGTCGCCGACGCCCGCCCTACAGCACCGGCAGCGACTTCCGCAGCTCGAAGGCGGTGACCTGCGACCGGTACTCCTCCCACTCCTGGCGCTTGTTCCGCAGGAAGAAGTCGAAGACGTGTTCGCCCAGGGTCTCGGCGACCAGGTCGCTGCGTTCCATCAGGGCGAGGGCCTCGCCCAGGTTCTGGGGGAGGGGCTCGATGCCCAGGGCCCGGCGTTCCGCGTCCGAGAGGGCCCAGACGTCGTCCTCGGCGCCCGGCGGGAGCTCGTAGCCCTCCTCGATGCCCTTGAGGCCGGCGGCGAGCAGGACGGCGTAGGTCAGGTACGGGTTGGCGCCGGCGTCGATGGAGCGGACCTCGACGCGGGCCGAGCCGGTCTTGCCGGGCTTGTACATCGGCACCCGGACCAGGGCCGAGCGGTTGTTGTGGCCCCAGCAGATGTAGGAGGGGGCCTCGCCGCCGGCGCCCGCCGTGCGCTCGGTGCCGCCCCAGATGCGCTTGTAGGAGTTCACCCACTGGTTGGTGACCGCGGAGATCTCGGCGGCGTGGCGGAGCAGGCCCGCGATGAAGGAGCGGCCGACCTTGGAGAGCTGGTACTCCGCGCCGGACTCGTAGAACGCGTTGCGGTCGCCCTCGAAGAGCGAGAGGTGGGTGTGCATGCCCGAGCCCGGGTACTCCGAGAACGGCTTCGGCATGAAGGTGGCCTGGAGGCCCTGCTCCAGCGCGACCTGCTTCATGACCAGGCGGAAGGTCATGACGTTGTCGGCCGTGGAGAGCGCGTCCGCGTAGCGCAGGTCGATCTCCTGCTGGCCGGGGGCGCCCTCGTGGTGGGAGAACTCCACCGAGATGCCCATCGACTCCAGCATGGTGATCGCCTGGCGGCGGAAGTCCATGCCGATGTTCTGCGGGGTGTGGTCGAAGTAGCCGGAGTTGTCGGCGGGGGTCGGGACCGAGCCGTCGACCGGCTTGTCCTTCAGCAGGAAGAACTCGATCTCCGGGTGGGTGTAGAAGGTGAAGCCCAGGTCGGAGGTGCGGGCCAGGGCCCGCTTGAGGACGTACCGCGGGTCCGCGAAGGACGGCGAGCCGTCCGGCATGAGGATGTCGCAGAACATGCGGGCCGTGCCGGGAGCCTCCGCGCGCCACGGCAGGACCTGGAACGTCGACGGGTCCGGCTTGGCGATCATGTCGGACTCGTAGACCCGGGCGAAGCCCTCGATCGCGGAGCCGTCGAAACCGATGCCCTCGTCGAAGGCCTGCTCCAGCTCGGCCGGGGCCACGGCGACGGACTTGAGGAAGCCCAGAACGTCCGTGAACCACAGGCGTACGAACCGGATGTCGCGCTCCTCCAGCGTCCGGATCACGAACTCCTGCTGCTTGTCCATCTTCCGCTTCCCCATCCTTGCTGGTCAGGCCGCCTGTCTCCGGTACGGCGGGAGGCGGTCGGGCACCTGAGCATCACACCACAGCGCCGTTACGTACGCGTTGCGGACCTCCTCGGCCGGTCCACCCCGTGACCGCAGCGTAGAGGCCACCTGTTCGATCGGGCCATTCCGGGGATCCGGCCGGGACGGATCCTGTGCCCGCCCTACGAAGGACGGGCCCCGCGCCATTACGATCAGCGGACCTCACGCTCGTCCGTCTCCAGTTTCCTTCCCAGAAGGGCAACACCCCATGGGTTCCGCCAAGAAGAGCAGCAACACGGCGCGACAGGCCCGCATAGCCGAGATGCGGCGCGCCGAGGAGGCCCGCGACCGCCGGAACCGGATCCTCGCGATCACGCTCAGCACCGTGGTCGTCGCCGGTCTCGTCGTCGGCGGCGTCTTCCTGGTCCGGTCGCAGTCCGACGACTCCTCCGGCGACACGGCCTCCGACGGCAAGACCTCCGGCAAGTTCGCCACCGGCGCGGACGGCGTGCGGGCCTGGAAGGGCGACCTGGGGCGCAACCACGTCACGAAGAAGGTCACCTACCCCGTCGAGCCCCCCGTCGGCGGCGATCACAACCAGGTCTGGATGAACTGCAACGGCGACGTCTACACCAAGCCGCTGAACAACGAGAACGCCGTGCACTCGCTGGAGCACGGCGCCGTCTGGGTGACGTACACCGACGACGCTGCCAAGGCCGACGTCGAGAAGCTGGCCGACAAGGTCAAGAAGACGCCGTACTCGCTGATGAGCCCCGACGACAAGCAGAAGGACCCGATCGTGCTGTCCGCGTGGGGGCACCAGCGCACGGTGACCGGTGCCGACGACCCGAACGTGGACAAGTTCTTCGAGAAGTTCGTCCAGGGCGAGCAGACCCCCGAGCCGGGGGCCGCGTGCACCAACGGGCTGTCCCAGTGACCCCGAAACGGGCCGGCTGGGTCGCGGGGGCCGCGGCCGCGGTGCTCGTCGCGGCCGGCGGGATCACCTACGCGGTCGCCGGGGACGACGGCGGCACCGAGGTCCCGGCCGCCGACTCCGCGGACGCCGGGTTCGCGCGGGACATGTCGGTCCACCACCAGCAGGCCGTGGAGATGTCGTACATCGTGCGCGACCGCACCGACGACGAGGAGGTGCGGCGGCTCGCGTACGACATCGCGCAGACCCAGGCCAACCAGCGCGGCATGATGATCGGCTGGCTCGACCTGTGGGAGCTGCCCAAGGTGTCGTCGGACCCGCCGATGGCCTGGATGGGCATGGGCGACGCGCCCTCCGCCGGTGCGGGCTCGCTGATGCCCGGGATGGCCACCGACGCCGAGATGAAGAAGCTCGGGACCCTGGACGGGAAGCGGGCCGAGGTCTACTACCTCCAGCTGATGACCGAGCACCACAAGGGCGGCGTCCACATGGCGAAGGGCTGCGTCGAGCGGTGCACGGTCGGCGTGGAGAAGCGGCTGGCCCGGGGGATGGTGGAGTCGCAGGAGTCGGAGATCCGGCTGATGGCCGACCTGCTGGCCGAGCGGGGGGCGAAACCCCGGCCGTGAGGGCGTGAGGCCGTGGGGCCGTGAGACGAAGTGTGTGAGGTCCCGGACATCACGCGGTCACACTTCCGTCGCCCCATCGCGTCGTTCTGACGATTACAGTGGACGCGTGCCTCGACTACGACTCGCCCTGAACCAGATCGACTCCACCGTCGGCGACATCGACGGCAACGCCGAGTCGGTCCTGCGCTGGACCCGGCACGCGGCCGGGCAGGGAGCGCACCTGGTGGCGTTCCCGGAGATGGTGCTCACCGGATATCCGGTGGAGGACCTGGCCCTCAGGTCGTCCTTCGTCGAGGCCTCCCGCGCCGCCCTGCGCTCCCTCGCGGCACGGCTGGCGGAGGACGGCCTCGGCGGGGTCCCCGTGGTCGTCGGCTACCTCGACCGTTCGGCGACGGCCCAGCCGAGGTACGGCCAGCCCGCGGGCGCCCCGCAGAACGCCGCGGCCGTGCTGCACGGCGGCCGGGTGGCGCTGAGCTTCGCCAAGCACCACCTGCCGAACTACGGCGTCTTCGACGAGTTCCGCTACTTCGTGCCCGGCGACACCCTGCCCGTGGTGCGGGTGCGCGGCGTGGACGTGGCGCTGGCCATCTGCGAGGACCTGTGGCAGGACGGCGGCCGGGTGCCGGCCGCCCGCTCGGCGCGCGCCGGGCTGCTGCTCTCCGTCAACGCCTCCCCGTACGAGCGCGACAAGGACGACACCCGGCTGGAGCTGGTGGGCAAGCGGGCCCAGGAGGCCGGGTGCACCACCGCCTACCTCGCCATGACCGGCGGACAGGACGAGCTGGTCTTCGACGGCGACTCGATCGTCGTCGACCGGGACGGGACGGTCCTGGCCCGGGCGCCGCAGTTCACCGAGGGCTGCGTGGTGCTGGACCTCGACCTGCCCGCCGCCGAGACGGAGCCGCCCACGGGCGTCGTGGACGACGGACTGCGCATCGACCGGGTGGTGCTCTCCGAGCAGCCGGCGCCCGGACCCGCCGCCGGACCGTGGCTGTCCGGCGGCCACGCCGAGCCGCTGGACGACGACGAGGAGGTCTACTCGGCGCTCGTCGTCGGCCTGCGCGCGTACGTCGGGAAGAACGGTTTCCGCTCGGTGCTGATCGGGCTGTCCGGCGGCATCGACTCCGCGCTGGTCGCGTCGATCGCCTGCGACGCGCTCGGCGCCCGGCACGTGTACGGCGTCTCCATGCCGTCCAGGTACTCCTCCGGGCACTCCCGGGACGACGCGGCCGAGCTGGCCCGGCGCACCGGCCTGAACTACCGCACCGTGCCCATCGAGCCGATGTTCGACGCGTACACGGGCGCGCTGGAGCTGACCGGCCTGGCCGAGGAGAACCTCCAGTCCCGGCTGCGCGGGACGCTGCTGATGGCGCTCTCCAACCAGGAGGGCCACCTGGTCCTGGCCCCCGGCAACAAGTCGGAGCTGGCGGTCGGCTACTCGACGCTCTACGGCGACTCGGTGGGCGCGTACGGGCCGGTCAAGGACGTGTACAAGACGTCGGTCTTCCGTCTCGCCGAGTGGCGCAACCGCGCGGCGGCCGCCCGGGGACAGACCCCGCCCATCCCCGAGCACTCGATCACCAAGCCGCCGAGCGCGGAGCTGCGCCCGGGCCAGGTCGACACCGACTCGCTGCCGGACTACCCGGTGCTGGACGCGATCCTCGCCCTGTACGTCGACGGGGACCGCGGCGCGGACGAGATCGTGGCCGCCGGGTACGACCGGGAGCTGGTGACGCGGACGCTGCGCATGGTCGACACCGCGGAGTACAAGCGGCGGCAGTACCCGCCGGGCACCAAGATCTCGTCCAAGGGCTTCGGCAAGGACCGCCGCCTGCCGGTCACCAACCGCTGGCGGGAGAGCGGCTGAGGAGACCGGCCCGGGCGGCGGGGCCGGTCAGCCCGCGCGCTTGAGGTCGGCCAGCACCTTGTGCAGCGGCTCCGCCACCCGGCGCCGGTACTCCTGGATCGCCCAGCCGTTGCCGTCCGGGTCCTTGAAGTACATGAAGGTGGCGCCGTCGTCCGGGGCGTACTGCACCGGCTCCGAGACCTCCAGACCGCGCGCGGTCAGCTCCGCGTGCGCCGCCTTGATGTCCGCGACGCAGAGCTGGAGGCCCTGGTACGAGCCCGGTTCCGGCCGGGTCTGCCCCTGAGCCATGTCCCAGATGGCGTCGCCGAGGGCGACCGAACAGCCGGAGCCCGGGGGCGTCAGCTGGACGATCCGCATGCCCGGCATGACCTCCTGGTCGATGTCGACGTGGAAGCCGACCTTGTCGCGGTAGAAGTCCCGGGCGCGGTCGATGTCGGTGACGGGGAGCGGGATGACTTCGAGCGTGAAGTCCATGGCGTGACTCCTTCGGCTTTCGCCGGTCGCGGGTGTCGGGTCCGTACTGGCGGGTGTCAGTAGTGGTAGCGCGCCTGGACGATGACCAGCAGGTCATCGGTGGGCTTGTACACAAGACGGTGCGTGTCGTCGATGCGCCGAGACCAGTAGCCGGACAGGTCGCCCTTGAGCGGCTCCGGCTTGCCGATGCCCTTGAAGGGGTCACGGGCGATGTCGGCGATCAGTCTGTTGATCCGCTTGGTCACCTTCCGGTCGCTCTCGGCCCAGTGGACGTAGTCCTCCCAGCCGTGGGACGTGAAAGTGATCCTCACGCCCGCTCCGCGTCCGGGTCGATCAGCTCACGCTGCCGTGCGTCGCCCGCCTCGGCCTCCGCGATGGAGTCGAGCAGGCGGCGGGCGTTCCTCGGCGAGCGCAGGAGATGCACCGTCTCCGTCCACGCCGTGAAGTCCTCCTCGGACATCAGCACGGCGTTCCCCTTGCGGGAGGTGATGTGCACCGGGGCGTGGTCCTCGTTGACCTGCTCTATCAGCGGGAACAGATTCTGACGGGCTTCGCTGGCGGTGATGGACATACCAGTGCCTCCCTTCCTCGGCTTGTACAAGATATCGTACGAGTCGGGAGCGGGCCACCGGAAAGCGGGAGCGGTACGTCCCGGCGCCCGCACGCCGTTCCCCGGCTACGCTCAGCCCGTACGACCTTGATCCGACCCGGGCCCACGCGCCCCACTGTCCGACAGGAGGCCGAGATGACGGCGCCGGGGCGCAGGAGCAGTACCTTCACGCGGCTGCTGCGGCACGGCTTCACCGATCCCTCCGCCGCCGAACGGCTGCTGGACGGGGCCGAGCTGGCCGAGCTGCGCGCCGACCCCGTCCTGCTGGAGGCGCTGGGCGCCACCGCCGACCCGGACCTCGCCCTGCTCGGGCTGGTACGGCTCCTGGAGGCGCAGCCAGACCCCACCGCCCGCCAGGAGCTGCTGGACACCCTGATAGCGGCCAAGCCGCTGCGCGACCGCCTCCTCGGTGTCCTCGGCGCCTCCGAGGCGCTCGCCGACCACCTCGCCCGGCACGCGGGGGACTGGCAGACCCTCGTGACGTACGAGCCGCGCGACCTGCACCGCGGGGTCGAGGAGTTCGAGCGGGGGCTCGCCGAGGCCACCGACCCGGTGTCCCTGCGCGTCGCCTACCGGCGCTGCCTGCTGTCCATCGCCGCCCGCGACGTGTGCGGCACCATCGACGTCGCCGAGACCGCCGCCGAGCTGGCCGACCTCGCCACCGCCACCCTGCGCGCCGCCCTGGCCCTCGCCGAGGCCGCCGCCCCCGAGGACGCCGCGCGGTGCCGGCTGGCGGTGATCGCGATGGGCAAGTGCGGCGGCCACGAGCTGAACTACGTCTCCGACGTCGACGTGATCTTCGTGGGCGAGCCCGCGGAAGGCGCGGCCACCGGCGCCGACGCCGACGAGACCAAGGCGCTGCGCGCCGCGACCTCGCTGGCCTCGCACATGATGCGGATCTGCTCCGAGACCACCGTCGAGGGCTCCATCTGGCCCGTCGACGCCAACCTCCGCCCCGAGGGCCGCAACGGCCCCCTGGTGCGCACCCTCAGCAGCCACCTCGCCTACTACCAGCGCTGGGCCAAGACCTGGGAGTTCCAGGCGCTGCTCAAGGCCCGCCCGGTGGCCGGCGACCCCGGACTCGGCGCCGAGTACGTCGCCGCCCTCCAGCCCCTGGTGTGGCAGGCCGCCGACCGCGAGAACTTCGTCCCGGACGTGCAGAAGATGCGCCGCCGGGTGGTCGAGAACATCCCGGTCGCCGAGGTCGACCGGCAGCTCAAGCTCGGGCCGGGCGGCCTCAGGGACGTCGAGTTCGCCGTGCAGCTCCTCCAGCTGGTGCACGGGCGGGCGGACACCTCCCTGCACAGCGGCACCACGCTGGACGCGCTGGCGGCCCTCGCCGCGGGCGGCTACGTCGGCCGCGCCGACGCCGCCCAGCTCGACGAGGCGTACCGCTTCCTGCGCTCCATGGAGCACCGCATCCAGCTGCACCGGCTGCGCCGCACCCACCTCGTGCCCGAGGACGAGGCCGACCTGCGCCGCCTCGGCCGCTCCCTGGGCCTGCGCACCGACCCGGTGAGCGGGCTGCTGCGCGCGTGGAAGCGGCACGCCTCCGTCGTACGCCGGCTGCACGAGAAGCTGTTCTACCGGCCACTGCTCGACGCCGTCGCCCAGCTCGCGCCCGGCGAGGCCCGGCTGAGCCCCGAGGCCGCCCGGGAGCGCCTGGTCGCCCTCGGGTACGCCGACCCGGCCGCCGCGCTCAGGCACCTGGAGGCGCTCGCGTCCGGCGTCACCCGCAAGGCGGCCATCCAGCGCACCCTGCTGCCCGTGCTGCTCGGCTGGTTCGCCGACTCCGCCGACCCGGACACCGGCCTGCTGAACTTCCGCAAGGTCTCCGACGCGCTCGGCACCACGCCCTGGTACCTCAGGCTGCTGCGCGACGAGGGCGCCGCCGCCGAGAACCTCGCCCGGGTGCTCTCCGCCGGGCGGCTCGCCCCCGACCTGCTGATGCGGGCCCCGGAGGCCGTCGCGCTGCTCGGCGACGGCGTGGCCGGGGGACTGCGGCCGCGCGGCCGGGCACAGCTGGAGCAGGAGACCCTCGCCGCGGTCCGGCGCGCCGACGACGCCGTACAGGCCGTCACCGCGGTGCGCGGCGTACGGCGCCGGGAGCTGTTCCGCACGGCCGCCGCGGACATCGTCGGCTCCTACGGCACCGAGGCCCAGCCCGTCGCGGCCGACCAGGGCGCCCTGGTGGACCTGGTCGGCGACGCCGTGTCCGACCTGACGGCGGCGACGCTGGCGGGGACGCTGCGGGCGGTCGTGCGGGAGAAGTGGGGCGACGTCCTGCCGACCCGGTTCGCGATCATCGGCATGGGCCGCTTCGGCGGACACGAGCTGGGCTACGGCTCGGACGCGGACGTGCTGTTCGTGCACGAGCCCCGTGACGGGGTGGACGAGCGGGAGGCGGGCGACGCCGCCAACAAGGTCGTCTCCGAGATGCGGCGCCTGCTCCAGGTGCCGAGCGCCGACCCGCCGCTGCTCATCGACGCCGACCTGCGGCCCGAGGGCAGGTCCGGGCCGCTGGTGCGGACCCTGAAGTCGTACGAGGCCTACTACCGGCGCTGGTCGCTGGGGTGGGAGTCGCACGCCCTGCTGCGGGCCGAGTTCGTCGCCGGGGACGAGGAGCTGGGGCGGCGCTTCATCGAGCTGATCGACCCCCTGCGCTACCCGGCGGGCGGGCTCGGGGAGGACGCCGTACGGGAGATCCGCCGGCTCAAGGCCCGTATGGAGTCCGAGCGGCTGCCGCGCGGGGCCGACCCCAAGCTGCACGCCAAACTGGGGCCGGGCGGGCTCTCCGACGTGGAGTGGACCGTGCAGCTCTTCCAGCTCCGGCACGGGCACGAGATCGCCGGGCTGCGGACCACCGGGACGCGTGCGGCGCTGGCCGCCGCCCGGGACGCCGGGCTGGTCTCGGCGGAGCACACCGAGATCCTCGACGAGGCGTGGGTGCTGGCGACACGGGTCCGCAACGCGGTGATGCTGGTCCGCGGGCGGGCCGGGGACACCTTCCCGACCGACCCGCGCGAGCTGGCGGCCGTCGGCCGCTACCTGGGCCACGGCTCGGGCCACGCGGGCGACATGCTCGACGAATACCGCCGCACGGCCCGCCGGGCGAGGACGGTGGTGGAGGACCTGTTCTACACGTAGCTGCTACCGCCCCCTGCCGCAGCTGCGGGCAGTCGTGCCGCTGGGGCGGCACGGGTGGGCGCAGCGGCACCCCGCCACGCCGGGCCGCGCACCCCCCCCCGGCCACGCTGGCCCCGGGCACCCGTCAGGCCCGCCCCGGCGACCACACCCTCCGCCGCCGCGCAGCGACCGGCACCAGCCGAGGCAACGCGTAGGGCAGCTTCCCGTACCACGCGGCAGCCACCCCGTACCCGAACGCCAGGCACAGCACACCCCCCACCGCGTCCAGCCAGAAGTGGTTCGCCGTCGCCACGATCACCACCAGCGTGAGCGCCGGATACACCAGCCCCAGCACCCGCACCCACGGCACCGACGCCAACGCGAAGATCGTCAGGCCGCACCACACCGACCACCCGATGTGCATCGACGGCATCGCGGCGTACTGGTTGGACATGTTCTTCAGGTCACCGGACGCCATCGACCCCCACGTCTGGTGGACCATCACCGTGTCGACGAAGTGCCCGCCGTTCATCAGCCGGGGCGGCGCGAGCGGATACAGGTAGTAGCCGACCAGGGCGACACCCGTGGTCGCGAAGAGCACCAGCCGGGTCGCCGCGTAACGGCCGGGGTGACTGCGGAAGAGCCACACCAGGACACCCAGGGTCACCACGAAGTGCAGCGTGGCGTAGTAGTAGTTCATGCCGACGACGAGCCAAGTCACCGAGTTCACGGCGTGGTTGACGGACTCCTCGACGGCGATGCCCAGTTGCTGCTCGACGCGCCAGATCCAGTCGGCGTTGCGCAGGGCCGCCGTCCGCTGTTCCGGCACCGCGTTGCGGACCAGGGAGTACGTCCAGTAGCTGAGCGCGATCAGCAGGATCTCGAACCAGAGGCGGGGCCGGCGCGGGGCGCGGAGCCGACGCAGGAGTCCTCTCCCCGTCGTCTCAGTGACGGGGTGCCGAACGCCGTCCTCCTGGCGTTCCCGAGTCCTCACGGTCGCGTCACCCATAGGCATGAAGTCTGCCAGAAAAGCCCTGTCCCACCGATCATCCCCCAGGTGGATCCGACCCGCATCCGGCCCGGAGCCGCCGCCCCCCGAGGGGTCAGGGGCGGCCGCGCTCACCCGGTGCCGACGCCGTCGAGCCGCGCACCACCAGCTCCGGCATGAACACGAACTCGCTGTGCGGCGCGGGCGTCCCGCCGATCTCCTCGAGCAGCGTGCGCACCGCGGCCTGCCCCATCGCGGGCACCGGCTTGCGGACCGTCGTCAGCGGCGGGTCGGTGAAGGCGATCAGCGGCGAGTCGTCGAAGCCGACCACCGAGACGTCCTTGGGCACGTCCAGGCCCAGCTGCCGCGCCGCGCGTATCGCGCCCAGCGCCATCATGTCGCTGGCGCAGACCACCGCCGTGCAGTCCCGTCCGATGAGCGCGGAGGCCGCCGCCTGGCCGCCCTCCAGGGTGTACAACGAGTGCTGGACCAGCTCCTTCTCCACCGTCTCGGCGCTCAGGCCCAACTGCTCCTGGACCGTGCGCACGAAGCCCTCGATCTTGCGCTGCACCGGCACGAACCGCTTCGGCCCGAGGGCCAGCCCGATCCGGGTGTGGCCGAGCGAGACGAGGTGGGTGACCGCGAGGCTCATCGCGGCCCGGTCGTCGGGGGAGATGAACGGCGCCTGCACCTGCGAGGAGAAGCCGTCGACGAGGACGAACGGCACGCCCTGCGCGCGCAGCCGCTCGTAGCGCTGCATGTCGGCGGTGGTGTCGGCGTGCAGCCCCGAGACATAGATGATGCCGGCGACCCCGCGGTCGACCAGCATCTCGGTCAGCTCGTCCTCCGTGGAGCCGCCCGGCGTCTGGGTGGCGAGGACCGGCGTGTAGCCCTGGCGGGTCAGCGCCTGGCCGATGACCTGGGCCAGCGCCGGGAATATCGGGTTCTCCAGCTCCGGGGTGATCAGGCCCACCAGGCCCTCGCTGCGCTGCCGCAGCCGCACGGGGCGCTCGTAGCCCAGCACGTCGAGGGCAGCGAGCACGGACTGGCGGGGGGTGGCGGCGACGCCCGGCTTCCCGTTCAGGACGCGGCTGACGGTCGCTTCGCTCACCCCCGCCTGGGCGGCGATGTCGGCAAGCCGTGTGGTCACAGGGGTGGACTGTACCGGTCGGCCGCCGCCTTGCACACCGATCGGGCGCCGTGGGCGGCCGGTTGGACGGCCCGTCGGACGGCCCGGCGCGGGCTGCTGCGTCATCGCGCTCCCTCGAGAAAGTGGCGGCAAGAGCTTGCAGAGTCTTGCACAACCGGCCCGATACCGCTCGGACCCCGTAAACAAGCGTCTCATGACGGTCGCCGAGAGGTCACGCCCGGATAACTTCGGAGATCTCTTGCACATTTTTGCTGCAAGACCTTTCGCCGGGCTTTCAACGCTGTTACGTTCACGTCGCCCGACGGCGGCGATGACGCGGTCGGTGACGGCAGGAGCGGCGGACGGGCCCGCACCCTGCACCACACGGGCTTTCACCCTCAAGGAGAACTCATGCGGCGTGGCATAGCGGCCACCGCGCTGGTGGCGTCCCTCGCCCTGGCGGCGACGGCGTGCGGCGGAGACGACGGCGGCGACAGCGAGTCGGGCGGACCGGTCACCATCACTTACTGGGACACCTCCAACGCGACCAACGAGGCGCCGACCTACAAGGCCCTGGTCAAGGAGTTCGAGGCCGCCAACAAGGGCGTCAAGGTCAACTTCGTCAACGTGCCGTTCGACCAGGCGCAGAACAAGTTCGACACCGCCGCGGGATCCAAGGGCGCCCCCGACGTGCTGCGCTCCGAGGTCGGCTGGACGCCCGCCTTCGCCAAGAAGGGCTTCTTCCTGCCGCTGGACGGCACCGAGGCCCTCGCCGAGCAGGACAAGTTCCAGCCCAACCTGGTCGAGCAGGCCAAGTACGAGGGCAAGACCTACGGCGTCCCGCTGGTCACCGACACCCTCGCCTTCGTCTACAACAAGGAACTGTTCAAGAAGGCCGGCGTCGAGGCCCCCAAGACCTGGGACGACCTGAAGAAGGCCGCCGCCACCATCAAGGACAAGGCCGGCGTCGACGGCTACTGGGCCTCCACGGCCGGCTACTACGCGCAGCCGTTCCTGTACGGCGAGGGCACCGACACGGTCGACGCCGACGCCAAGAAGGTCACCGTCGACTCCGCCGAGGCGAAGAAGGGCTACGGCACCTGGCTGAGCCTCTTCAACGGCAAGGGCCTGCACAAGGCCGACACCACCGCGGACGCCTACGCCCACATCCAGGAGGCGTTCGTCAGCGGCAAGGTCGCCTCGATCATCCAGGGCCCGTGGGAGATCACCAACTTCTACAAGGGCTCGGCCTTCAAGGACAAGAACAACCTCGGCATCGCCACCGTCCCGGCCGGCTCCACCGGCAAGGCGGGCGCCCCGACCGGCGGCCACAACCTGTCGGTCTACGCCGGTTCGGACAAGGCCCACCAGGAGGCCGCGCTGAAGTTCGTGAAGTTCATGACCTCGGCGAAGTCCCAGGAGACCGTCGCCCTGAAGAACTCCACGCTGCCGACCCGCGACGACGCCTACACCGAGAAGGTCAAGGCCGACCCGGGCATCGCCGGCTTCCAGACGGTCCTGCCCGCCGCCCAGCCGCGCCCGGCGCTGCCCGAGTACAGCTCCCTGTGGACGCCGCTGGACGACGAGCTGCCCCAGATCGCCGGCGGCAAGCAGTCCCTGGACGAGGGACTGGGCGACGTCGAGACCGCGATCGCCAAGCTGGTGCCGGACTTCAGCAAGTAGGTCCACCCGACCGCCGGGCCCCCGCACCGGGGGAGGGGCCCGGCGGTCACCGGCCGTGCGCCCCGCCCCGACCGCTCACCCCTGACCTTCCCGATGCTCCCGAAGGTGTCGAACCATGACAGTCGCCATCGACCGCGCGACCGGCAAGCGCCGCGGTGACCGCACCCCGCGGCCCGGCCTCGGCCGCCGTCTGAAAGACGGCTACCAGAAGCACTGGTACGCCTACGCCATGATCGCGCCGGTGGCCGTCGTGATCGGCGTCCTCGTGCTGTACCCGCTGGGCTACGGCCTCTACCTCACCCTCACCGACGCCAACAGCCTCAACAGCGCGCGCACCATCGGCGTCAACGAGATCGAGGCCACCTACAAGTTCGTCGGCCTGGACAACTACGCCGACATCCTGTGGGGCCCGACGGCCTACGACCGCTTCTGGTCGCACTTCATCTGGACCGTCGTGTGGACGGCGGTCTGCGTCGGCCTGCACTTCTTCATCGGCCTCGGGCTCGCCCTGCTGCTCAACCAGAAGCTGCGCGGGCGCACCTTCTACCGGCTGATCCTGGTCCTGCCCTGGGCCGTGCCCACCTTCGTCACCGTCTTCGGCTGGCGCTTCATGCTCGCCGACCAGGGCATCATCAACTCCGCCCTGGACTGGCTGCACCTGCCGACGCCGGCGTGGCTGGAGGACACCTTCTGGCAGCGCTTCTCCGCGATCATGGTCAACACCTGGTGCGGTGTGCCGTTCATGATGGTCTCGCTCCTCGGCGGCCTCCAGTCCATCGACAACAGCCTCTACGAGGCCTCCGAGATGGACGGCGCCAACGCCTGGCAGCGCTTCCGCTACGTCACCCTGCCCGGTCTGCGGTCCGTCAGCTCCACCGTGGTCCTGCTCGGCATCATCTGGACCTTCAACCAGTTCGCCGTGATCTTCCTGCTGTTCGGCAACACCGCCCCCGACGCGCAGATCCTCGTCACCTGGGCGTACCAGCTCGGCTTCGGGCAGCAGCCGCGCGACTTCGCGCAGTCCGCGGCCTACGGCATCCTGCTGCTGGCCATCCTGATCGTCTTCACCTCCTTCTACCGCCGCTGGCTGAACCGCAATGAGCAGCAGCTCGCGAACTGAGGCAGGAGCCGCCATGAGTACAAGCACCGCGCCCACCCAGGCCCCCGCCGAGCAGATCACCGCGCCCGCCGCGCCGCCGCGCAAGGTGCGCCGCCGCGGCGAACGCAGCCGCGCCGCGTCGTTCGCCTCCCACGGCGTGCTGACCCTCGCGAGCCTCGTCGCGCTCTTCCCGGTCGGCTGGCTGGTCTACCTGTCCCTCGGCCCGGACAAGAACGACTACCTGCACCCCGGACGCATCTGGTCGAAGATGACCTTCGACAACTACGCGTTCGTGCTCCAGGACACCAACTTCTTCGACTGGCTGAAGAGTTCGCTGATCGTCTCGCTGGGCACCACCGTCATCGGCGTGCTGGTCGCCGCGACGACCGGCTACGCGGTCTCGCGGATGCGCTTCCCGGGCTACAAGAAGCTCATGTGGGTCCTGCTGGTCACCCAGATGTTCCCCATCGCGGTCCTGATCGTGCCGATGTACCAGATCCTGTCGAAGCTCCAGCTCATCGACAACTACTTCGGCCTGATCCTCGTCTACTGCTCCACCGCGGTGCCGTACTGCGCCTGGCTGCTCAAGGGCTACTTCGACACCATCCCGTTCGAGATCGACGAGGCCGGGCGGGTGGACGGGCTGAGCCCGTTCGGCACCTTCTTCCGGCTGATCCTGCCGCTGGCCCGGCCGGGCCTCGCGGTCGCCGGCTTCTACAGCTTCATCACGGCCTTCGGCGAGGTCGCCTTCGCCTCGACGTTCATGCTGAGCGACACGAAGTACACCTTCGCCGTCGGACTGCAGAGCTTCGTCAGCGAGCACGACGCGCAGCGCAACCTGATGGCGGCCACCGCCGTGCTCGTCGCGATACCCGTCTCCGCGTTCTTCTACCTCGTGCAGAAGAACCTGGTGACCGGCCTCACCGCGGGCGGCACGAAGGGCTGATCGCCGCCCGACCCGAAACGTCCGGCCGCGGTGCCATCCGACCCCGCTGCACCGCGGCCGGCCGCCTCTCGCGCCACCACGCCTCCACTCCGTTACGTACCAAGGACGACATGAGCCAGCAGCCTTCCGCCGCACCGGCCCCCACCTCCGCCGTCGCCACCGTCTCCGAGCGCCACGACTGGTGGCGGGACGCGGTCATCTACCAGGTGTACCCGCGCAGCTTCGCCGACAGCAACGGCGACGGCATGGGCGACCTGGAGGGCGTCCGCACCCGCCTGCCGTACCTGCGCGACCTGGGCGTGGACGCCGTGTGGCTCAGCCCCTTCTACGCCTCCCCGCAGGCCGACGCCGGCTACGACGTCGCCGACTACCGGGCCGTCGACCCCATGTTCGGCACCCTCCTGGACGCCGACGCGCTGATCCGCGACGCCCACGCGCTGGGCCTGCGCATCATCGTCGACCTGGTGCCCAACCACTCCTCCGACCAGTACGAGTGGTTCAAGCGCGCCCTGGCCGAGGGCCCCGGCTCCCCCTCCCGGGACCGCTACCACTTCCGCGCCGGCAAGGGGAAGAACGGCGAACTGCCGCCCAACGACTGGGAGTCCATCTTCGGCGGGCCCGCCTGGACCCGGGTCACCGAGCCCGACGGCACGCCGGGGGAGTGGTATCTGCACCTGTTCGCCCCCGAGCAGCCCGACTTCAACTGGGAGCACCCGGCCGTCGGCGACGAGTTCCGCTCCATCCTGCGGTTCTGGCTGGACATGGGCGTGGACGGCTTCCGCATCGACGTCGCGCACGGCATGGTGAAGGCCGAGGGCCTGCCCGACCTGGGATCCCACGAGCAGCTGAAACTGCTGGGCAACGATGTCATGCCGTTCTTCGACCAGGACGGCGTCCACGACATCTACCGCCAGTGGCGGCTGATCCTCGACGAGTACAGCGGCGAGCGCATCTTCGTCGCCGAGGCGTGGACCCCGACCGTCGAGCGCACGGCGAACTACGTCCGTCCCGACGAGCTGCACCAGGCGTTCAACTTCCAGTACCTGGGCACCCACTGGGACGCCGAGGAGCTGCGCACGGTCATCGACCGCACGCTGGACGCCATGCGCCCGGTCGGGGCCCCCGCCACCTGGGTCCTGTCCAACCACGACGTGACCCGGCACGCCACCCGCTTCGCCAACCCGGCGGGCCTCGGCACCCAGATCCGCCTGGCCGGCGACCGCGCACTGGGCCTGCGCAGGGCCCGCGCCGCGACCCTCCTGATGCTGGCCCTGCCCGGCTCCGCCTACGTCTACCAGGGTGAGGAGCTGGGCCTCCCGGACGTCGTCGACCTGCCCGACGAGGTACGCCAGGACCCGGCGTACTTCCGCGGCGCCGGCCAGGACGGCTTCCGCGACGGCTGCCGGGTGCCGATCCCGTGGACCCGTGCGGGCTCCTCGTACGGCTTCGGCGACGGCGGCAGCTGGCTGCCGCAGCCGGCGGGCTGGGGCGAGCTGAGCGTCGAGGCGCAGACCGGCGAGCCCGGCTCGACCCTGGAGCTGTACCGCGAGGCCCTGGCCGTCCGCCGCTCCACCGCCGACCTCGGCGCGGGGGACGCGGTCGAGTGGCTGCGCGCCCCCGAGGGCGTCGTCGCCTTCCGGCGCGGTGACTTCGTGTGCGTCGCCAACACCACCGGCGAGTCGGTGGCGATGCCCGCGTACGGGCGCGTCCTGCTGGCCAGCGGTGAGATCACCGAGGCGGCCGGCGAGGCGAAGGTACCGGCGGACACCACGGTGTGGTGGACCAGGGCCTGACACCACCCCCGGACCGCCCGAGGGCCCGCCACGTGCCGGACGGGCAGGTGGCGGGCGCTCGGCGACCGGTGTGCGGTAGACAGACCCCATGTCCGAGACGTATCCCTGGCCGGCCCCCGCCCCGCTGCGGGGAGCCCGCGTACAGCTGGAACCCCTGACGGTCGCACACTCCCGTGAAGCGGTGGACTTCCTCGACGACGTGCGTCTGCACCGGTGGATCGGCGGTTCTCCGCCCACCGAAGAGGAGTTGCAGCGGCGCTACCGGCGGCAGGCCGTGGGCCGGTCGCCCGACGGCCGGCAGGGCTGGCTGAACTGGATGCTGCGCCGGCACACCGACGGCAGGCTGGTCGGCACGGTGCAGGCGACGCTCCACCGGCCCGGCCCCGACCGGGTCGAGGCCGAGCTGGCCTGGGTCGTCGGTCACGCCTTCCAGGGCGCGGGCTACGGCAAGGAGGGCGCCGCCACCATGGCGCTGTGGCTGCGCGAGCGGGGAGTGTCGCGCTTCGTGGCCCATGTGCACCCGGAGCACCGGGCGTCGGCCGGGATCGCCCGGTCGCTGGGCATGGAACCGAGCGGTGAGGTACACGACTTCGAGGAGTTGTGGACCACCGCTCCGGACGCCGAGTGGCGGCCCGGCCGACGGATGTGAAAGTTCTTTCCGATGCTTTCAAGGCTCTTGCCGCAAGACTTGCGGCAGCGCTACGGTCTCGCCGGGGTCGGACCCAACGAGCCGTACTCGCAAGGAGCTCACGCCTGTGATACCGAGATGGCCGGTGCCCGTCACGCGCCGCACCGCACGAGTGAGACGGGTCGCGGCCGTCGCCGTGACCGCGCTCGCCGCCGCCCTGCTTCCCCCGCTCGCCGCGCGGGCGGACGCCCCGCCCGCGCCCCCGTCCGACGCGAAGCTGGCGAAGACCGCCGCCCGCCACGACCTGACGCGTGAGCAGTTCTACTTCGTCCTGCCGGACCGCTTCGCCAACGGCGACCCCCGCAACGACAAGGGCGGCCTGACCGGCACCCGGCTCACCACCGGCTACGACCCCACCGACAAGGGCTTCTACCAGGGCGGCGACCTCAAGGGCCTGACCGGGAAGCTCGACTACATCAAGGGCCTGGGCACCACGTCCATCTGGATGGCGCCCATCTTCAGGAACCAGCCCGTGCAAGGGACCGGCGAGAACGCCTCGGCCGGCTACCACGGCTACTGGATCACCGACTTCACCCAGGTCGACCCGCACTTCGGCACCAACCAGGACCTGAAGAACCTCATCTCCAAGGCCCACGCCAAGGGCATGAAGGTCTTCTTCGACGTCATCACCAACCACACCGCCGACGTCGTCGACTACGAGCAGAAGTCGTACGACTACCTCTCCAAGGGCGCCTTCCCCTACCTGACCGAGGACGGGCAGCCCTTCGACGACGCGGACTACGCCGACGGCTCGGGCCGCTTCCCCCGCGTGGACGCCGGTTCCTTCCCGCGCACGCCGGTCGTCCCGGCCGCCAAGAAGAACCTCAAGGTCCCCTCCTGGCTCAACGACCCGGCGATGTACCACAACCGGGGCGACTCCACCTGGGCCGGCGAGTCGGCCACCTACGGCGACTTCAACGGCCTCGACGACCTGTGGACCGAACGGCCCGAGGTCGTCAGCGGCATGGAGAAGATCTACCAGCGGTGGGTGAAGGACTTCGCCGTCGACGGCTTCCGGATCGACACCGTGAAGCACGTGAACATGGAGTTCTGGACCCAGTGGGCGACCGCGCTGGACGCCTACGCCGCCAAGAAGGGCCGCGACGACTTCTTCATGTTCGGCGAGGTCTACTCCGCCGACACCTCCGTCACCGCGCCCTACGTCACCCGGGGCCGCCTGGACTCCACGCTGGACTTCCCCTTCCAGGACGCGGCCCGCGCGTACGCCTCCCAGGGCGGCAGCGCCCGGAAGCTCGCCTCGGTCTTCGGCGACGACTACAAGTACACGACCGACAAGGCCAACGCGTACGAGCAGGTCACCTTCCTCGGCAACCACGACATGGGCCGCATCGGGACCTTCCTCAAACAGGACGACCCGAAGGCCACCGACGCCGAGCTGTTGAAGAAGGACAAGCTCGCCAACGAGCTGATGTTCCTCAGCCGCGGCAACCCGGTGATCTACTACGGCGACGAGCAGGGCTTCACCGGCGCCGGCGGCGACAAGGACGCCCGCCAGCCGATGTTCGCCTCCCGCACCGCGGACTACCTCGACGACGACCAGCTCGGCACCGACCGCACCCACGCCGAGGCGGCCTACGACCCGGGCGCACCGCTCTACCGGCAGATCAGCGCGCTCGCCAAGCTGCGCAAGGCCCACCCCGCCCTCGCCGACGGCGTCCAGACCGAGCGGTACGCCGCCGACGGCCCCGGCGTCTACGCCTTCTCCCGCACCGACGCGAAGACCGGCACCGAGTACGTCGTCGCCTTCAACAACGCCGACGCCGCGAAGACCGCCACCTTCGCCACCGGCACGCCCGGCATGACCTTCCGCGGCCTCTACGGCACCGACGCCACCGTCAAGTCCGGCGCCGACCAGAAGGTCACCGTCACGGTCCCCGCCGGATCGGCCGTCGTCCTCAAGGCCGCCCGCCGGCTCGCCGAGCCCGCCGCCGAGCCGGCCGTCACCCTCCGCGCCCCGGACCCCGGCGCCACCGGCACCGTCGAACTGACCGCCGACGTCGCGGGCGGACAGCTCAACCGCGTCGTCTTCGCCGCCCAGACCGGCGACGGCGCCTGGCGCACCCTCGGCACCGCCGACCACGCGCCCTACAAGGTCACCCACACCGTCGACGCGGACACCCCCGCCGGCACCGCCCTGCGCTACAAGGCGGTCGTCGTGGACTCGGCGGGCCGCACCACGAGCGCCATGGCCGCCTCCACCACCGGCACCCCGCCCGCCGAGGAGGTGCCCACCGCCGCCTCCCGGGACTACGCGGTCGTCCACTACAAGCGGGCGGACGGGAACTACGACGACTGGGGCCTGTACGCCTGGGGCGACCTCGCCGACGGCGAGGCGACCACCTGGCCGGACAGCCACCCCTTCACCGGCCGGGACGCCTACGGCGCCTTCGCCTACGTCAAGCTCAAGCCCGGCGCCGCCGACGTCGGCTTCCTCGTCATCGACAAGGACGGCGACAAGGACGTCGCCGCCGACCGCACCATCGACGTCACGCGGACCGGCGAGGTGTGGATCGAGCAGGGCAAGGAGCAGGTCGCCACGGAGCGGCCGGAGTACCCCGCCCAGGACACCGCCAAGGCCGTACTGCACTACCACCGCGCCGACGGCGACTACGACGGCTGGGGCCTGCACGTCTGGGGCGACGCCGCCAGCCCCACCGACTGGGCGAAGCCGCTCCAGCCGGTCAGGACCGACGCCTACGGCGCGGTCTTCGAGGTGCCCCTCACCGAGGGCGCGAGCAGCCTCAGCTACATCGTCCACAAGGGCGACGCGAAGGACCTGCCCACCGACCAGGCCCTGGACCTCAAGGCCGACGGCCACGAGGTGTGGCTGCTGAGCGGCCAGGAGCCGTATCTGCTGCCGCAGCCCGCGGGCTCCGCGGCGGCCGTCGACCTCACCACCTCCAAGGCGGTCTGGATCGACCGGAACACCGTCGCCTGGAACGGCTCCGAAGGCGCCGCCTCCACCCAGCTGCTCGCCTCCCGCACCGGTTCCATCGCCGCCGCGGACGGCAGGCTCACCGGCGACGACCAGCGGTGGCTCCGCCTCACGAGGAGCACCCTCACCGACGCGCAGAAGGCGAGGTTCCCGCACCTGAAGGAGTACACCGCCTGGTCGGTCGACCCGCGCGACCGCGACCGGGTCCGCGAGGCCCTGCGCGGCCAGGTCGTCGCCTCCCAGCGCACCGCCACCGGCGCCCTGCTCGCGGCGACGGGCGTGCAGACCGCGGGCGCCCTGGACGACCTGTACGCGGACCGGGCGACCGGAGCCGGCCTCGGCCCGGTCTTCCGGCACGGCAGGCCCACCCTCTCCGTGTGGGCGCCGACCGCACAGGACGTCTCCCTGGAGATCGGCGACCGCACCGTGCGGATGCGGCGCGACGACGCCACCGGCGTCTGGTCCGTCACCGGCCCGAAGTCCTGGAAGGGCAAGCACTACCGGTACGCCGTCAAGGTCTGGGCGCCCACCGCGGGCGAGGTCGTCACCAACAAGGTCACCGACCCGTACTCGCTCGCCCTGACCACCGACTCCGAGCGCAGCCTCGTCGTCGACCTGGACGACCGCTCCCTCGCCCCGCGCGGCTGGGCCGACTACGACAAGCCCGAGGCGGTGCCGCTCAGGGACGCCCAGATCCAGGAGCTGCACATCCGCGACTTCTCCGTCGCCGACCCGACGGCGGACGCGGACCACCGGGGCACCTACCTCGCCTTCACCGACGAGAAGAGCGACGGCTCGAAGCACCTGCGCGAGCTGGCCGAGGCCGGCACGTCCTACGTACACCTGCTGCCCGCCTTCGACATCGCCACCGTCCCCGAGAGGAAGTCCGAGCAGACGACGCCCGACTGCGACCTCGCCGCCCACCCGGCCGACTCCGAGAAGCAGCAGGAGTGCGTGACGAAGGCCGCCGCGAAGGACGCCTTCAACTGGGGCTACGACCCGTACCACTACACGGTCCCCGAGGGCTCCTACGCCACCGACCCGGACGGCACCGAGCGCACCGTCGAGTTCCGGAAGATGGTCAAGGCCCTCAACGACGACGGCCTGCGCGTCGTCATGGACGTCGTCTACAACCACACGGCCGCGAGCGGACAGGCGGAGACCAGCGTCCTCGACCGGATCGTGCCCGGCTACTACCAGCGGCTGCTCCCCGACGGCTCCGTGGCCGACAGCACCTGCTGCGCCAACACCGCCACCGAGAACGCCATGATGGGCAAGCTCGTCGTCGACTCGATCGTCACCTGGGCCAAGGAGTACAAGGTCGACGGCTTCCGCTTCGACCTCATGGGCCACCACCCGAAGGCCAACATCCTCGCGGTCAGGAAGGCGCTGGACGAGCTGACCCTCGCGAAGGACGGCGTCGACGGCAAGAAGATCATCCTGTACGGCGAGGGCTGGAACTTCGGCGAGGTCGCCGACGACGCCCGCTTCGTCCAGGCCACCCAGAAGAACATGGCCGGCACCGGCATCGCCACCTTCTCCGACCGGGCCCGCGACGCCGTGCGCGGCGGCGGCCCCTTCGACGAGGACCCCGGCGTCCAGGGCTTCGCCTCCGGCCTCTACACCGACCCGAACTCCTCGAAGGCCAACGGCACCGGGGCCGAGCAGAAGGCCCGCCTGCTGCACTACCAGGACCTGATCAAGGTCGGGCTGACCGGCAACCTCGCCGACTACGCCTTCACCGACACCGACGGCAAGGAGGTCAAGGGCTCCGAGGTCGACTACAACGGCGCCCCCGCCGGATACGCGGCGGCACCCGGCGACGCCCTCGCCTACGCCGACGCCCACGACAACGAGTCCCTGTTCGACGCGCTCGCGTTCAAGCTGCCGCAGGACACGTCCGCCGACGACCGGGCCCGCATGCAGGTCCTCGCCCTGGCGACCGCCGCCCTCTCGCAGGGCCCGGCGCTCTCCCAGGCGGGCACCGACCTGCTGCGCTCCAAGTCGCTGGACCGCAACTCCTACGACAGCGGCGACTGGTTCAACGCCCTCCACTGGAACTGCGCCGACGGCAACGGCTTCGGCCGGGGCCTGCCGCCGGCCGCCGACAACCGGGACAAGTGGCCCTACGCCAAGCCCCTGCTGGGCTCGGTGCGGGTCGGCTGCCCGCAGATCACCGGCGCCTCGGCGGCGTACCGGGACCTGCTGAAGATCCGTACGGGCGAGCGGGACTTCTCCCTCGCCACGGCCGGGCAGGTCCAGTCCCGGCTCTCCTTCCCGCTCTCCGGCGCGGACGAGACGCCCGGCGTGATCACCATGCGCCTCGGTGACCTCGTGGTCGTCTTCAACGCCACGCCCGAGCGGCAGGAGCAGCGCGTCGAGGCGGCGGCCGGGACCGGCTACCGGCTGCACCCGGTGCAGGCGGCGGGGGCGGACCCGGTGGTGAGGGAGTCGGCGTACGCGGCGAAGACCGGCACCTTCACCGTGCCGGCCCGTACGGTCGCCGTGTTCCAGCGGGCCGGCTGAGGGCGGGGGGACTGCGGTTAGGGTGAGCCCTGCTGTTGACGCAACGGGAGGGCTCATGCCGCAGATCACCGTCGACTACTCCGACCGGCTCGCCGACGACTTCGACCGGCCCGCCTTCGCGCGGGCCCTGCACGAGGCGGTCGTCGAGATCGCGGCCGCGAAGCCGCCGGCCTGCAAGACGCAGTTCCGCCGCACCCAGGACACCGTGGTCGGCCCGGACGCCGAGGGGCACGCCGTCGTGCACGTCACGCTCGGGCTGCTCGCCGGGCGCACCGACGAGACCAAGGTGCGGCTGACCGAGGCCGTGCTGGAACTGCTGCGGCAGTACGCCAAGCCGGGCGACGGCCTCGCGCTGCACGCCTCCGCCGAGGTCCGCGACCTGGACCCGTCGTACCGGAAGTTCGAGAGCTAGGTCCTAACCGGCCAGGGTGATCAGCCGGCCGACCAGGTCCCCGAAGGGGCCGTCGGCCGGCTCCTCCGCGATGACGCGGCGCAGGAGGGCGCCCATCTCCTCGTCGTAGGCGGCGCTCACCGCCAGCAGCGCGGCGAAGTCGTGCACGAGCTGCGCCTCCAGTTCCGCGCGCGGGATGCGGCGCCCGTCCAGCCAGAGCAGCGCCGTCGACTCCGCGAGCGAGATCCAGGAGCGGACGACCAGTTCCAGCCGCGCGGGCGGCTCGGTGACGTCCAGGTGCGAAAGGATCTGGACATACGCGGCCTGCCGTACGGAGTCCACGAGTGCGTTGGTCGTCGAGGAGCCGACGGCCGGGCCGCCGCGCATCAGGGCCGAGAAACCCGGGCCGTGCTCGTCGACGAAGGCGAAGTAGCGTCCCATCACGCGCAGCAGCCGCGCGCCCAGCGGGCCCTCGCGCGGCTCCACGAACCGGGCCGCCAGGTCGTCCGAGGCACGCTGCAACGCGGCCTCGTACAGGCTGAGTTTGCCGGGGAAGTAGTGGTAGACCAGCGGGCGCGAGATGCCCGCGGCCGACGCTATCTCGTCGATGGAGACCTCGTCGGGCGAGCGGCGGCTGAACAGATCGAGCGCGACGCCGATCAACTGCTGCCGCCGCTCCTCGACGCCCATTCTGCGGCGCACCCCGGTAGTCATACGAACACCTTACCGATCGAATCCGGCCCCGAACGGGCCGGACCGGGCATCGGCGTTCACATGTCGAGCACGAGCCGCACACCGCGGCACCGGGAGACACAGATGAGCATCGAGTCGCCGCGTTCCGAGTCGGTCAGCAGCTCGTCCCGGTGATCGATCTCGCCCTCCAGCACCTTCTGTTGGCAGGTCCCGCACCAGCCCTGCTCGCAGGAGTACGGCGTGTTCGGCAGCTCGGCGCGCACGGCGGCCAGCACCGAGGAGTCGCCGGGCACGGTCAGCGTGCGCCCGCTGCGGCGCAGCTCCACCTCGAACTCCCCGTCGCCGTCGGCCGTCGTACGCGGCGCGAACCGCTCCAGGTGCAGTGCGGCGCCCGCCGGGAGGCGTTCGGTGACGGCCGCCATCAGGCCCTCCGGGCCGCAGCAGTACACGGCCGCGCCCTCGGGCAGGTCCGCCAGGAAGGCGTCGAGATCGGGCCGCCCGGCCTCGTCCTCGGCGACGACGGCGACCCGCCCGCCGTCCGCGTCCAGCTTCTCGATCTCCTCCAGGAACGGCATCGACGCCCGCGTCCGCCCGCCGTACAGCAGCCGCCACTCGGTGCCCTCCGGCAGCGCCCGCAGCATCGGCAGCACGGGTGTGATGCCGATGCCCCCGGCGACGAACGCGTAGGCGGGCGCCTCGACCAGCGGGAAGCGGTTGCGCGGCCCGCGCACCTCCAGTTCCGTCCCCTCCTGCACCTGCTCGTGCACCTCGCGCGAGCCGCCCCGCCCGTCCTCGACCAGCCGCGCGGCCACGGTGTACGACGAGGTCTCCTCCGGGTCGCCGCACAGCGAGTACTGCCGTACGAGACCCGAGGGCAGCACCAGGTCCAGGTGGGCGCCCGGCTCCCAGCGCGGCAGGTCGGTCCCCTCCAGGCGCAGCCGCACCACCCCGTCGGCCAGCCGCTCGTGCGCGGTCACCAGCAGGGTCAGCGCGCGGGAGCGGGGCCGCCCCGAGACCGGCGGGTCCAGCGCGGGCAGCGGCCACAGCGGCGAGCCCTGGACCCGGCGCCGCAGCGCCCCGCGGACGACGAGCGCGGCACCGGCCGTACCGGCCGCGAGGAGCAGAGCCGTCACCGGCTTCGGATCCGGCCTCATGCGGCACTCTCCCGGGACTTCTCGGCGGTCACGGCGGCCACGGCGGCGGGGGAGCCGGCGAGGTAGGCGACGGCCTGCTCGGTGGAGCACTCCTTGGACGGGTGGTACGAGCGGCTCAGATAGCCGGGTATGGACCGGGTGATCGCGCCGGTCGAGGGCAGCAGGCCCTGCCGGCCGCGCCGGTGGAAGTCCCGGAACGTGGCCCGGCCGTCGACGAGCGTCGGGTCGTTCGCCATGAAGAACCTGGTCCCGCGCTGCCACAGGAACACCAGCGCGGTGAACGCCGTCGCCCAGGTCCGCACCCGCCGCGCGTAGTCCCCGTCCACATGCTGGAAGAGGTCGAAGGCGACGGAGCGGTGCTCGACCTCCTCGGCGCCGTGCCAGCGCAGCAGGTCCAGCATGGTCGGATCGGCGCCCCGCCGGTCCAGCGCGTCCGCGTTGAGGACCCAGTCGCCGAGGAAGGCCGTGTAGTGCTCGATCGCCGCGATCAGCGCCACCCGCTCCAGCAGCCACCAGCGGCGCGGGCGCCCCGGCGGCAGGGTGCGGTCGCCGAGCAGCTTCTCGAAGAGCCAGTCGACCTGCGCGGTGTACGGCGTCGGGTCGAGCCCCTGGTCCCGCAGATGCGGCAGCACCTCGTCGTGGGCCTGGGAGTGCATCGCCTCCTGCCCGATGAACCCGATGACGTCCTCGCGCAGCCGCTCGTCCCGGATGTACGGCAGCACCTGCTGGTAGACGTGCACGAACCACCGCTCCCCGGCGGGCAGCAGCAGGTGCAGCACGTTGATGGTGTGGGTCGTGAAGGGGTCCCCCGGCACCCAGTGCAGCGGTGTGTCCGCCCAGGCGAAGGACACCTTCCGGGCCTTGAGCGGGACATGCTTGTGAGACATGGCGTCAATGTACTGACGGGTACGGTCCGGCGGAACCCTCCTGCCGGTACTTGTTGACGCCAGTGTCAACTAGGCCGGTGCCGACCAGGCCGGTGCCGACCAGGCCGGTGCCGACCAGGCCGGTGCCGACCAGGCCGGCACCGGCTAGCGCAGGCCGCCGATCGTCCGCCCGCCGTCCAGCGTGCCCTTCAGTTCGGCCCGCGCACCCTGCTCGGCCTGGGCCGTCAGCAGGTTGCCGTCGGCGGCGTCCTCGATGCCGCCCGTCGCCTCGATCGACTCGGTGTCCGGGCCGCCCGCCGCGAGCAGGTACCAGTGCCCGCCCTCCGACTTCCACAGCACCCCGGCCAGCACCTGCGGATCACGCTCGCCGCACGCCGGCACGTCCTGCGCCTTCGCCGCCACCGCGCCCTGCGCCCCGCCCGGCGTCCGGAACTGCGCCAGCACCCGGGCCCCTTCGCCGCGCCAGGTCTCGGCGCGGGTGCACACCCAGTCTCCCGACCCCGTCCCGTCGGGCAGCGGCTGCCTCGCGAACTCCCAGGCGTTCACCGACCGCACCCCCTGCCCGCGCACCGTGCCCAGCGAGCACGCGTACGGCGCCCAGGCAGCCAGCGCCTTCCCGCCCGAGGCGTCCTTCGCGGAACCGGGGCGCCCGGTGGTGAGCCGGGCCGGCACCAGCTCGCCCAGGTCGGTCACCACCCGGGTGTCCGAACCGTCGGTCAGCTCCAGCACGTTCCACGACGTGCACGCCCCGGACCGCTGCTGCACCGGGCTGGCCAGCGGGGACGTCACGCCGTCGGTGAGCGTCAGCTCCCTGGGTCCGGAGGCCGCCCCGGCGAGATCGCGCCCGGCCGCCTCCGTCACCCACGGGGCCGTCAGATAGCGGACATTGCCGTCGGCCCGGCCCAGGACCACCGCGGTCGCCGTGGCCCGCCCGGCCCCGTCGGTCCGCGCGAAGTCCAGGGCGGCACCGGCGGAACCGTCCTTCGGCTCGGCGTACCGGACGAGGCGCAGACCGTCGTGCAGGATCACCACCTGCGCGTTGTCCACGTTCCCGGCGTACAGCAGCTGCGGCGGACCGGCCGGACCGCCGGTCTGGGTCCCCGGCGTCGCGGACACCCCCACGCTCTCGCCGGGCCGGGCCCACACGGCCAGGGCGCGGCGCAGCAGCTCCTCGTCGCCGGTGAGGTCACCGCGCGCCGGCCACACCGAGAAGTCCGTGCGCGCGGACGTCTCCCACGCGGCGGGCGCGGCCTTCGCCAGCCTGCCCGGATCGAGCGCGGCCTCGGCCGCCGGGTTCCGCGCGTACGGCGGGGCGGCGGCGCCGTCCGGCCCCCAGCCGTCCCCGGGCAGGCCGAGGAGCGCCGCGCACACCACCAGCGCCGCCCCGGCGACCAGCGCGGCCTTCATGTGCTGCCGCCGACGCAGCAGATCGGTCGGCCGGGCCTGCAACGAGCAGGGGTCGAACTCGGGCGAGCCGAGCAGCGCGTACTGCCCCGGCACCCCGTCGGCCTCCCGCAGCGCGGCGTCCACGTCGGCGACCCCGGCGGCCGCGAGCACCTGCCGCACCCCGTCGTCGGGGAGCCGCTCCAGACCGCGCAGCACGTACGCCGCCCGGCCGGGACCGGAGAGGGCGGACAGCTTCTGGTCCAGGGCGAGTTCGTCCGCGCCGCCCGAGCGCGGGAAGAGCTTGAGACCCCGCACGTGGGGCAGCACCGGCGGCAACTGCGACCGCCTGGGCCAGGCCCGCCGCCGCAGCGGAAGCCCCGCCTCCAGCGCCGTACGCACCACCCGCAGCCGGACCAGCGCGTACCCGGGGTCGACCTCGCGGCCGGTCGCCTGGGCCGGGATCACCGGGGTCGTCGTCCGGTTGCGGGGCAGGGCGCGCTGGGTGAGCGCGTGCGCGGTCAGGACCCGGCGGCCCCGGCCGAGACCCGGCGGCAGCACCAGGTAGGCCAGCCGGGCCAGGCGCGGATAGTGCTCGACGAGCGCGGCCTCGGCCTGCTCGACGTCGACGACCGGGTCGGCCGGGGAGGCGGCGGACGGTGCGGGGCGCGGGGCGACATCCTGTGGCTGCACGTTCAGCAGAACGAGCGAACGGGGCGATGGTCACCGTACGACCGGCCCGCGCGGGGTGACGCTACTCCTCCGGTTCCACCAGCAGCCGCGCGTAGTTGGCCATCGAGCGCTGGTAGCGCGGCAGATGGGGCGCGAGCGCGCCGAGTACCAGGGCCAGGCCCTCGCGGTCGCGGCCCATGCTGGACAGGCAGAGCGCGAGCGTGGCCCGCACGGCGTCGTCCAACTCGTCCGAATGCGCCACCAGTTCCGGCGAGAGCAGCCGCACGCCCTCCTCCGGGTGCCCGGTGTTCCGCAGGGAGCTGGAGAGCTGGATCTTCGCCCGGCGACCCTTGTAGGCGCTGGCCTCGCCGAGCCCGCGCTCCAGCGCCTCGCGGTACAGCGGCACCGCCCGGTCGGAGTGGCCCGTCGAGTCCCAGGCGCAGGCCCGCTCGAACAGGCCGAGGGGGCTGTCGGCGGGCAACTCGTCGGCGAGGGCGTCGATGACCGCCCGGAAGTCGGCGGCACCCTCCTCGGCGTAGTCGTCGAATGCCGCCCAGGCGGCCGTCACGCGCTCTTCCCAGTCCTGGTCCACGGTGCCACTCTCGCACGCCGTCCGCACAACGGCACCCGAGCTCCTGAGTACTTCGCGCCCCGCGCCCGTATCGATGACGAGAGCCCCCAGGGGCTCCGTGCGGCATGTCGCCACAGCGGACCGGAGGAACACATGAGGCTGACCCGACCGATGCTCGCGCCGGCCGCCCTGGCGGCGGCCCTGGCACTGACGGGCTGCGGCGCCGACGGGGACGGTGCGGAGGCCGTACCCGCGACGGCGAGCGGCAGCCTGGAACACCTGGCCGCCGAGGCCGAGTGCGCCCCGGACATGCAGACCGACGCGGACACCATCCGCCAGGCCCTGTGCGGCAAGGGCGACGGGAAGTACGTCCTCGCCACCTTCTCCACCGACCGCGGCCAGCGCGAGTGGATCAACACCGCCAAGGACTACGGCGGCTACTACCTCGTCGGCCGCAAATGGGTCGCCGTCGGCCACGAGGACGTGGTGGCCAACCTGCGCGGCCGGCTCGGCGGGACCCTGGAGCAGGGCGTCCAGCACGGGGGCGGCGGTGGGCACTCGGCCGGGCACGGCGAGCACGCCGGGCACGGCGGCTGACGGACGCGGACGCGCGAAGAGGGCCGGTGACGGATGTCCGTCACCGGCCCTCTCCCCCTACCGGGCCGGTACCGCTACTGGCAGTCCTCGCCGCGGTTGATGCAGTCGACCACCTCGTTCATCAGGTCCTCGTCCATGACGTTGATGAAGTCGTTGTGATCGGTGATGGGTTTGTGCAACTGCTCCGGGAAGCTGTCCACGGCGTACGGGTTCCGCACCTGGCCGTTCTCGACGGCCGGGGTGGGGATGTCGTACGCGAGACGGACCTGGAGCTGGGGAACGGCCTGGAAGCCGTTCGGGCAGCTGCCGTCCTCCTGGACGAACGCCATGTGGTCCCGGTGGTTGGCGCTGTCGATGTTCTGACCGTCCCAGCAGCTCTGGAAGTTGGTCGTCCGCAGCACCTGGCTGCCCTCGGGGCACAGCGGGTACTTGTCCGTCACCTGCCGGTCCTCGAAGCCCGAGCAGCTCCACGAGGTGTTGGCGTTCGCGTCGCCGTTGGTGAAGGACTTGGCGTCACCGGTGATGATGCGCAGGAACTTCGGCATCGCGACCACGTCGCCCTGCCGGCTGCCGACGAACTTCAGCTCGGCCTTGGCAGGCTTGAGGATCTTGCCGATGTTGCCCTCGGCGCCACCGCCCTGGTCGTTCGCGTCGAACTCCTGCGTACCGTCCTGGAGGCGCAGCACCGGCCAGTAGTACGTGGACTTGTCGCCCTGGTTCTGGCACGAGGTGTCCGCGTTCGCCAGGTCCTCGTCGCTGGAGAAGGCGTCGTTGTCCTGGTTGCCGACGTAGTCGTGCGTGTGGTGCGCGCCGTTGTCGACACCCGGGGCGGCGATCAGGTTGTCGCTGTTGAACAGGTTGTTCTCGTTGACGCCGCAGTCCGTGGTGAAGGTGCCGGCGGAGCCGCCGTCGCCGTTGGCGGCCAGGCCGTTGCGGCTGTCGCGGGAGTTGGGCTGGACGTCGTTGATGTCGATGAAGTCGTCGGCGACCGGACCGGCGACACCGTTGCCGTTGTCGTCCTGGTTCTGCCCGCCGTCGCCCTGGCCACCGTCGCCCTGGCCGTCACCGTTCTGGCCATCACCGTTCTGACCGCCGCCGTCCTGGCCACCGTCGCCCTGGCCGCCGTTCTGGCCGTCGCCGTTCTGCTGCTGGTCCGCGGGACGTCCCTGGCATCCGGCCAGCTCGTCCAGGTTGTCGTCGGCCTTGCCGCCGGCCCGGTTGATCTCCAGCTGGATCCGGTCGATGAGCGCCTTCCGCCGGTCCTTGAGCGGCCCGAGAATGCTGTTCTGGACGAACTGCGCGTCACCCGCCTGCGCCCGCCGCGTGGTGGCCAGGCGCTGGTAGGCGTCGGTGATCTGGCTGTCCATCGAGGCCAGTTCGCCGTCCACCTCCCCGCGCGCCCGGTCCGGCACGTCACGGATCTGCTGACCGACGTCGGGGCAGTCGATCGTCGCGACCTGCGCGGCGGCCGACCTGGTCCGGTTCTGGCCGGAATGCTCCTCGTGCGCCGAAGCGTAGAAATTGGCCCAGACCAGCCCGCCCCCGCCGACCGCCAGGGCCGCCGCCCCGGCTACGATCTTGGTGGCCAGCGGCGTACGGCGTTTTCTTGTGTTGCGTCCCATGGAACTCCTCTGACTTCCTTGCGGGGCATCGCTTGCGGGGCATCGAGGGCGCCCGACAGGAGTGAAGCGGCTCCCATCCATACGGAAGCCGCTCCAGGGGTGTTCACCCGTCTCGGGAATTGCTGGGGCCCGTGGGACGGGCGGGACGTGCGAGAAGGTCAGCGGCCGTGGTCCAGATACGCCAGAACCGCCAGGACACGGCGGTTGTCGTCGTCCGACACCTCAAGGCTCAGCTTCGCGAAGATGTTCGCCGTGTGCTTCGCGATCGCCCGCTCCGTGACGACGAGCTTGGCGGCGATCGCCGCGTTGGTCCTGCCCTGCGCCATCAGCTCCAGCACCTCCAGCTCGCGGGGGGTGAGCCGCTCCAGCGGCCGGTCCTCCGCCGCGCGCCGGCTGAGCAGCTGCTGGATGACCTGCGGGTCCATCGCCGTACCGCCCGACGCCACCCGCCGTACGGCGTCCACGAACTGCTCCGCGTCGAACACCCGGTCCTTGAGCAGGTACCCCACCCCGCCGCTCCCGTCGGCCAGCAACTCGCGGGCATACAACTGCTCCACGTGCTGGGAGAGGACGAGGACCGGCATCCCCGGCCGGTCGCGGCGGGCCTGGAGCGCGCATTGCAGGCCCTCGTCGGTGAGCGTGGGCGGCAGCCGGACGTCGACCACGGCGACGTCCGGCTCCAGTTCGGCCAGCGCCCGGGACAGCTCGGGGCCCGTCTCGACGGCCGCGGCGATCTCGAAGTCGTGGGCCTCCAGGAGCCGGACCAGTCCGTCGCGCAGCAGGAACAGGTCTTCGGCTAGGACAACGCGCAAGGGATCTCCATGGTGACCATGGTGGGGCCGCCCGCGGGCGAGCCGACGGCCAGGACACCGTCGAATGTACCGAGTCGCCGCTCCACCCCGGCCAGGCCCGAACCCGCTCCGATCAGGGCGCCGCCCTTGCCGTTGTCGGTGACGGAGACGCGCAGGCTGCCCTCTTCGTGGTGTACGTCGATCCAGATCCGGTCGGCGCCGGAGTGCTTCACGGCGTTGGTGAGGATCTCGCTGACCGCGAAGTACGCGGCCGACTCCACGGGTGCCTCGGCGCGGCCGGGCAGGTCCACCTCGACCTCGACGGCGACGGGCAGCCGCAGGGCCAGGGCGCGTACCGCGTCCCCCAGGCCGCGTTCGGCGAGCACCGGGGGATGGATGCCGCGCACGAGGTCGCGCAGTTCGGTCAGGGCGTCGGCGGAGGACTGCCGGGTCCGCGCGAGCAGTTCCCTGGCCTTCGCCGGGTCCTTCTCCAGCAGCGCCTCGATGGTGCCCAGGTCCATGCCGACGGCGACCAGCCGGGCCTGCGCCCCGTCGTGCAGGTCGCGCTCGATGCGGCGCAGTTCGGCGGCGGAGGTGTCGACGGCGTCGCGCCGGGTCTCGGTCAGGACCCGTACCCGCTCGGCGAGTTCGCCCTGCCCCGAGCCGAGCACCGCACGCGTGAGCCGGAAGTGGGCGCGCAGCACGAGGGGGGAGAGCCGGAGCGCGGCGAGGAGGAGCACGACGCCCAGGCCGGCCGCGTAGAGGGCGGAGGTCTGGCCGGTGACCCGGACGAAGCCGTACCAGTACCCGTCGGGCAGCACCCGCCACAGCCCGGCCCCGATGGCGAGGCCCTCCAGCGGGTAGAACGGCAGGGCGAAGGCCAGCAGCGCGGTGACGAAGCCCGCGGTCATGTCGACGGGCAGCCAGCGGATGTCCCGCCAGGTCGCCGGGTCACGGAGCATCCCGAAGGTGCGGGTCCACGGATTGGCGTCCTCGGGCAGCGGCCGGTACATCCGCGGGATCCGCACCCCGCCCCACTCGGCCGCGAGCAGCCGCCGCCGGTCCGCGAACGCCCGTACCCCCGTCAGCACCCACGGCGTGGTGACGATGCCGACCCCGATCGGGACGAGGGCGATGGACACCATCGTCAGGCAGAAGCAGATCACCGCGCCGGGCAGGGAGACGAGCGCCAGCGCCAGCCCCCGTACGGCCGACAGCGCCACGTCCCTGGCCCGCGCGGGTGTCCGTGGCTGCCGGGTGCCGCTCTTCGTCTCGATGCTCATGACGTCAGTCTCGCCGAGGCGACTGGGGCGGGGCACGGGGCCGGGCACCCCGATCAGGGGGTGGTGTCAGATACACCCCCGCCGGGTCCGCCTGCGGCGAGCACCTTCGCCTCCGTCTCCGGGTCCAGACCGACCGGGGGCCGGTCCGGGCGCCGGGGTGCCGTGCCGCCGAGGTCCCGCAGCCAGGCCCAGGTGTCGGCCACGGTGTCACCGACGGGCCGGCAGACGAGGCCCGTCGCCAGGGCCCGGGAGACGTCCGCGGTGTGCAGCGCGTCGTGCAGGTCGCTGCCCGGGGGCGTCCACACCGGCAGCTGCACCCATGGCTCGACGCCGGCGGCGATCACGGTCTCGGGGTCGGTCCAGCGCAGCTCCGCGGTGCCGCCCGTGACCGTCGCGCAGGCGTCCAGCAGTTGTCCCGTCGTGGTGTGCCCCGGCGGGGAGACCAGGTGGTACGGCCCGCTCAGCTCCCGCTCCACCGCGCCGAGCATCCAGCCGGCGAGGTCGCGCACGTCGATGTACTGCAGGGGCAGGTCCCGCGGGCCCGGCGCGAGGACCGGGCCGCCGCGGGCCACCCGGTTCAGCCACCACGGCAGCCGGCCGATGTTCTCGTAGGGGCCGAGGATCAGCCCGGCCCGCACGAGCACCGAGCGGTCGGCGCCGAAGGCGTCCAGGACGGCCAGCTCGGCGCCCCGCTTGTCCCGGGCGTAGTCGCGCTGCCCGGCGTCCGCCGAGGCGCCCTCGACCAGCGGGGCGTCCTCGGTGTACCCGGCGGGCGGGGCCCAGGCGTACACCGAGCAGCTCGACACGTACACGTACCGTCCGGCGCGGTCCCGCAGCAGCCGCGCCGCGTCCCGCACCGCGCGGGGCGCCGCCGACCAGGTGTCGACGACGGCGTCCCAGGTGCCCTCGGCCAGCGCGTCGAGCCCGTCGGGCGCGGTGCGGTCACCGTGCAGCGCCCGCGCTCCCGGCGGCGGGGCGTGCCGTCCGCGGTGCAGGACGGTCACCTCCCAGCCGCGGCCGAGCGCCGCCTCGACCACGGTCCGCCCCACGAACTCCGTACCGCCCAGCACCAGTAGCTTCATGCCGCCACTGTGCCGGGCGCGGCGGCCGGCGGGAACGCCGCTCTGCCGTCAGCAGACGGGCGGTGGGGGTTCAGCGTCCCGTGGGCGGCGTGTACTTGTAGCCCACGCGCCGCACGGTCTGGATCGTGTGCCGGTGCTCCGCGCCGAGCTTCCGGCGCAGCCGGGCCACGTGCACGTCGACGGTGCGGCCGTCACCGACGTGTCCGTAGCCCCACACCGTGGTGACCAGCTGGTCGCGGGTGTGCACCCGGTTGGGATGGGTGACGAGGTGGGCGAGCAGTTCGAACTCCAGGTAGGTCAGGTCGAGTTCGCGTCCGTCCACGGCGGCGGTGCGCCGGGCGGGATCGATCCGGACGAGCGGGTTCTCCGCCTGCCCCAGGCTCGGGCCCCGGGCCTGGTCCGGGGCCCGGAACGGCGGCTGCCGGTCGGCCGGTACGAGTACGAGGTAGCCGACCATCGGCGGGTGTCCCGGCAGCGCCGGCAGGGTGTGCGCGGGTGCGGGCAGCCAGGTGGCACCCGGTGGCAGCAGGTCCGCGACGTCCGCCACCTCGTCCGGGGCGACGGCGCGCAGCCGGTGGCGGGGGCCGCCGGAGTCGGGGCGGACGGTGGGGGAGCCGAGGGTGACGGTGGACAGGGAACGGGTGGTCGCCATGAGACGTCAGCTCTTTCGCGCGAGAGGTTCGTCGGGAGGGGCGACGGGCGCGAGTTCATGGTCGGGCGCGTCGCGGGACGTACGTCGTGCGCACCGGCGGCAGGCGTGGAGGGCCTGCGGGATACGGCTTCTAGCGGGCCGGCGCGATCGTCGCGCGGCAACACACCCGGTCGAAGTCGTCGTGCTGACGGGAAGGCCAGAAGGGCTCGAGGTCATGGCGACCCGTCGCTGCGTACTTCCGGAAGCTGGCCATGGGCTCATTGAAGCAGACGGCGGCGGGGGAGAGGAGACTCCTCTCAGTGTGTGGACGCCGACTGGCCTGAACCAACCGCCGGACCGGTCAACCCTCCAGCCGTTTGCGCCAGTTCAGCGGGTCGACGGCGATCGCCCGGCCCGGATCGCCGTCCCACTCCGTGGACAGCCCCGATCCCGCGAACGCCGCCACGACCTCGTGGCCGACGGCCGTCGTCGTCTCCTCCGAGCCGTCGAAACCGCCGTAGTGCAGCATGAGCCCGTGTCCCTCGGCGGCGGCCTCGGTGCTCTGCCGGTGGAAGAAGACGAAGCCCCGGGCGCCCTCGCGCTCCGCGCCTATCTCCGCGGTGCCGCAGCCCCGGCAGCAGGTGAAGTTCTCCCGGGCGGTGACACCGGCCGCGTCCAGGGACTGGAAGACCCGGGTGAGGCGGTCCGGGTCGGTGGTCTCCTCGCCCCAGGTCTCCTGCTCGGCCAGCCGCTCCAGCCACAGCCGGTCCACCAACTGCCAGGCCTGGGCCACAGACACCGGCCGTTCGCCGTACTCGCCGCCGACGAGGTGGTCCTCCGCGATCCGGACCAGCACCTTGCGGCTGTCGTATCCGCAGCGCAGCCGCTCCCGGATCAGCCGCTCGATCTGCTGCCTGACCTCGTCCGGCAGCTCCGGAACGTCCTCCTGGGGCCCCAGGTCGATCGGCTCCCAGGCGACGCCCGCGTCCCAGCCGGGCTCCTGGCGGGCCCAGCCGGTCAGGAGATCGGCCACGCGGTGGCGGTCGCCGAGGTCGGCACCGAAGAACGCGTCCGCGGCGGCCCGGTACTCCAGCCGGTACTCCCCGCCCTCCTCGTGCCACAGCTGCGCGAACACGTCGGGGATGTCCGGTATCCGCTGCACCACCAGGAAACGGTCGCCGGCGCTGCCGATGCGCAACGCCAGCTCCCGCAGCTCCGCCGCCCGCATCCGGGTGTGCGTCTGCCCGTTCTCCGTCTCGACCTTGAGGGCGAGGACACCGTCGATCTCCATGTCCCCACCCTCGCACGCGCCACCGACAACGCGGCCCGAGGCCGGAGCCGGCGGGCTCAGACCTGGCCGGCCTTCTCCAGCGCCGTGCAGCAGGTGTCGACGAGCAGGCGGGTCACCACGTACGGGTCGACGTTGGCGTTGGGACGGCGGTCCTCGATGTAGCCCTTGCCGTCCTTCTCGACCTGCCACGGGATGCGCACCGAGGCGCCGCGGTCGGAGACGCCGTAGGAGTACTCGTTCCACGGCGCGGTCTCGTGCAGGCCGGTGAGGCGGTCGTCGATGCCGGCGCCGTAGTTCTTGACGTGGTCCAGCGGCTTGGAGCCCTCACCGAGCGACTCGCAGGCGGTGATGATCGCGGCATAGCCCTCGGGGCCTTCGCGCATCGCCTTGGTGGAGAAGTTGGTGTGCGCGCCCGCGCCGTTCCAGTCGCCCTTGACGGGCTTGGGGTCGAGGGTGGCGGAGACCTCGAAGTCCTCCGCGGTGCGGTAGAGCAGCCAGCGGGCCACCCACAGCTGGTCGGAGACCTCCAGCGGCGCCAGCGGGCCGACCTGGAACTCCCACTGGCCGGGCATGACCTCGGCGTTGATGCCGGAGATGCCGAGACCGGCCTGCAGGCAGTTCTCCAGGTGGGCCTCGACGACGTCCCGGCCGAAGATCTCGTCCGAGCCGACACCGCAGTAGTAGCCGCCCTGCGCGGCCGGGAAGCCGCCCTCGGGGAAGCCGAGCGGGCGGGCACCCTTGAAGAAGGTGTACTCCTGCTCGATGCCGAAGACCGGCTCCTGCGCGGCGAAGCGCTCGGACAGCTCGGCCAGCGCGGCGCGGGTGTTGCTCGGGTGCGGCGTCATGTCCGTGTCCAGGACCTCGCACAGCACCAGGATGTCCTCGCCGCCGCGGATCGGGTCGGGGCAGGAGAAGACCGGCCTGAGCACGCAGTCCGAGGAGCTGCCCTCGGCCTGGTTGGTGGAGGAGCCGTCGAAGCCCCAGATCGGCAGGGCGTCCAGGCCGGCGGGGGCGTCCGTGATGATCTTCGTCTTGGAACGGAGCTTGGCCGTCGGCTCGGTGCCGTCGATCCAGATGTACTCGGCCTTGAAGGTCACGGGGCCACATCCTTCGGGGTGGGTATCGGCGCACGTGCGGGTGCGGCGGCGCGGGGGCGGCGGGGGTGCCGCGTCTACTGCCGTGCAGCGTGCCAACGGGCGATTTCCCGACCGTTGCCCGTATGTGAACCCCGTGTTACCCGGCGTCGTTGTGGTCCGCCTCACGCCCGCCGTCCCCGGCCGCCTCCCGTACGCCGGTCAGAAAGCCCCTGATCGCCGCCAGTTCCCGCTCGTCGTACCCGCGCAGCAGTTCCACCGTCCGCCCGATCAGCGGTCCGAAGTGGGACCGGCCCAGCGCCACGGCCCGTTCGTCCACCTCGACGGTGACCCGGCGCCGGTCCCGCTCGTCGCGCACCCGGCGTACGTGTCCGGCCCGCTCCAGCCGGTCGACCAGCGCCGTGGTGCCCGCGGAGTTCAGCCCGAGCGCGGCGCCCAGGCGCCCGGCGGTCATCGCCTCGCCCGCCCGCGCGGCGTCCATGAGCGCGATGAGCGCGCGGACGTCGGTGGGATGCATGCCGTTGCGCTGCGCGAACCGGGCGCTGTGCGCGCCCAGTTCGACGGCGACCGCGCGCAGGAGGTGGACGAGCTCCATCTCCGGTCCCTGGTCGGGCATGGGGGCGCTCCCTTCGGTCCTTCGGGTGATCCTCGCTCGACAAGTATCTCGTTGGACGAGATACTACCGGAGAAGCAGGAACAGGGAGCAAGCGAGACAGGGGGCACCGCTCATGAGCGCTCGCGGTCCGTACGACGCCGGCCGTTTCCAGGACGCCTACGACAAGGTCATGGCCAAGTGGCCCGCGGGGACCGAGGCGGTGACCGTGCCCACCCCCTTCGGCGAGACGCACGTCCACGTGACCGGCCCGGCCGGCGGCCGCCCCCTCGTCCTGCTGCCGGGCGGCGGGGCGGCGACCTCCGCGTCCTGGTACGCCCAGGCCGCCGAGCTGTCCCGCACCCACCGCGTCCACGCCGCCGACCTGATCGGCGCCCCCGGCCGCAGCACACCGGCCGGCGACCGCCACCCCCGTACGGTCGCCGACCTCACCGGCTGGCTGGACGCGCTCCTCGACGGCCTCGGCATCGAGGAGACGGACCTCGGCGGCCACTCCTACGGCGCCTGGATCGCCCTGCACCACGCCCTGCACGCACCCGACCGGGTACGCCGCCTGTTCCTCCTGGACCCGACCCAGTGCTTCGCCGGGTTCAAGGCGGCCTACCTGCTGCACGCGCTGCCGATGCTGCTGCGGCCGACCCCCCGCCGGGTCCGCGCCTTCCTGGACTGGGAGACCGGCACGACGCCGCTGGACGCCGACTGGCTCGCCCTCCAGGAGGCCGCGGCCGGCTTCCCGGAGCGGAAGCCGGTCACCGGACCCCGGCCGGCCCCCAAGGCGCTGCGCGCCCTGGACGTACCGGTCCTGCTGCTCCTGGCCGGGAACAGCAGGACGCACGACCCCGCCGAGGTGGCGGACCGGGCGCGGACCCTGCTGCCGCACGTGGAGACGACCGTCCTGCCGGACGTCTCCCACCACGCGCTGCCCCAGTCCGCGCCGTCCGGGCTGGGCCGCCGCCTCGGCGACTTCCTGGCCGCGCCGGGCGACTGAGGCTCAGCCGACCTTCTCGATCAGCGCCCGTCGGATCAGGAACTTGCCCTCCTCGCGGACCTGCTCGAACGCCGCGTTGTTGAGCAGCGCACAGCTTCCCGAGACCGAGTTCACCTCCACGGTCGTGGACTTGTCGTTGTCGAGGTTGGTCACCCTGAGCCTGGTGCCCACCGGGAACTGGTTGCTGGAGGCGGCGGGCGCGCCGCCCTCGCCGGAGAGGGTGACGGTGGAACCGGCGCAGACCTGCTCGCCGGCCTGGTCGTCCGCCGGGGCCCCGGCGTCCTGGCCCGCCTGGTCCCCGGCGTCCTGGCCCGCCTCCTGCCCGGCTTGGGGCGGCTGCGCGGTCCGGGACGGTTGCGCGGTCTGGGAGTCCTGAGCCGATTCCCCGACCGCGCACCCGGACGCCGCCTGCTTGCGCTCGATCTCCGCGACGACGGCCTCGCGGTTCTCGATCCGGGCCTGCGACTGCGCGTCCGGAGCGGCCCGCTGGCCCTCGATGAACCGCTGGTTGTTGCCGAGCGCGGTGGCCAGGCCCTGGCAGACGCCCGCGTCCTGGGCGGCCTTCGTCCGCGCGTCCTCGGTGGTCTGCGCGGCGTTCGAGGCGTTCGCCATGACGAAGGCGCCGCCACCGGCCATCGTGGCGGCGCCGACCAGTAGGGCGATCTTCTTCTTCGTGCCGAGAGTTCTCCTGCGCGACATCCGCGCCTCCTGAAGAGGTAGGGGAGCGTACGCCGCTATGTACGAGATACCGAACGGAGTTGCTCACCGGTCGCGTCGACGCGGGCGCGTAACCTGCGTCACACCCTGGACCCGCCTAACGCGCCAGGGCGTCCCGGACCGCCTCGTCGGTGCGGCCCACCACGGCCGTTCCGTCGTCCGCCGTGATGATCGGGCGCTGGATCAGCTTGGGGTGTTCGGCGAGCGCGGTGACCCAGCGGTCGCGTGACGCCTCGTCACGGGGCCAGTCCTTCAGACCCAGTTCCTTGGCGGCCGCCTCCTGGGTGCGGGTGATGTCCCACGGTTCGAGTCCGAGCCGGGTGAGCACCTCGCGGATCTCCGCCGCGCTCGGTACGTCCTCCAGGTAGCGGCGGACGGTGTACTCGGCCCCTTCCGCGTCGAGCAGGCTGATCGCGCTGCGGCACTTCGAGCAGGCCGGGTTGATCCAGATCTCCATGCCGCACACGGTAACCGGAGGGGTGCGGAAACTCGTTCACCACGTGGGTCACAGCGACCCCGAAAGCCCTTGTGGGCAGGGGCTTTTGTCAGTGGTGGACGGTAAAATAGAAGCAGTGTTCGAGGGTGTCGCCGGGAAGTCCGGACGGCGCCCCGACCGCGACAGGAGGATGCCTGTGCCCGCTGCCGCACTGAAGCCGAAGCCGTTGCCCACCCAGTCCACCGCCAAGCGGCCCGTCCTGCTCGACCTGCCGTACGCGCCCGTGGAGAAGCGTCCGCTGCCGGCGGGCCGCCCCCGCGAGTGGTACGTGACGCACAACCGCCGGCTCAAGGCGATGCGCCTCGCCATCGCCCTGCTCGACTCCGGCGTCTACCTGCCCGACCAGGCGCGCAACGAGAGGATACGGAGCGCCGCGCTGGCCATCGGGGTTCATCCGCCGTCGGACACGACGTGCCACATGGTGCGGGCGTTGATGCGGTACTCGCGGTGACCCCGGCGCCGGGTGCTCTCTCCTCGGGGTGCCCGGCGTTCGCGTCCCGCGGCGCTCAGAGTCCGGGCGCTCCCCACACGGGGAACCAGCGGCCCAGGTCGGCCTCCACCGGCAGCTCGTCGTCGAGCGCGGCCCGTATCCGCAGCTCCAGCGCGTTGTCCCGCTGCTGCCGCCCGCCGGACAGCGGCGCGAAGGGGTAGAACGTACCGCGCTTGTAGAGGTAGACGAGGGCGAGCCGCCGCCCGTCGTCGGCCACGAAACCGGCCAGGGAGCACAGCAGCCGGGGGCCGAAACCGGCCGCCTCCAAGGTGCTGTTCACCGCGTGCAGGTCGTTCACCAGGACCGGCAGCTCTCCCGGGGAGCGGTACGAGACGAGCCAGGAGTAGCCGTAGGCGTCGTGGCTCAGCTCCACCGGGGTGCGGCCGGCGTCCGCGTCCAGCAGGGCGCGGATCTCGCGGTGCGTGCGCTCGAAGGCGGCGCCCTCGACCGTCGCGAAGCACACCGCCCCCTGTCCGGTCGGCCTGAACCCGGCCGCGGCCTCCAGGCCCACCGCCGCCGAGGGCAGGGCGAAGAGCCGGTCGAGATCCGGGCCCACGGCCCTGGACCGGCCGAGCAGGATGTCCAGCAGTCCCATGTCCGTATGCCCGCCCTTCCCGTGACGTCCCGCGCCTCACGCCTTGCCGGGGGCCGCCGCCTCACCCAGCTCGGCGGAGATCCGGCCCAGCTGGTCGAGCCGCTGCTCCAGGCTGGGGTGGGTGGCGAAGAACCGGCCGAGGCCGGGGTCGCTGCCGAAGGCCGGGGTGAAGTAGAAGGCGTTGAAGGCCTGGGCCGTGCGCAGGTCCTTGGTCGGGATGCGGGCGATGTCGCCGGTGACCTTGGTGAGGGCCGCCGCCAGGGCCGAGGGGCGCCCGGTGAGCAGGGCCGCGGCCCGGTCGGCCGCCAGCTCCCGGTACCGGGACAGGGCCCGGATCAGCAGGAAGCTGAGCGCGTACACGGCCGCCGAGACGCCCATGACGACCGCCAGGACCGCCATCGTGTTCTGGTCGCGGCGCCCGCCGAAGAGCTGGGAGTAGAAGGCGAACCGCACGATCAGCCCCGCGATCACGCCGAGGAACGACGCCACCGTGATCACCGCGACGTCCTTGTGCGCCACGTGCGACAGCTCGTGCGCCAGCACGCCCTCCAGCTCCGCGGGCTCCAGCCGCCGCAGCAGCCCGGTGGTGACACAGACCACCGCGTTGTCCGGATTGCGGCCGGTGGCGAAGGCGTTGGGCATCTCCATCTCCGACACCGCGACCACCGGCTTCGGCATGTCGGCCATCGCCGCCAGCCGGTCCACCACCCCGTGCAGCTCCGGATACTCGTCCCGATCCACGATCCGGCCACGCATCGCGAACAGCGCGATCCGGTCGGAGAACCAGTACTGCGCCCCGAACACCAGCGCCACGATCACCACGACCAGGACCCAGGACTTCAGCAGCGCGATCAGCGCGGCGACGAACCCCACGTACAACAGGCCGAGCAGAAAAAGAGTGATCCCCATGCGCACGGTCAACCGCCGGTCACTCCGGAAGCGGCTCTGCATCTGCACCACCTCACACGGTCGGGCACTCGTCCCGCTGTCCAGTGTGCACCCGGCACCCCGGGAGTCAGGGGGTGCCGAGTGGCGAAAGCCGCCGGGTGATCCGGTCGAAGAGGTCCGTCAGCGGCTCCCCGATGTCCCGGCCGAACTCGGTGAGCCCGTACGTGACCTGCGGCGGCGTCGTCGGCTCGACCTTCCGCCAGACCAGGCCGTCCTCGACCAGGACGCGCAGGGTCTGGGCGAGCATCTTCTCGCTGATGCCCTGGATGCTCTCGCGCAGCTCGTAGAACCGGAGGTCGTTGCGCCGCAGGGCGATCAGCACCCAGATGCCCCACCTGCTGGTCACATGGTCGACCACGTCGCGCGCCAGGCAGTCGGTGTGAAACACGTCATACCGCTCGCCGGTCTCGACCCGTCTGTGCTGGACGCCTTCCGTCATGTCATGAGCTTACCTCCAGGTATGCCCTTACCGAAAGTTAGTCCGGGCTCCTAGCGTGAAGGTCCACAGAGGACATCCGAGAAGGAGCTGGACATGATCGTGGTGACCGGGGCGACCGGGAACATCGGGCGGCCGCTGACGCGGGCGCTGGCAGCGGCGGGCGAGCAGGTGACGGCGGTGTCACGGCACCCGGCGGCGGTGCCGGACGGCGTCCGCCACCTGGTGGCCGACCTCGCCGACCCGGCCGGCCTGCGGCCCGCGCTGGCCGGGGCGAAGTCGCTTTTCCTGCTGCTCTCCGGCGACCTGCACGCCCTCGGCGCCCACCCGGCCGAGATCATCGGCGAAGCCGTGGACAGCGGGGTCCGCCGCATCGTCCTGCTCTCCACGCTCGGCGTGGTGACCAGGCCCTTCGGGGCGACGCGGATCGCGATGCGGGAGCTGGAGGACACGGTGCGGGAATCCGGCCTGGAATGGGCCGTGCTGCGGCCCGGCGGCTTCGCCTCCAACGCCCTGTGGTGGGCCGAGTCCGTCCGGGAGCGACGGGTCGTCGCCGCGCCCTTCGGCGACGTCGGAGTGCCGGTCGTCGACCCCGCGGACATCGCCGCGGTGGCGGCGGCCTGTCTGCTGGAGGACCGGCACACCGGCGGCGCGTACGAACTGACCGGCCCGGAGGTGATCACTCCGCGCGGGCAGACGGAGGCCGTCGCCGCCGCGCTGGGCTCACCCGTGGCCTTCCACGAGCTGACCCGCGACGAGGCCAGGGCCGCCATGGCGCGGAGCATGCCGGCGGAGCTGGCCGACGACACCCTGGACATCCTCGGCAACCCGAGCCCGGCCGAACTGCGCGTCAGCCCGGACGTCGAGCGCGTCCTCGGCCGCGCCCCACGCCCCTTCGCCGACTGGGCCGCCCGCAACGTCACCGCGTTCCGCTGAGACGTGCGCCGCCCCCGGTACGGCTAATACGGTGCACGGAAATTGATGTAGCCCAGCAGCACGATCACCGCGGCCACGCAGCCGAGGACCACGGCGGTGGAGACCCACGACGACCGGCGCCCGGAGCCCACGTGGTCGGGGTCGGCGCGGAAGGGGACCGGGCCGGGAGGGTTCTCCTTCCAGCGCGCGGCGAGCATCCGGGCCCGCGCGGAGGGCTCCTTGTGCTCGGCGCCGTCCGCCCACCTCAGGTCGTACTCGCGCGCCTCGTCGTCGCGATCCGGCATCTCCGGCACTCTCCCCGTCCCCCTGACTCGAACAACCGTGTCAGGAGACATGATCCCGGCCCGCCCGCGCGCTGTGAAGGGTTTTCGGCCACGCACGACGGCGCCCCCGCCCCCGGGAAACGGGGACGGGGGCGCCGGCCGGGTCGGCGTGACCCGTCGATCACACGTCGAAGTACAGCTCGAACTCGTGCGGGTGCGGACGCAGCTGCAGCGGCGCGATCTCGTTGGCGCGCTTGAAGTCGATCCACGTCTCGATCAGGTCCGGCGTGAAGACGTCGCCCTGGAGCAGGAACTCGTGGTCGGCCTCCAGGCGGTCCAGGACCGCGCCGAGGGAGGTCGGGACCTGCGCCACGTTCGCGTGCTCCTCGGGAGCCAGCTCGTAGAGGTCCTTGTCGATCGGCTCGGCCGGCTCGATCTTGTTCCTGATGCCGTCCAGGCCCGCCATCAGCAGCGCCGAGAAGGCCAGGTACGGGTTGCCGGAGGCGTCCGGGGCGCGGAACTCGACGCGCTTGGCCTTCGGGTTCGAGCCCGTGATCGGGATCCGCATCGCGGCCGAGCGGTTGCGCTGCGAGTACACCAGGTTCACCGGCGCCTCGAAGCCCGGCACCAGGCGGTGGTACGAGTTCACCGTCGGGTTGGTGAAGGCCAGCAGCGACGGGGCGTGCTTGAGGATGCCGCCGATGTAGTAGCGGGCGGTGTCCGACAGGCCGGCGTAACCCTGCTCGTCGTAGAAGAGCGGCTCGCCGCCCGACCACAGCGACTGGTGGACGTGCATGCCCGAGCCGTTGTCACCGAAGATCGGCTTCGGCATGAAGGTCGCCGTCTTGCCGTTCTTCCAGGCCACGTTCTTCACGATGTACTTGAAGAGCTGGAGGTCGTCCGCGGCCGCGAGCAGCGTGTTGAACTTGTAGTTGATCTCGGCCTGGCCGGCGGTGCCCACCTCGTGGTGCTGGCGCTCGACCTTCAGGCCGGACCGCTCCAGCTCCAGGGAGATCTCGGCGCGCAGGTCGGCGAAGTGGTCGACCGGCGGGACCGGGAAATAACCGCCCTTGTAGCGGACCTTGTAACCGCGGTTGTCCTCCAGGGCACCGGTGTTCCAGGCGCCGGCCTCGGAGTCGATGTGGTAGAAGGACTCGTTCGCACTGGTGGCGAAGCGGACGGAGTCGAAGACGTAGAACTCGGCCTCGGGGCCGAAGAACGCCGTGTCGGCGATGCCCGTGGAGGCCAGGTACGCCTCGGCCTTCTTCGCCACGTTCCGCGGGTCGCGGGAGTACTGCTCGCCCGTGATCGGGTCGTGGATGAAGAAGTTGATGTTCAGCGTCTTGTCGCGGCGGAACGGGTCGACGCGCGCCGTGGACAGGTCGGGGCGCAGGGCCATGTCCGACTCGTGGATGGCCTGGAAGCCGCGGATCGAGGATCCGTCGAAGGCCTGCTCGTCGTCGGGGTCGAACGCCTCGGCGGGCAACGTGAAGTGCTGCATGACGCCCGGCAGGTCGCAGAACCGGACATCGACGAACTTGACGTCCTCGTCCGCGATGAACTTCTTGACGTCGTCGGCGTTCTGGAACATCCAGCTCCTCCTACTCCCGACCGTCCCGCCGGGTTGGTAGATCGTTCGTGCGGCCAGTGCGGGTGGCACACGCTTCCTCGACCCTAGGGACGGGTGATTTCTCGGGCGTGACCCATTTGTTTCGCAGAAGTTAACCGGCTCCCTCCCCAGCCTAGGCCGGATCGAGGGCCCGCACACCCCGCCGTTCCCGGTACGTATACGGGCGCAGTACCGTGTTCGGGTGGACAACAGGCAAGCAATCGGATCGTGGCTCTCCGGTCCCCGCGCGGCCGTGGAAGAGGCCGGCGCCGATCTCGGGCACCGGGGTGAACAGCTCGGTCTGCCCGCGGAGGGACCGGGTTCGATCGCCCGCCCCGGCAGGCGGCTCGGCGCGCTGGCCGTCGACTGGGCCCTGTGCTCCCTGATCGCATACGGACTGATCACGGGCAGCTACGGGCAGACGGCGAGCAACTGGACGCTGCTGATCTTCTTCGTGCTGAGCGTGCTGACCGTCGGCACGGTCGGCTTCACCCCGGGCAAGCGCCTGCTGGGCCTGCGGGTCGTGGACCTCGCCACCGGCCGCCCCAGCCCGCTGCGCGCCCTGCTGCGCTCGGCCCTGCTGTGCCTCGCCCTCCCGGCGCTGATCTGGGACCGCGACGGCCGGGGCCTGCACGACCGGCTGGCGCGCACCGTCGAAGTCCGGATCTGACCCGCACGCCACACCACGCCGGCACGACGACCGGTACGGCGAAGGGGGCGGCCCGATCACTCGGGCCGCCCCCTTCGCCGTACCGGCGTCTCGGAGTCCTACGGGGTCAGCGCTGCCTGGGGTTGCCGCCCCTGGGCATCCGCATGCCCTTGGGCATCGGGCCCTTGGGCAGCGGCATGTTGCTCATCAGGTCGCCCAGGGCGCGCAGCCGGTCGTTGGTCACGGTGACCTGCGGACCGCTCAGGACGCGGGGGAGCTTGAGCATGGTCGTGCGCAGCTTCTTCAGCTCGACCTGGCCCTCGCCGGTGCCCACGAGCAGGTCGTGCACGGGGACGTCGGAGACGATGCGGTTCATCTTCTTCTTCTCGGCCGCGAGCAGGGACTTCACCCGGTTCGGGTTGCCCTCCGCGACCAGCACGATGCCCGCCTTGCCGACCGCGCGGTGCACCACGTCCTGGTTGCGGTTCATCGCCACCGCGGGGGTCGTGGTCCAGCCCCGGCCGATGTTGTCCAGTACGGCCGCCGCGGCGCCCGGCTGTCCTTCCATCTGGCCGAAGGCCGCCCGCTCGGCCCGGCGCCCGAAGACGATCGCCGTCGCGAGGAAGGCGAGCAGCAGGCCCAGGATGCCGAGATAGATGGGGTGACCGATCAAGAAACCGATCGCGAGGAGGACACCGAAGACGACGATGCCGACACCCGCGAGCACAAGACCGATCTTCTTGTCGGCCTTGCGGGTCATCTTGTAGGTCAGAGCGATCTGCTTCAGTCGCCCGGGATTCGCAGCGTCCGCTGCAGGTTCCTTCCTCGCCATGGCACGAAGTCTACGTGCCCCCGAAAGCGCCGACGACGGCAGTGCCCGGCAGGGGGAAGGCGGGACGCGGTCAGGGGCGGCCGGCGACGGACTGCCGCAGCGCGCGCTCGGTCTCGATCCGGTCCTTGGCGCGGCGGCGGTCCTCCAGGACGGAGTTCCAGGCGTTGCGCCGGGCGGTGCGCTGGCCGCCGCTCATCAGCAGCGACTCGACGGCCCGCAGGGCGGTGGTGAACGACGGGATGGCGGTGGCGCGGACGGCGGTGGCGCGGGCGGCGGTGGGGCGAACGGGCGCGGCCTGCATCGTGGAGGTCCCCCCTCGGTACGGCTCCGGGTACGGAGACGGGTGTACGTGGTGGTGTACGTGCTGTGATTCCAGGGTCACTGATTGGTGTTACCAGGGCGTGACCCGCCGGTCAAACGCACATGAATCCGCGTGGCCGGGTCCTGGAACGGGCTCGCGGCCCCGACCGGTGTCCTCATCAGCGAGGACGGTCGGGGCCGCGGCATCTCGGCCATTACCGGCCGGTAGTGACTTGTGCGGGACTTCACACGGTGGCGGACCGGCGCTGCTCCATGGCCATGCCGTAGAGCCGTCCGGCCCGGTACGACGAGCGCACCAGCGGGCCCGACATCACGCCGGAGAAACCGATCTGCTCGGCCTCCTCCTTCAGCTCCACGAACTCCTGCGGCTTGACCCAGCGCTCCACGGGGTGGTGGCGCACGGACGGGCGCAGGTACTGCGTGATGGTGATCAGCTCGCAGCCGGCCTCGTGCAGCTGCGCCAGCGCCTCGCTGATCTCCTCGCGGGTCTCGCCCATGCCGAGGATCAGGTTCGACTTGGTGACCAGGCCGTAGTCGCGGGCCTCGGTGATGACCTTCAGGGAGCGGTCGTAGCGGAAGCCGGGGCGGATGCGCTTGAAGATCCGCGGGACGGTCTCGACGTTGTGCGCGAAGACCTCGGGGCGGGAGTCGAAGACCTCCCGGAGCAGCTCCGGGACCGCGTTGAAGTCGGGGGCCAGCAGCTCGACCTTGGTGCGGCCGGCCTCGCGGTCGGCGGTCTGCTGGTGGATCTGGCGCACCGTCTCCGCGTACAGCCACGCGCCGCCGTCCGGGAGGTCGTCGCGGGCGACGCCGGTGATGGTGGCGTAGTTCAGGTCCATGGTGACCACGGACTCGCCGACGCGGCGCGGCTCGTCCCGGTCGAGCGCCTCGGGCTTGCCGGTGTCGATCTGGCAGAAGTCACAGCGCCGGGTGCACTGGTCGCCGCCGATGAGGAAGGTCGCCTCGCGGTCCTCCCAGCACTCGTAGATGTTGGGACAGCCGGCTTCCTGGCAGACCGTGTGCAGGCCCTCACTCTTCACGAGGTTCTGCATCTTGGTGTATTCGGGGCCCATTTTCGCCCGGGTCTTGATCCACTCGGGCTTGCGCTCGATGGGGGTCTGGCTGTTGCGGACCTCCAGGCGCAGCATCTTGCGTCCGTCGGGTGCGACTGCGGACACGACCGGCTCCCTAGCGTTTGATTCTTCGGCGTTCTTCAGGGTACGCCCGTTGATTTGTTGGTCGGCGTTGGTGCTGGCCCTGCTGGGGGCTGCCGCCCCCAGGCCCCCCGCTTCGGCCCTGAACGGGCCTGTCCGCAAACGCCGGACGGGCTGGTTTTATGCCGCCGGGGCCTTCTCGACCACCCGCGGCTTCAGCTCCGCGTGCTCCAGGACGTCCCGGAGATGGCGTTCGGCCACCGGGAGGACCTCCTCGATGGTCACGTCGCGGCCGAGTTCGCCCGCCAGGGACGCGACGCCCGCGTCGCGGATGCCGCAGGGGATGATCTTGTCGAACCACTTGTTGTCGGGGTTCACGTTCAGCGCGAAGCCGTGCATCGTGACGCCCTTGGCGACCCGGATGCCGATCGCGGCGATCTTGCGGTCCTCGCGGCGCTGGCCGGCGTTGGACGGGGCGTAGTCGGGGCCGTTGAGGCGGGGGTCGAACTCCTCGTCCGTCAGGCGCGGGTCGAAGTCCAGGGAGAGGCCGCCGAGCTTCGGGCGCTGCTCGACCGGGTCACCGAGGACCCAGACGCCGCTGCGGCCCTCGACCCGGCTGGTCTCCAGGCCGAACTCCGCGCAGGTGCGGATCAGGGCCTCCTCCAGGCGGCGGACGTGGGCCACCACGTCGACCGGACGCGGGAGCTTCTGGATGGGGTAGCCCACCAGCTGGCCCGGACCGTGCCAGGTGATCTTGCCGCCCCGGTCCACGTCGATGACCGGGGTGCCGTCCAGCGGGCGCTCGCTGTCCTGGGTGCGCCGGCCGGCGGTGTAGACCGGCGGGTGTTCGAGAAGCAGCACGGTGTCGGGGACCTCGTCGGCGAAGCGCGCGGCGTGCACCCGGCGCTGTTCGTCCCACGCCTCCTGGTACTCGACGCGTTCGGCACCGAACCCCATCCGGACGAAGCGCAGCTCACTCACGGCACGTGCCTCCCTGCAAGGTCGTAAGGCACGAAGCGTGCCCAAGCCACTGTACGACCGCCCGCTCGTCGTCAGCCGGGCGGGCAATCCTCACACGATCGGATGAATGCCGGGCGAATTGTGCGATCGGGTGCTTACTCTCCGCTACATTCACGCCGTTCACGAGGCCATAAGGGCTGCTCACAGGCGCTCCGGGCAATCGAACGCCCGGAAGGCAGGAGACCGCACCGCACCATGACGGAACGACCCGCGCAGCGCACCCCCAACCGCCAGCTCGCCGCGCTCATCGCCGAAGCGGGGTTCTCGAACGCGGGTCTCGCGCGTCGCGTCGACCAGCTCGGACTCGAACACGGCCTGGACCTGAGATATGACAAGACGTCCGTCACCCGGTGGCTGCGCGGCCAGCAGCCCCGCGGCACCACCCCGGCCCTGATCGCCGAGGTCTTCACCCGGCGCCTGGGCCGCCGCCTGACCGCGCAGGACCTCGGCCTGGACGCCTGCGCGCCCGTCTACGCGGGCCTGGAGTTCGCCGGGAGCCCGGAGGAGGCGGTCGACATCGTCGGCGGGCTGTGGCGCAAGGACTCCGGCAGCCACGCCGAACTGCGGAAGATCGCCTTCACCCCGGCCGGGCTCGTGGTGCCCAGCCGCGACTGGCTGATCGGCCGCGCCGACGAGAAGGTGGCCCGCACCGAGGTGCCCGTCCGCATCCCCGCGCAGGGCCGCCCCTCGACCCCCAGGCTCGCCGTCCCGCTCGACCCGTCCAGGCGCCGGGCCCCCGCCGAGCGCGGCCCCGGCCAGAAGGTCAGCGGCGGCGACCTCGCCGCGCTGCGCTCGGTCGGCGAGCTGTTCCGCAGCCTCGACGACCGGTACGGCGGGGGCCACGCCCGCCAGGCCCTGGTGCGCTATCTGGAGCACGAGCTGGAGCCGATGCTCCGCGGCACCTACGGCGAGCAGACCGGCCGCCGCCTCTTCGCGGCCGCCGCCGACCTCACCCGGCTCGCGGGCTGGACCTCGTACGACATCGCCGCGCACGGTCTCGCCCAGCGGTACTTCGTGCAGGCGCTGCGGCTGTCGCAGGCGGCGGCGGACCGGGCGTACGGCTCGTACGTGCTGGTCACCATGAGCCGGCAGGCCGTCTACCTGGGCCACGGGCGGGAGGCCGTGCAGCTCGCCCGGGTGGCGCAGCAGGGCGTGGGGACCTCCGCGCCGCCGGTCGTGCAGACCCTGCTGCACGCCGCCGAGGCGCGGGCGCACGGCGTCCTCGGGGAGGTGCGGGCGTGCACGGCGGCGCTGGTGCGGGCCGAGCGCGCGATGGAGGCCGCCCGGCCCGGCGACGAGGTGCCGCACTGGGCGCGCTTCTTCGACGAGGCGCAGCTCGCCGACGAGTTCGGGCACTGCCACCGCGACCTGCAGCAGTTCCGCGCCGCCGCCCAGCACGCGGAACGCTCGCTGCAACTGCGCGCGCCCGTCTACGCCCGCAGCCGACTGTTCTGCCGGGTCGTCCTCGCCACCGCGCGCCTCGGCCTCGGCGAGCTCGACCAGGCCTGCCAGCTGGCCGCCGAGGCGGCGGGGCAGGCGGCCGAGATGCGCTCGGTGCGGGCCGCGGAGTACGTCCGCGACTTCGAGCGCCGCCTGGAGCCGTACCGGGACGCCGCCCCGGTACGGGGTTACCGGGACAAGGTGGCCGCCCTGGGATAGCGCCGGAGCCCGGCCTAGGCCGCGTGGGCCGTCGCCGTCGGTTCCGCCGTGTGCATCGGCCGGCCCGCGCCCAGGTCGGTCAGGATCGCCGCCGAGGCCCGGTGGCCCGAGTGCAGCGCGCCCTGGGCGGTGCTGGTGTCGCGGTGGTCGCCGCACACGTACAGCCCGGCCAGCAGCCGTACCGGCCTGCGCGGGTCGTGCGGCGGGCGCATCGCGGGCACCGCCTCGGGCGTGTGGTGCACGGCGAGGGTCTCCCAGCGCGTGGTGGGGGTGCCGTAGAGGCGGGAGAGGTGCATGCGTACGGCGGTGTCGAGATCGGGCGGGGGAGGGCCGAGGACCGTCGAGGAGACCAGGGTGCGTCCGGCGGGCGCGCGGGACGGGTCCACCTGGCTGATCTGCGCCGTGTGGGCGACCGGGCCGCCCCGGTCGGCGTCGAGCAGCAGGGCCGCGCCGGTGGTCGCCGGCTCGTCGGTCGTGTGGTGGACCACCGTCACCGGGTGGAAGTCCGGCACCCTCAGGCCCGGCAGCAGTTCGGCCGCCGCGCGGGCGTCGGTCGCCACCAGCACGGCCCGGCAGCGGATGACACCGTGCTCCGCGGTGGTCACGGCGTTGGTCGCGACCGAGGTGACGCGGACGCCGGTGTGCACGGTGCCCGGCGGCAGGGACCGCGCCAGGTGCTCCGGCAGTGCCTCGGCGCCGCCCTCCGGCAGCGCGAGCCGCCCGCCGGCGAAGGCGCGCAGCGCGAGGTCCGCGCACCGGCTGGACGTGGTGAGGTCCGGGTCGTACAGCAGGGCGGCGAGCAGCGGGCGCAGGAAGCCGTCGATCGTGCGGGGCGGCAGCCCGCGGGCCGCCAGTGCCCGGGCGGCGGGCAGCTCCGGCCGGGC
>NZ_MULI01000039.1 GCF_002939385.1 Streptomyces sp. MH60 | reverse complement strand
CGCCTCCGGGCCGGGGAGCGGAGGCGGGGTGGCCGTCGTCCGCCCGCCCGGGGGGGGTGCCGTCCCTCTCGGCCGGGCGTCCCCGCGCTCCCGGCGCCGCCCCCGCCCGCCACGGGCGGGGGCACCCGGGCCCCCGGCCGCCATGGCTCCCGCCGCCTGGGGCGCCCCGCCGGCCGGCCGGTCCGCCGACACGACCAGGGCGGCGAGGGCCGTGGTGACCGGCACGGATGCCACCAGCCCGATCGAGCCGACCAGCGTCCGCACGATCTCCTCCGCGACCAGTTCGCTGTTGGCGACCGTCCCCACCCCGCTCTGCGCGATCGAGAACAGCAGCAGCAGGGGCAGCGCGGCGCCCGCGTAGGCCAGGACGAGGGTGTTCACCACCGAGGCGATGTGGTCGCGGCCGATGCGGATGCCCGCGCGGTACAGGCCCCGCCAGCCCATCGTCGGATTGGCCTCGTGCAGTTCCCAGACCGCCGACGTCTGCGTGACCGTCACGTCGTCGAGGACACCGAGCGAACCGATGATGACCCCCGCGAGCAGCAGACCGCTCATGTCGATCGACGGGTAAAGGCCGTGGATGAGCCCGGTGTTGTCGTCCGTGTTGCCGGTGAGCGCGGCCCAGCCGATGAAGAGCGACCCGAGCACACCGATCAGCAGCAGCGAGATCAAGGTGCCGAGCACCGCCACGGACGTGCGGGCCGACAGCCCGTGGCACAGGTACAACGCGATCAGCATGATGGCGCTGGAGCCGATCACCGCCACGACCAGAGGGTTCGAGCCCTGCAGGATGGCGGGCAGGATGAAGAAGTTCAGCAGCATGAAGCTGATGGCCAGCGAGACCAGCGCCATGAGGCCGCGCAGCCGTCCGACGACCACCACGGCGAGGGCGAAGATGCCCGCGAGCAGGGCCAGGGGGAGCCGGCGGTTGATGTCGGTCACCGAGTACTGCAGGTCCCTGGGGGCGGAGGGCTCGTAGGCGACCACCACCTCCTGGCCCTGGTGCAACTGCCGTGACTGGTCCGGCTGCACGATCTCCTCGAACGTACGGCCCTTGTCGTCGCCGGTGTCCACGCGGATGGTCGCCCGCTTGCACTCGCCCTTCGCCTGCTGCACCGCGGAGGAACCCTCGGCGGTGGACGTGTCGCCGGTCGGAGTGCCGCCCGAGGCGTTGACGGACTGGCAGCTCAGCTCGACCACCTTGGTGACGGTGGCCTGCTGTGTCTGACGGTCGAAGCCGACTCCGGTGCGCTCGTGCGGCGGTGCGCCGCCCGGCCACAGCATCGCGAGTCCGACCAGCACGGCCGCGGCGAAGGGGATCAGGACCGCGGCGATGACCTTCCGCAGATGCCGGGACACGGGGGCCGCCGGCCCGTGACTGTGCGAGTGCCCGTGCCCGTGCCCACTTCCCGCACCGTGCCCACTTCCCGCACCGTGCCCGCTTCCCGCGCCGTGCGCGTCGCCCGCTCCGTGCCCGTGACCAGCCTCAGGTCTGCCGTCGCTCGCGCCGTGAGTGACGACGGGGACGTGGTCGGCTGCCCTGCCGTCGCCCTCTTCGGCGTTCGGTCCGCGGCCGGGCCGACGCGGCGGGAAGGAGGGATGCTGCGGTGTGGTCACCGCCCGATCATCGCAAGAACAAGGGGGGCCCTCTGTTCACCGCGCCCGAATGGGCGTTAGCGTGGAGGCACCTTTGTACACGCGGGAGCTCGGAGCACCGGGCTGAGAGGGCGCTGACCTCCGTCCCAGCGATGTTTCACGGGAAACGTCACCGAAGTCGAGTGATGTATCCCACGAAGCGCCGCCGGACGGAATCCGCTGCGTCGACCGCCGAACCTGTTACCGGGTAATGCCGGCGTAGGGAGTAGGTCTCATGGCCATCAAGGACGCACGCACGCCTGCCTCCGCACAGAATTCCGCTCAGAGCTCCGAACAGAACTCCGCACAGAACTCCGTCCAGGAGGACACCGCGGAGACCACGGAGGCCGGGAAGTCCATCGGCTGGCACAAGGCGTACGTCGAGGGCTCGCGCCCCGATCTGCGGGTGCCGGTCCGTCAGGTGCACCTCACCAACGGGCAGTCGGTCACGCTGTACGACACCTCGGGCCCGTACACCGATCCACTCGTCGACACCGATGTCCGCAGGGGCCTCGCACCGCTGCGGGAGAACTGGATCATCGCCCGCGGTGACACCGAGGAGTACGCGGGCCGTCCCGTCCGTCCCGAGGACGACGGAGTCAAGCACACCTCGCCGCGCGGCGGCCTGCGCAACCTCGACGCCGTCTTCCCCGGCCGGCCGCGCCAGCCCCGCCGCGGCCGGGACGGCAACGCGGTGACGCAGCTCGCGTACGCACGCCGGGGCGAGATCACGCCGGAGATGGAGTACGTGGCCGTCCGGGAGAACGTCTCGCCGGAAGTGGTCCGTGAGGAGATCGCCGCGGGACGTGCCGTGCTGCCCGCCAACGTCAACCACCCCGAGATCGAGCCGATGATCATCGGCAAGCGGTTCCTGGTGAAGGTCAATGCCAACATCGGCAACTCGGCGGTGACATCCTCCATCGAGGAGGAGGTGGACAAGATGGCCTGGGCGACCCGCTGGGGCGCCGACACGGTCATGGACCTCTCCACCGGCCGCAACATCCACACCACGCGCGAGTGGGTCCTGCGCAACTCCCCCGTCCCCATCGGGACCGTGCCGCTCTACCAGGCCCTGGAGAAGGTCGACGGCCGGGCCGAGGAGCTGACCTGGGAGATCTACAAGGACACCGTGATCGAACAGGCCGAGCAGGGGGTGGACTACATGACGGTCCACGCCGGTGTGCGCCTGCCGTACGTACCGCTGACCGCGAACCGCAAGACCGGCATCGTCTCGCGCGGCGGCTCGATCATGGCGGCGTGGTGCCTGGCGCACCACAAGGAGTCGTTCCTCTACGAGAACTTCGAGGAACTCTGCGAGATCCTCGCCGCCTACGACGTCACGTACTCCCTCGGCGACGGCCTGCGCCCGGGGTCGATCGCGGACGCCAACGACGAGGCGCAGTTCGCCGAGTTGCGCACCCTCGGGGAACTCAACCGGATCGCCAAGCGTTGCAACGTACAGACCATGATCGAGGGCCCGGGACATGTCCCGATGCACAAGATCAAGGAGAACATCGACCTTCAGCAGGAGATCTGCGATGAAGCTCCGTTCTATACGCTCGGTCCGCTGACCACGGACGTCGCGCCGGCGTACGACCACATCACCTCCGGCATCGGTGCCGCGATGATCGCCTGGTGGGGCACGGCCATGCTCTGCTACGTCACGCCCAAGGAGCACCTGGGCCTGCCCAACCGTGACGACGTCAAGACCGGCGTCATCACCTACAAGATCGCCGCCCATGCCGCCGACCTCGCCAAGGGTCACCCAGGTGCACAGGAGTGGGACGACGCGCTGTCGGACGCCCGGTTCGAGTTTCGGTGGGAGGACCAGTTCAACCTGGCCCTCGACCCGGACACGGCACGGGAGTTCCACGACGAGACCCTGCCGGCCGAGCCCGCCAAGACGGCCCACTTCTGCTCGATGTGCGGGCCCAAGTTCTGCTCGATGAAGATCTCGCAGGACATTCGCCGGCAGCACGGGAGCAGCAAGGGCGAGATCGAGGAGGGCATGGCGCAGAAGTCGAAGGAGTTCGCGGCGGCGGGCAACCGCGTGTATCTGCCGATCGCGGACTGAGCGCACCGGTGCGGGGAGGGGGACAGGCCGCGGGGCCGGCCCTCTCCCCGTCGAGGGGTCCTGCTCGGCAGACTGGACGCATGACAGCCACCTCCCTGAGCAAGGGTGCCAACGTCGCCGTCGACTCCCCCGTGGTGCGCGCCGAACTCGTGTGGTCCGCCGGGCCGGGCGTCCCCGAGGTCGACGCCTCGGCGCTGCTGCTCACCTCGGCCGGACGGGTGCGGGACGACGGCGATTTCGTCTTCTACAACCAGCCCCGCCACACGTCGGGCGCGGTGGGCCACCTGGGCAAGCGGGTCGGCCCCGGCGCGAACGCGGGTGTCACGACCGATGCCGTCGAGGTGGACCTGCGTTCGGTGGAGTCGTCGGTCGAACGCATCGTCCTGTGCGCCTCGGCGGACGGCGGTACCTTCGGCCGGGTGCCGGGGCTGTCGCTGCGGTTGCTGGACGCCGCGTCCGGCACCGAACTGGCCCGGTTCGACATCACGGCCGGGACGGAGACCGCGCTGGTCGGCGGCGAGTTGTACCGGCGCCAGGGGACGTGGAAGTTCCGTGCGGTCGGACAGGGCTACGCCTCCGGGCTCGCGGGGCTGGCGACCGACTTCGGCATCACCGTGGACGACGCTCCCCCGGCGGCCGCGACCCGGGCCACCGCCCCGCCGACGGCCGCCCCCGCGCCCAGGCCGACGGCTCCGCCGGTCTCCGCCCCACCGCCGGCGTCCGTACCGTCACCGGTCCCGGCGCCGCCCGCCACCGGCCCCCGTCTCACCAAGGGCGAGGAACGCCTGCCCGTGGACATGCGCAAGCGGCTGTCCCTGCGCAAGGAGCAGGTCGCGGTCAGCCTGAGCAAGCACGGGGCGGCCGGGATCACCGCGCGCGTCCTCCTCGTACTGGACGCCTCCGGGTCCATGTCCTTCCTCTACTCCAAGGGCGTCGTCGCGGACGTCGTGGAGCGGATGGCCGCCGTCGCCGCGCAGTTGGACGACGACGGGGAGATGCAGGCCTGGACCTTCGCCTCCAACCCGGCCCGCCTGCCCGACCTGCGCCTGGGCGAGCTGCCCGAGTGGCTGCGGCTGCACGTGCGCGTGGGGGAGATCAGCCTGTTCCGGCGGGGCAGGAAGAAGGGCCTGCACCCCGAGCAGGTCGACATGCGGGCGGTCGGCATCCAGAACGAGGAGCAGAAGGTGATCGCCGAGGTCCGGGCCTTCGTTCGGGACCACCCGGCGCCGGTTCCGACCCTGGTGCTGTTCTTCTCCGACGGCGGTGTCTACCGCAACGCCGAGATCGAGCGGGAGCTGCGGGAGGCCGTGGAGGAACCTGTCTTCTGGCAGTTCGTGGGGCTCGGGCGCGCCGAATACGGGGTGCTGGAGCGGTTCGACACCCTGCCGGGCCGCCGCGTCGACAACGTGGGCTTCTTCGCCGTCGACGACATCGGCACCGTACCGGACCCGGAACTGTACGACCGTCTGCTGTCCGAGTTCCCGTCCTGGATCACTGCCGCCGGCCGGGCGGGCATCCTCTGAGGCGCTGCCCGCCCGTGCCGGTGGCTACTCGGGCCGGTGTTCCGGTCCACCGAAGTCCGGGCTGCTGTAGTCCGGGCTCGAGTAGCTCGGCCGCGGTCCCGCGTCGGGGCCGCCGTCGGGGCTGGTGAACCCGGGACGGCCGTAGCCGAGGTGCGGCATGCGGCTGCCGCTCGGGGCGGCCGGTCCGGTGCGGTGCAGTGCCGCCGTGCCCGGTTCGCTGAGCGCCTCCCGGAGGAAGGGCAGGATGCCCCGTTCCAGCAGCGCCTCGTGCCAGGCATCCCTGGCCCGGGTCACCTCCTCGTCGCGGGCGCTGTAGAAGCCGGACTCGGCGGAGGGGCGGTTGCGCAGCGCGGTGAGCAGCAGCCCCACCGCGGCGACGAGGATCGCCACCGCGGTGAAGGCACCGAACACCCATCCGGTGGTGAGCATGGTCTGCGCGAAGGTCTCCTCCGGATCGAGCATCTTCAGGAGATAGCCGACCAGCAGGAATATCGCCGCCGCGGTCCCGGCCAGGACCGGTGCCAGGACGGCGACGACGGCGACGGCCCCCGCACCGGTCGCCTCGGCCATCTCGCCCATGGTGGCGGCGAGTCCTCCCGCGCTCGTGCCCTGCTCCTGGGAGCCGGATTCGCGCGTGGCGGACGACGGGCCCGAGGGCGCCGGGTGGCGCAGTTCCTCGCGGACCTTCACGTAGTGCTGGTACTCGGTCGTGGCCGCCGCCGTGATGAGGGCGGTGGCGTTGAGTGCCATGGTGCGCAGTTGTTCGGAGTTGAGCCGCTGACCGACCGCGGTCAGCTCCGGGCGGTGTGGTGCGGAGCGCAGCGCCTCGTCGAGGACCCGCTCGTACTCTTGGCGGTCCTCGTTCGACAGATGCTGCGGAACGCTGTTCATGTGCATCCCCCGATGCTCCGTAGGGCTTGGGGCTCGCATGCCAACGAGCCGTCGGGCAGAAACGGAGGGGAGCCTGCTACGGATAAGCCGATGGTAGAGCCGTGACGGTGGAGGGTGACAGGGGGTTTCCAGAAATTGGGTGCCGGTCCGTACGGACGGCGCCGCCCGAAAAGCCGTCCGGTGAACGGTCAGGCATCCAGTGGAAGTTGCTGGACCAGCAGCTTTCCGGCCATGGTCACGCCGCCGTCCATCGCGATGGCCAGGCCGTCCGCGTAGACGTGCGGTCCCTCGACCGCGGTACGGGTGTCGTCCTCGCCGTCCTCGGAGCCGACTTCGCCCAGCAGGTAGGGGATGGGGCTGTGGCCGTGAACGATCCGGGTGCCGCCGTACGTGTCCAGCAGGGAGCGCACGGCGTCGGCGCCGCCCTCGTCGCGGAAGGAGAAGCGCTTGGTGAACTTGCGGAACAGGTCCCACACCTCCTCCGCGTCGTTGCGCGTGATCGTCTCGCGGACGGTGTCGTTGACCTCTTCGATGGAGCGGCCGTAGTCGAGGTAGGTCGTGGCGTCCGAGTGGACCAGGAGATGGTCGTCGACTTCTTCCATGGCGTCGAGGCGGGCCATCCACTGCAGGTGGTGGTCCTGTAGGCGGTCCATGTCGGTCTTCTGGCCGCCGTTCAGCAGCCAGGCGGCCTGGAAGGTGGCGGTGCCCGCGCCGGAGTTGACGGGGGTGTCGCCGAACCGCTTTGCACCGAGCAGCAGCAGTTCGTGGTTGCCCATCAGCGCCTTGCAGTAGCCGCCCGCCGCGGCGGCCTCGGCGGACAGCCGCATCACCAGGTCGATGACGCCGATGCCGTCCGGGCCGCGGTCGGTGAAGTCGCCGAGGAACCACAGCCGGGAGGTGCCCGCGCACCACTGGCCGGCCTCGTCGACGAGGCCCTTCTCCCGCAGGGCGGCCAGCAGCTCGTCGAGGTAGCCGTGCACGTCGCCGACGACGAACAGGGGGCCCTGGCCGGTGGCCGGCTGCTGCACCACGGCCGGTGCGGGGTCGACCGTGACCTGGACCGTGTCACCCCGACGGATGACGGGCAGATCGCGCTGGGTGGGTGTGTAGCCCTCGGGCAGGGCCTCCTCGAGCCCTTCCTCGGCGGGTGGCGCCGAGTCGCTCGCGTGCGTGCCGGGGGCAGCGTACGGAGCGGTCTCGTGGACGTACGCGGGTACCCGGAAGTCGCGCACTGTCGCCGTCCGCTCCACCTCGGGTCCCTGACCGGCCCCCTGAGTCATCGACCCCTCCACCATCGCGCCGCATCTGCACCGCTTCGGACTGCCTGGTCGCAGCGGCCCGCGGTGTGTGGGCCCATCATAGGAATGCGGATCGCGCTGTGTGATGACCCAGGGGTGGTGAATCAGGACAGGACTCCGCTTCGCTGCGGCTTTCGCCCCGATTGGGCCTGGCTTCGCCCGTCCGTGACCGCGGGCCACCCGTGTTCCGGACGTGGCGGATGTGGTCTCGCCGCCCTGTTTCGCGTCGTTCCGCGCCGTCGCCCTCGTCGCCCTCGTCGCCCTTGCGCGTCCCGCTCCGGCCGGGACGCGCCACACGCGGTGTGCCACCGCCCCGCGACCGCGCCCCGGTCCCGCATTCGCGCCCCGGGCCCGCGCTACTCGCCCTCCGGCGACCGCGGCGGGCTGACCGTCGTACGCGGCGGGCGCCGCTGCGACGACGTGCGCACGATCAGTTCGGTCGGTATCACCTGCTCGACCGGCTGGTCGGAGTGCAGCCCCTCGATCGCGTCGATGAGGACCTGGATCACGGCGGTGCCGATGCGGCGGGGTTTCAGCGACAGGGTGGTGATGGGCGGCTCGGTGCTGGCGTACACGGTGGACTCGCTGCAGCAGACCAGCAGCAGGTCCTCGGGGACGCGCAGTCCGTAGCGGCGGGCGGCGGCGAGCAGGTCGGTGCCGTTCGGGTCGAACAGGCCGTAGACGGCGTCGGGCCGGTCCGGGCGGGCGAGCAGCCGGTCGGCGGCGACCGCGCCGGCGCACGGGTCGTGGGCGGGGTAGGCCTCGTAGACCGGGTCCTGTCCGACGCGCTCGCACCAGCGAAGGTAGGCGGTGGTCGACAGGTGGGTGTACGTGTCGGTGGTGGTGCCGGTGAGCAGGCCGATCCTGCGCGCGCCCGCGTCGGCGAGGTGGTCGAGGATGCCGAGTACGGCCGCCTCGTGGTCGTTGTCGACCCAGGCGGTGACCGGCAGCGAGCCGGCCGGGCGGCCGTCGGAGACGACGGGCAGGCCCTGGCGGACCAGTTCGCTGACGACCGGGTCGTGGTCGGAGGGGTCGATGACGACCGTGCCGTCGAGCGCGACGTTGGACCACACGTCGTGCCGGGAGGTCGCCGGGAGGATGACGAGGGCGTAGCCGCGGGCGAGCGCGGCCGACGTGGCGGCGCGCGCCATCTCGGCGAAGTACGCGAACTCGGTGAAGGTGAAAGGTTCATCCCCGTACGTCGTCACGGTCAGGCCGATGAGTCCGGACTTGCCGGTGCGGAGCGTGCGGGCGGCGGCCGAGGGCCGGTAGCCCAGTCGGTCGGCGACCTCGCGCACATGGCGCCGGGTGGCATCCGGGAGTCGGCCCTTGCCGTTGAGGGCGTCGGAGACGGTAGTGATGGATACTCCGGCGGCGGCGGCCACGTCCCTGATGCCCGCCCGGCCCGGCCGGCTGCCTCGACGTGAGGTTTCCGCGCGGCTCACCTGGTGCTTCCCTGCTGCTGTCATGGCGAGCCGATAGTAGGGCTCATGGGGTGGGGTAGTGCGGACGCATATGCACGCGTTGACAGTCACGTTTCTGCATGATCATTAACGGTGAACGTCCTTGGAAAGCAAGCCAGTTGGGTCCACTCATCCCATTACCTGACGTGTTGACCAGTGAGGGCCTGCGGGGTGGTGGATGTTGCGAAGAGGTCTCAACTCACCTGCACGAGGGATGCGCGCCACGGCGCGAGCCACCGGCGCGTAGATATATGTGCGGCGCGCCCCCCGAATCGTGCGCCTTCGTGCCCTGATGCCCTTGATGCCAGTGTGACGGACGAGGTCTGCTCCCCCCTATACGCAGCGGCGGCGAATCCTCTTAAGGTGAGGAGTATTCGATGCCGGTGGTGGTCACGAGGAGGACTGCGGTGAGCGAGAAGAGCCCCAAGCTGCGCGCCGAGCTGGAGGGGATTCCGACCTACAAGCCGGGCAAGCCCGCCGCGGCCGACGGGCCGGTGGCCTACAAGCTGTCCTCCAACGAGAACCCCTATCCGCCCCTGCCGGGTGTGATGGAGACGGTGACGGCCGCGGCCGCCTCCTTCAACCGGTACCCGGACATGGCCTGCACCTCGCTGATGAGTGAGCTGTCGGACCGTTTCGGGGTGCCCCTGGCACACCTGGCCACCGGCACCGGGTCGGTCGGTGTGGCCCAGCAGCTGATCCAGGCGACCTCGGGCCCCGGCGACGAGGTGATCTACGCCTGGCGCTCCTTCGAGGCGTACCCGATCATCACCCAGATCAGCGGTGCGACGTCCGTGCAGGTGCCGCTGACGCCGGGCGAGGTGCACGACCTGGACGCGATGGCGGACGCGATCACCGACCGGACCAGGCTGATCTTCGTCTGCAACCCCAACAATCCCACGGGCACGGTGGTACGGCGGGCCGAGCTGGAGCGGTTCCTGGACCGGGTGCCGAGCGATGTCCTGGTGGTCCTCGACGAGGCCTACCGCGAGTTCATCCGTGACGCGGAGGTCCCGGACGGCGTCGAGTTCTACCGTGAGCGGCCCAACGTCTGCGTCCTGCGCACCTTCTCCAAGGCCTACGGCCTGGCAGGTCTGCGGGTCGGCTTCGCGATCGCCCACGAGCCGGTGGCGGCGGCGCTGCGCAAGACGGCGGTGCCCTTCGGGGTCAGCCAGATCGCGCAGGAGGCGGCGATCGCCTCGCTGCGCGCGGAGGACGAGCTGATCGGCCGGGTCGGCTCGCTGGTGTGCGAGCGCGCCCGCGTCGTCGACGCGCTGCGCGCGCAGGGCTGGACGGTGCCGGAGACCCAGGCCAACTTCGTCTGGCTGCGGCTGGGGGAGCGCACGCTCGCCTTCGCGGAGGCCTGCGAGCGGGCCGGCGTGGTCATCCGCCCCTTCGCGGGCGAGGGCGTGCGCGTGACGGTCGGGGAGAGCGAGGCGAACGACATCTTCGTGAGGGTGTCGGAGGAGTTCCGCAAGGAGCTGTAGCCCCTACCGGGCGGGACGACGCATCGCGGGACGGCCAGGCGCCGTCCCGCGATTTCGCATGCGGTGGACACGGCTCCCGCCCCTCGGATGCAACGGTCTGTCGAAGTTCCGGCGAAGGGGTTGACGTCACAGGGGACCCCCCTTCCGGTGTCGAAAAGCAGTAGGTCATAATTGCTTGTGAATGTGAACGCGTTCACAAGCGTGTCCCGATTGCGCCCGCCTTGGGTGTGACAAACACGCTCAAACCGCCGCTGACCACGGTGGTGTGGCGATGTGAGGAGAGTGACGACGTGGACTTGGCTCTGGCGCCGGAGACGCTGGCGCGATGGCAGTTCGGCATCACGACCGTCTACCACTTCCTGTTCGTCCCGCTGACGATCTCGCTGGCCGCTCTCACGGCCGGACTGCAGACCGCCTGGGTCCGCACGGAGAAGGAGAAGTACCTCAGGGCGACCAAGTTCTGGGGCAAGCTCTTCCTGATCAATATCGCGATGGGTGTCGTCACCGGCATCGTGCAGGAGTTCCAGTTCGGCATGAACTGGTCCGACTACTCCCGCTTCGTCGGTGATGTCTTCGGTGCTCCCCTCGCCTTCGAGGCGCTGATCGCCTTCTTCTTCGAGTCCACCTTCATCGGGCTGTGGATCTTCGGCTGGGACAAGCTGCCCAAGAAGATCCACCTGGCCTGCATCTGGATGGTCTCGATCGGCACCCTGCTGTCGGCGTACTTCATCCTCGCGGCCAACTCCTGGATGCAGCACCCCGTCGGCTACCGGATCAACGAGGAGAAGGGCCGCGCCGAGCTCACCGACTTCTGGCAGGTCCTCACCCAGAACACCACCCTCAACCAGGTCTTCCACAGCTTCTCGGCGGCCTTCCTCACGGGCGGCGCCTTCATGGTCGGCATCGCCGCCTTCCACCTGATGCGCAAGAAGCACATCCCGGTGATGCGGACCTCGCTCCGGCTCGGCCTGGTGACCCTGGCGGTCGGCGGCCTGCTCACCGCGGTCAGCGGCGACACCCTCGGCAAGGTCATGTACGAGCAGCAGCCGATGAAGATGGCCGCCGCCGAGGCCCTGTGGGACGGCGAGAAGCCGGCACCCTTCTCGGTCTTCGCCTACGGAGACGTCGACGAGGGGCACAACAAGGTCGCCCTGGAGATCCCCGGACTGCTGTCCTTCCTCGCACACAGCGACTTCGAGTCCTATGTGCCCGGCATCAACGACACCAACAAGGCCCTCCAGGAGCAGTTCGGCCCCGGCGACTACAAGCCCATCGTCCCCGTCGCCTACTGGGGCTTCCGCTGGATGATCGGCTTCGGCATGGCCTCCTTCTCCCTCGGCCTGCTGGGCCTGTGGCTGACGAGGAAGCGGTTCCTGCTGCCACCGGCCCTGCGCACCGGGGAGGACGAGGTCCCGCGACTGGTGCTGCTGAAGAAGCCGCTCGGGGCGAAGCTCTCCCGGATGTACTGGCTGCTGGCGCTGTGGACGATGGCGTTCCCGCTGATCGCCAACTCCTGGGGCTGGATCTTCACCGAGATGGGCCGGCAGCCCTGGGTCGTCTACGGCGTGATGCAGACCCGCGACGCGGTCTCCCCCGGTGTCTCCACCGCCGAGGTCATCATCTCGATGTCCGTCTTCACCCTGCTGTACGCCGTCCTGGCCGTCATCGAGGTCAAGCTCCTGGCGAAGTACGTGAAGGCGGGACCGCCCGAGCTGACCGAGGCCGACCTCAATCCGCCCACGAAGATCGGTGGCGATCTCCGTGACGCCGACAAGCCGATGGCCTTCTCGTACTAGGCCGAGGGAGCTGCACAGTCATGGAACTGCACGACGTCTGGTTCGTTCTGATCGCCGTCCTGTGGACCGGCTACTTCTTCCTGGAGGGCTTCGACTTCGGGGTGGGTGTGCTGACCAAGCTGCTCGCTCGGGACCGGGCCGAGAAGCGGGTGCTGATCAACACCATCGGCCCCGTGTGGGACGGCAACGAGGTGTGGCTGCTCACGGCCGGCGGTGCCACGTTCGCCGCCTTCCCCGAGTGGTACGCCACGCTCTTCTCCGGGTTCTACCTTCCCCTGCTCGCCATCCTGGTCTGCCTGATCGTCCGGGGCGTCGCCTTCGAGTACCGGGTGAAGCGGCCCGAGGAGAAGTGGCAGCGCAACTGGGAGACGGCGATCTTCTGGACCTCGCTGATCCCCGCGTTCCTGTGGGGCGTGGCCTTCGGCAACATCGTCCACGGCGTGAAGATCGACCGGGACCTGGAGTACGTCGGCTCGGTCTGGGACCTGCTCAACCCGTACGCCCTTCTCGGCGGCCTGGTGACGCTGACCCTGTTCACCTTCCACGGGACGGTGTTCACCGCCCTCAAGACCGTCGGTGAGATCCGTGAGCGGGCGCGGACCCTGGCGCTGCGGGTCGGCCTGGTCACTGCCGTGCTGGCCCTGGCCTTCCTGCTCTGGACGCAGGCCGACAGCGGGGACGCCAAGAGCCTGGTCGCCCTCGTGGTGGCCGTCGCCGCACTGATCGCCGCGCTGACGGCGAACCAGGCCGGGCGCGAGGGCTGGGCGTTCGCCCTGTCCGGCGTCACCATCGTGGCCGCCGTGGCGATGCTCTTCCTGACGCTCTTCCCGAACGTCATGCCGTCCACGCTGAACGCGGACTGGAGCCTCACCGTCACCAACGCCTCGTCCAGCGCCTACACGCTCAAGATCATGACCTGGCTGGCCGTGATCGCCACGCCCGTCGTCCTGCTCTACCAGGGCTGGACGTACTGGGTGTTCCGCAAGCGCATCGGCACCCAGCACCTCGCCGATGCCGCGCACTGAGTCCAACGGAGTCCGGTGTCACTGCGTTTCACGTGAAACGCAGTGAAACCGGGCCCCAGGGCAGGAAGGCCTGTTTCACGTGAAACCCATCGATCCACGTCTTCTGCGGTACGCCCGCGCCACCCGGATCTTCCTGGTGGCGGTCGTCGCCCTGGGAGCCGTCGGTGCCGGACTGCTCGTCGCGCAGGCGATGCTCATCGCCGAGGTGGTGGTCGGCGCCTTCCAGCACGGCACGTCAGCCGCCGGGCTCCGTACGCCGCTGCTGCTGTTGGTGGCCGTGGCCTGCGGCCGGGCGCTGGTCGGCTGGCTCACCGAACTGGCCGCGCACCGGGCGAGCGCGGCGGTGAAGTCGGAGCTGCGGGGCCGGCTGCTGGAGCGGGCCACCGCGCTCGGCCCCGGCTGGCTGAGCGGGCAGCGGACCGGCTCGCTGGTCGCCCTCGCCACCCGGGGCGTCGACGCCCTCGACGACTACTTCTCGCGCTATCTGCCGCAGCTGGGCCTCGCGGTGGTCGTGCCCGTGGCGGTGCTGGCCCGCATCGTCACCGAGGACTGGGTCTCGGCGGCCATCATCGTCGCCACTCTGCCCCTCATCCCGGTCTTCATGATGCTGATCGGCTGGGCCACCCAGTCCCGGATGGACCGCCAGTGGCGGCTGCTCTCCCGGCTGTCCGGACACTTCCTGGACGTGGTCGCGGGGCTGCCGACGCTGAAGGTCTTCGGCCGGGCCAAGGCACAGGCGGAGTCGATCAAGCGCATCACCGGCGAGTACCGCCAGGCGACCATGCGGACCTTGCGGATCGCCTTCCTGTCGTCCTTCGCGCTGGAACTGCTCGCCACACTCTCCGTCGCGCTCGTCGCCGTCACCATCGGCATGCGTCTGGTCCACGGTGACATGGCCCTGTACGACGGCCTGGTCGTGCTGGTCCTCGCACCCGAGGCCTATCTGCCGTTGCGGCAGGTGGGAGCGCAGTACCACGCGGCGGCCGAGGGCCTCGCCGCCGCCGAGGACATCTTCTCCGTGCTGGAGCGTCCCGTACCGGCGTCGGGGACCGGGCCGGTTCCGGCGGACGGGGCCCTGGTCTTCGAGGGCGTGACGGTCCGCTACCCCGGACGCGACACGGCGGCCGTCACGGACGTGAACCTCACCGTCGAACCCGGGGAGACGGTGGCGCTCGTCGGCCCCAGCGGGGCGGGCAAGTCGACGCTCCTGAACGCCCTGCTCGGCTTCGTCACCCCGACCGGAGGGCGGGTCCGGGTCGGGGGAACCGACCTCTCCTCCCTCGACCTGGCGCAGTGGCACGCCCGCGTCGCGTGGGTGCCGCAGCACCCGCACCTGTACGCCGGCACCATCGCGGAGAACGTACGGCTGGCCCGGCCCGACGCCGATGACACCGCCGTCCGCCGGGCCCTGCGGGACGCGGGCGCCCTGGAGTTCGTGGACGCGCTGCCCGAGGGCACGGCGACCGTCCTAGGGGAGGACGGAACCGGGCTGTCCGCCGGGCAGCGGCAGCGGCTGGCGCTGGCCCGGGCGTTTCTCGCGGACCGGCCGGTGCTGCTGCTCGACGAGCCGACGGCGGCTCTGGACGGGGCCACCGAGGCGGAGGTCGTGGACGCCGTGCGCAGGCTGGCGCAGGGGCGGACGGTCCTGCTGGTGGTGCACCGCCCGGCACTGCTGGAGGCGGCCGACCGGGTGGTGCGGCTGGACACGCCGGTCATGGTCGCCGCCTCCGCCGACGCCGACGGACTACCGGTCGCCGCGGCGGCGGGCCTCCGCACTGCCGCTCCGGGCTTCCTCGACGAACCGGCCGCCGAGTCCGCTCGGCCCGCCGAGCCCGTTGCGGAGGCGCGCGGGGGCGTACTGGCCCGGGTCCGTGCCATGTCCGGCGCCCGGCGCGGGCGGCTCGGTCTCGCGCTGCTGCTCAGCGGTCTGGCGCTGGGCAGTGCCGTGGGCCTGATGGCGACCTCCGGGTACCTCATCTCGCGGGCCTCCGAGCAGCCGCCGGTGCTGTACCTGATGGTGGCCGTGACGGCGACGCGGGCGTTCGGCATCGGGCGGGCCGTGTTCCGCTACGCGGAGCGGCTCGTGTCGCACGACGCCGTGCTGCGGATGCTGGCCGACACCCGGGTCGCCGTGTACCGGCGGCTGGAGCGGCTGGCCCCCGCGGGGCTCCGCCGCAGCCGCCGCGGCGACCTGCTGACCCGGCTCGTCGCCGACGTCGACGCCTTGCAGGACTACTGGCTGCGCTGGCTGCTGCCGGCCGGCAGCGCGCTGGTCGTCTCCGTCGCCTCGGTCGGTTTCACGGCCTGGCTGCTCCCCGAGGCGGGCGCCGTGCTCGCGGTCGGCCTGCTCGCGGCCGGAGCCGGTGTTCCGCTGGTCACCGCGGCCGTGGCACGGCGGGCCGAGCGCAGGCTCGCCCCCGCCAGGGGCGTGCTCGCCACCCGCGTGACCGACCTGCTCACCGGCACCGCCGAGCTGACCGTCGCCGGCGCCCTGCCCGGTCGTGCCGCCGAGGCGCGGCGGGCCGACGGCACCCTCACCCGGATCGCCTCGCGAGCCGCCACCGCCACCGCGCTGGGCGACGGGCTCACCGCGCTCGTCTCCGGCCTGACCGTCGCGGGCGCCGCCCTCGTCGGAGCCCAAGCCGTCGCCGACGGCCTACTCGCCGGGGTGGCCGTGGCCGTCGTCGTCCTCACCCCGCTGGCCGCCTTCGAGGCCGTACTCGGACTGCCGCTCGCCGTGCAGTACCGCCAGCGCGTGCGCAGGAGCGCCGAGCGCGTCCACGAGGTGCTCGACGATCCGGAGCCGGTGCGCGAACCGGAGGTGCCCAGGCAGGCGCCCGCCTCGCCGTTCCCGGTGGTCCTCAAGGGGCTGGCCGCGCGTCACGCCGGGCAGGACAGGGACGCGCTGGCGGGGCTGGACCTGACGCTGGCCGAGGGGCGCCGCGTCGCCGTGGTGGGACCGTCCGGGTCCGGCAAGACGACCCTGGCCCAGGTGCTGCTGCGCTTCCTCGACCCGGACGCGGGCTCCTACACGCTGGCCGGTGTCGACGCCTACGCCCTGGCCGGGGACGACGTACGGCGGCTGGTCGGGCTGTGCGCCCAGGACGCGCACCTCTTCGACAGCTCGGTCCGCGAGAACCTGCTCCTGGCCAGGAAGGACGCCACCGAGGGCGAGCTGCGCGACGCGCTGGCGCGGACCCGGCTGCTGGAGTGGGCCGACAGTCTGCCCGACGGTCTGGACACGCTGGTCGGTGAGCACGGGGCCCGGTTGTCCGGTGGCCAGCGCCAGCGGCTCGCCCTGGCCCGGGCGCTGCTCGCCGGCTTCCCCGTCCTCGTGCTCGACGAGCCCGCCGAGCACCTCGACCTGCCGACCGCCGACGCGCTCACCGCGGATCTGCTGGCCGCCACCGAGGGCCGTACGAGCCTGCTGATCACCCACCGGCTGGCGGGACTGCGGGCCGTGGACGAGGTGATCGTCCTGGACCGGGGCCGGGTCGTGCAGCGGGGTACGTACGCGGAGCTGGCGGCCGTGCCGGGGCCGCTGCGGGAGATGGCCGGACGGGAGGCGGCGGCGGACCTGCTGGTGGGAGCACGGTGACCGGTCGGCCCGGCCACGGATTCGCGAGAGACTCCGGTAATCCGACTTTCCTGAACAAAAAGGTCTCATTAGGCTCGGGTCATGTCCCCAGTCCCGCCTCCCGGCCCCCCGCCGCCCCATGAGGGGGCCTCGGCCGAGCTACTGGCACGGGTGCCGAAACTGCTGGAGGCGATGCGCTCCGTCGGCAGCGGACTGGGACTGCACTCCACGCTGAACCGGATCTGCGAGACGGCCGCCGACCTGGCGCACGCCCGGTACGCGGCCATCGGCGTCGTCGCCGAGGACGGCGAGGGCCTCGCCGACTTCGTGCACCACGGCGTCGACGAGGCGACCGTCCGCCGCGTCGGCCACCTCCCGGACGGCCACAAGGGCCTGCTCGGCGCGCTCATCCGCGAGCCCGAGCCGGTCCGGCTGACCGACCTGACCGAGGACCCGCGCTCATGCGGCTTTCCCGAGCACCACCCGCCGATGCGCAGCTTCCTGGGCGTTCCCGTCCGTGTGCGGGGCGAGATCTTCGGCAACCTCTACCTGACCGACAAGCACGCGGGTGAGCCCTTCAACGACTACGACCTCGCGATGGTCCGGGTCCTGGCCACGGAGGCCGGTATCGCCATCGGCAACGCGCGACTGTACGAGGCGGCCCAGCAGCGGGAGCGGTGGATCGACGGATCGGTCGCCGTCACCACCGCCCTGCTGGCCGGGGGCGACACCGACGACGCCCTGCAGATCGTCGCCGAGCAGGCCCGCCGCCTCTCCGGGGCGGCCGCCGGGATGGTGCTGCTGCCGGCCGACGGGGGCGGCCTGGAGATCGTGGCCGTCGACGCGCCGCGCCCCACGAACGCGCTCGGCGCGGTCATCCCGCCGGAGAACGGCATCGTGACGGAACTGCTCGCCGGACGCCCCGTGTTCGTGGACGACGCCACCACCGACCCCCGCCTGGACGACGGACCGGCGCGCTGCTACGGGCCGGTCATGCTGTTGCCGCTGCGCAGGGACGGGAAGATCCTCGGGTGCCTCGTCCTGCCCCGGGCCCGGGGGGACCGCCCGTTCACCCGGACGGAGCGTGCGCTCGGCGACCGGTTCGCCTCGCAGGCGGCGCTGGCGCTCACGATGGCCGAGGCACAGCGCGACCGGGAGCGGCTCGCCGTGTACGAGGACCGGGACCGGATCGCCCGGGACCTGCACGATCTCGTCATCCAGCGGCTCTTCGCGACGGGGATGATGCTGGAGAGCGCCCAGCGCAGGTCGGCCGTGCCGGAGGTGCGCGACGGGGTCGGCGGGGCCGTCGACGAACTCGACGTCACCATCCAGGAGCTCCGCTCGGCGATCTTCGCGCTCCAGCAGCCGGCCGAGGCGCCCACGGGACTGCGCACCCGCGTACTGCGCGAGATCACCATGGCCGCCGTCCCGCTGGGCTTCACGCCCTCGCACCGCTTCGTCGGCCCGGTCGACACCGCCGTCGGCGACCTGACCGGCAAGAACCTCATCGCCGCGCTGCGCGAGACCCTGTCCAACGCTTTCCGGCACGCCCGCGCCGGCCGGATCGAGGTGGTCGTGGACGCGGCGGTGACTCTGCCGGACGGCCGGCCGGGCGTGCGCCTGACCGTCGCGGACGACGGTGTCGGCGTTCCTGAGGGCGGCCGGCGCAGCGGCCTGCACAACCTGGAGCGCCGCGCCGAGTCCGTGGGCGGCACCAGTCGGCTCGGGCCGGGCATCGGGGCGGACGGTGCCGGCACGACGGTGCTGTGGGAAGCACCGTACTGAGCGCGGCCGGCGCCGTGCTGCCCCGTGTGCAGCAGTCGCGCTGGGCCGTGTGCAGCAACGGGTCCCCCACTCGTACGAGCTGAACGGGACCGCGGGGCCCGCGCTGGTCCACCATCGCTGACATGCGCTCATCCCGCCGGCACCCGTTGATCGTTCCGGTGTTGCTGTGCGCGCTCGCCGTGCCGGCGGCCCGCCCCACCGACGGCATGGACGGGGACGGCGGGCCCGGCACCGGTCTCGGGCCGCAGGTGGCGCGACTGTACGAGGACGCGGCGAAGGCGACCCGTCGGTACGAGGACGGGCGGCGAGAGGCCGAGACGCAGCGGTCGAAGGCCCTGGAGTACGAGCGGCGGCTCGACGGGCAACGGCGGAAGATCGACGCCATGCAGGAGGACCTGGGCCGCATCGCCCGGGCCCAGTACCGCGACGGCGGCGGTCTCCCGCTCACCGCGCGGATGCTCCTCGCCGACGACCCCGACGAGCTGATGCGCGGTCAGCGGGCGGTCTCCCGCGCGAATCTCGCCGTGGACAGGGCCATCGGCAGGCATCTGCGCGCGGAGGCCCGGCTCGCCGCCGAGGAAGCCAAGGCACAGGCGGCCTGGCAGGCGCTGGAGAAGCGCAACGTCGACCTGGGGAAGCTGAAGAAGAAGATCGAGAGCAAGCTGGAGGCGGCGCGGTCCCGGCTGGAGGGACAGGCGGACTCCTCCGTCGCGGCCGGGTCGTGCCCCGGCGCGGTCCGCCTCGACCAGCCGGACGTGCCCGTCGGCCCGTCCTGGATGGCTCCGGTCGAGACCTACGAACTGTCGGCGTCCTTCGGCAGCGGCGGATCGCGGTGGGCGCACCGGCACACCGGCCAGGACTTCGCGGTGCCGGTCGGGACACCGGTGCGCTCGGTCGGCGCGGGTCGGGTCCTGAAGGTGTCCTGCGGCGGGGCCTTCGGCATCCAGGTCGTCATCGAGCACGCGGGCGGCTACTACACGCAGTACGCCCACCTCGCCGCCGTCGCCGTCGACCAGGGCGACCGGGTCGAGCCCGGGCAGTGGATCGGCCAGTCCGGCAGCACGGGCAACTCCACCGGGCCCCATCTGCACTTCGAGGTACGGGTCACCCCGGAGATGGGCTCGGCGCTGGACCCGGTGCCGTGGCTGTCGCAGCACGGGGTGCCGCTGTGACGGCACCGGACGGGCCGCGAGGCCGGCGCCCGTGGAGGCGGACGTCAGGGCAGGGCCAGCATCCGCTCGATCACGACCGCCACTCCGTCGTCGTTGTTGGCGACCGTCCGCCCCGAGGCGGCGGCGATCACGTCCGGATGCGCGTTGCCCATCGCGTACGACTGCCCCGCCCAGGTGAGCATCTCGACGTCGTTCGGCATGTCGCCGAAGGCCACGACCTCCTCGTGCGAGATGCCGCGCTCGGCGCAGCACAGGGCGAGCGTGCTGGCCTTGGAGACGTCGGGGCCACTGATCTCCAGCAGGGCGCTGGGGCTGGACCGGGTGACGTTGGCGCGATCGCCGATGGCCAGGCGGGCCAGCGTGAGGAAGCCGTCGGGGTCCAGCTCCGGATGGAAGGCAAGGATCTTGAGGACGGGCTCGGCGGTGGCGCGGCCGCCCGGTGCCAGGATCTCCTCGGCGGGCAGGAGGTCGTCGGGGACCTCCAGGTGCAGTTTCGGGTACGCCGGTTCCTGGTGGAAGCCGTACGTCTGCTCGACCGCGTAGACCGTGCCGGGCGCCGCCTCCCGCAGCAGCCGTACGGCGTCCAGCGCGTTCTCCGTGGGCAGCGCGCGGACCTTCACGAACCTGTGCCCGCCGGGACCGCCGTGCAGGTCGACCACGGCGGCGCCGTTGCCGCAGATGGCGAGGCCGTGCCCGTGGACGTGGGCGCTGACGACGTCCATCCAGCGGGCGGGGCGGCCGGTGACGAAGAAGACCTCGATGCCCGCCTGCTCCGCGGCGGCCAGCGCGGCGACCGTGCGCGGGGAGACCGACTTGTCGTCGCGCAGCAGGGTGCCGTCGAGGTCGGTGGCGATGAGCCGCGGGCGGGTGGCGGCGGCCGGGGGCTCGGGCTGTCGGGTCGCTGAGGTCACCCGGTCATTGTCACGCATGTGCGTGCACGCCCGTGCGAGGGTCCGCACATCTGTGAGCTACGGCTCTCATGCGCGCCTCCCCGTGGCCGCTCGCTTCCACGCCCTCATTCCTTCAGCTGTGCCAGTGCCTCCATGGCGATCCGCTCGAAGACCTTCTCGTCCGCGGCGAAGTCCGAGTCGGGGATCGGCCAGTGGACGACGAGCTCGGTGAAGCCCAGGTCCCGGTGGCGTCCGGCGAAGTCCACGAACGCGTCCACGGACTCCAGCGGTCGACTGCGCTCCGGTGTGAAACCGGTGAGCAGGACCCGGTCCAGCTCTCCCGCATCGCGGCCGATCGCGGCACAGGCGTCGGCCAGCCGGTCGCCCTGCTGCCGCAGCGCCCGGTCCGACTGCTCGGGGGTGCCGTTCTCGAACAGCTTCGGGTCGCCGGTGGTGACCCACGCCTGACCGTGCCGGGCGGCGAGCGCCAGCCCCCGCGGGCCGGTCGCGGCCACCGCGAAGGGCAGCCGGGGCCGCTGTACACAACCCGGGATGTTGCGGGCCTCGTGCGCCGAGTAGAAGTCGCCCTCGTACGACACGGCGTCCTCGGTCAGCAGCCGGTCGAGCAACGGCAGGAACTCGCCGAACCGGTCCGCCCGCTCTCGCGGCGTCCACGGTTCCTGGCCCAGCGCCGTGGCGTCGAAGCCGGTGCCGCCCGCTCCTATGCCGAGCGTGGTCCGTCCGCCGGAGATGTCGTCGAGGGAGATCAGCTCCTTGGCGAGCGTCACCGGGTGCCGGAAGTTGGGCGAGGTGACCAGGGTGCCCAGTCGCAGCCGCTCGGTCACGGCCGCGGCGGCCGTGAGGGTCGGTACGGCACCGAACCACGGTCCGTCCCGGAAGCTGCGCCAGGAGAGGTGGTCGTAGGTGTACCCCGTGTGGAAGCCGAGCTGCTCGGCCCGCGTCCAGGTCGAACGGCCGCCTTCGTGCCAGCGGCGGTACGGAAGGATCACGGTGCTCAGGCGCAGACTCATGTCCCCGAGCCTATGCGGCTGTCGTCGGTTTCACGTGAAACAGCGTGCGGCGTCACCGTACGCGACTGCTCAGCCACGGCGTGAGGAGGAGCATCGACACGTGCTCCTTGTGTGCCCGGTCGCCCGGCAGCGGCACGATCAGACGGTATCCGGGCGGGAAACGGCGCCCATGGACGTAGGCGAGGCCGCCGAAGACGGAGCGCAGGAACGCGGGCACGTCGTCGCGTTCGACATCGGGAAACTCCACGTTTTCGACCGTGACCAGGGCATCGCCCTCGTGGAAGAGCCGGACGCTCACCCGGGGAACCCCGCCGAACTCGACGAACGCCTCGTGCGGGAGGGAGCCGTCGGCGTCGGTGGTCACCCCGACGCCCGCGGCCATGCCGCGGGAGGTCTGGTCGGCGCCGATGTCGTCGGTGACCTCGATCTCCAGCGCGTACTCCTCGGCGACGGCACGGAGGGCGGTGACGGCTGACTGGGCGCTCGGCAGGTGCTCCATGCCCTCGATCATGCGGGCTCAGTGCGGAGCGGGAAAGCGCAGGTAGCGGGACGGCACGTGCTGCGTCAGCCAGACCCCGTTCGCGCTGACGTGGAAGACGTGACCGGCGCGGTGCATGGCGGCGGCATCCACCGGGAGCACGACCGGCCGGCCACGGCGGGCTCCGACCCGGGTCGCGGTCTCGCGGTCCGGCGAGAGGTGCACGGCGTGCCGGTTCATCGGGCGCAGGCCCTCGGCGCGAATGGCCTCCAGATGCCGGGCCACGGTCCCGTGGTAGAGGTGCGGCGGCGGGGTCGCCGAGGGCAGTTGGAGATCCACGTCGATGCTGTGGCCCTGGCTGGCCCGGATGCGGGTGCCCTCGACCGCGAAGCGCCGCTTGTCGTTGGTGGCGACCACGTGGTCCAGCTCTTCGCGGGTGAAGCGGAAGCCGTGCGCGGCCGCCGCGGCGATCAGCGTGTCGATCTCGACCCAGCCGCCTTCGTCGAGCGTGAGCCCGATCCTCTCCGGCTGGTGGCGCAGGTGCTTCGACAGATACTTGGACACCTTCACCGAGCGTTCCTGTTGCATGGCACCAGCCTGCCTAGTGAGACACGCGTCACGCGAACCATTTAGCCACCGAGGTTTGATCCACAGTCAAGTGCGGTTATCCACAGGCTGGTTGGGGATGTCTGTGGAAACTACAGGGGCGGCTTCACCCGGGCGAGGCGCCGCAGCACCCGTGGCGCGAAGCGGGACATGAGATGAGCGCCGCGCGCCTCCGGCGTCACCGGCACCACCGCCCTGTTGTGCACGACCGCCTCCAGGACGGCGTCCGCCACCTTCTCCGGCGGGTAGTTGCGCGCCCCGTACAGCCGGGCGGTGCGCTGCTGCCGGCGCTTCTCCTCCGCGGCGTCCACGCCCGCGAAGCGCGCGGTGGCGGTGATGTTGGTGTTGACCAGGCCGGGGCAGATCGCCGTGACACCGATCCCCTGATCGGCCAGCTCGGCGCGCAGGCACTCGCTCAGCATCAGCACGGCCGCCTTGGAGGTGCCGTAGGCGGGCAGCGCCCTGGAGGGCTGGAAGGCCGCCGCCGACGCGGTGTTGACGATGTGACCGCCCTGCCCGCGCTCGGCCATCTGCCGGCCGAACAGACGGCAGCCGTGGATCACGCCCCAGAGGTTGACGTCGAGAACCTTTTTCCAGTCCTCCGGCGTGGTGTCGAAGAAGGAGCCCGACAGGCCGATCCCGGCGTTGTTCACGAGCACGTCCACCACCCCGTACTCGGCGGCGACCCTGGCCGCCAGCTTCTCCATGGCCTGCTCGTCGGAGACGTCGACGGTTTCCGCCCAGGCGGCCGGCGCACCGATCAGCCGGGACAGCTCCGCGGTCCGGGCGGCGGCCTCGGCGTCCCGGTCGACGGCCACCACGCGCGCGCCGGCCTCGGCGAAGGCGAACGCCGTCGCCCGCCCGATGCCGTTGCCCGCACCGGTGACCAGCACCAGCTGCCCGCCGAAGCGGTCGGCGTGCTTGCCGTTCGCCCCGGTCCCGGAACGGCCGTCCTCGGTGGCGGTGACGAACTCCGTGATCCAGTCCGCCAGCCGGTCCGGCCGGGTGCGCGGCACCCAGTGCTTCGCGGGGAGCGTGCGCCGGGTGAGCCGCGGCGCCCACAGCTCCAGGTCGTCGTAGAGCCGCTCCGACAGGAACGCGTCGCCCAGGGGCGTGATGAGCTGCACGGGCACGTGCGCGTAGGCGTCCTCGCGCGGCCTGCGCAGCCGGGGCCGCACGTTGTCCCGGTACAGCCACGCCCCGTGCGCCGCGTCCGACGGAAGGGAGGCGGTCGGGTAGCCACCGCCGGGCACCTTCTCGACGCGCTCCAGGATGCCCGGCCAGCGCTTGCCGAGGGGGCCGCGCCAGGCCAGCTCCGGGAGCACGGGGGTGTGCAGCAGATAGACGTACCAGGACTTGGCGCCCTGGCCGAGGAGCTGTCCGACCCGGCGCGGGGTGGGCCGCTTGAGGCGCTTGTCGATCCAGTGCCCGAAGTGATCCAGGGAAGGCCCGGACATCGAGGTGAAGGAGGCGATGCGGCCCTCGGTGCGCTTGACCGTGACGAACTCCCAGGACTGCACCGAGCCCCAGTCGTGGCCCACCAGGTGCACCGGGCGGTCCGGGCTGACCGCGTCGGCCACGGCCAGGAAGTCGTCCGTCAGCTTCTCCAGGGTGAACCCGCCCCGCAGTGGGCTCGGCGCGGTGGACCGGCCGTGGCCGCGGACGTCGTAGAGGACCACGTGGAAGGTGTCGGCCAGGCGGGCGGCGACCTCGGACCAGACCTCCTTGCTGTCCGGGTAGCCGTGCACCAGGACGACCGTGGGCTGGTGCGGATCGCCCAGCTCGGCCACGCACAGCTCGACCCCGCCCGTGCGCACCCGGCGCTCCCGCGCCCCGTCCAGCACCGTCATGTCTCCTCCGCCCAGCGCCGCACGTGCGGCAGATCGTCGTCCAGCCAGAAGGCGCTCTCCTCGGGATCCGCGGAGTCGGTCACGACCAGGATCTCCTCGAACTTCGCGCCCGTACCCCGGAAACCGAGGTGGGGTTCGACCGCCCACAGCCCCGCGTGGGGCGGGTGGTCGGAGAAGCGGTACGGCGACCACAGCGGCGACCAGCCCTCGCGGTGGCCGTGCAGCGCGTCGCCCGCCAAGCCCTTGAGCGACTGGGTGCCGAAGCCGAACAGGCGCGGGGACAGCCGCCGTTCCCGCACCCGGTCCACCTTGTGGGCGATGACGCCGAAGGGATAGGCGCGGTGCCGGTTGGCATAGCCCTGGCGGACCATGAGCCGGTCCACGTCCTCGTAGATCTCCCGCAGCGGCCTGCGTTCGCGCACCTCGCGCAGGATCAGCTCGCGGTGGGCGGCCAGGTCGGCCGCCAGCCGGTGCTGCACCGGATGGGGGCCGAGCGCTCCGGAGTAGCCGATGTCTGCGGTGAAACCGCGGTGCACCGGGGCCATGTCCAGGATGAACGGCATCCCGGGCTCCAGCCGGCGGCCCGTGGGGAAGAACTGCAGCGGGATGCGGAAGCCCGTGAACGCCGTGCGGTCGCCGAACCAGGCGAAGGGCAGGTGGAACCAGTCCCGCACGCCCCGCGCCCGCAGCCACTCGCGCTGCATGCGGGCGGCGTCCCGCTCGGTCACGCCCGGCTCCAGCCGGGCGGCCACGGCCTCGGCGCACGCGTAGGCGAGACGCTGCACCTCCCGGAATCCCCGCAGCTCCGTGCGGAGTCCGGCCGCCGTCGTCGTGCCACCCATGCCGTGCCACCCCCGTTCCGCCGTCCCGGCGCGGTCCGCGCCGACCGTGCTACTCGCCCGTAACGTGACGCCGCCGAATCTCCCAGTTGTTAGACCCATCGTCAATAGGGTGGCCGTCACGCGGCCCGTGCGGCCCCGAAGGGTCCGGCCGTGGCTCTCAGGTACGGCATCCCCTACGGGCCCGTACTACTCGAGTCTGACGCCAAGACGGCTCTGCGGTCTGACGACGGCAGTGGCGGGCGTCACTACTGTCATTGACGTGACTGTGATCGCGACCGAAAGCCTGAGCAAGCGGTTCCCCCGGGTGACCGCGCTCGACCGGCTCTCCGTGGACGTCGGACCCGGTGTGACCGGACTCGTCGGTGCCAACGGCGCCGGCAAATCCACCCTGATCAAGATCCTGCTGGGTCTGTCTCCCGCCACCGAGGGCCGGGCCGAAGTGCTCGGACTCGATGTCGCCACCAAGGGCGCCGACATCCGCGAGCGGGTCGGCTACATGCCGGAGCACGACTGCCTGCCACCCGACGTCTCGGCCACCGAGTTCGTCGTCCACATGGCACGCATGTCCGGCCTGCCGCCCACCGCCGCCCGCGAGCGCACGGCCGACACCCTGCGCCACGTCGGCCTGTACGAGGAGCGCTACCGCCCCATCGGCGGCTACTCGACGGGCATGAAGCAGCGCGTGAAGCTCGCGCAGGCCCTCGTCCACGACCCCCAGCTGGTCTTTCTCGACGAGCCGACCAACGGCCTGGACCCGGTCGGCCGCGACGAGATGCTCGGCCTCATCCGGCGCATCCACACCGACTTCGGCATCTCCGTCCTGGTCACCTCGCACCTGCTGGGCGAGCTGGAGCGCACCTGCGACCACGTCGTCGTCGTGGACGGCGGCAAGCTGCTGCGTTCCAGCTCCACCACGGACTTCACCCAGACCACCACGACCCTCGCGATCGAGGTCACCGACACCGACGAACACCCCGACGGCACCCGCGCGGTGCGCGACGCGCTCGACGCGCGCGGGGTCACCGTCCAGGACGGCAGCGGCCTGCCCGGCGCCGGCCACGTCCTGCTGCTCACCTCGGCGGGCGAGGAGACCTACGACCTGGTCCGCGACGTCATAGCCGACCTCGGCCTCGGCCTGGTCCGCATGGAGCAGCGCCGGCACCACATCTCGGAGGTCTTCACCGACAGCGACGCAGAACGGAAGGAGGCGGTCGGCCATGGCAGCTGAACAGCCCACAGCCACGGTCCCGGGTGATCAGACCCGCATCCACAACATCGGCTACCGCAGCTACGACGGCCCCCGCCTCGGCCGCGCCTACGCCCGCCGCTCGCTGTACTCGCAGTCCCTGCGCGGCGCCTACGGCCTCGGTCGCTCGGCCAAGTCCAAGGTGCTGCCGATGCTGCTGTTCGTGGTGATGTGCCTCCCGGCGGCCATCATGGTCGCGGTCGCCGTCGCCACCAAGGCCAACGACCTGCCCGTGGACTACACGCGCTACGCGATCGTCCTGCAAGCCGTCATCAGCCTCTACGTCGCGTCCCAGGCCCCCCAGTCCGTCTCGCGCGACCTGCGTTTCAAGACGGTGCCGCTGTACTTCTCCCGGCCGATCGAGACCGCCGACTACGTCCGCGCCAAGTACGCGTCGCTGGCCTCCGCCCTGTTCATCCTCACCGCCGCACCGCTGCTGGTGCTCTACGTGGGCGCACTGCTCGCCAAACTCGACTTCGCGGACCAGACCAAGGGGTTCGCCCAGGGACTGGTCTCCGTGGCCCTGCTCTCACTGCTCTTCGCCGGTCTCGGCCTGGTCGTGGCCTCGGTCACCCCGCGCCGCGGCTTCGGCATCGCCGCCGTCATCGCCGTCCTGACCATCACCTACGGCGCGGTCTCCACGCTCCAGGCCATCGCGGACGTCCAGAGCAGCTCCGGGGCCGTCGTATGGATCGGCCTGTTCTCGCCGATCACCTTGATCGACGGGGTGTCATCGGCCTTCCTGGGCGCCACCTCGGCCTTCCCGGGCGGGGTCGGCCCGGGCAACGGGGAGGGCGCCGTCTACCTCCTCGTCACCCTCGGCCTGATCGCCGGCGCCTACGGCCTGCTGATGCGCCGCTACAAGAAGGTGGGACTGTGACCACGCTGAACATCGACCACGTCTCCCGCTGGTTCGGCAACGTGGTCGCCGTCAACGACATCACCATGACGATCGGCCCCGGCGTCACCGGCCTGCTCGGCCCGAACGGCGCGGGAAAGTCCACCCTCATCAACATGATGGGCGGCTTTCTCGCCCCCTCCACCGGCAGCGTCACCCTCGACGGCCAGCCGGTCTGGCGCAACGAGGACATCTACCGGCACATCGGCATCGTCCCCGAGCGGGAGGCGATGTACGACTTCCTCACCGGCCGCGAGTTCGTCCTCGCCAACGCCGAACTGCACGGCCTGGGCGCCAAGGCGGCCGACGAGGCCCTCGCCACCGTGGAGATGGCCTACGCCCAGGACCGCAAGATCGCCACGTACTCCAAGGGTATGCGCCAGCGCGTGAAGATGGCTTCCGCCCTCGTCCACCAGCCGTCGCTGCTCCTGCTCGACGAGCCGTTCAACGGCATGGACCCCCGCCAGCGCATGCAGCTGATGGACCTGCTGCGGCGCATGGGCGACGAGGGCCGCACCGTGCTGTTCTCCTCGCACATCCTCGAAGAGGTCGAACAGCTCGCCTGGCACATCGAGGTGATCGTCGCCGGACGCCACGCGGCCAGCGGCGACTTCCGCAAGATCCGCCGCCTGATGACCGACCGGCCCCACCGCTACCTGGTGCGTTCCAGCGACGACCGGGCCCTCGCGGCGGCGCTGATCGCCGATCCGTCGACGTCCGGCATCGAGGTCGACCTCGCCGAGGGCGCCCTGCGCATCCAGGCCGTCGACTTCGGCCGGTTCACGGCCCTGCTGCCGAGGGTCGCCCGCGACCACGGCATCCGGCTGCTCACGGTCTCGCCGTCCGACGAGTCCCTCGAGTCCGTCTTCTCGTATCTCGTCGCGGCGTAGGAGGCCGAAGAATGTACGACCCCACAGTGGCCCGGCTCACCTACCGGGCCCTGCTCGGCCGCCGCCGGGCACTCATCCTGGGCGCGCTCCCCCTGCTGCTGCTCGTCATCGCCGTCGCGGTGCGCGCGCTCGCCGGAGCCGACGACCAGACCACCGCGGACGTGCTGGGCGGGTTCGCCCTCGCCACCATGGTGCCGATCATCGGCGTCATCGCCGGCACCGGTGCCATCGGCCCCGAGATCGACGACGGCTCGGTGGTGTACCTGCTGTCCAAGCCGATCAAGCGGCCGACGATCATCTTCACCAAGCTCATCGTCGCCATAGCCGTGACGATGGTCTTCTCCGCCGTGCCCACGCTGCTCGCCGGTCTGCTCCTCAACGGCAACGGCCAGCAGATCGCCGTCGCCTACACGATCGCCGCGCTGGTCGCCTCCATCGCCTACGCCGCGCTGTTCCTGCTGTTGGGCACGGTGTCCCGGCACGCGGTGGTCTTCGGGCTCGTCTACGCCCTGGTCTGGGAGGCGCTGTTCGGCTCCCTGGTGCCGGGCGCCCGCACGCTCAGCGTCCAGCAGTGGTCGCTGGCGGTGGCCCAGAAGGTCGCCGACGGGAACCTGGTGACCTCCGACGTCGGCCTGCCGACCGCGACGGTGCTGCTCGCCGCGGTGACCGTGCTCGCCACCTGGTACGCCGGCCAGAAGCTGCGGTCGCTGACGCTCGCCGGGGAGGAGTGACCGCGGCCCGTCGGTAACGCGACCTACGTCCCCTTTTAATCGGTGGCGTCCGGCTTCCCGTGACGGCACTGTGGGGGATGCACGAGGCCGGACGGCGACGGCGCAACGGAAGGCCGCTTCGAGCACGCGGGATGCCCCGCGTGGGCCGACCGACGGGGACGCCGACGCCGTCCGGACCGTGCGCCGCGGGAGCTACGCCGGATAGCTCCGGTCCGGCATCAGGCGGCCAGCCGCTCCAGTACCACCGCGATGCCGTCCTCGTCGTTGGAGGACGTCACCTCGTCGGCCACCGCCTTCAGCTCCTCGTGGGCGTTGGCCATCGCCACGCCCCGGGCGGCCCAGCCGAACATCGGGATGTCGTTGGGCATGTCGCCGAAGGCGATCGTGTCCGCCGCCTTCAGACCGAGCCGGCGGGCCGCCAGCGACAGACCCGTGGCCTTGGACAGCCCCAGCGGCAGCAGCTCGACGACGCCCGCGCCGGCCATGACGACCGTGACGAAGCCGCCCGCCGCACGTCGGGCGGCCTCGGCCAGCTCGTCGTCGGACAGGGTCGGATGCTGGATGTAGATCTTGTTCAGCGGCGCCGACCACAGATCCGAGGCGTCGGTGAACGGCACGGCCGGCAGGTCGCCCCCGACCGCGTAACCCGGGCCGACCAACACGTCGCCCTCCAGGCCGTCCCGGCTCGCCGCCAGATACAGCGGGCCGGTCTCCGCCTCGATCTTGGCCAGTGCCACCCCGGCCAGCTGCCGGTCCAGGGTGACGGAGGTCAGCAGCCGGTGCTCCCCGGCGTGGTAGACCTGCGCGCCCTGACCGCAGACGGCCAGCCCGTCGTAGCCGAGGTCGTCCAGGATGTGCCGGGTCCACGGCACCGCCCGCCCGGTGACCACGATGTGGGCGGCGCCCGCCGCGGTGGCCGCGGCGAGCGCGTCACGGGTGCGCTGCGAGATCGTGTCGTCGCCGCGCAGCAGCGTGCCGTCGAGGTCGGTCGCGACCAGCCGGTAGGGGAAGCCCCCGGCGGGTCCGGTGCCGGGGACCGTGGCGGTGCCGGTGTCAGTCACTTGGCCACCGGCTCCAGGACCTCCCGGCCGCCCAGGTACGGGCGCAGCACCTCGGGCACGCGGACCGAACCGTCGGCCTGCTGGTGGTTCTCCAGGATCGCCACGATCGTGCGCGGAACGGCGCACAGCGTGCCGTTGAGCGTGGCCAGCGGACGGACCTTCTTGCCCTCGCGGACGCGGATCGACAGCCGGCGGGACTGGAACTCGGTGCAGTCCGAGGTCGAGGTCAGCTCGCGGTACTTGCCCTGGGTCGGGATCCACGCCTCGCAGTCGTACTTGCGCGCGGCCGAGGCCCCCAGGTCGGCCGAGGCCACGTCGATCACCCGGAACGGCAGCTCCAGCGACGTCAGCCACTGCTTCTCCCACTCCAGCAGGCGCTGGTGCTCGGCCTGCGAGTCCTCGGGGAGGACGTAGGAGAACATCTCGACCTTGTCGAACTGGTGCACGCGGAAGATGCCCCGGGTGTCCTTGCCGTGCGAGCCCGCCTCGCGGCGGAAGCAGGGCGAGAAGCCCGCGTAGCGCAGCGGCAGGCGCTCGGCGTCCAGGATCTCGTCCATGTGGTACGCGGCGAGCGGCACCTCGGACGTGCCGACCAGGTACAGGTCGTCCTTGTCGAGGTGGTAGACGTCCTGGGCGGCCTGGCCGAGGAAGCCGGTGCCGGCCATCGACTGCGGGCGCACCAGCGCCGGGGTCAGCATCGGCGTGAAGCCGGCCGCCGTGGCCTGCGCGATCGCCGCGTTGACCAGCGCCAGCTCCAGGAGGGCGCCCACGCCGGTCAGGAAGTAGAAGCGCGAGCCGGAGACCTTGGCGCCGCGCTCCACGTCGATGGCGCCGAGCAGCTGGCCCAGCTCCAGGTGGTCCTTGGGCTCGAAGCCCTCGGCGGCGAAGTCGCGGTGCGTGCCGTGCGTCTCCAGCGTGACGAAGTCCTCCTCGCCGCCGACGGGCACGTCGGGGTGGACGAGGTTGCCGAGCCGCTGGAGCAGCTCCTGGGTCTCGGTGTCGGCCGCGTCGCGCTCGGTGTCGGCGGCCCTGACGTCGGTCTTCAGCTGCTCCGCCCGCTTGAGGAGCTGGGCCTTCTCGTCCCCGGTGGCCTTGCCGATCAGCTTGCCGAGGCCCTTCTGCTCGGCGCGCAGCTCGTCGAAACGGACGCCGGACGACCTGCGCCGTTCGTCGGCGGACAGGAGGGAGTCGACGAGCGCGACGTCCTCTCCACGGGCGCGCTGCGAGGCGCGCACACGGTCGGGGTCCTCACGGAGCAGGCGAAGGTCAATCACGCGGTCAAGGCTACCGGTGCGCGGTGTCGGCTCTCGACCCGCTCTAGCCGTACGCGGCCCGCACGTCCCGTCCGACGGGTCAATGACGCGTTGCGGCCTCCCCGGAACGAGGCGTCGCATGGGCGTCGGGTTGACCGGATCTCCTTGTGGAGAACGGGACTTGGGGCGTGGCTGTCCACAGGAATCCACAGTCCGGGAAAGTTATCCACAGGGTGTGCGAAAGATCTGTGGATGCACGGAAGTGATCGTTCCCAATTCGTGGAGCCGAGCTGTCCAAACCCTCCACGCCCCCACTTTCGAGTGGAAACGGGGCACCCGGTGTCACTCCGGAGAATGGGGTGCAAGAAACAGGTGGACGAAGGGTGACCTGGACCTCTGTGGGTGAAGTAGGGGCCCGTAGGGGGATTTGTCGACCAAATGCCACTTCGTTGTCGACTTGTCCCCAGGTCGAGAAGCGGACCTGTGGATAACTTCTGTGGACAACGAAAATCAGCAGATAGGCCCGGCGGTCAGAACCGGCCGTCCTGGCAGCGCGCCACCCAGTCCGCCGCCTGCACGAACGCCTCGTCCGAGGTGCCCGGCCGCAGCGCGTCCACATCCGCGGGCTCGACCTCCGCGCGCGGGTACGACCCGAGGTAGCGCACCTGGAGGCAGGTCCGCTTCAGGCCCATCAATGCGTCGGCCACCCGGCGGTCGGAGATGTGCCCCTCGGCGTCGATGCAGAAGCAGTAGTTGCCGATGCCGGCACCGGTGGGGCGGGACTGCAGCAGCATCAGGTTGATACCGCGGGTGGCGAACTCGCCCAGCAGATCACGCAGGCCGCCGGGGTGGTCGTCGCGCTGCCAGAGTACGACCGACGTCTTGTCCGCCCCGGTCGGTGCCGCGGGCCGGGCCGGGCGGCCCACCAGTACGAAGCGCGTCTGGGCGTTCTCCGCGTCGTGGATGTCGGCCTCCAGCACCTCGAGGCCGTAGCGCTCCGCGGCGAACTCACCGGCGAAGGCGGCGTCGTACCGCCCCTCCTGCACCAGGCGGGCGCCGTCCGCGTTGGAGGCGGCCGATTCCCAGGCGACGTCCGGGAGGTGCGCCTTGAGCCAGTTGCGGACCTGGGGCTGCGCGGCCGGGTGGGCGGTGACCGTCTTGATGTCCGACAGCTTGGTGCCGGGGCGGACCAGCAGCGCGAAGGTGATGGACAGCAGCACCTCGCGGTAGATCATCAGCGGCTGGCCGGCGACCAGCTCGTCGAGGGTGGTGGTGATGCCGCCCTCGACGGAGTTCTCGATCGGCACGAACGCGGCCTCGGCCTCGCCGGTGCGCACCGCGTCGAGTGCGGACTGCACGGAGACGTAGGGGACCAGTTCCCGGGTCGCCGTCTCCGGGAGGGTGCGCAGGGCGACTTCGGTGAAGGTGCCTTCAGGGCCGAGATACGCGTAACTGGCTGGCATGTACTCACCCTAATGGGCCCGGGGAGGCGCGGCCCACGCGTCCCGCCCGAGCCCCTCCCGGGGGTGACGCGTCGCGGTTTCACCCCTCCAGCAGCCGCTGCCCCACGTACTCTCCCTCCGACGCCCCGCCCGGGACCGCGAACAGGCCGCTCGCCTCGTGCCGGATGAACTGCGACAGCGCGTCGCCCCGGTCCAGCTTGCGCTGGACGGGCACGAAGCCGCGCAGTGGATCGGCCTGCCAGCAGATGAAGAGCAGTCCGGCGTCCGGGACGCCGTCGGCGTCGAAGCCGTCGTGGTACGAGAAGGGCCGGCGGACCATGGCCGCGCCGCCGTTCTGGTCGGGCCGGGTGATGCGGGCGTGGGCGTTGATCGGAACGACGAGCTTTGCGGAGCCGTCCGTCTTCTCCAGGTCCATCTCCGTCGTCTCGGTGGCGTCGCTCCCCGCGGACAGCGGTGCCCCGTCGGACTTGCGGCGCCCGATGACCTCCTCCTGGGCCTTGAGCGACAGCTTCTCCCAGTCGTCGAGGAGCATGCGGATGCGGCGTACGACGGCGTAGGAGCCGTTCGCCATCCAGGCCGGAGCGCCCCTGTCGGGCACGGGCTCCTCCGGCACGAAGATCCGCTGGTCGAAGTCGGCCTCGGCGGGCCTGGGGTTGCGGGTGCCGTCGACCTGGCCCATGAGGTTGCGGGCCGTCATGGGGTGGGCGGTGGCACCGGGCGAACGGTTGAAGCCGTTCATCTGCCAGCGGACACGGGCGGCCGTCCCGGCGTCCCGCTGGATCGCGCGCAGGGCGTGGAAGGCCACCAGGGCGTCGTCCGCGCCGATCTGCACCCACAGGTCGCCGTTGCTGCGGTTCTTGTCGAGGTGATCGGAGGAGAAGTCGGGGAGCGGATCGAGGGCGACCGGGCGCTGCTTGTCGAGGCCGGTCCGGGCGAAGAAGCTGTGCCCGAACCCGAAGGTGACGGTCAGCGAGGAGGGCCCGGCGTCCCGGGCCACGTCCGTGTCCCGGCCTCCGGCCGGCTCGCCCGCCATCAGCCGCCGGGCCGTGTCGGACCAGCGACGCAGCAGCGCGGCGGCCTCCCTGCGGCCGGCCCCGGCCGCGAGGTCGAAGGCGATGAGATGGCCGCGGGCCTGCAAGGGGGTGGTGATGCCGGGCTGATGTTTCCCGTGAAACATCGCCTGCTCGCTGCCGAGCGAGGTGAGGGGAGACGCGGCGGAGGACGGCGCGGCGGCATGGCCCGCGGCGGCGCCCGCCGCGCCGAGGACGAGCCCGGTGGCACCGGCGGTGCCGAGCAGTCGCCGGCGTGAGATGCCTCCGGCAGCGGTGGTGCTCCGGGCGTTCTTGGCGGTCCCGGTGCTCTCCGAGCCGAGTGGCCCGGTCGGTCCGGTGTCGCCGCCGGGCTTCGCACGGGTCGCCCCGTGGTTCCGGGCCTCCGGGATGGACTGGTCAGCCATGGTGCGTTCAGCCGATCTGCGCGTTCTTGGAGACGGTGACCTGGTCGATGGCGGAGGTGCGCACGGTGACGGCGACTTCCCAGTCGCCGGCCATCGGGATCTGCACTCCGCTCGCCGACCAGTGGCCGGTGGTGATGTGGTCGGGGACGACGGGCAGGGGCCCGATGTCCTTTGCCTTCTGGGTGAGGGCCACCTTCACCTCGGGGATGTCGAAGGCGGTCCCGTCCGGGCGCTCGACATAGAGGTGCATGGCGTTGGCGCCGACCCGGGCGGGGTCGAGCTCGACCCGTATGACGCCCTTGCCGTTCTGGCTGCCCGTGTCGAAGGACATGTCCAGCGTCACCGCGCCGGTGGAGGGCGCTGTGCTGGTGGCGGAGGAGGTGCCGGCGGCCTTGGCCTCCTCCTCGGTGCGGCCCGGCTCGGTCTGGGTCAGGACGGTGGTCACCACGAGCAGGACGACGGCGACGCCCGCCTCGGCGAGCACGGAGCGGCGCAGTCCGAAGCGGTTCGGGTCGGCGTCCCGCTGCCGCTTCTGCCGGGCGGCGTCCACGGCCGCGCGCTGCCGGGCGAGCTGGGCGGCGCGCCGGGAGCCGCCGGAGTCCTTTCCCGCGCCGGACGCCTTCTCGGCGACCTTCGCGTTCCCGGAGCCCGTCTCCTTCCCGGAGCCCGTCTCCTTCCCGGAGCTCTTCGCGGACGCCTTCCCGGCCGTCTTGGAGGCCGCCTTCACGGCGGCTTTCGCGGACGCCTTCGCCGCGCCCCGCGCGGCCCCGGCGACGGCCGGCGTCGCCTCCGCCAGCTGTGCCGTCCACCGGCGCGAGAAGTAGGCGACGCCGACGAGCACCGCCACGAGCCCGATCTTCACGAGGAGCAGCTGCCCGTACCGGGTGTCGGTGAAGGCCGTCCAGGAGCCGAGCTGGCGCCAGGACTGGTAGGTGCCGGTCACCACCAGCGCGATCACGCTGCCGAAGGCGACGCGCGAGAACCGGCGTACGGCGACGGTGGGGACCGGGGTGTCCGCCGGGCCGCGGTAGAGGGCGACGAGCAGCGCGGTGAGTCCGCCGAGCCAGGTGGCGACGGCGATCAGGTGGACGACGTCGACCGGCATGGCGAGGCCCGCCTGGAGACCGACGGAGGCGTGCTCGGACATCGCCCAGGTCGCCGCGAGACCCGCCGCCACGACGCTCCCGCCGACCGCGAGCCCGAAGGTGAGGTCCCGCTTCTCGTCGTCCTCCCGCTTGTCGTACGCGCCGAAGAGCACGGCGATGAACAGCGCGGCCGCCGCCAGCAGCAGCAGCCGGGAGACCAGCGCGGCACCGGCCTTGGTCTGCAGCACCTCGCCGAGCAGGCCCAGGTCGAAGACGTCGGCGACCTTCCCGGAACCGGTGTAGGAGCCGCGCAGCAGGAGGAGCAGGAGGGTGGCGGCGGTCAGCGCGAGCCAGCCGGAGACGACGAACCGCTGTACGACGCGCACCCCGGAGCCGCGTGGCCAGCACGCGAGCACGAAGGCGGCGCCGCCCACCAGGACGGCGAAGGCGGCGTACGACACGTACCGTCCGACGCCGTACAGAACGCCGACGAATCCGCCGCCCGCCTCCTGCCCGGAGACGGTGACCGAGGTCTCGGAAGGGGCGCCGACGGAGAAGGTGTAGGCGCCGGAGACGGGGTGGCTGTCCGCGGAGACCACCTGGTAGGCCACCGTGTAGGTGCCGTTGGGCAGCCCGGCGTGCAGTTTCACGGAGTACGTCGTGCCGCCCGTGCCGGACGGCTTGCCGTCGTCGACGCGTTTGCCCTTGGGGTCGAGGACGCGCAGCGAGTCGTCGTCCATGGAGACCGACTCGGAGAAGGTGAGCGACACCTGGGCCGGAGCCCTGTCGACCACCGCCCCCTCCCGGGGGTCGCTGCCGGTGAGCGCGGCGTGCGCGGAGGCCGGTCCGGCGCCGGCCAGCAGCGCGCAGGCCGCGGCCAGGAGCAGCAGCACCAGGGTCCGCAGGCGCGGGGCGATGGTCTGCGTCAAGGTGGTCCCTCCCTCAGTGTCCGGAGTCTTCGGAGTGCCCGGAGTGTCCGGTGGTGGGCTGATAGGTGGCCGCCTTCACGGGCAGCTTGACCGTGAGGGGGTCGGAGTGCGCGAAGTGCAGTTCGACGGCGACGGACTGTCCCTGCTTCGGCTGCTGCTTCAGCTTCTCGAACATCAGGTGGTTTCCGCCGCTCTTGAACACGAGCTGACCGTGGGCGGGGACCTCCAGGCGGTCGACCTCCTTCATGGTCCCGCCGACGGTCTCGTGCACGGTGACCTCCCCGGCCTCGCTGGTGACGGAGGTCAGTTCGTCCGCGGAGTCGCCCTCGTTGGTGATCGTGAGGAACCCGGCCGCCATCGAGGCGGAGACGGGCTGCGGCATGTAGGCGGTGCCGACGGAGAGTTCGGCGCCGGAGCCCGCGGAGTCCGAGCCGGAGTCCGAGCCGCCGCAGCCCGCGAGGGCCAGGGCGCCGATCACCGCGACGGCGGCGAGAGCGGGACGGCGCCGCACGGGCCTTCCCTCGGGCCGCCGCACAAGCCTTCCCGCGGGCCGCCGCACGGGCCCTCGCGCGGGCGGCCTCACGGGTTCTGCCCCTTGATGAGCTTGGGGAGGTCCTTGGTGTAGTCGTCGACCGTGGCGTCCTCGCCGTAGAGGACGTAGCCCGCGTCGGACTTCGGGGAGAAGGCGACGACCTGGGTGCCGTGGGTCGAGACGATCTTGCCGTCCTTGTCCTTGGTCGGCGGATCGATCGAGATGCCGAGGGTGCGGGCGCCCGCCTGGATGGTGTCGAAGTCGCCGGTGAGGCCGACGATCTGCGCGTCGATGCCCTTGAGCCACTTGCCGAGCGCGGCCGGGGTGTCGCGTTCCGGGTCGGTGCTGACGAACACGACGCGGAGCTTGTCCTGCTCCGCCTGGGGGAGCTGCTTCTTGGCCACGGCGATGTTGTTCATGGTCAGCGGGCAGACGTCGGGGCAGTGGGTGTAGCCGAAGTAGATCAGGGTGGGCTTGCCGGCGGTCTGCTCGCGGAGGTCGTACTTCTTGCCCCGGGTGTCGGTGAGGACCAGGTCGGGCTTCTCGAAGGGCTTGTCGAGGACGGTGGCGGCCTGCTGGCTGTTGTCCTCGGAGACCACGGTCACGGGCTTGTCGCTGTCGGAGCCGCTGCCGCAGGCGGACAGCGTCAGGCAGGCGGCGGCGAGCAGGGCGGCCGTGGCGAACGTCTTCTTGCGCATAGAAAAATGTCCCAGATGTGAGGTGCTCCGGTGCGCGCCGGGGGCCGTCGGAGGACCGACGGACGGTGTCCGGCGCGCACCGGACGTGAGGATGCGCCGGCGAGGTGGTGCCGACGCACCGGCGCGGCGTCGTTACGCCGCCGCGCCGGAGTCGCGCCGACGGCCGGCCAGCACGCCGTAGCCGACGCCCGCCGCACCGACGACGATGCCGACGATGCCGAGGACCCGGGCGGTGGTGTCACTGCCGTTGCCGGAGCCGGAGTCCGACGAGGCGTCGGCGGCGGTGTTCTGCGCGGCCGCCTCGGTGTCGTCGGCCTTCGCGTCCGAGGAGCCCGACGCGCCGTGGGCGTCGTCCTCGGCGGCCGACAGCTTGAGCACGGGCGCCGGGGTCTCGGGCTCCTCCTGGCCCTCCTGCGGCACCTCGATCCAGCGCACGACCTCCTTGTCGGAGTACGTCTGGATCGCCTTGAACACCAGCTGGTCGGCGTCCTCGGGCAGCGCGCCGACGGAGACCGGGAACTTCTGGAAGTAGCCGGGCTCGACGCCCTTGCCGTCGGCGGTCCAGGTCACCTTGGTGACCACCTCGGTGATCTGCTTGCCGTGCGACTCCAGCGGCTTGGCCGGCTTGCCCTTGGTGACCTCGGCCTTCCAGCCCGGCACCGGCTGCGGCATCACGGACGCCAGCGGGTGGTCGGTCGGGAAGTTGACCTCCAGCTTGGTGGTGGAGGCGTTGTCACGCTCGTTGGGGACCTTGAAGTCGACGACCGCGTAGCCGCCCTTGGCGGCCGGGCCCTCCGGCTGCACGCTGACGTGCGCGAAGGCGGGGGCGGACAGGGCGAGGACGGCGATGCCGGACACGGCGCCGGCGGCGGCGATACGGGAAGCCTTCATGGACGGAGTACTCCGCTTCGTGGGGACACCGGTGCCGAGCAGCCGGTGCCGAGTGACAGGAGGGGTGCGCGCACGCGCGCGTGCCGCACGACGGCGTCCCCTCCCGGAGCGGGATGACGGTCGCGTCGTGTCAGGCGGCGAGGGCGAACGCGTCACTCGGCGGGCCGCGCTTGATGACCGTGTGCTGGAGCGCGGTGGTACGGGGCCGCAGCGGCACCCACAGGGCGGTGTGCGGCCGACGCGGGCCCGTGCCGGGGGCGCCGGCCAGCCCGGCGTGCAGGGCGCGCACCAGGGAGAGCGCCGCGCGCAGGGCGCGGACGAACGCCGCCTCGGCCATGGACTGGGCCGAGTGCGCCGACAGTTCGACGAGCCGGGCCAGCGCCAGGTCCCCGCGCCGCAGCAGCCAGCCGGCGACCAGGGCCGCGAGGACGTGACCGAGCAGCATCGGCAGCGACGGCAGCAGCGAGGCGGAGGTACCGGCGCTGGACAGCGCGTCGGCCGGGTGGTGCGCCGCGCCGGCGGTGACGTCCGGGGCGACCCGTGCGTCGGTGAGGATCCGCTCGGCCTGGGTCGGGCTGATCGCCGCCGCGGTGGTCCCGCAGACCAGCCGTGCGGCCTGCTGGACCAGGGAGGCGTCGGACAGCGCGCCCGCGCCACCGCCGGACGCGGCGGCCGTACCGGACGCCATGGCCGCGGTGGTGCCGTGCTGGCCCAGCCCGAACAGGGCGTGCAGCGCGGTCTGTCCGACGGCGAGCAGCAGCGCGATGCCGGCCAGCGAGCGCAGGCGGCCGGCGAGCGGCACGGCGACCAGGACCGCCCCGAGGAATCCCGCGCCCAGCGACCACAGCGGAACGGTGGCGCAGGAGGCGAGGGTGTGCCCCGCCGCGGCCAGCACGACGCAGACCGCGGCGAACACCGCGGCCCGCAGGATCCGGAGGTCGTTCCCGGAGCGCGCCGTTGGCGGGTGGGGGGCAGTCATGGCGGCCTCATCATCGCACTCACGGCCCGCACGCCGTACGGCAGGTCCACAAGATGCCGTACGACCGGAAGACGAGGAACGGGACGGAAGGTCACCTTCTGGCACGAGTCGCTCCGCATACACCGGCCACCGAGGGCGACGCATCCGCCAGATGAGCGGTGTCACGGGCTCGGCGTGCTTACGCCGGGGTGTGAGGGGCAATACGTATCGGTATGTCGAGCCGCGGCCGGGAGGCTGGAGCATGAGCATCTGGTGGTCACTCCATTTGCGGCGCGAGGCTGCGAGCGTCCCCCTGGCCCGCCGTCTGCTGATCGGCACCATGGAGACCGCGGGCGTCGACCCGGACATCTCCTTCGACCTCTCCGTCGCGCTGAGCGAGGCCTGCGCCAACGCGGTCGAGCACGGCGGGGACGACGGGTGCGGCGGCCCCGGCGAGGCGTACCGCGTCACGGCCTACCTGGACGGTGAGCGCTGCCGTATCGAGGTCGCCGACACGGGCCCCGGTTTCCCCGTCGCCGCTCCGGGCGGGCCGCAGGGTGCCGCCCGTCCGGCGGCGGAGGCGGAGAGCGGCCGCGGCCTGTGTCTCATCCGGGAGCTCGCCGACCATGTCCACATCGGCAGTGCGCCGGGGCGGGCCGGTGCCGTGGTGAGCTTCGACAAGATCCTCAAGTGGCGTGAGAACGCCCCGCTGGCGGCGGTGTGACAGGGCCCGGGCACGCCGACGGCCGGGCACCCGCCCGGTGCCCGGCCGTCGGACGGCGGGTCAGCGCTTCAGCGCGGCCATCCACTCCTCGACCTCGTCCGACCGGCGCGGCAGCCCGGCGGACAGGTTCCGGTTGCCGTCGGCGGTGACGAGGATGTCGTCCTCGATGCGCACGCCGATGCCCCGGTACTCCTCGGGCACGGTCAGGTCGTCGGCCTGGAAGTACAGACCCGGCTCGACGGTGAGCACCATGCCGGGCTCCAGCGTGCCGTCGACGTAGGACTCCACGCGCGCGGCGGCGCAGTCGTGGACGTCCAGGCCGAGCATGTGACCGGTGCCGTGCAGCGTCCAGCGGCGCTGCAGGCCCAGCTCAAGGACCCGCTCGACGGGGCCCTCGACCAGGCCCCACTCGACCAGCCGCTCGGTCAGCACGCGCTGGGCGGCGTCGTGGAAGTCGCGGTACTTGGCGCCCGGCCTGACCGCCGCGATGCCGGCCTCCTGGGCGTCGTACACGGCGTCGTAGATCTTCTTCTGCAGCTCGCTGTACGTGCCGTTGACCGGCAGGGTGCGCGTCACGTCGGCGGTGTAGTACGTGTGCGTCTCCACGCCCGCGTCGAGCAGCAGCAGGTCGCCGGAGCGGACCGGGCCGTCGTTGCGGACCCAGTGCAGGGTGCAGGCGTGCGGTCCGGCGGCGCAGATGGAGCCGTAGCCGACGTCGTTGCCCTCGACGCGCGCGCGGAGGAAGAAGGTGCCCTCGATGTAGCGCTCGCTGGTCGCCTCGGCCTTGTCGAGGACCTTCACGACGTCCTCGAAGCCGCGCACGGTGGAGTCGACGGCCTTCTGCAGCTCGCCGATCTCGAACTCGTCCTTGACCAGGCGGGCCTCGGAGAGGAAGACGCGCAGTTCCTCGTCGCGCTCGGCGGTGACCTTGTCGGTCAGGGCCGCCTCGATGCCGGCGTCGTACCCGCGCACGACGCGCACCGGGCCGGTGGCCTCGCGCAGGCTGTCGGCCAGCTCGCGGACGTCGGAGGCGGGGATGCCGTAGAGCTTTCCGGCCTCGGTGAGGGAGTGGCGGCGGCCCACCCACAGCTCGCCCTGCCCGTTCAGCCAGAACTCGCCGTTCTCCCGGTCCGAGCGCGGCAGGAGGTAGATCGTCGCGGTGTGGCCGTCGCCCCTGGGCTCCAGGACCAGGACGCCGTCCTCGGTCTGGTTGCCGGTGAGGTACGTGTACTCGACCGAGGCGCGGAAGGAGTACTCCGTGTCGTTGGAGCGGGTCTTGAGGTTGCCCGCGGGGATCACCAGGCGCTCGCCGGGGAAGCGGGCGGACAGGGCGGCACGGCGGGCGGCGGTCTCGGCGGCCTGGGGGATCGGCTCCAGGTCGCGCAGCTCCGTGTCGGCCCAGCCGGACTTCATGTTCTCGGCCAGCTCGTCGGACACGCCCGGGTACAGGCCGTTCTTGCGCTGCTTGATCGGCTCCTCGGTCTCGTCCGGGTCCGCTGCGTCAGCAGCAGGATCAGGTACTGCCGGGTTGAGCTCCTCCGCCACGGTCATCCTCCTCGATACGGCACTGGACCACCCCCCATCGTACGGTCGTACGGAAGGGGGCCCAGGGGCGAAGGGCCTGTTACACCCGTGCACCACCGTCCGTTATGCGGGGTGTGCGGGGCGTCAGTGACCGTTATTCGAACCTGACCGCCAGCAGGACGACGTCCTCCTCGGAGTGCGCCTCCGCCTTCCCGTCGGGCAGCACGGTGCGCAGGACGTGCTCGACGACCGCGTCCGGGTCCTGCCGTGCGGCCCGGGGGACGCCGGCCGCCGCAGCGTGCAGCCGGGCGAAGGCACGGTCGGCCCGGTCGCCGGTGCGGTGCAGCAGCCCGTCGGTGTAGAGCAGAACCGTCTCTCCCGGCTCGGCCTGCAGCTCCACGCTGGGCGCCTCCCAGCAGGCGAGCATGCCGAGCGGCGCGGAGACGGAGGTCTCGACGAACTCCGTGCGCCGCTGACCGATCAGCAGCGGCGGGCTGTGCCCGGCGCCGGCCAGGGTGATCCGGCGCAGCGCGGGCTCGCAGTAGCCGAACAGCGCGGTGGCCGAGCGGGCCGGTTCGGTGAGCCGCAGCAGCAGTTCCAGGTCGGACAGGACGGCGACCGGGTCCTCGCCCTCCATCACGGCGTACGCCCGCAGCGAGGCGCGCAGCCGCCCCATCGCGGCGACCGCGCTGGGCCCCGACCCGGTGACGGAACCGACGGCGAGGCCGAGCGCGGCGTCCGGCAGCGGCAGGGCGTCGTACCAGTCGCCGCCGCCCGGCGGTCCGGTGCGGTGCCGGACGGCGAGCTGCACGCCGGGCACCCGGGGCAGGCGCGAGGGCAGCAGTTCCTCGGCCATCGTCGCCATGGACGCGCGGGTGCGCTCGACCTCCAGGAGGCGGGCCAGGTGCTGGGTGGCGTACCGGACGTACAGACCGGCGAGGTGGCGCTGCCGCTCACCCGGTTCGGCGGGTTCGTCGTAGAGCCAGACGGCGGCACCGAGGCGCCCGGTGCCCTCGGCGGACAGGGGGAGCGTGTAGCTGGCGGCGTAGCCGAGGCGGGCGGCGACCTCGCGGTGGCGGGGGTCGAGGGCCTTCTCGGCGAGCAGGTCGGGTTCCGCGATGCCGTCCTGGTCGACCGGCAGTCCGTCCAGGATCCGCCCGTAGGACAGGGAACTGCGGGGCACGGTCTCGATGTGGCCGAGGTCGGCGCGGGCCAGGCCGAGGCCGACGGTGGTGCCGGGGCCGAGTCCGTCGGCCGGTTCCAGCACAACGAGCCCGCGCCGGGCGCCGACGAGGGCGGCTCCGGCGCGCAGCACTTCCTGGAGGCCGTCGGCGAGGGTGCCCGTGCGGACCAGGCGTTCGGTCAGTTCGTGCAGGGTCGTGAGGTCCGAGACCCAGCCGGCGAGCCGGTCCTGGAGCAGGGCTCCGGGGGCACAAGGAGTGCCCGAGTCGTCCGTGACGGCCGCGGCGTCCGTGGTGGGGGGCTCGGCCGCCGGGGAGGTGCCCGTGGCGGCGGACGCGACAGTGTGTGCGGGGGACGGAACCGTTGAATCGATTCCAGCCACTTTCGCAGGGTGCGGGGCATTCATGGCGTCCGGCCTTCCGACCGGCGCTTACTGCTCAAAAGCATCGCAAACCCCCATGTCATTCTGCGCCGCTAGCAGTGTCTCCACATGTACACGCACTCGTAAGGGGATGTCCAGCATTGTCCTGCTGGGATTCCTGGTGTCCGTGGGGTCGGAGCGGCATCCTTCCCGGCCTCTTGCGGAAAAGCGAAATTGGCTTGAAACTGCCCCAGAGGACGCCTTGTTGCGGTCGACTGGGGGTGCTTCACGGAGCGTCACAGCGGTCGTGATGGGTACGTACTCGGAGAAGGCCGGGGGTGGTTGGGGACCACCTGGAACCCGGCGACGGACCCGGGCGTCCTATCCACCGACGACCGTGCCCCATCCTCCCGTGGCGGAGGCGGAGAGAAATACGCGCGACGGCAAAACGCCAGACTTCGCCACCCCCGCGCCACGCCATGCTCTTGCCAGACGCAGTGGCCGGAACCGTCACGGACGCAGTCAGTGCTCGACCCACAGGGGTTTCCCTTGCCCTTGGCGGAGACGTGCCCCCGCGGGGACGTCTCTCGGCAGGGGTGTGATGCGCCACCAGCAACGCACAGCGAAGTGATCGACACATGGTGTGAAGAGACCACGGTGTTGCCAGGCGTGCAACGGAAAGGAACGAGCGCTCATGCGCGAGATCCTCGGAAGGCGACGCAGGCTCCTGTCCCAGCACGACGACGGGCAGCCTGAGCTGATCGGCGCGGCCCTGACCTACGCGACACAATGGCAGTGGCCCGTACTCCCGGGCGCGGCGGCGGAACCGCGGGCGCGGTCACGCTGCGGCTGCCCCGACCCCGAGTGCACGGTGCCGGGCGCACATCCCTTCGACCCCGGTCTCCTCGCGGCGACCACCGACGCCCGCATGGTGCGCTGGTGGTGGACCAACCGGCCGACCGCGCCGATCGTCATGGCCACCGGAGGCAGCGCCCCGTGCGCCGTCTCCCTGCCCGCCCTGCCGGCCGCCCACGCCCTCGCCGCGCTCGACCGCGCCGGGCTGCGGCTCGGCCCGGTCGTCGCCTCGCCCACCCGCTGGGCGCTGCTGGTGAAGCCGTACTCCATGGAGCAGCTGGGCGAGCTGCTCTACGCCAAGGACTTCGTCCCCGGCTCCCTGCGCTTCCACGGCGAGGGCGGTTATCTCGCGCTGCCCCCGTCCGAGACCGGCGCCGGTGCCGTCCGCTGGGAGCGGGCGCCGCTGCCCGGCTCCGCCTCGCCCTGGGTGCCCGACGTGGAGGCCGTGGTGGACGCCGTGGTCGACGCCCTCACTCGTACGGGTGTGAGCGCGCCCGAGTTGTAGGGGTGTCGGCGCGCGCGGAAGTCCGCGCCCGCCCCCGGTCGTTATCGTCCGAGCATGCCGCTTCACGCAGGGGAGCACCGCGCCGTCGGTCCGCGCCGCAACGGGCCGGACCGCCGGCGGATCCGTCTGTACGGGCTCGCGGGTGTCGTGGTCTGCGCGGTCGTACTGCCGTTCGCGGTGGCGTCCGCGGGGCCTTCGGGCGACCCGGACGCCGAGGTCGCGGCGGCCGTGCCGCTCCTCGCGCGGGGCGGTGACGGCAAGGCGTCGGCCTCCGCCTCGGGGGCGGGGGACCGATCGGGGCTCGGGCTGGGGCCCGAATCCGGCTCTGGGGCGGGGGGAGTGCACCGCGCCACGGAAGGACCCGCGCCGGCCCGTTCGCCGCTGCCGCTCGGCCCCGCACTGGCCACGCGCTGCGGCCCCGAACTCACCTCGCCCGCGGGCATCGAGGCGCAGACCTGTGTCCTGGCCCGGGGGACGGAGACCTGGGCGCGGACCTACTACCGCAACGCCACCGGCGCCCCGCTCGAGTCCGTACTGAGCCTCATGGGACCTGACGGACGCAGCGTGCGGACCAGCTGTGCGGTGGGCGTCGAGGACGCGCCGGGCACCTGCGAGACGCCGCCGGAGGGCACCGAGGGCGCGAGCGGGGGCGGCTTGGCGGGGTACGCGGCCGTCGCGGAGTTCGCGCGCCGGGCCGGGTACGGGCCGCTGCTGCTGCGGGCCGGGAGCGGCGGGAGTGGCGGGAGCGGCGGCGACGGGGACGACGGGGACGAGGGGAGTGACGTCGGCAAACTGCCTGCGGGGACGGGGAGTTGACCGGCGACTGCGGTGAGTGCGCGACCGGGCGCATGGAAAGACCCGGTTGCTGGCGACGGGGGATGCACCAGCAACCGGGCTACTGGAACGGTAACAAGAGATCGGCGGTTAGCAAATTCGATCTCTTGTTTTCCGGTCACCGACTGGCTTGTACGCAACGGGAGTTGTGACCGGAGTCACCCGTCCGCGAGCCACCGCTCCGGCTGACCGGTCGGTCAGCCGGGCGCGGCCCGCATGGCTGCGCGTCAGCTGAGGGTCACCTGCCGGTTGGTCAGACCGCCGCGCGCCCGGCGCTCGTCGTGCGTGAGCGGAGTGTCCGTGGCCAGGGCCTCGGCGAGCCGCTCGGCGAACTCCGCGGCCGGCTTCTCGATGTCCTGCGCGGTGACCTCGCTCGGCAGGTCCCACACCGGCACGGTGAGGCCGTGGGCGCGGAAGGAACCGACGAGGCGGGTGCCCTCGCCGAGGGACGACCGGCCCGCGGCGTGCAGCCGGGCAAGAGCGTCCAGAAGCCGCTCCTCCTCGTGCGGCATGACCCAGCGCAGGTGGTTCTTGTCCGGCGTCTCGCACCAGTAGGCGGCGTCCACGCCCTGCAGCCGGACGGTCGGGATGGCCGCGGCGTTGGCCCGCTCCAGGGAGGCGGTGACGTCCGGCGTGGCGTTGGCCGGGTCCGGCACCCAGAACTCGAAGCCCGAGTGCACCTCCGGCTCGAACGCGCCCTCGGGCGCGAGCAGGTCCTGCAGCCGCGGACCGTCGGCCGGCGCGCGGCGCCCCTGCACCGGGGTGCCCGGCTCGGCGGTCAGCGCCCGCGCGAGGGTGTCGGCGAGGTCGCGGCTGATGTCGCCCGACGCCGTGTCGTTCTGCAGGCCGAGCAGGACCGAGCCGTCGTCGCGGCGCAGGGCCGGCCAGGCCATCGGCAGCACCGTGGCCAGCGTGACGGACGGGACGCCCTCGGGCAGGCCGTCCCGCAGGGTCAGCTCGACCGTGGCCGCCGGCACCAGCTCCCGCAGCGCCACCCAGTCGCACTCGCCGGCCAGCCCTTCGAACGGGCGCTGCACCAGCGCGGTCGTGGCCTGCGCGGCGGTCCGGCCGTGGCAGGCCTTGTACCGGCGGCCGCTGCCGCAGGGGCAGGGCTCGCGGGCCCCGACGACCGGGATCTCGGCATCGTCGAGCTGGGGCCGCTTGGCCTTCGTCTGGGGTCGCTTCTTGGCCATCGTGGGTGTCTCCCGGTTACGGCTCTACTCGTACGGGCGCGAGCCTAGCCGTTCCCACTCCGGCCGTCGGGACCCTGTGGACGACGGGCCGCCTGTGGACAACTCGCCGCCAAGCCCGGCCCCGTACACCGCCACCGGACCGGCGCGAGTCGTCGTACGGGTCGGGCCAGGTCCTAGTACGGGTCGGGCCAGGCCGTCGTACGGGTCAGGCCAGGCCGTCGTAAGGGTCAGGACAGGTCCTCGAAGGCGTCCGCGAAGTCCAGGCCGGGGATCTCCGACACCGCCGGTGCCGAGATACGGGCGGCGAAGTCGTCGCGCCGGTGCCCGGCGTCCGGGTCGTGCACGTCGTCGTGGACGACGACCCAGACCGTGACCTCTCCGCGGGCGTCGTCCCGTACACCCCAGTCGTCGGCGAGTGCGGTGATGATGTTCAGCCCGCGGCCGCCGTGCGCGGTGACCGAGGGCGTCGCCGGAGCCGGGCGGGTCGGGCCGCCACCGTCCGTGACCTCCACCAGGAGCCGGCCGCCCGCGTCCACCTGCCACGCGGCCCGGACGTCGCCGTCCCCGGCCAGGGCGTCGCCCAGGGGACGGCCGTGCTTGCACGCATTGCTCAACAGCTCGGAAAGGACCAGTACAGCGTCGTCGATGACCGATTCCGCCACCCCGCCCCTGCGCAACTGATCGCGCATGCGGTGTCTCGCTTCCCCCACGCCCGCAGGGCCATGGGGCACGGCCATGCTCGACGACGTGGGCACTTCCTGTGCCACCACCAACGCCACCCCCGAGACCTCCTTCGCCCCACGCCACGGTGTGGATGCCCCATCGCCCTGAGCCGGAAACCGGCCGATCCCCGCACGGTGACGCATTCGACACGGTCGAACACGTACCGAACGCGCCGGAGCACTCCCCGTAATCACCTGGCTGGAATTGGTCGGTGTGGCCGAGACCGGAGAATGGAGCAGTCGGGTCGCCGGGTCAAGAGCCGCGGACGAATCAGCGGCCCAGGTGGTCCAGGACCGCGCGCGGCCGGTTGGTGATGATGGCGTCCACGCCCAGGTCGGAGCAGAGATCCACGTCGGCGGTCTCGTTCACCGTCCACACGTGCACCTGATGACCGGCCCGCTTCAGGCGCTCGATGTACGCGGGGTGGTTGCGCACGATCCGCATCGAGGGGCCTGCGATCCGGACACCCGCGGGCAGCCGTCCGTCGCGCAGCCGGGGCGAGACGAACTGCATCAGATAGACCGTCGGCAGCGTCGGCGAGGCGGTCCGCACCCGGTGCAGCGACCGGGCCGAGAAGCTCATCACCCGCACCGGGGACTCCTCGGCCGAGTCCGGGGCGTCGAGTCCGAACCGCTTCAGGAGCAGCAGCAGCCGCTCCTCCACCTGCCCCGCCCAGCGCGTGGGGTGCTTGGTCTCGATCGCCAGCTCCACGCGCCGCCCCGCGTCGGCGACCAGTTGCAGCAGCCGTTCCAGGGTCAGGACGGAGGTCTCCTCCCGGTCCTCGGGGCGGTGCTCCCAGTCGGGCTGCTCGTCGCGCGTGCGCCAGAACTCCCGGGTGCGGCGGGCGCCGAAGTCGAGGGCGGCGAGGTCGGCCAGCTCCAGCGCGGACACCGCACCGCGGCCGTTCGACGTACGGTTGACGCGCCAGTCGTGGACGCAGACGAGGTGGCCGTCGGCGGTCAGGCGCACATCGCACTCCAGGGCGTCCGCCCCGTCCTCGATCGCCTTGCGGTACGCGGCGAGGGTGTGCTCGGGTGCCTCCTCGGAGGCGCCACGGTGGGCGACGACCTGAATCCGGTGCTGTCGTGCGTGAGTCACCGCGTCATGGTGCCACCGCGGGCGGGTAGACGTGCCATCGGCTGAAACGGCAACGCGTCCGTTTAGTCTTGGATGACCTATATAAAGGACGGTCGGGGACCCACAGCTACCGCTTATGGTGCTCTGACGGCCCGTGGGAAAAGCTGATGGCATACAAAAGCACCAGCACATCCGCATCGCGCCGGACCGTGGAGCAGCGCGTGAGCGTGGCTGAGCGCGACCAGGGTGAGCGACAACCAGCCGTGGAACGAGGAGAGAAGCTGTGAGCACCGAGAACGAGGGCACCGCGGTACCCCCGGCCCCGTCCGCACCTCCCGTGCCGGTGGATGCTCCCGCTGCCTCCGCCCAGCCTCCCGCACCGCCCGCCCCGCACCAGGCGCCCGCCACCGCCCCCGACGCCCCGGCGGCTCCCCCCGCCGAGGCCCCGACCGCGGCGCAGGGTCACCCGGTGCCTCAGGGCGCGTCGCCGCAGGACCACCAGGCGCCCCAGGGGCACCAGGCTCCCCAGCCTCAGGGGCATCAGGCACCCCAGGGCGGCGAGGTCCCGCAGGGATCCACCGCTCCCGACGCTTCGTGGCCCCCGCCCCCGCCGCCGGGCACTCCGGGCCCCCCGGGCGCCCAGACTCCGACGTACGGCGGAGGCGGCCACAACGGCTACGGCAGCGGTTTCGGCGAGGGCCCCGGTGACGGGTCGGGCGGCGGAGCGGGCGGCTGGGGCGCCTCGTACCAGCAGCCCGCGCCGAAGCCGGGCCGCGGACGTGGCGGTGTGCTCGCCGGTGTGCTGATCGCCGCGCTGGTCGCGGGCGGTCTGGGCGGCGGTCTCGGCTACACCCTGGCCAGGAACAACGACGACGGCGGTTCCACCACGGTCTCCGCCTCCGACACCGGCGGCTCCGTCAAGCGCGAAGCGGGCACCGTCGCCGGCGTGGCCGCCAAGGCGCTGCCGAGCACGGTCACCATCCAGGCCGAGGGAAGCAACGGCGAGGGCGGCACCGGCACCGGGTTCGTCTTCGACAAGGAAGGCCACATCGTCACCAACAACCACGTGGTGGCGGAGGCGGTCGACGGCGGCAAGCTCAGCGCGACCTTCCCCAACGGCAAGAAGTACGACGCCGAGGTGGTCGGCCACGCCCAGGGCTACGACGTCGCGGTCATCAAGCTCGAGAACGCCCCCTCGGACCTGAAGCCGCTCTCCCTCGGCGACTCCGACAAGGTCGCCGTCGGCGACTCGACGATCGCCATCGGCGCCCCCTTCGGTCTGTCCAACACGGTGACCACGGGCATCATCAGCGCCAAGAACCGCCCCGTGGCCTCCAGCGACGGCAGCGCCGACAGCAAGGCGTCCTACATGAGCGCCCTGCAGACCGACGCGTCGATCAACCCGGGCAACTCCGGCGGCCCGCTGCTCGACGCGCAGGGCAACGTCATCGGCATCAACTCCGCGATCCAGTCGACCGGCAACGGCGGCTTCGGCACCGGCCAGGCCGGCTCCATCGGCCTGGGCTTCGCGATCCCGGTCAACCAGGCGAAGTTCGTCGCCCAGCAGCTGATCAAGACCGGCAAGCCGGTGTACGCGAAGATCGGTGCCTCCGTCTCCCTGGAGGAGACGACGAACGGCGCCAAGCTCACCGAGCAGGGCGTGGGCGGCTCCGACCCGGTCGAGAAGGGCGGCCCCGCCGACGACGCGGGCCTCAAGCCCGGTGACGTCATCACCAAGCTCGACGACCGGGTGATCGACAGCGGTCCGACCCTGATCGGCGAGATCTGGACCCACAAGCCCGGCGACGGGGTCACCGTCACCTACGAGCGCGGCGGCAAGCAGCACACGACCGAGGTCACCCTGGGCTCGAAGCTCGGCGACGACTGACCGGCGTTCTCCACCCCTCACGTTCAACCCACTTCGCCACCGGGGCCGGCCCCGGTGGCGAAGTGCGTCAGGAGGTGGGGACCCGGTTCAGACGACGATGACCCGGCGCCCGCGTGTGTGACCGGCTTGACTGTCGCGGTGCGCGGCCGCGGCCTCGGCGAGCGAGTACGACTTCTCGACCGGGATGTGGAGCTTCCCCCGCGAGATCAGGTCGACGGCCTCGGCGAGCGCCGCCGGCACGCTCCCGGCCACGCCGGAGAACCGGACACCGAACTCGGGCGCCCCGAGATCGGCGATGGTGACGACCCTCTCCGGACTCCCGGTCAGCTCGACCAACTCGGGGATCACACCCGAACCGGCCAGATCGAGAGCCGCGTCGACGTCGCCGAGCCCCCGCACCCGCTCGACCCAGCCCTCGCCGTACGTCGTGGCGACGGCACCGAGGCCGCGCAGGTACTCCTGGTTGGCGGCACCGGCCGTACCGATCACCCTGATGCCGCGCTCGCGGGCGATCTGCAGCACCGCCGACCCGACTCCCCCCGACGCGCCGCTGACCAGCAGCGTCTGCCCGGGCCGTACGCCGACCTCGCGGATGACGCGCAACGCGGTCTCCACCACGGAGGGATACCCGGCCGCCTCTTCGAAGGTCAGCCCCTCCGGCATCCGCGCCCAGGCCCCGAGCACGGCGAACTCGGCGTAGGTGTCGGCGCCCTCGCCGAATACCCGGTCCCCGACCTCGACCCCGGTGACCCCCTCGCCGACCTCGTCCACCACCCCGGCGGCGTCCAGCCCGACCCCGGCGGGCAGTTCGACCGGATGCGCCCCCAGCACCTGCCCCTCCCTGACCCGCCAGTCGACGGGATTCACTCCCGCCGCCCGCACGGCGACGCGTATGCGACCGGGCCCCGCGTGGGGCTCCTCGGCGTCGACCAGGCGCAGAACGTCCGGACCGCCGAATTCCTCGAAGCTCACTTTCTTCATGCGGCCGACCGTAGCACTAACGGATAGCGTTTCATAACAGTTATTGTTTCGTACCTGCTAGCCTGCCGGGCATGACCGTGCAACAGTCGGGCCGCCGCGAGCGCAAGAAGGCCGCGACCCGTCAGAAGATCGCCGACACCGCGCTGCGGCTCTTCCTGGAACGCGGGTACGACGCGGTGGGCATCCGTGACGTGGCCGCCGAGGCCGACGTGGCCGTCACCACGCTCTTCTCCCACTTCGCCTCGAAGGAGGCCCTGGTCTTCGAGCAGGACGAGGACTTCGAGCACCGCCTCACGCGCGCGGTCACCGACCGGGCACCGGACGAGCCACTGATCCCCGCGCTGCGCCGCGAGGTCCTGGCCCTGGTCCGGCACTGCACCGCGGACAGCGCCGCCCCGATCTGGCGCATGATCGACGCGTCCCCCGCCCTGCGGAAGTACGACGAGTCGGTACGCCTGCGCCACGCGGAAGCACTGGCCAGGGTCATCGCCGCCGACCCCACCCTGACCCGGAGCGAAACCGCCGCCCGCACCCTCGCGCGGTTCGTGATCGACGCCTACTCACTGTCCCGCGAGGCCCCCGACCCCGAGGCCGCCCTCGACGAGATCTTCCCGATGATCGAGGCGGCCTGGCAGGCGGCCCGCCCCCCACACCACACGTGAGCCCGCACGGCGGACGCTGCCGGTAGGCTGTACCCGCTCCGCCCCAGGCGGGACGGTGCGGAGGTGGGTTGCCCGAGCGGCCTAAGGGAACGGTCTTGAAAACCGTCGTGGCGCAAGCCACCGTGGGTTCAAATCCCACACCCACCGCAGGCAGGTCAGAGACCTAGCAGGTCAGAAGGGGTGCAGCTCTCCGGGGCGGCACCCCTTCCGCATGACCTTGTCTCACCCTGGCTCGCCCATATCCCAGGGTTGACCAGTACGTATGGGCCATCTGTGGGCCAGGATCAGGGCCGCTCCTCGCCGTCGAGAGCGCGGGCGATGAGGCTGTTGGAATGCTGCTGCCCGCCCTTGAGGATCTTCGCGTAGAAGCGGTACAGCACGGCGATGCTGTGGCCGGCGCGTGCGGCGACCTCTGCGGGGTCCACTCCTGATTTGATCCACAGTGAGACGCCTGCATGCCGCAGGGAGTACGGCACTGCCGCAAGCTCGGACTTCACCTCTTTGGGGCTGAGCACCGCTTTCCGCGCCTTCTCCCACATGGCGCAGTACTCGGTAGGGTCCACTCGTCCTCCCCGCGCTGCTCTGAACAACCGGCCATCATCGGCCGTGCCGTACCGGGCGATGTGCTCCCGAAGTAGATGCACGAGAACGGGCGGGATCGGAACCGTGCGTGTTGCCCCGCTCCTACGTCGCTTCAGGCCGCGCTTCTCGTATGACGTGCCGTCATCGGTCCAGCCACCGCCTACCTCCGGGCGGCTCTCCCCAAGCAGCAGCTCGCCCCATTCCTTGACCGAGTCGGGAGTGTTCGGCGGCAACGTGCAGTCCGACTCCTTAAGCGCAACGATCTCCCCGGGGCGCATGGCTGCGTAGTAGAGGCACCCGCAGAACGCATGAAGGTGGGCACCGCGCGGTTCCAAGTCCCGAACGGCCTCAAGCAGGGCTCGCGCGACATCCGGGCCAGGGACGTACCGGAAACCGATCTCGTCGTCACTATCAGGCGGCGTCCAGTCCACTCGGGGCAGCGGATTAGCGCTGAGCAGACCCTCTTCTTCGACCGTGTAACGCAAGACGTTGCTTACCACCCTGCGGGCGAACCGGCGCAGGCGGCACCACTCGAGAGCCATCCGGCATGAGAGAAGAGGTTTGTCGTAGCTAGTGCAGTTAGGTCCACTTTGGCGCGAGCCTCGAAGATCACGGCTCTGGCGCTGTGATCTAGCGAGCGGTCCCATGATCACTCACTCTCAAGGAGCCCCCGCTCAACCGATGCGTCGACGCGCACGCGAAACGCCACGACCCAACTTTCGACAGTGAGTAGACCAGTAGCCGTTAGCGTTAGATACTGTCCCTCCTGTCGCCACGCGAAAGAATCAGCACAACCGTTTCAGTGGCCCTCTGACGGATAAGGCTTCAAGTGACTTACATCAAGTCCTTCTCAGTAAATGGTTTGGCCGGCAGGAAAGGGACTGTTAGGCGATCAATCAATCGAGACACCAACATCTTCTGGGGATTCAACGGTTCCGGCAAGACGTCACTTCTCAAAATTCTACACAGCGCCCTCGAGAATAACGCTAGCACCCTTACTCGGGTGCCGTTTAGGTCGGCCACGGTCACATTTTACAGCGATACCTTCAAGACTGATTTTACAAGGAAGATCACCAAAAAATCCGTCCATGAGGCTGCCGCAGGAATCCACAGAAAATATGAAGTGGCGCAGAATGTGCTAGTGGAGTCTCGGGTATTCAATTGGGAAACGACCACAAAAAAAGAAAGTCTGCCCGAAGATGCGCTGGAATCGAGATTCCAGCATACGTATCTATCAATCAACCGGATCAATGAGTCGAGGAGACGGAACGTGTACTCGCAGAGGTCGGATTTTGGCCACTCCGCCCTCGATGAGGAAACCCTGGATGAATTGTTTGCGCAAGAGATCAAGAATATCTGGCAGAATTACAATACCAAGTCCCTGACCGAGATTAGGGATGTGCAAGAAAAAGGGCTTGCGCTGACATTGTCGTCTGTCCTCGGCGGAAGCGAAAAACTCCTAAAGGAAGGAGTGCCGAGTATGGACAGTAAACAGGCATACGAAGTTGTACGTGATTTCTTCGCGGACCAACGATTGCGCAGGCATCTAAAACTTGGAACTTACGGGTCCTTCGCAAAGAACTATGAGCGCGATCCACTGCTGCGTACGGTAGTGTCTGAAATTAGTGAAGTTCAACAAGAGATCGAAGCGGCACTTGAACCACAGCTCAAGATTCAGCGGCTAGTCAACGAAATGTATGGGGGTGATAAGGAGTTGACTTTCAATCGAGGACAGTTGGAGATTACGTCAAACGGCGAGGAAATTTCAATCGAGTCCCTTTCCGGCGGCGAAAAACAGCTCCTTCGGTTGCTTCTTGAATGTTTGGCCGCTGAGGAATCAACATTGTTGGTTGATGAGCCTGAGTTGTCGCTGCATGTTGATTGGCAGCACAGGCTGATTGAAGCTATGCAGGTCGTGAACCCGAAGGCACAACTAGTCATGGCTACGCACTCGCCAGACGTTATGGCGGATCTCTCTGAGGACAGGATTTTTCCGCTGTGACAGGAACAAAAAAGATCACTCGTCCTCGGTCCTCTTTCCTGCGCAGAGCGGCTATGTCGAGAGATAAGGTCTTCCTGATCGTCGAAGGTCGAGACTACGATAGGGCTCACTATTCGAGAATATGCGAATCCAGCAAGAAGATCAAAGACGCTGGATATCAAGTGTGGCTAGTTGAGCAAATTCGCGATGAGGTGACTGGGAAATCTGCTGGTGGCAAACCGGCGGTGTTGTCATTCTTCGATCATTGCAAGAGGGGGAGATCGCTGCAGCTGAGCTCACCGTTGGGGGATCGACTTCTATTCTTCTGCCTAGATAGAGATAATGAGCAAATCTCCGGAGGGGGGCGACGCAACCCTCACATTCTTTACACCCAGAATAGTGATGTGGAAGCCGATATATTCGCTCATGGGATCTCGGAAGAAGTGATGATGAGTTCCCTCTCTTTGGACAGATGGACTGCAAGAAAAGCTCTAGGCTACTTGGGTGACTGGAGACTGGAGCTCGCTGTCCTATGGAGGGAGTGGGTTGAACTGTGCTGCCTTGCAAAGGCGCTCGACGCCCGATGTGACGTAGGTTTCGGAAGAGAGTCGAGTATTAACCCGGACAAATATGGAATCGTTGACCCTGCCCTCGCTGCTGCTGCGCGGGCTAGAGTGAGGCGTAGGAGCAAGCTCCCACCCTCTGAGACGTCCAAAGTTGAAGCGAAGGTTGCCGTTAAAATATCCTCCGCATATGCGACGGGAGACGCGAGGCGCACACTTAAGGGGAAGTGGATACCTAATTTTCTGGCATGGAAGCTAAAATGCCATTTTGGTGAAAACCCTGTAGCGATGCAAGGGTTTGAAGTTTCTATCGGTCGACTAGTGATGCACTCCATTGACTATTCGGGTAAATGGGTGGCATTTTATCACAAGCGCATAGAAGCGATGCTGTAAATTCACCTCCCTGAAGGGTCTGTGGGAGTGTCATTAAACGAGCGGGCCCGGGAGCTACGTGGCGCTCGCTCCTGTAGCAAATGTCGACCCTGTGTTGAACTGGTTTTGGCTACTGCCACCCGGCGATCACTGTTCATTGGCGTACGCGCATCCCTGCGACCGGTTCAGTGGCCCCAATGAACGCTCCTGGACGGCCGTGGGAACCGTACGAAAGCGTGCGCTCTGTTGGCGCGCTTGAGGGAGACGGCAGCTGGCTCCTCCTGCGCCCATGGGCCATGTGTGGGCCAGTTGCACCCTCGCGAGAGTCGAAACCGTCCCTGACCAGGACGCACACACTGCATGCTTGACGCTCTTGAAAACCGTCGTGGCGCAAGTCACCGTGGGTTCAAATCCCACACCCACCGCGGTGTTTGACGGCCCCTGACCAGGCGTTACGGTCGGGGGCCGGCGCCGTACGCGCTGCCCGCCCGGCGGCTGTCGCGCTTCTGTTGCCGCCCGGTCACCACGATCCAACCGGCGGCCATCACGGTTCCCGCAACGCCGGCCAAGGCCAGCAGCCCCTTTGCTGGAATCACGTCGTCGCCGCTCGGATACTTCTGGCCACACAGCCGTACGGTCTTCGGGGCCGCGGCGGCGGCTTCGACGCACACTGTGGTGCCAAGCGTGGGTTCCGTGGGGGCAGTTCCCTGGCCTACGGGCAGGTCTTCTGTGGCAAAGCGTTGACCGTCAATTCGGTAGGACACTCGGAAATTGGTCCCGCCTTTGACGTGTACGACCCTGTCGATGACTCCGTTGGCTTGCACCGGGGAGGCATCAATCCGCCGGGCATCGGTGACCTCGGCGACCAGCGAACCGCCGCCCACGAACGCCACTCCGAGGCACCCCGCCGCAATGACAAGCGGCACTCCCCTCCCGCGTCCCCAAGCCCCCCACCGCATCGGGCCAGTCTCACACGGCGGGCCAGACGCTGACAGAGTTACTACCTCCGATACATGCTCTGCCATCGCTCCGGAAGGTGACGTACGAAACCGGCTGCGTCTCCGTTCGTGTGGCGGCGAACGGCCGGGGTTCAAGGCCCGTACGGCGGGTCCTCCAGTTCGTAGCCCCGGGCCAGGGACGGCCAGTCGATGTCCCGCAGGGTGGGGTCCGGGTCGTTCGGGGCCGGGATTCGGGGCGTCGGCTGGAACCAGATGACGGTGAGGCCGGAGCGGTAGGCGACCGGGTCGGCGGCCGGGGTCAGGGGGGTCGAGGAGAAGCGGCCGACGCAGGCGACGCGTGGGAGTGTCTCGACGGGGCCGAAGGCGCCCGCGTACTGGTCCGGGTACGCGCGCGGCGGCGGGATCAGGTGGACCGGCACGGTGGGGGACATCTGGGCGGCGGTGTGCAGGAGGGCCCGGATGCGCAGGTCGTTGGCGGGGCGGCACGGGTAGCCGTGCGGCATGTCGCCGTAGGTCGGGCTGAGGCGCAGGTCGGTCAGGTCGACGCTGCGGCCGCAGGACAGGGCGATCCGGGTCAGCGACAGGTTCGGCACTCTGGGGCGGTCGTGCATCGGCGTCTTTCGGTTGCGTGCCGGGTGGGACGGGCGCCCAGGTGGCCGGGGGAGGCGGAGGCAGGGGCGGCTCGGCGTTCGTCAGGGGCGGTGGCCCGTCATGCGGGCCGCCGAGGCGAGGGTCGCGCGGGCCTCGCGTTCGGTCAGGCCGGTGGTGCGGGCGGCTTCCAGCAGCGGGGCCAGCAGGGCCGCGCCGATGCCGTTCTCGTAGGCGCGGCAGGCCGCCCAGAAGAGGCGGGTGTTGCGCTGGCCCCGGTGCGCGGCGAGGACGAACTGGACCAGGCCCCGGCCGTCGCCGCCCGTCGTCCCGCCCCCGGTATGCCGCACCGGGGGCGGGAGCAGCAGGCGCAGGAGGGAGGGCGGGCAGGGCGCGGGGGCCAGGTGGGCTGTGCCGGGCGCGGTCGTGTAGGCGCCGTGGCGGGTGCGGGAGCCGGGGCCGACCAGGTAGCCGCCGGCGCCGCGGATGTCGATGCCGGGGGCGAGGCGGCCGGCCGAGTTGGGGACGACGTGGTCGGGCGGGCCGGTCAGCCAGAGGTGGCGGCCGCCGCTGGGGGTCAGGACGACGACCGTGGGCGGGATCGTGAAGAGGTGGCGCAGGGCCAGTTCGCGCAGGGCGGTCGAGGAGTCCGTCTCCGAGTTGTCCGATTTCGTGTCCAGGTCGACGCCGATCAGGTGGTGCGGCGGCAGGCCGCAGGCGATGCCGTAGCCCGTGGCCCAGGGCGCGGCGGCGAACAGCGCGCGGACGCGGGCCGGGTCGGTGGAGGCGTCGTGGACGCCGTGGCCGAAGCGTCCGCACTCGCCGCGGCAGGTGAGCGGCTCCGGCGCCGGGGCGTCGCGGTGGGGGGAGCGCAGCGCCGGGAGCTTCGTCCGGGACAGCGGGATGACGGCCAGCCCGCGTTCCGCGGCTGACAGGGCGTGTGCGAGGGCCAGCGTCGTGGCCTGCCGGTCGGTGGTGGCCATGGGTCTATGTTCGTACGTATGTTCGACAAAGGGAAGAGGAGAGGGTGCGACACGCCGGGGAGGTGAGGGCGGGGAGAGGAAGTGGCGGAACGCTTCACCTCTTGTGGGGCTTGAGGCGGAGTCGTCCGTGCTGTCCCGTCGTGAGACGGAAGGGAAGCAAAGGGGTTTATCGACTTGTCCTCACGCTTGAGGGCGAATCAGGGCTTCCGGGGTGGTTCGCCGGGGATTCGATGGGCAACTCTGATCACGCGACGTCGTGCACAGCGTCGAGGCGGTCGGCCAACTGCCTTGGCACAAGCCCTAGTTCTCGTACTTCTCGCGTTGTCGGCTGGAAGCCGGTGCGCACTTGTTCTGGAGGAACAACATGGCAAGCATCCGTACCGCCCGTGTCGTCGCCGCCGTCGCCGCCCTTCCGCTCGCCGCCGCTCTCTTCGGCGGGATCGCGACGGCGGACAACGGGGCCTTCGCGGACGACGGATCGAACGCGACCGCCGCCAGTGCCAACGCCGGCATCCTCGGCAGCGGTGTCGGCGGGAACAACAACGGCAACTCGTCCACCACGCAGCAGCAGGCGGTCGGCTCCGGGGCCTCGAACCAGAGCAACACCGCGCAGGTCGACGGCTCCGCCTTCACCGCGATCAACCAGGGCAACGAGAACGTGGCCGTCAGCTTCTCCCCGCTGTGGTGGTGAGCTGAGGGGCCGGCGCGGGTGCGCTGACGCGCCGGCCCCGGTTTCTTGTGCGGGTGTGCTTCATGGGGTCGCAGTGCGTCCGGGCGGCGGTGCTTCGGCACCGTCGCCCGGGCGTTTTCGCGCCCCCCGATCGACCGGAGCCGTCCGCGCGGGTGCTCCTTCCGCGCCGGACCCCCAGGGGTCAACCCGCAGTACCCCTCCTCCCCCACTCCACCTACAGGAGGTGGGGCCAACACCACCCCTACAACCTGAGGCGGACTCTGCTTCGGGACCTGCGGCCGATCCGCCGGGCATCCCCTCGCTCATAGCGTTGAGCCATGACCACACCCGTCTGCACCAGCGCTTCGAACGCCGCCACCGCCCTGGCGCCGGCCACGGCACCGGCCGCGGCCACGGCCAGGGCGCAGACCTTCCCCTACCCGTCGTTCTCCTCGTACGTGAAGGCCCGCCAGCCGGTGCTGCTGCGTACCGCCCGGTCGCTCACCGCCAACCCGAGCGACGCGGAGGACCTGCTGCAGACCGCGCTCGCCAAGACGTACGTGGCCTGGGAGCGCATCGAGGACCACCGCGCCCTGGACGGCTATGTGCGCCGGGCGCTGCTGAACACCCGGACCTCGCAGTGGCGCAAGCGCAAGGTCGACGAGTTCGCCTGCGACGAGCTGCCCGAGCCGGAGCCCGTGCCCGGCGGCGACGACCCGGCGGAGCGGCAGGCCCTGCACGACGCGATGTGGCGGGCGATCATGAAGCTGCCCGCACGGCAGCGCGCGATGGTCGTCCTCAGGTACTACGAGGACCTCAGCGAGGCCCGGACGGCGGAAGTGCTGGGCGTCTCCGTGGGCACCGTGAAGTCGGCGGTCTCCCGGGCCCTCGGCAAGCTCCGGGAGGACCCTGAGCTGGGGTTTGTGCGGTCCTGAACCGGTCTGTGCACCCCCGGTGGGATCGTGCACGCGGACCCGCCCACTGATCGATCACCCGGGACTAGTGACATACCGCGCGGTATGTGCGCAGAATCAGCGCAACCCTTGCCGCCGCGTAGGCAATGTCGCCCCGGGAGGACACCGTGCTGAGCACGATGCAGGACGTACCGCTGCTGATTTCGAGGATCCTGGCCCACGGGTCGGCCATCCACGGCAGCTCGCAGGTGACCACCTGGACTGGTGAGGACGAGCCGCACCGCCGCTCCTTCGCCGAGATCGGCGCCCGCGCCGCCCAGCTGGCGCACGCCCTGCGCGAGGACCTCGCCGTCGGCGACGACGAACGCGTGGCGACCCTCATGTGGAACAACGCCGAGCACGTCGAGGCGTACTTCGCGATCCCCTCCATGGGCGCGATCCTCCACACCCTCAATCTCCGCCTCCCGCCCAAGCAGCTGGCCTGGATCGTGAACCACGCCGCCGACCGGGTCGTGATCGCCAACGGATCGCTGCTGCCGCTGCTCGCCCCGCTGCTGCCGCACCTCAAGCCGGTCGAGCACGTCGTCGTCAGCGGGCCGGGCGACCGCTCCCTGCTGGACGGGGCCGCGGTCCAGGTGCACGAGTACGAGGACCTGATCGCCGGCAAGCCCACCACGTACGACTGGCCCGAGCTGGACGAGCGCGCCGCGGCGGCCATGTGCTACACCTCCGGCACCACCGGCGACCCCAAGGGCGTGGTCTACAGCCACCGCTCCATCTACCTGCACTCCATGCAGGTCAACATGGCGCAGTCGATGGGCCTGACCGACCAGGACACCTCGCTGGTGGTGGTCCCGCAGTTCCACGTCAACGCCTGGGGACTGCCGCACGCCACCTTCATGACCGGCGTGAACATGCTGATGCCGGACCGCTTCCTGCAGCCCGCGCCCCTCGCCGCGATGATCGAGGGCGAGCGGCCCACGCACGCCGCCGCCGTCCCCACCATCTGGCAGGGCCTGCTCGCCGAGCTGACGGCCAAGCCCCGCGACGTCTCCTCCCTCACCCAGGTCACCATCGGCGGCTCGGCCTGTCCCCCGTCGCTGATGGAGGCGTTCGACGCGCTCGGCATGCGGGTCTGCCACGCCTGGGGCATGACGGAGACCTCGCCGCTCGGCACGGTCGCCCGGCCGCCGGCCCACGTGGTGGGGACGCCGGAGGAGTTCGCGTACCGCCTCACCCAGGGCCGTTTCCCGGCCGGCGTCGAGGCCCGCCTCACCGGTCCCGGCGGCGAGCGCCTGCCCTGGGACGGCGAGTCCGCCGGTGAGCTGGAGGTGCGCGGCAACTGGATCGCCGGCGCCTACTACAACGGCCCCGGCGCGGACCCGCTGCGTCCCGACGACAAGTTCAGCGAGGACGGCTGGCTGAAGACGGGCGACGTCGGCACCATCTCCCCGGACGGGTTCCTCACCCTCACCGACCGGGCCAAGGACGTCATCAAGTCCGGCGGCGAGTGGATCTCCTCCGTGGAGCTGGAGAACGCGCTGATGGCCCACCCGGACGTCACCGAGGCCGCCGTGGTCGCCGTACCGGACGACAAGTGGGGCGAGCGGCCGCTGGCCACCGTCGTCCTCAAAGAGGGGGCCGACGTCGACTTCACCGCCCTGCGCACCTTCCTCGCCGAGGACGGCAAGATCGCCAAGTGGCAGCTCCCGGAACGCTGGACGGTCATCGAGACGGTGCCGAAGACCAGCGTCGGCAAGTTCGACAAGAAGGTGCTGCGCCGGCAGTACGCCGACGGCGGTCTCGACGTCACCCGCCTCTGACCGACGCGTGCACGATGACGCCGGGCGGTAGGCCCCACGGCCTCCCGCCCGGCGCCCCTTCCGTCCTCACCGCGCGAGGCGTGCGGCCCTGGCCGTGCTCATCGCGCGGGGGCGTGCGGCCCGGGCCGTCCTCACCGCGCCGGGCGCACGGCCGTGGCCGTCCACCCCAGCACCAGCCAGGCCCCCGCCACCGCGCACACGCCGCCCCAGCCCCAGTGGGCGAACGCGGGTCCCGCGAGGGCGGAGGCCAGCGCGCCGCCCGCGAAGCCGGCGACGACGTACGCCGTGTTGGCGGTGGCCGGGGCCGAGGTGGTGGTCAGGGCGAGGGTCTGGTTGGCGACGTGCGAGGCGACCAGGGCGGCGTGCACCAGGACGGCGGCCGCGCACAGGGCCGCCATCGCCTGTCCGCCCAGCCAGAACAGCGGCACCGACAGGGCGGCCAGCGCGTACGCGGACCGTACGACCTTGGCGGCGCCGAACCGGTCGACCAGGCCCCCGGCGAGCGGCGCGACCACGCTCGCCGCCAGCCCGAACAGGCCGAACAGCCCGGCCGCGGCGGTGGTCAGGCCGTACCCCTCGTCCCCCGCGAGCAGCAGCGCGAGCGAGGTCCACAGGGCGCTCCAGGCGCCGTACATCCCCGCCTGCCGCACGCACGCCCGCCACAGGTCGGGTGAGCGGCGCACCACGCCGGGTATCGCGACGAGCCCCGCGAACAGCGGACCCCGGCGCGGCCGGCGCTCCACGGGCAGGATGTACGCGGTCGCCAGCCCCAGTACGGCGGTCAGGACGGCGGCGCCCACGAACACCGCGCGCCAGCCGAAGGCCTGCCCGGCGAGACCGCCGGCCACCCGGGCCGCCACGACGCCGGTGAACAGGCCCGCGATGACGGCGGCGACGTGCCGGGCCCGGCGGTCGGCGGGGGCGCGCTCGGCGACCAGTGGGACGAGCAGCTGCGGTACGACGGTCGCGGCCGAGGCGACCAGGACGGCGCCCGCGAGCGCGCCGGTCCCGGCGGACACGGCGGCGGCGAGCAGGGCCGCCGTGGCGACCAGCGAGAGGACGGCGACCAGTCGGCGCCGGTTCACGCTGTCCCCGAGCGGGGCGAAGAAGAGCAGGCCGGCCGCGTACCCCAGCTGCGCGACCGAGGCGAGCCAGGCGACCCCCGACGGCGTGGAGCCCATGTCGTGGGCGATGAGGGGGAGCAGCGGCGCCGCGAGGTAGATGTTGGCGGCCGTGACGGCGGTGCACAGGGCGATCAGGGGGAGGAAGAGGCGGGCGGCGGCGCCGGACGGACCGGCCCCGGAGGTCACCTCCCTGGGCCGACGCACGGGACCGGTTTCGAGCCCGGCCCGCTGGATCGCGGAAGCGGGCGGTGATGACGGCGATGACAGCGGTGACGGTGATGACAGCGGTGACGGCATGAGCGGAGCGAGTCCTTCGAGTGCGCGCTAAGTAGCAACTAACTGGTTGGTTGGAACTAACTCCGGGATTTTGGCCCGCATTCCCGAAGCCTGTCAACCAAATAGTTGGTTACCGCGGCCGGCCCGCTACCCTGGCCCCATGGCAGCAAGGGACCCCGAGGCCACCAAGGCCCGGATCTTCGAGGCGGCGGTGGCGGAGTTCGCCCGCCACGGCATCGCCGGCGCCCGCATCGACCGCATCGCGGCCGAGGCCAAGGCCAACAAGCAGCTGATCTACGCCTACTACGGCAACAAGGGCGAGCTGTTCGCGTCCGTCCTCGAGAAGAAGATGCTCGACCTCGCGATCTCCGTCCCCGTCGACCCGGACGACGTCGAGGGCTGGATCGACCGCCTGCTGGACTACCACGCCGCCCACCCCGAGCTGCTGCGCCTGCTCTTCTGGGAGGGCATGGAGTACGGCACCGCCGAGCTGCCCCACGAGGCGGAACGCCAGGCGCACTACGCCCGCAAGGTCGCCACCCTGCGGGACGGCCAGGAGCGCGGTGTGGTCACCGACGCCATCCCGGCGCCCGACCTCCTGTTCCTGCTGGTGGCGATGGCGAACTGGGCGGTCGTCGTGCCGCAGATGAAACGCATCCTGATCGGCGGCGGTGACGACGACGCCGACCGCCTGCGCGACTCGATCAAGCAGGCGGCCCGGCGGATCGTCGACCGCTGACCCGCAGGGGCGCCCTCGGAGGGGCGCCCTCAGCCGGTCCCGATCCCCTGAGTCAGGTCAGTTGGTCCCGATCCGCGAGAGCAGCTCGACGATCCGGGACTGCACCTCACCGCTGGTGGAACGCTCCGCCAGGAACAGCACCGTCTCGCCCGAGGCCAGCCGGGGCAGGTCGTCCTGGTCGACGGCGGCGGTGTAGACGACCAGCGGGGTGCGGTTGAGCTGCCCGTTGGCGCGCAGCCAGTCGACGATCCCGGCGGCCCCCTCCTGGCGCCGCTGCACCCGCATCAGGTCCATCACGACCAGGTTCGGCCGGAACTGCCCGGCCAGCGTCACCGCGTCGGCGTCGCTCGCCGCCCGCGCCACCTGCATCCCTCGCCGCTCCAGCGTCGAGGTCAGCGCCAGCGCGATCTCCGCGTGCTCCTCGATCAGCAGTACGCGCGGCGGGTGCTGCTCGCTGTCCCGGGGCGCGAGCGCCTTCAGCAGGACGGCGGGATCGGCGCCGTACGCGGCATCCCGCGAGGCCTGTCCGAGTCCGGCCGTGACCAGCACCGGTACCTCGGCCGCCACCGCCGCCTGCCGCAGCGACTGGAGCGCCGTGCGCGTGATCGGCCCGGTCAGCGGGTCCACGAACAGCGCGGCCGGGAACGCCGCGATCTGCGCGTCGACCTCCTCGCGCGAGTGCACGATCACCGGCCGGTAGCCGCGGTCGCTGAGCGCCTGCTGTGTGGAGACGTCCGGCGCGGGCCACACCAGCAGCCGGCGCGGGTTGTCCAGCGGCTCCGGCGGCAGCTCGTCGTCCATCGGCTGCGGACGCGGCGGATCGGCCACCTCGACGGCCCCGCCGGGACCGTCCAGCGGCTCGGGTCCCTCGGCGGCGTTCCGGTCCGGTGCCCCTATGGCGTACGACCGTCCGGCGCCCTCGGTGACCGGCGCGAGCCGTCCCTGACCGCCGGCCAGGGACGCCTGGTCCTGCTGGGGCGGGGTCTGCGGCTGGGACTGCTGCGTCGGCCGGCCGGTGGGCGGCTGTTCGGCGGGCGGGTGCGGGCGGGCCGGCTGTTCCGCGCGGGTGGTGGCCGGGTCGGGCGGCGTGCCCAGCTTGCGGCGCCGTCC